>JABDCT010000001.1 GCA_013287985.1 Chlamydiota bacterium
CGACGCTGTTTGCCCTCGATGCGCTGGTCAGCCAGCACATGAGCGACTTTAGGCTCTTTCAATTCCCCTGGTGCGAGCCGCACTGCGAACCGGAGTGTCCTTCAACAGCAGATGTGTGGATCGGCGGCTTTGGCAACTTTTCGCATCAAAAGGCTGAAGATCAGAACCCGGCGTTCCATTACAACACCGGAGGAGTCATCGTAGGTATCGACTACTATGGCTGCAAAGACTGGGGCCTCTTTGGCGGCGGCGTCGGCTATACCTACACAGACCTCCATGAAAATAGTCATGCAGGTCATGCCAATGTCAATGCCTACTATGGCACTTTATACGGCACTCTCAACTTGTGCGATTTTTATCTCGAGCTCGCTATGTGGGCTGTCTACCACATGATGCACAACAGTCGCAATATCTCCTTCCCCGGCTTCGATGCAACAGCAAAGAGTCACATCCACGGCTGGCAAGCCGAGCCACACCTTGCTCTTGGCTACGACTTCCTCTACGACTGGGGCGCGATCGAGCCCTTTGCGGCATTTGACTGGGCGGTCAATTGGGAAGATGACTTCCGGGAACATGGCGCCGGTGAATTTAATTGGCGCCAGAAGGCGCACAGATCTTCGATGCTGCGCAGCGAAGCAGGCCTCAAGTTCTTTGAGCGCTGGCAATTCTGCTGGGGCGATTTCTCTATGCGCGAGACACTCAGCTACGTGAACCAGAATCCATTCGGCACAGGAACTGTGCGCGCGGGAATTGTCGGTGAACCGGGTTCTATCACGCTCCACTCCCTCGATGAGACGCAGAACCTGGGTGCGGTGGGCTTGGAACTCATCTTCCAACCGGGCGATCGGTTGAATACATTTACTTTAAGCTACGACGGCGAATTTGGAGAGGATTTCAGGTCGCAAGAAGTGATCTTTAATTATCAGCTAGATTTTTAATTCATTTGAATTAAATTTTTACGACTCTTAATTTTAGAATAAAAAAGAGGAGAATCCTATGTCCCCAAAATCGCGCGCTTTTATATCAAGTACTACAGCGTTTACCCTGCTTTTTGCATTGGGTCACGCCCTAACCACCTACACAGTAGACACACCCACCGATGCGGCGATTACAACAGGCGGCACAACAACAGGAACACGATCGGGGGACCTGCGCTATGTCCTCAACAAAATCCTCAATGATCAAGCTCTAGGACCCACAGATTCTCGCCAAATCAATTTTACATCTTCGGCTACACTAAGCGCCATTCCTCCCATGGTTGGTCTATTCGCTGATGAAACCATCACGATCGGAAATGCGAGCGGCGCTACGACGATCGATGGGAACGGTTTGACACGTGCATTCTTTATTCCTCGAGGAAATGTCACGCTCCGAAATCTCGTGATCCAAAACGCCTCGGCCCTAGGCGGTAGCGGTGGCAATCTTGGAGGGGGCGGAGGAATGGGCGCAGGAGGCGGCCTCTTTGTTGGTAACGACGGAACTTTTACTCAGCCCACTGTGACCTTGCAAAATGTCTCCTTTTCTAATTGCAACGCCACCGGAGGTGGAGGAGGGTCGGGCAGTGGAGCAGGTGGCGGTGGTGGACTAGGCGGAAATGGTGGAAGCGGTTCCGGAGGTGGAGGGGGCTACTGCGGCAATGGGGGAAATAGTCTTGGCGGCGGGGGCGGAGCCGGTGGCGATGGAGGATCTTTTTTTGGCGGTGGTGGAGGCAGCGCAATTATTGGTGCAAATGGAGGAAACGGTAGTAATAGCGGAACCGGGCAAAACGGGGGCACTACTTCTACCTTTGTTTTTGGGGGTGGCGGTGGTGGTTGTGGTAGTATAGGAGGCAACGGCGGTGGTACTTCTCCTGGTTCTGCAAATTTCACCCCTGGTGGAGGGGGTGGTGGTCTCAATGGATCTAATGCTTCAGGATCTGGTGGGCAAGGAGGCATTGGAGGCGGAGCAGGAGGCAGTGGCGCTTTCTTTGGTGGCAAGGGTGGCTTAGGCGGCGGTGGCGGCGGAGGAAGTGGTTCAAGTGGGGGTGGCAAAGGAGGCTTCGGTGCAGGTGGCGGCGGTGGTAACGTCACGGGTGCCGTTGGAGGCTTCGGCGCTGGTGGTGGTGGTGGTGGCAACAATGGCGCGAGTGGCGGCTTTGGCGGAGGGGGTGCTGGCGGAGGCAACATTAGCTCCGGAGCAGGCGGATTCGGTGCAGGAGGAGGAAGCGGCTCTCACCCAGGCAGTGGTGGGATCGGAGCCCTCGATGGAACTCTTCACCAAGGAGGAGGCGCTGCAGGACTTGGAGGAGCAATTTTTGTCACCGGGGGTGGAGCGGCTCTTTTTTATGGTGGTTCGTCCACTGTTTCAGGAAGCACAACCTTCGGAGGAAGTGGCAACGGCACAGGCGCTGCAATCGGAACAGATCTCTTCGCCGTTTCGGGCAGCAACTTAAATTTTGCTCCAGACGCCAATGAATCGATCACCTTAAATGGAACTATCGCAGATGACAGCAGCATTTCTCTTCCAGGATCACCGGGTGGATATAGACCTGGAGCAGGAACAGGCGCAGCACTCAATGTAAACGGCCCTGGAACATTAATTCTAAACGGTGATAGCACCTATATCGGACTTACAACCGTTGCAAGTGGAAGACTCTCGGTAAATGGCTCCATATTGAGCAGCACAATAGTCAACTCTGGTGCAACACTAGGTGGTACGGGATTTATCGGCAGCGAAAGCGTGCCCGTAAGCGTAACCTTGCAAGGAGGTGCCACACTTGCTCCGGGGAATTCGATCGGAACACTCACGATCACGGACACGCTAAATTACGCCTCCGATGCAGTGACTCTCATCGAGATCGATCCCAGCGCTTCTTCTAAAATCATCGTTTCCGGTACAGCCAACTTAGCCGGTAGCGTACAAGTCAATCAAGATGCAGGCTTGTATCCGGAAGTAGGATTTTACACCATTTTAACTTCAGATGAACTGGTGGGGACCTTTGATCCCGCTGTACTGGGCGGTCTTCCTGGATTTTCTTTTAGTCTGGATTATTTGAATAACGAAGTCCTACTCATTTTTGTCGGGCCACCCTCACCCATTCCCTCGGATATCATTCCAACAGATGGCCTGAGCGGAAATGATCTGAAAATCGCCAGTTATCTCAACAGCATTAACTCTATCGCTCTTGTCGGCTTAACAGGCAGCGAGCTTACAAATGCACTGAGTAGCGTCTCACCTGAGCGCTATTTCTATGGCACATTTGCCACACAGACGACGCTGTTTGCCATCGATACTGTGGTCAGTCAGCACATGAGCGACTTTAGACTGTTCCAATTCCCCTGGTGCGAGCCGCATTGCGAACCCGAATGTCCCACAACAGCAGATGTCTGGATCGGCGGCTTTGGCAACTTTTCGCATCAAAAAGCTGAAAACCAGAACCCCGCTTTCCATTACAACACCGGTGGAGTCATCGTGGGCCTCGACTACTATGGCTGCAGAGACTGGGGCCTATTTGGCGGCGGTATCGGCTATACCTACACCGACCTCCATGAAAATCGCCATTCAGGCCATGCCAACATCAACGCCTACTATGGCACTCTATACGGCACTCTGACTCTATGCGACTTTTACTTAGAGCTCGCCATGTGGGGCGTCTATCACATGATCCACAACAGCCGTAACATCTCCTTCCCCGGCTTCGATGCAACGGCGAAGAGCCGCATCCACGGCTGGCAAGCTGAGCCGCACCTCGCTTTAGGATACGACTTCATCTACAGCTGGGGCGCTATCGAGCCCTTTGCTGCATTTGACTGGGCGGTCAGTTGGGAGGATAATTTCCGCGAACATGGCGCCGGAGACCTTAACTGGCGTCAGAAAGCGCACCGATCTTCGATGCTGCGCAGTGAGGCGGGACTCAAGTTTTTTGAGCGCTGGCAATTCTGCTGGGGCGATTTCTCTATGCGCGAGACACTCAGCTACGTGAACCAGAATCCATTCGGCACAGGAACTGTGCGTGCGGGAATTGTCGGTGAGCCAGGATCGGTGACGCTGCATTCTCTCGACAAGACGCAGAACCTGGGCGCGGTGGGCTTAGAGCTCCTCTTCCAACCAGGTGATCGCTTGAATACATTTACTTTAAGCTACGATGGCGAGTTTGGTGAGGACTTCAGATCACAGCAGGTCGTTCTAAAATACCAGAGAGATTTTTAAGTCCTATCAAACGTCTTCTAAGCTAAAAACGTGCCCATGCCCGTGGGGTCGTTTAAATTAAGCTGTGATAGGATTACCCTTTAACATCAGAGCAACATCGACTGCATCGAAACTGTTTGGATTAATGATCTTGACGAGGAAAATAGAAGAGATTGCCCATTTGACAGCTTCTTCTGGAGTTATTTTCCTTGGTGGCTCATAGGACATGGCAAATATGCGCCCTAGAACGGGAGTCATTTCAATGCAACCTCGTAACAGCTCGGCACATCCTTTCCACATGTGAAACATATGTCCTCTGTCTTGAGTCATCAGCATCATAAAAGCGTGAAACGCAATATGCGCAATTGCAACCATCACACGTATGAATCCTGCTGCCATGCCTAATAGGGGATATCGAGCCCACTGATTGAACGTAGGCTCAATGATGACCACGCACTTGCCAACAGTAATAACCTCTACATCGCTATAAAGAAGAGGCGCCAAAGGAGCTTTGCATTCTGTAAAGTAAATATTCATAGAAACATCTTATCACAAAATTCATTTTTCTTCAAATGGCTACTCCGCTATTTTCTAGTAGAACTTTTAGGAGGTATTTATGAAATTTCTCGTCCAACGCGCCGATCTACTCCAGATGATTGCCCGCATCCAAGGCGCTGTCCCCACCCGCCCCGCCATTCCCATTCTCGCAAACGTGCTCATGGAAGCCGCTAGCGACCAGGTCATCCTCAGTGCAACGGATCTCACGGTGAGCATCCGCGCCTACTGCGACGCTAAAGTCCAGCAAGAGGGAGCCATCACGCTGCCCGCCCGTCGCCTGTTCCAACTCGTGCGCGAGCTCCAGGCGCCGCAAGTCGAGATCGAGGCGATTTCCCCTGAAGTGGCTCTCGTCCACGCAGGAAGCTCTCACTTCAAGATCCAGGGCATGCACAAGAGTGAATTCCCCGCCCTCCCCGACCTCTCCCAGGGGCATGAACTCTCGCTGCAAGCCGGCCAGTTCAAAGAGATGCTGATGCGCACCGCCTTTGCTGCCGCACGCGATGACACCCGCCCCGCCCTCAACGGTGTCCTGATGCAGAAAAGCGGCACTCTCTTTACTTTTGTTGGAACGGATGGCAAAAAACTCGCTAAAAACGCCTTTGAGCTGCCGGGAAGTTCTGCGGAAAGCGGATCTTACATCATCCCACTCGGCGCCGTTGAAGAAATGGCGAAACTGCTCGAAAATGGCGATGAGAAGATCAAGCTCGTCGTGATGCGCGACAAGATCGCTTTAGAGACCGGAGCCGTGACGATCATCTCCAAATTGCTCACCGGCCAATATCCCGACTTTGCACGCGTCATCCCCGCAAAACAGCCCAGCACCCTCAAGCTGCACCGCGAAGAGCTCATCGCCCTGCTGCGCCAGGTCGCCCTCTTTACTTCAGAACAGAGCAGCGCCGTCCGCTTCTCCTTCACCGAAGGTCTCCTCCACCTCTCTGCAATCAGCGGCGAGATCGGCGAGGGCAAGGTGAATATGCCCGTTAATTACAGCGGTCCCAAGCTCGACATCGCCTTTAATCCCCACTGCTTCCTCGACGTGCTCCGCCACAGCAAGGATGAAGTGGTGAATTTCAGCGTGACCGAGCCGTTCAGTCCCGGACTCGTCACCGATTCGTCGCAGGCGCAGTTCGTGATCATGCCGATGCGACTTGTGGAAGCATGATCCAAATAAAAAGCCTCGACTTGAGGGATTTTCGCAACTACGAAGAGGCACACGTTGAATTTGTCCCCGGGATCAACTGGATCGTCGGCAGCAACGCGCAAGGCAAGACAAATTTGCTCGAGGCGCTCTCGCTGCTATCGCTGGGACGCTCTTTTCGTACCCCTCACCTCTCCGATCTAATCCGCTCAGGAGCGAGTAGCTTCGCGATCAGAGCCGTGATCCTAAAAGATGAGGTCGAACAGACGCTGACCCTGACGTACGATGGGAAAGCGAAAAAGATCGAGCTAAGCGGTAAATCCTACGATCGCTTTGGACCGCTCATCGGCTTCCTTCCCTCCGTCCTCTACCAGCCCGAAGATAGCGCCCTGATCACAGGCATCCCCGCGCTGCGCCGCCGCTTCCTCGATATGCACATAGCCCAATCGAGCCCCGCCTACCTGCAGCAGCTTGTGCGCTATTACCAGGCGATGAAGCAGCGCAATGCGATCTTAAAGAAGCATATCAATGCGCCGCTGGAGCCCTGGGAAGAGCTAATGGCAGAATCCGGCGCCCTCATCATGCGCATGCGCAGAGAGACTATCGCCGCGCTCTCCGAAATGCTGACCAAAACCGCACACCACCTCTCTAATGGAGAAGACGACGTGCGCTGTCATTACGAGAGCCATGTGGAACACGAAGATCTGCTTTTAAAAAGCTGGCAGGAGGGCCTTGCCAAAGACAAAGAAATGGGAATCACGCGCAGCGGACCGCACCGCGACGACCTGATTTTCTCACTCGGAGAGTCGGCGGCTAAAGAGCGCGCCAGCCAGGGTCAGCGCCGCACACTCGTCGCTGCTTTAAAGTTGGCAGAGTGGCAGATTTTGCAAAGAAACACGGGATATCCCCCGCTGATGCAGATCGATGATTTTGGCGTTCATCTAGACGCCGAGCGCAAAGAGAAGTTTCGGGGGGCGCTTCCCCAGGGAGCCCAAGTCTTCCTCACCTCGCCTCACGAAGAGGCTTTTGAGGCGCACTTTATTTACATCGGAGGTGGTACATTGGTAAAGTCGTAAATTTTTACGACTTGGTACTCACTACCTTGGGGAGTTGTCACTTGCTCTGCAATCGCGATCTTGCCATCTGCAACACCAAGACATTTAAAAGTACTAAAATTGAGTGGCAAGGGCACTTGGGTGTGGAATAGATCCCAAGCTTTATTCAGAATCGTTCTTATTACAGGTTTTGTCCGCACATTATCGTAAGTGTCTAGGATCCATTTTGCAAGAGCTGAGGTTCTGCTGTGCAGGGGCAATGTCATTTTAAGCGGTTCGCCTGTTTTTAAAGAAAATCCCCAGACGGGATTTGAGCCGTTATAACAGTTCCTCGTAAAGATAATAGAGTCGCCGTGCACATAATAATCATCAGGCTCAAACAAACTTATTAAAGTTCTGTTAAACAATAATTCTCCTTGAGAATTACAACAAAAAACTTCTAGGGATTTATCTTTATCATTAAATGTGGATAAAGCCACGAATTTATCGGAAAAATAACCAATCTTCTTCACTATTTCGGGAATTTGTAAGGGAATTTGTAGAAAGATAGGACCTTTCATTGCTCCATTGGAGAATGCAAAGGCTGCATTATTCCAACCTGAACAGTAAAGACAGTTGCGCCCCACTGAGAAGTTCTCGATGTTCTGAAGCAATAGATTTCCTGTTATTGCATCAACTACTTCATCAAGGTTACGAATTGCAACACATCCACTTGAGGGATCAAAACCAACACACCGCCCGAACTGAGAATAGATCACTTCGTTGAGTGAATGATAAAAATAGCTCTGCCCCTGGCCTGTAGTTATCCTAATCAGAGTATCTGTCAGTAGGGAAAATCCTCCTGCTGCATCAGTAGGCTGCGTAAAAACTTCCCTTTCTAAAAGAGGATTTCCCTTCAGATCAAAAACTGTGTATTTTTGGCCATCAAAAGCATGAATTCGTCCGTCTGAAACAGAGAACTGTGTCTCTTTACTAAAGCGGAGCGGACAAACAGATAAACTAGGCTGAGTTGCAAATGGGATTGCTGCCAATTTTTGGTATCTTGCACGTCCTGATTCGCTTGCAAATGTTTCTTTGTGAAACAGAATTACCCTTGGTATTTTTAAATTAAAATACTCATCTGTTTTTGAAAGAATATTCCAGTTAACTTTGCAAGTCCGAGCTAAGGATACAAAGGCTTTTTGATCAGTTGCTATATAGTGAATAATGCGTTGGATAACATCGCCCGGAAGAGCTCTATTATCAGGAAAAAGGGCAAAACCTTCAAAAACTTTATTGTAATTACTTACTTCATTTGACATGTAATAATTATACAATTTTACTTAATAAGTATCAATCTATAACTTTTAGATAGGCCTCGCCAAGGACAAATCCAGGAGCTTTCCCTTCCATCTCTTCTATGATCTTCAGAGCCAAGATTTTTCCAAGCTGCACACCCTCTTGATCAAAGGAGTTGATATTCCAAATAAATCCTTGAAAAGCCACCTTATGCTCGTAATAAGCGAGGAGGGCTCCCATGGTGAATGGATCGAGCCGATCGGCGAATAGAACGCTATTGGGGCGGTTTCCCATGCATACCTTGTTGGGATTGGCATTCTTCTGCCCCGTAGCAAGGCCTATCGATTGCGCAAGCAAGTTGGCGATGAGCTTCTGTTGGCAGCTGGTGCCTTTGAAGGTGAAATCTTCCCCGCGCTGGCTTTTTCTAAAACCGATGAACTCAAGGGGAATGTGATCGGTGCCCTGGTGGATGAGCTGGTAAAAGGAGTGCTGGCCATTCGTCCCCGGCTCGCCCCAGATGATCGGACCTGTCGCGCAGTCGATCTGCTGCCCTTGTTTGTCGATATGCTTGCCATTTGACTCCATATCGAGCTGTTGCAGGTGAGCAGGAAAGCGGAAGAGCGCTTGTGAATAGGGAATGATCGCGCAGGTCGGGAGATTCAAGAAGTTGCGGTTCCAGATGCCGAAAAGGGCTGCAAGAAGAGGCAAGTTGCGCATCGGATCTTTTTCTAGCGCATGCTTGTCCATGTGGCTGGCACCGCTAAGGAAATCGCGCAGCTTGTCGATGCCGAGCGCAAACCCGAGCATCACAGCGCCTACCATCGAAGTGGCCGAATAGCGCCCACCGACAAAATCCCAGATGTAGAAGGAGCGCAGATATTTATCAGGGTTGTCCATGGGACTTCCCTGTCCGGTTACAGCCACGAGATGCTTCCGCGGCTCTAATCCCGCTTTTTTGAGGCGATCTTTGACAAACTCCTCATTGGTGAGCGTTTCAAGTGTGGTGCCAGATTTGGAAACGACGACGAAGAGTGTGCGTGCAAGATCGACAGAGTCCAGCACCTCCGCAGCATCGTCGGGATCGACGTTAGAAATGAAATGGACGCGTCTCTTCTTCAGCTTGAAGGCCTCGAGTGCATAATAGATGGCACGCGGTCCTAAGTCGGAACCACCGATGCCGATCTGGACGAGATCTGTAAATTGATCGACTTCTTGGAGGAATTTCTCCAGCTTCTTAAACTCTTGAAGAGCTGCACTACTGGCTTCCATCGCAACCGGAGTGGTCATACGCCCTTCAAAAAAGTCGCGCATCGCCGTATGGAGCGCGGGGCGGTTTTCGCTATCGATCCCGTCGATCTTGTTGACAGTGAGGCCTGCTTGCATCGCTTCCATCTGTTCAGCCGCCTGGCTCTCTTTTGCAAGGGAGGCAAGGGCTTCCATCACCTCTTGGGTGACGCGCTCGGTTCCATAAAAAAGTTTAAAAAGAGCAGAATCGAAGGCAAACTTCCCTATCCGCTCGGGAGTGAGCACCCCCTCTTTGGAGAAGTCGATTGGCTGTTTTGCAAGTTCTTTTAGGCGCTTTGTGGCGGCGTAGTTTAAAAATTTTCCCATGCACACAATATATTCACAACCAGGCGATCCGGACAAGAAAAACTTGTTTAAAAAATAGGAGAAAGAGTACCTTTTCTAATCGAAATCGGAGCATAGCGCAGTTTGGCTAGCGCAACTGCTTTGGGAGCAGTGGGTCGGGGGTTCGAATCCCTCTGCTCCGATTTCTTTTATACTCCCACCTGCAGCCTCAAAGCCTCTTAGCATTCTTTCCCCCCACGCACTTAAACTCCCCCGAAGCACATAGAGACAATCGACGCCATCCCACTCTTCGTTGAGTTTCTCTTCGGGAATGATCTTAAATTCCCCGTGAGTCATCAGGCGATTGATCTGATCTAAATCGATGTGGTGATCGAGCGGAAGAACAATAGCTTGCGGTGAAGGATCAAAAAGGGCTTTCTTTGCGCCAATGATATCCACGCGCATATGTTCAAAGCGGCGTTTGCAGAGAAGCTGCGCAATTTTAGCTTGGTTTTCTTCATCGGAAACATCAAATTCCACAACCAGTTGCCATTCGTCGGGAAATACAGCAGAAATGCGATGCAGAAAATCGGAAAATATCTGCATGCAGAAAAGGGCGTAATCGGCAGGGGTAAATTCCGCAAAACGCTCTTCGAGTTCTTCTGAATGGCGCATATTGAGTTTAAGCGGACCGCGGTAGAGAAAAAGCGTCGGAGCGCGCTCTTTGTATCTCTTGCTTAGCTCTTCTGCAGCGAGAAGGCACGAGGCATAGAAAGCACTATCGTAGGGAGAAAAGGGCTGCTCATTAAAGCCAAAGTCGAGAAACCAGACATCATCCCCCTCTATCTCCCACTTCAATTCACTCTCGGGACCTGCATATAACGTAATCATGATTTCACAAATTGCAAATAGTAAATCGTTCTTCCCAGCTCTTTCCACAGCCGTTCAAACCAGGAACTCCCATAACTCTCGACGCCTGTCGTATAATGTGGCGCGGGAAGCCTGCTTTGCCAGGGCGTTTGGAAAACCTCCACGGCTTGCTGGGCGTAGGGCAGATCATCGGTTGCGATTGCGACCTCGGCTCCGGACTTTCCTGCACGGATTAGATCATCGAGAAAGGGCTGTTGTACCAGGCGGTGCTTGGCGTGCTTGTTTTTCGGCCAGGGATCGGGAAAGTTGATGAAAAATCCATCCACAGACTGCGCAGGCAAGTAGAAGCGGCTAAAAACTTGAGCCTCACCACAGACGATGAGAAGATTGGGCACATTAAAGTTGTGCATTTTGGCCCAGATTCTGCGCACCCTATCGAAACGCTTTTCTACCGCTATCCAACAGGCGTCAGGCTGAGCGAGCGCTTTCTGGATCACCCAGTCGCCATGGCCGCTGCAATACTCGACAAAAACGGGTGCACTGCGCCCAAAAATCGTTTCAAAGCCTGGGAAGCTCCACTTCTCATGCTCAGAATAAAAAGAGGGAATGTAGAGCACGCCATCTTGCATATGCGGACGGCGCTCCTCCCAAGAAAAGGGCGGTTTCAAATCTTTTGGTCTCATACTGGGAAAGCAATTATACTTGATTGAATAAATCTTAAAGAGTAAAAATTCGTTATAAGAGCCTATCCGTAATCTCAGACTTCGTCGATTTTCGGGATTATTTTGGCCGATTTTCGATTCAAATCGCAGGGGTCATATACGCAGTGTTGATATTACCCCTGCGATTTGAATCGAAAATCGGCTCAAAAGAACCCGAAAATCGACAGAAGCTGAGTTTGCGGATAGGCTCAAAAGGTGATCCCATGAAACTACTTCTCATTTCAATTTTTAGCCTTACCGCCGTCTTAGGATCGGCCAGAACCCCGCTCCCGGCTACATATTCTGAAGATTTTGAAGAAGAGGACTTAGAAGAGATTATTTATGAAGAAGGTGAAGCGGAGGATATTCCCGCCCCCCTTTCTAGGCAGGTCGTCTACGCCGATAGCAGCGATATCGATGAAGAGGAATGGGAGCCGGAATCCCTGCCCGTAGCTGTTGATGAAGAGCTCGCTGAGGAAGAAAACATGATCGTCGCTGCGAGTCCCGTCAGCTCCATTCAAGAAAAAACTACTACCGCAACCGCAAAAATTGAAGTGGATTTCCGCCAAGTCTTCGCCGGTTCTCCCATCATCTACACTATCCTCTTTGCGCTGTCTGTCTTTTCCCTCTGTGTCTGGCTCTATAGCATGGTGACTGTGCGCAGAGTGGAGTTTCTCCCCCCCGATCTGATCAGGGATTTACGCGGCAAACTCATCGGCAACCAGTTCGACGAAGCGCTCGAAATCTGTGTCCGCGAAAAACACTTCTTCTGCAAGATGCTCGCCTCCGGAATTCTCGTGCGCAAGCACGGCATGGGCATGATGCTCGACACGATGAAAGCGGAGGGCAAGCGTTGCACCATCTCCTTCTGGCAGCGCATCGGACTTCTCAACGATGTCGCTATCATCGCTCCTATGATTGGACTGCTTGGCACCGTTCTTGGTCTCTTTTACGCCTTTTACGACCTCAACCGCTCTATAGAGAGCGTTTCTCTCCTTTTTGACGGACTCGGCATCGCAGTGGGCACCACTGTCGGAGGTCTGATCGTGGCGATTATTGCCATGATCCTCCACTCCACTGCTAAATATCGCCTCATCCGTGTCCTGACTCGCGTAGAAAACGAAGCACAGACATTTGCAACCCTGATCGATACACGCGCGCCCAACTACCTGGAGGAGATGCATGAGCTCGAGCCTAGTTCCCGATGATGAGCTCAAATCCCAAAAGAGCCTCAACTTGGCTCCAATGGTCGATTTTCTCTTTCTGATTTTGGCAATTTTTGCCGTTTTGGCAGTCACACGCACCGTGCTCTATGACGCAGATATCCAGGCAGTAAAATTAGAAACACCCGCTGGCACCCCCTCTCTTTCTCATGCAGAACCGGGTTACACCGTGCTTCTCAGCATCAATAACAAAGGACAGTATAAGTGGGTCAGTGAATTTAATGAGTTTTTGCTAAGAGACGTTCAAGCTATCACCCACGAACTGTATAAACAGCAGAAACTCGGCTTACTTCCCAAAGACTGTTCGAAAGTTAAAGTGCTTTTGCAAATCGATAAAAATGCTCAATGGGAGCCCATTGCGCATGCGATATTCGCAGTCAGAGAAGCGGGCTTTGCGATCAGCCCGGTCTATTCTCCTGAGGAAAACTAGCTAAATTGAAGCCCAAATAAGCCGAGTAAATCTAATGAAAACGAGCCTTTGTTGATATTGAAATTGACAGGACCTTTAGCGCTTTCAATTTTCTCAATCTCCTTATGAGCAGCTTGGCTTAAGCTGGCATACGCTTCGCTGATTTTATCCAAACTACCTTTATATGCAGCGGCAACGGAGTAACCGAACATAAAAACTCCAACGCATTGAAGGAAAAGGGCAGTAACGGTCAATATCGCACCTGCCATAGGAATTGCTGCACCAGCAACAATGAGTAGAAGAGAAGCAGGAATAAGCACGATAGGTTGTGCGACAAAACTGTAGATATCGGCTTCCAACTTAATGCTTTTCAAAATTTTTAGAGCAGAATCTTTATTGAGTTCTTTTTCGCCTAGGCGATCGCAAAAATTCGTCGCGAGGTCAATGTCAACACGAGGAAGGCAAGGCGCGAATTGAACTGAAAGCGCAGGAACATGGTTAATATTAATTGTTGTCATAACACTCCTTAAATCATAAGCAGCATTCTAAAATAACACTAATTTTCAATTCTATTTAAATAATTTTTCGAATCCGTGATTTTGAATAATAATTTTAGCGTTTGGCTGTACCTCAATTGTTTTGATCCACTGAGTGGCAAGTTCACTTTGCTGCACATAGGCATTATGAAAATTTTCTAAAAAATCGCCTAAAATACAATTGTCAAAGAGATAACCGAGGATTCCGCCGCCCATTGCACAAAGAGCAACGGCCATTATAGCAAAAAGAGGAGCTAAAACAGGGAGAGCGATACCTAAAGCATTTATGGCAAATCCTGCAGGAAAAAGGGCAATACCTAATGGGATAAGGACAACTGGCCTGGCGATGAAAGAGATCCAATCTGCTTTGGATTTCACTGCTTTTAAGGCTTCGATGACATTCTGGGGAGTACAATCTTTAGAGCCCAATTTATCTCTTACGCTATCGGCTAAATCAGGTTTAAATGTTGGCCCACAACTAGTTAACATAAATGCTCTAATTGTGTTTGGAATAGTTAAAGTTGCTGCTGCCATAAAATTACTCCTAAATAAAGTGTAATTATAACAAATTATGGCCTTCCAATCCAACTGCAAAATATTTTTTAATTAATGAAATGTTGACGAAAAGCTCCTCTCACGATAACGTTTTTAGCACGCCCAGGTGGTGAAATTGGTAGACACGCCAGATTTAGGTTCTGGTGCCGCGAGGTATGTAGGTTCGAGTCCTATCCTGGGCAAAAAAAGAATATTAGGCTCCCGCCAGGAAGCAAACCAAAAGTTTGGTTTGCATTTTCTAGACGATTGCCGACAAATGGTCATTTGTCGATGATATTTTTACCATGATCTCAGACCAGAATATTATTAATTGCTTGCATACAGATTACGGGATTGAAGTGGCTTCGCTCACACTTCTTCCTGTCGGGGCGGATATGAACGCATCCGTTTATAAAGCTGTGGCGCTGGATCGGACTTCTTATTTCGTAAAGCTCAAACGCGGCCATCATCACGATATCAGCGTGGTGGTTGTGGAGCTCTTGCATCAGGCCGGAATTCAGGTGATTATTCCGCCTGTAAAGACGCTTCAGGGTCAACCGACCCAGCGCATGGGAGAGTATACCCTTATTGTGTACCCCTTTGTCGAAGGAAAGGATGGATTTAGCCATCTCCTAAGCGACACTCAATGGATCAAACTCGGCAAGGCGCTAAGGCAAGTCCACGAAATCCATGTGCCGCCTTCTATCCAAATGCTTGTGCGCCGGGAAACCTATTCTCCTAAATGGCGGGAGGCCGTTCGCGCTCTATACCCTTATATTGAAGCTGAACCGTTCGGAGATGAGATTGCTCTGAGCCTTTTGAAGTTTATGAGGGAGAATATACAGACAATTCGAAGACTGGTTGACCGTGCCGAAGAGCTGGGCCGAGAGGCACAGAAGGAATCGCCGCAATGCGTGCTATGCCACTCGGATATTCATGGCGGCAATGTATTGATAGGCGGGAATGATACGATCTACATAGTGGATTGGGATGATCCTATCATGGCGCCAAAAGAACGAGACCTTATGTTTATCGGCGGCGGGGTCGCTAATGTGTGGAACAAGCCTCGTGAAGAAAAGCTATTCTATGAAGGCTACGGAAAGGTGAGCGTTAATCCGACGCTCCTGGCTTACTACCGCCATGAACGTATTGTAGAAGACATTGCCCTCTATGGGCAGGAGATACTAGTGACGAGGAGTAGTGGAAAAGACAAGGCAGAGATGTATAAACAGTTTATAGATATGTTTGAGCCTCAGGGTGTTGTAGATATTGCATTCAAAACGCAATAAAAAAATCAAACCCACCTGTCCTTTCGGATGGTGGGTTTGACCGCAATCGTTAGTTAGTTCTTTGTAAGATTACTAATCTCTTGAAGATTTCTCTCCAGAGTAGCTTTCATTATAAAGAACTCTGACGCACTGCGTGTACGCTCGTCCATGTTGTTTGTTGAAATAAATTTGCTTTGCGACACAATCATATCTTTTTGGATCTGACTGTTCTGAGCTTCAAGCTCTTTCACGCGTTTAAGACGTTCTTTGTTGCTGCTGTAAATCTGTACGATTTCACCTGTGTTACGGGCAATCATTGTCTTTCTATGTTCGATATCAGCAAGTAAGGGAAGTGGATCGGTTGTACTCAGAATTGCTTTTTCTTTATTGATGACTTCTCTTTGTAAGTAGTCGTTTTCTTCTTGCAGTTCACGCACTCTATGTAATTGAGTGTTAAGCAAATCTAGACGTTCTTCACCTGTGTAGTGTTTAGCACGCTCATCGTGTATTGCCATTGCCTGGAAATTTTGCGAGACAGGTTTGGCTTGAATCTGCTCATTCTGTTGAATAATAGGAGCTTTGATTCCCCCGTTCTGATTCTTTATAGCAGGATTTCCCTGAGAAGAATTAGTTATTACACGTGCAGGCATATTTTTTTCCTCTTTTGATACTTGTGTCACCGCCCCCTCCTTTTTTATTTCGTGAAGAATGATCACACATACATAAGAACTCTGCCCCCTCTTTGCTATCGCTCGAGGGAAACTCATACTTATTTATAACTTCATTGTAATATATAAAAATTATAATTGTCAAACTAGTGATATTAGAATATTCGCGTTAGTTTAATTAACTAGCGATTAGGTAATTATATAATAAATAAACGGCCTAACATGAATTGGGGATTATCAGACCATGAAATTTCTTCCGATTCGACTAGGTTGCTTCATGAAAGGCAGACTGCTATACTGATGTTTTATAGATGCCCCTCTATAAGAGGGGGTATGGAGTGATCATGTTTTCTAAAGTGTCTAAGTCCCTGCTTGTTTTCAGCCTTCTTCTCGCTATGAAACATGTGCATGCTGAGCAGCAAGAGGAAGTCTATCCTGTAGCCATTATTGGCGGCGGGGTCGGAGCCCTCACTTCAGCCATCTATCTAGAGCGCGCAGGCGTCCACTCCCTTGTTATTGAAGGAAAGACCCCCGGAGGAGCGATCGCTCAATCCCCTAACGTGCATAATTGGCCCGGCGAACTCGAAATCGATGGGATGGCTCTCATTGAGAAGATCCGCAATCAAGCCAAAGTTAATGGCACTAATCTCTTGGATGAAGAGGTCATCGGCGTCGATTTTTCAAGCCGCCCCTACCATATCACCACGCGCTTTGTGAAAAATCCCGAAAAAACGCGCACTATTCAAGCCACTACCTGCATCATCGCAATGGGCTCGACTCCCCGCATGCTAGGTGTGCCCGGAGAGTCTCTTTACTGGACACATGGCGTCTATAGCTGCGCCGTTTGCGATGGAGCGCTCTTTAAAAATAAAAAGGTCGCCGTTATTGGAGGCGGAGACTCTGCAATTCTAGAGGCGGAATATCTCTCAAAAATCGCATCAGAAGTCACTATCGTGCTACGCTCTAAGAATTTCCGCACCACAGAGGTCCTGCGCAAGAACCAGATCCTTAACAAACCCAATGTACGCGTCGTCTATGATAACAAAATCACCGAGGTTGAAGGGGATGGTAAGAAAGCGACAGGTCTTGTTCTTAAAACAGCAGATGGACGCAGTTCTAAGCTCGCCGTCGACGGCATTTTCCTCGCTATAGGCTCTACGCCTAACTCCCAGCTATTTAAAGGCCAGCTCGATCTAGACGAGAAGGGGTTCATTCTTCTCAAGGATCAGCAGCAAACCTCCAAACCCGGCATTTTTGCTATTGGCGATATCGTCGACCCGATCTATAAACAAGCCATTTCCGCTGCTGGTGATGGAGCAAAAGCCGCTCTTCAAGCGGAGCGCTATCTCTCAGCTATTGCCCCCGTAAAAGAATCTCAAGCGGATTCAGCCGTTGCTCTAAAAATCGCAGATAAGGTCTCTGTAGGCCTGCAAGAAATAACCTCGATCGATGACCTCAACAAAGAACTCATGAATCCGACCGTGCCGATCATCATCGACTTCTATTCTCCTTATTGCGGTCCATGCCGCCGCCTAGGCCCTATCCTGGAAGAAAAAGCGCGTCAATATCAGGGACAGATCAAGTTCTTCAAAGTGAATATCTCTGAACTCAGCGAACTTGCAACTGATTACAACATCCACGGGATTCCTACTATTCTCGTTTTCGATAGTCAGGGAAAACAGGTGGATCGTCGTACGGGCTTGGATGAGATTAACCCGCTCATCAACAACCTCGACAGTTTAAAGTAAGCGTTTACAACTAATTTCTTTCTTTGTTAAGCTCTTTGACAAATTACGCATGGCATTTGCTTTAGGAGCAGATGCTTAACGTACGAACCGAACCACCTGTGGGTTCCAACAAAGAGAATGATATGAGAGCAATTAGCATCAAACACCTTCTTACCTGTCTGTCCATTTTGGCTTTGTCAGGGTCTCTTTCCGCAGAAGAAGAAACTTTGATCGACTCTTCTCCAGTTGTACATGAAGAGCAAGTCGTTGTAACAACAGAACCTGAAATGCACATCCTGCCGGTTACTCTTGATGAGCAACCCGTCGCTTCAGAAGAGCACGTCGAACTCGATTCGCGTCCTCTTACACAAGAGAAGATCGACCAGATGGTCGAAGAGCGCGTAGCAGAACTGAAAGAAGCTCAAGAAGAAGCTGGCCAAACAAGCGATTCTACCCTCGGTGTACCAGTTATCCCCATCGATTGGAACAGACAAAGTTCTTTCGCTTCTATGTTCCCAGCCGAAATGGGCAATCTGGCTCTTTTGGCATCAGATCAAGTAAAGCATGCAACAACTGCTTCTTACTCGCCTGCTATCTACCATTTTATCCTTGATTGGCCTCGCGATGGCAAGGGCAACCTCACCAATATGATCAGACTGGAAGACGGTTCTGAGTGGAGCTTCGATGCAGCAAATAGCTACGTCATCTTCGGTCTCGGCGATCGCGCCTGGCGACCAGGTGATACAGTTGTCCTCGCTCCAAAATCAAACTGGGTATGGGGTTCTGACTACTCCTATACTCTGTCCAACCGCACCAGAGGCTCTTCTGTCGATGTCAATCCTTTCCTCGGACCTATTAAATATGGCCAACACACTTTCTGGGTCACAGGAATCGACTACACCAACCACAGAGTTAGCCTGATCAACGGCATGGGCGATAGACTCTCTTGGGCTATTCCACAACAAGACTGGTTCCTCTTTAACGACTGGAAAGTGGATGACACCGTCATCATCGCAGAAAATGACAACTGGCTCTGGTACTTTTCAGAATATGACACCATTCTGATCAACGTGCCTATGAACCATTTCATCCGCGCGAAACAACTCTAAAGCAGGAGCGTGAAATCGATGGAACCTATCCTCATTTCTCGCTCTCAAGCAAGTGGAGGCGGCTTCGACCGTCTCCCTTTATGCATCGCCTCCTTCTCATATTCTTTGAGAAGAGGTACTACAGTCCATTTTTCTAATCAACCCTACTATGGAGCTTATTAATATGACAACTTCTTCTGATGGTCCTCGTCTTTCCCCACCTACACACCCTATTACAATCAATCGAGCCAACGTCTTTTGCGACGATGATGATGTTGTAGATGCCTTTTCTACATCCGTAAAAATTCTTGCAGTAGCTCTTGCTTGCTTTGTAGTGATAGCAACCGCCGTCATCCATGCTGCTTTACTGCCTTATATGATCATCGTTTCAGCTGTGCCTGTTATTGTCGTTTACGACTATGGCCACTGGCGCATTATCGGTGTATTCCGCACCTTTATTCCCGTGTCTTCCTATAGCTCTTCAAGCAGCTATGCAACTAGCGGCAGAAGCTATTCGAACATCCCAAGCTACAATAACAACAATAATGACTATAGCCGAACCCAATCACAGAGAACCCGCGATAGTGAACATGATCATTTTGGCTCAGCTTCTTGGGATAGATCGAGAGTTCACAGCGGCAGGAATGACCAATTTGGCAGCGGTCGCGGACCGAGCAGCAATCCTCCACCTAGCAGCTCTTACCAGCAACAGCAACAACAGCAGCAACAACCTCCCATTCCAAAACATAACATTCCAAGCTTCCAACCAGGAAATAACAGTACCTTTGGTGGAAGTTCTATTCCTCCGTCCTTCCAGCAACCATCAAGCAGCAATCCTTTTGCTAGCAATACAAACTTTGGCGGGGGAAATGCAAATGCATCCGGAACATCAAGCAACAACCCTGTTGGTGGTAACGCACAATTTGGCATAAGAAAAAAGTAAGTTTCTAGTCAGCCCCTCAAGAAAAAACCCAGGAAAATTTCCTGGGTTTTTTTATTTAGAGCCTGCTATAGGTAAGAAAAAAAGGTTAGAAAAAGATGTATTCCTACCCTCATTTGCCTATCGCGGATAAAGATAAGCTGAAAGATGCGGAAAATCCGCTTCCCACAGTTAAAAAGCACGCTCCCCTCTCTAAATCTCTTCTGAAAGGGAGCTCCATGCGCAAAAAGCGCATATTAAATAAGCAGAGCAGTAGCGATTGACAGGTAGATTGCCGTCGTGATGATGTCGACAGCCATGAGGACAACAGGCCCTGCTGCCACTCTTGGATCTAGCTTAGCTGCATGCAGACAAAGGGGAATGATCGCCCCAATGGTTCCCGATAAAGTCACCGAAATTAAGATCCCCACTCCAATGACAAATGCCGGCGGAAGGCCATCGCCCCAAAAAAGCGAAACCGCTCCAATGATCGCCCCGCAGGTCAGAGCGATCGGAGAGACCAGCTTCCATTCCAATGCCATCCTCTGCAGAATCGTTCTGAAGGTCGCTTTGTCGCGCTGCAGGAGATGTAGGCTATTGGTCATCGACTGCATCGAAATCGACTCGCTTAAAGTCAAGACAAGCGGGATAAAGAAGGCTAGCAGCAGCACTTCCCCCAGCACGAGTGCATAGTGGTGTGAGATAATGGCACACGCAATCCCGCCCAGCATATTGCAAAAGAGCCATGGCATGCGATTTTTATAGGTGGACCATACCGAACGGGTTTTGCCCTCTTCGATCTTGAAACCTAAGATTTGAAAAACATCGGCGTTAGAAGAGCGCGCTTTGGACATATCAATGGCTTCTTCCAGGTAGAGCTGGATATCGACGATGCCGAGTAGCAGACCTTCCTCATCTACCACAGGGAGCGCAAGAAGATGATGGGTCGAGAGCTTTTCCATTGCCTGGCGCAGGGTCTGAGAGGCGGGGATGGAAACGACGGCGTTTTCCATGATCGATTCAATGCGATGGTTTGGAGGGCTTAAGAGCAAATGTCGTGCTGATACAACCCCTTTAAGACGTCTTTGCTGGTCAACGACATAAAAATAAAAAATTTTTTCAGCGATCCCGTGGGAACGGATCGTGTTTGCCGCCTCTTCCACCGTCTGATCGATCTGCAGGACCGTCCGAATCGGCAAAACAAAATCTTTAACTTTCTTATTTAAATCATAACCCATATTCTTGATGTGTATACACAAAGCTCTATGGCAAAACAATCTAATTCTTCATGGGAAGAGGCGTCCGGCTGGTATGACCAGGCCGTTGGTGAAAAAGGCCTCTACTACCATCAAAAAATCATCCTCCCGGGCGTCCTGCGCCTCATGCAGCTCTCCAAAGAATCGCACGTTCTGGATATCGGATGCGGTCAGGGAATTCTCGCGCGTGTCATCCCTCCTCATGTCTCTTATGTAGGAGTCGACAGCTCTAAATCTCTTATCTCTTCCGCCCAAAAACGCAGCTCAAATCCTCTACATAAGTTTCTGGTGGCCGATGCGACGAAACCTCTGCCCCTGAAAGAGACCTTCACGCACATTGCTTTAATTCTCTCACTGCAGAACATGCCGGAGTGCAGCAAGGTGCTTGCCCATGCGAGTGCTCGGCTGCAACCAGGTGGACGCATGTTTATTGTGATTAACCATCCTCACTTCCGCATCCCGCGCCAATCGAGCTGGGGCGTGGACAAAGAGAAGAAGTGGCGCTATAGACGCGTCGATCGCTATATGACTCCGCTGAAAATCCCGATCCAGACCTATGTCGATAAAAAGCCGGCAGAAACCTGGTCGTTTCACCACCCCCTCTGCGACTATGCGCGCTTCCTTTTTGAAGCGGGGTGTGCGATTGAAAAGATCGAAGAGTGGTGTTCGGACAAGAAGAGCGAAGGGGGCGCCGCCAAGATGGAAGATGCCAGCCGAGCGGAAATTCCCCTATTTATGACGCTTGTCGCTAAAAAATGGATTTAAAGTAAGCCGCAATCCGTGGACTATACTTCGTGGCTTCCATAAGAGTAGTATTTTTCACAGGTTTTTGCATGATTTCTTTCCAGTTGTCTGGATATTTTTTCTTGATTGCACCTGTCAGCCATTTGACTAGCTCTAGCTGGTCGTGATGGCAAGCGGTGTGCAGGGGGCTCCAAAGGTTATCAAACACTTTGTCGATCGCAAGGTGGGGAAAAGTCCTGCATAAATAATCCACAATCGCAATTTTGCCATGCAAACAACTCACTGATAAAAGCCACTCTTGCTCCTTTAGAGTAGGAGCATGCTTAGAGATCAGAAAGGCGAGTGTTTCTGGACCGTCTGCTTCTGTAGAGAGATCGAGATGATAGTATTCGATTTTTATGCCATAAGCATCCTGAAGCATTTTAGCGGTATGGCAGAGATTCGTCGTACACGCCTTTTTCATCGCCAGGTTCTCGGAACTGAATCCAATAGTCCTCTCAAACGCCTGACTTACCATGCTTTTAAAGAGTGATTGCCATTTTGTGGGCCCGCAGATCTCTTTTAAATGATTGCAAAGCTTCTCTTTCCCTGGCACATGAGGATGCAGAAAGTAGGAGCTCATGATGACTTCTACGACCTTCTCATCTTCGACTGAGAGCTGCTCGACCTGTTTAAAATCAACAGCTGCCTCAAAAGACACCTGGGTTAATTCATTTATTAATAATAAAAAACCTGAATAGATCGCCATAATATTCCTTTAACAGGAAATATTATATAGGATTATCTCTTTTCGCACGATGTTCTTTTAACTGTTGGGCAGTCGATTTGCGCCTTTCACGGCGGAACTCGGCCTCCTCAAAGCGGCGGATTTCTATGGGGGTCTCAGGGATGACCTGCGGCACTTCGACCGGTTTTTTATGATCATCGAGGGCGACAAAGGTGAAATAGGCCGAAAGGATGTGGCGTTTTTCGCGGGTTTTGTAATTCTCCGCCTCCACCTTTACCCCGATCTCCATCGAGGAGCGCCACGCCCGGTTGCAGGCTGCGCTAAACAGCAGGATATCTCCCCTGCCCGCGGGGTTCAGAAAGTGCATCGAATCGACCGAAGCGGTCACACAGGTGTATTCGCTGTGGCGCTCCGCGACAACAAGGGCAATGCGGTCGAGAGTTGCCATGATCAGCCCCCCAAAAACGGTATCGTAGGAGTTGAGATCGTTAGGAAAAATTTTATAGGTATGCTGATCGACTGCTGTCTCTTTGACTGTTTTGGCGCGCATGGCCTCTCCCATTAGAAAATATTTTAATTTTTTTATCGCACTTTTCCTGATATAGTTCAATTCATGTGCGGAATATTTGGTCATATCGGAAAAAACTCCATCGGTAGCTGTTTAAAGGGCTTGAAGCGCCTGGAATACCGCGGCTACGACTCTGCCGGCATCGCCGGCGTCTCAGACGGGAATCTCTACTGCTTTAAAGAGATCGGCAAGCTGAGCAGCTTGGAAAAGATGCTGGAAAATAAGATCCTCCCCATGGAGACGGCCATTGCGCATACGCGATGGGCCACTCATGGCAAAGTTTCGCGTGAAAACACCCACCCCCACTTCGACCAGAAGGGCGATATCGCTATCGTCCATAATGGCATTTTAGAAAATCACAACTCCCTGCGCGATATGCTGCGCAGCCGCGGCGTCTCCTTTAAATCGGATACCGACACAGAAGTGATCGTGCAGCTGATCGCCCACTTCTACAAAGGCGACCTCGTCGAAGCGGTCCAGCACGCTCTCGGGCTCATGCAAGGATTTTGGGGAATTGCCCTCATCCACCGCGAGCATCCCGACTGCATCATCGCCACCGCGCGCGTCAATCCCCTAGTCGTTGGACTCTCCGTTAAGGATAAAGAGGCGTTTGTCTCTTCCGATCCCTATGCATTCAACCGCTCCGACCTCGACATCTACTTCCTCAAAGATGGAGAAGTCGCCGCCGTCTATCGCGACCATATCGAAGTCTTCGATCAGAGCCGTATGCAGATCGAGAAGACACCTGAACAGCTGGAACTAGACACTGTGGAAATCTCCAAGAAGGGCTACGAACACTACATGCTCAAGGAGATCTTTGAGCAGCCAGAATCGATCCAGAGCGCCTTCCACAACCGTATTATCCAGGATTTTGGCTCCGTTGAGTTCGAGCATCTCACCTTGACGACACAAGAGCTTTTGAGCGTCGAGCGCATCCTGATCATCGGCTGCGGCAGCTCGTGGCATGCCGGGTGCCTTGCTGCAATGCTTCTCGAAGAGATGGCGCGCATCCCCTCCCAAGCGGAAATCGCCTCGGAGTTTCGCTACAAAAACCCGATTATCTCCCCCAATACGCTCGTCATCGCCATTTCTCAGTCGGGCGAAACGCTCGACACGCTCGCCGCCGTGCGCGAGGTGAAGAGCAAGGGCGCAAAAGTCCTCGCAGTCTGCAACGTCCCCTCTTCCGCCCTCACGCGCGAGGCTGATGCGACGATTCTGCTGCGCGCAGGCCCGGAAGTCAGCGTCTGCTCCACCAAGGCCTTTACCAGCCAGGTCACCGTTCTTATGCTTTTCGGCCTCCTGATGGGGCGCCTGCGCCACGTCAGCAAAGAAGAGGGCCAGCAGTTTTTAAACGAAGTGGCGCGCCTGCCTGGAGCGGTACAAGATGTGCTCGACCAGCACCGCCAGATCCAAAGGCTAGCAAAAAAATATGCTGCATTTGACAAGTTCTTCTTCATCGGCCGTAACTACATGGTTCCCGCGAGTCTCGAAGGCGCGCTCAAATTAAAAGAAATCTCCTATATCTCCGCCTCTGGCTACCCCGCCGGTGAGCTCAAACACGGACCGATCGCCCTTGTCGACGCCCAGTGCGCGATTATCGGCATGAGCGGCAACCAGAGGACCTATGAGAAGTTTCTCAGCAACCTGATGGAAGTCAAGGCGCGCGAAGGCGTCGTACTCGCTCTGGCACCAGAAGGCGCCGAGCAGATTGATAAGATCGTCGACGATGTGCTCTATCTGCCCTCGCTCTGCGATCCTCTCTCGAGCATCCCCTACAGCGTTGCCTGTCAGCTCCTTGCTTACTATATCGCTGCCGAGCGCGGCAACGACATCGACCAGCCGCGCAATTTAGCGAAGTCCGTCACTGTTGAATAAAAGGTGCGGTCTCATTAGAGTGAGCTTTAATGAAGTACCGTACTAAGCTCTACCTTTCCCTGATGGCGATCTCCGTCGCGAGCATCACCTTAGGGCTCGTCATCTTTTCGAGCGAATCGGAAAAGCTCGTCTACGACCTCTTGGGCAGTAGATCTGAATCAATCGTCGCAACCGCTTCTACGCTTTTAGAACCGGAGCTTTTTGGCCCTATAAAACAGGGTGTCGCTCTCGATGCTCCTGCTTATATCAAAGCACGCGATGTCCTCCGGACCGTCGCCAATGCCAACCGGCGCGACGATATCTATGTCGTGGACATGTATACCCTCTACCCCGATCCCAAAGATCCGATGACTCTCCGTTGGGGGGTTGCGGCCCAGGACGAACCCTTTGTCCCCGGCCAGGTTTACGACGATAGCGATGCGCGCCTAATCGCTACGAATCTCAATCGCTATGTGATGGATCCCTTTCCAGTAGCCGACCAGTGGGGCGTCTGGCTCAGCGCCTATGCCCCTATTAAAGACCGCGAAGGGAAATATGTCGCGACGCTTGGCGTCGACCTCAATGCGGCAGACATCAACCGCCGCCTCCTCGAAGTCTTCAAATTCGGCGCATGGGGCTTTGCTTCTGCCATCGTACTCGCTTTAGGGATCGCTTTTTTTCTCTCCAAGCGCGTCACGCATTCTCTAGACGTCCTCTGCACCACAGTCAATGAGATCGGAAAAGGCAATCTACAAGCTAAAGCCACTCTCCACACCAAGGACGAATTTGGCAATCTCGCCGAGCTCGTCAACCAGATGGGTAAAGGCTTGCAAGAGCGCGATCGCCTAAAAACGAATTTTGCACGCTACGTCTCCCAGCACATTCTTGAAAAGATCCTGCGCTCGGAAACTCCGCTGAAACTCGAGGGTGAAAGGCGTAAAGTGACCCTCCTCTTCTCCGATATCCGCCAGTTTACGCAGCTCGCCGAAAGCATGCCTCCCGAAGCAGTGGTCAATCTGCTTAACGAATATTTTGAAAAAATGATCGAAGTGATCTTTGCCCACTATGGAACCCTCGATAAATTTATTGGCGACGGGATCATGGCGGAGTTTGGCGCTCCTCTCGACGATATGGCTCAAGAGGTGCATGCTGTATCGGCAGGCATTGAGATGCAGAAGAAACTTGACGAACTCTGCGAAAAATGGTCCAAAGAGAACAAACCGCGCATCCAGATGGGGATCGGCATCCATACGGGCGAAGCCGTCGTCGGCAATATCGGCTCGGAGAAACGGACCGAATACACCGCGATCGGCGATGCCGTCAACGTGGCTGCTCGTCTAGAACAGGCGACAAAAATCCTCAAAGTGCCTATCCTACTGAGCGAAACGACCTATCTAGGGTGCAAGCAAGCCTTCAAATTCCAAGACCTCGGCTCCATGGCCCTACCTGGTCGTAAAGAGCAGATCAAAGTGTATACCATCGATACAAATGGATAATAATTCAGAAAAGCAGCGGCAACTCGAATCAGAGACCCGCTGTGAGAGTGAGTGGATCTACAAAGGGCGCATCATCGCCCTGCGCAGCGATATCATGCATTTTAAGGGCCATCCTCCCGTGCGCTGGGATTTTGTCACGCATCCGGGAGCGGTCGCCATAGTTCCTATCAACTCCGCTGGCAATTTGCTACTCGTCAAGCAGTGGCGTAGAGCCATTGGCAAGATCACACTTGAACTCCCTGCAGGCGTGCTGGAAAAGGGCGAAGACCCTCTCTTCTGCGCCAGACGCGAACTCCAGGAAGAAACGGGCTTTCACCCCGGCGAACTCATTTCTCTCGGCGGCTTCTACTCAGCCCCCGGCTTTTGCAACGAATACCTGCACCTCTATCTGGCGCGGATGCTCACGCACAATCCCCTTCCTCAGGATGACCATGAATCGATCGATCTCGTTGAAATCTCTCTTGAAGACGCCTTAAAACTCATCGATACGCACCAGCTGATCGACGCTAAAACCATCTGTGGAATCTTGCACTATGCCCGCTATGAAGCCAAAGAAAGGGCGTAAACGCCTTTTTCTTCCTATTTTCCTAGTGCTCATCCTGATCATCATCGCTCTTTTGCCTACACTGGCTTCTACCAGAGCAGGAAACGCCTTCGTCATTCGACTTTTAGAACGCAGCCTGAAAATGGAAATAGCCGCCTCCTCCCTATCTCTGAGCTGGCTTGGACCACAAGAAGTGAATCAGCTCCGTTTAAACGACGCCGAGCGGGGCTTAAGCGGCACGGCTGCCGAGGTGAAGACATCCAGCAGCCTCTTCCAACTCATCGCCTTTAGTTTCCGCCACTGCCCCACCTGCCTGAAAGGGAGCTTTACCCTCAGCGATGCCGCCTTCAAAATCGAGCGGCAGCAGATGGCACCCGTCTATCTCGATCAGGTCAATGTAGAGATTTTAATTCCACCCACTACCCTACCCATCCACATCCAAGCAGTCGGCAGCGCGCGCCAGCAGGATCTCCAGGGACAGTTCAATCTTGCTCTCGACTTGGAAAATCTCGAGCCTTCTCATCCACGTCTGAGTGCGCAGCTAACGATGAATAATTTTCCCCTGCTTGCAGTCGATCAGCTCCTTGCTCTCTATGCTCCTCGACTCTCCGGCGCTCTCCTCACTTCCCTCGGTTCTACCCTCAACCTGGATTTGAATATACAAACTGAAGCGGAATCGCACCTGCTCCACCTAAAGGCGCGCGGGCAGCGTCTCTCCGCCGATATCGACATGCAGCTCGAAAAAGAACAGCTCACCCTGCAAAACCCCGTGCAAATCGCTCTTGACCTACCTGGAATCCTTCCAGGAATCGCTGCAGGTACACGCGCAACAGTCAGGCTGGATGCTTTCTCCGTTCCCCTTAATGAGAGCGAACTCGATTTTGCCCACTTGAGCGGACGCGGCAGCGTCGCTCTTTCCGAAGCCTACGGAGTGAAAAATCCTCTGCTCACCATAACGACCAGCGATCTTTCCGATGAACTCCACCTCTCTCTAAAGGGAAGCAATGCGAACGGCCAGGCGCGCGTCAAAGAGCGCACCATCCTCCTCACCCTTGCAACGCCCACTTTCAACATCACAGACGCGCTCTTCACCATCGAAAACGATACCCTCACACTAAAGCAGGCCGCATCGGTGCGCTACGCGCCTCCTCCTTTTGAAGTGGCCTCGCTTGCTCCTCTAGAAGGCACGCTAAACACCCTTTCCCTCCCTTTAAACGAAAACTGGGCCTCGCTATCCTTGACTGCCGATCTCGCTTGCGACAGAGTCTTATTGAAGCAGATTGCTCTTGAAGATCTCCTAGGCACTCTCAGCGTCAAATCGCTTCAAGACATCTCCCTCGATGTCACAAGCCCCAAGCTCAAAGCTTCGCTCAAAGGCGCCTGGCAAGATACAACCCTTAAACTGAAAAGCTCTTCAACCATAGACTACACAGTCACACAGAGCGATCTCCCCTCTTCAATACGCATCGAAGAGCCAGCCGTATTGCACTGTACTCTTTCGC
Organism: Chlamydiota bacterium; assembly: GCA_013287985.1. GTDB lineage: Bacteria > Chlamydiota > Chlamydiia > Chlamydiales > Rhabdochlamydiaceae > JABDCT01. The sequence continues at coordinate 28,400 of JABDCT010000001.1, forward strand.
CTATTACTGTAACCGACGGGAAACTCGTCAGCCCGCTGGAGACAGAAGCGCATCTCGACCAGGTCATGCTCGCGAATGTCGGATCGTTGGATAATCTGCAGATGAAGGCGCGTTTGGAACCCGACTTAAGCACCATTGAAGCGCGCCTCCAAGCTGATGCGGTGACGGGCCATTCCAAGGGGATCTTGGAGTGCAGCCTCGTGCGCACCGAGCGCGAACTGGATATCAGCCTCAAAGCGCAAAAATTTCCGCCCGTCTTCCTCAACCTGATCACCACTCTCGCCATGCAGCAGGATCTCCAACTGACCAATCTTTTCGGCACATCTGTCGCTCTAGAAGCCACGCTCTCCCTACAAAATGCGAGTGGTCCGCTTTCCCTCTCTCTGCACTCCCCTAAAGCGCGCCTCTCAGCAAAAGGCTCCATCAAACAAGGTATTCTGCAGCTCAGCGAACCGCTCCATGCACAAGCTCACCTGACCCCAGCTCTTGCCGCGCTGCTTTTCGAAGAGACCAACCCTCTCCTTCTCTCCGATTTGCGCGCAGAAGCCCCCCTTACCCTCGAAATTCCCGCAGAAGGCGTCTCTATCCCTCTTTTCCCCTACAATCCAGCCCAGCTCTCCATCCCTAAAGCGCGGATCGAATTGGGACAGGTCACCGCAGCTAATGCAGGCAACTTGAACGTCACACTCGGCCTGCTCAAATCCTCGCTTAGCAAGAGCAAAGAGCTCAAACTCTGGTTCACGCCGATCGACCTGCACATCATGCGCGGCATCGTCGACATCGAGCGCACCGAGATCCTCGTCGACAACTCCCTAGAAGTCTGCACTTGGGGCAGGGTAGATCTGATCAAAGAGCGCGTCGATATGGTCCTAGGACTCACTGCGCAGTGTTTGAAAAAAGCATTTGGAATCAAAGATCTAAAGAGCGATTACGTGCTGCAACTGCCCATGACAGGGCCGCTAAACAATGTAAAACTCGACACGGGTAAGGCCACGGCCAAAATCACCGCTCTACTTCTTTGGCAGAAGAGCAATCTAGCAGGCGCCCTCGGCGGGGGCCTCCCCGGCGCCATCGTCGGAGAGCTCGTAGGCAAGCTCGCCACCCTGCCTGACAAAGACAGCCATGCCCCGGCAGCCAAACGCCCCTTCCCTTGGGACAAGCAGCAGAAAACGAGCAGTAAAGAAGAAGATGAGGAAAAAGAGAAGTCTCACAAGGTGCGCATCCGCAAGGAAGACGACCCGATCAAGCAGCTGTTAAAGTTTTTTATTTAGACTTCAAGACCGGACTCTTGAAGCTTCGCAGCAATATTGTTTAGGATCTTAGGCCAATCGGCGTCATTCCCATATCTTTCTTTCGCGCTATAAAGGAAGCCTTTTATGTTCATGAGTACATTGTGCTGATACACAATACTGAGAAATGGATAGACCTCTATTAACCCCATAACTCGAGCTTCAAAAACGCGCACATCATCACTATTGTCTAGAATCGAGTCGAATCCATGATTGGTTCTTAAGTATTCTGGGGTCCCTAATGATACTAACCTAGAGTTAATTGGCCTAGAAAGGAAAGAAAATGGAATGCATGCGCTCAATGAAAGAAGAGCGCGGATGCATCGATAATATCCTCTTTGGCTCAATAAATAGTCCATGGTTTGAAGGCCAGCTACTTTCTTTTTTTGCTTAGATTCTTTAACTATCAAAGCAGCATGGGCAATTATTTCGAACTCCGAGCCAAGCCATTCCTCCGGCTTTTCAAATGTAGAAAACGCCGAAACTGCAATCTGAAATAATATGCTTACTCTATAACTAAGAGGAATATCAAACATCTCTGATGGCATCTCTTTTTTAAACTCTTCTATCGTCTCCAAATTACCTCTAACTTCAGAATTCATATGAGCTGAGCGCAAGCAAGATTCGGTGATCTTAGATAACTTTTCAAAAAGAGTAGAGTTGCTGAGTAGATCAACCTGAAGCTTTTCTTGCTCTAACCTGTAGTGTGCAAAAAAATCTAAGTCTTGATCCTTGCAATGCATATTGTTAATCATTCTTCTTTTGATTTGGAATTCTAAGTTTTTGGCATGACTGAATGCGCCCTTCAAATCGTTAGCTTGATGCACCAAAGCAAATCTAAAAAAAGCCCATTGCGAATGAGCAAAACAAGATTCCCCTTGCTGTTGTCCAAGAAAATAGAGAATTTTGCGGGTACCTTCATATTTTTTAAATAATTTGTCTTTGATTGTAAATTTCGAACTAATCAGATTTTGCCAATATAAGGGATGCGACAAATCATCTGAATTTTTGAGTTCGACTTGTTGAGGAAAGGTTTTAGGGTCTAAATAATAGAGTTGAAATGCGCCTTTCTCATCCTTTTCAAGGACATAAAATGTTTCGTGAGCAAAAGTTCCACCTGGAATGACAACAAACGAACCAGCTTCGAGCTTCTGTACAGCTTGGACAATCCTTTCCGAGATGAGACTGATTATGCTAGACCCAGGAGAAAATAAACTCAGCATTTTTTGGGGAAGCCAACTTGAAACTGGGTTCTTTCCTGCAAGAACCTTTTGAGGAACAAGAGAAATCCGACTGCGATAATGGTCAAAAATCCAGAGAATATCCTGAGTTAACTCTGTTTCTTTCAACCACTTTTCCACTATTGCTTTTTCAGTTTCGTCGACGCCTTCATCTAAAAGTTGAAATGCCGCAGATCTCATTTCTTCGAGATAAAGTGAAGAACTTCCATAATCTAGACGATTGACGTTGGAGAGATTGAAGGACTCGTAATCCGATTTTTCAGCTTGTAGGGTGTTAAATAGATTTTTTGCGCAGATGCGCTCTTTGTTCTCTGGAGTCGCCTCTTTTAGAGCTACAACCGCTTGTTTGGATTGATTTACAACATCTCCTAAACTTAGGACATTATTCCAAAATGATAATATACTATTCATAATTGATAATTATAATATAAAATATACTATAATTCAATTAAAGAGGTCTTCAAAGCGCTTTTTGGTGCTATCATCCTTTGGCCCAGGGGGTTTGCCTAGAATGGCAAAGTCTTCGCATAGATTCGCCTTTTCGCGATCTGCAACCCACTCAGTTCCAGGCACTAAACAGTCATTCGGCTTGCCCGGCATGTAAAACTTGCAATTGCGGCAGCAGTGCAAATCTGCCGTACATTTATCGCAACTCGCTCTAAATGAAACTTTTCCAATTAAATCTAATTTGATTCCGCATTTCCAGCAATACATTTTATTTGAATTTAATAAATTTTTGTTGTAAACTTAATACTTTAATAAGGAGATAATATGTCGGTAAGCAATAGTCCGGATGCAGCCAAAATCTATCAACAATACCTAACTTACTATAACGATATTAACAGCAAAATAGGTGATATCGATAGCCTACCCCATGATAAGTGGATCCAGCCCAACGTCCAACAGGACCGCGCCACTCTTCTCAGTTCTCAACAAGCTCTAGGACCTATTTACCAAAAAGATTATAGCGATTCGAACGCCACCTTAGCAAGCTTTGAGAAAGATTGCGCAGCCATCGAAGCTAGGGTAACAAGCGCCTATAACGATGCGATGGGCCATGGAGGCTCCCCTATTTATCAGCAAATCCAGGCCGATTTCACCGCAGCTCAAGGCTTACTTTCTACCCTCATGCCAACGCTAAATCAAGATCAAGACGCCCTAAACAGCGTACCTGCTCTTCAAGCCTCTCTCAACAATTTGCAACAACAGATCAACGCGATGACTCCCGGGCCAAAGCGCGATAAGGCGCAAAGCGACCTCAATATAGCACTATCCACTCTCATTAGTCTCCAGACAGACATAGCCGCAGCATCACCGGGGTTAGCGAGTTTCCAATCCCAAATGCGCAGTGCAATGCTTCCGGGCGGCATCCTCGACAAGCTCGTTGCCCTGGCCTCTCTCCAAAATCCCACCTTTGATGATCTAAAAAAAGCGTCGATCATTCTGGGCGTGCTCCAGAATATAAGTAACCAGCTTCAATCCTTCCAAAATGGCATCATGGGACAAGTGAACAGCGATCTGACCATTGTCAATAATGCGATTCAAGCCGTTCAAGCCGATATTCGCCCGACCCCTACTCCCGGAAAAATCGAACACGCCTGCTGGTATGTCGATTGGACTTCTTGGGACTTCACAATACCAGAGGGCGTCAACATGGTGAATCTGTTCGTCGGCACTCTTGCAATTGTAAATGGCCAGCCGACGGTCAATGGATTCGGCAATATGACTCTAGATAAGCTCGATGCATTTGTCAAAGCGTGCCAAAACCATCAGCCCCCGATCCCCGTGAAAATATCGATTGGCGGTGGCGGCGGAAGCTATGACAACTGCTGGGATCTCGTAACCCCTGATAACGTCCAAGCTTTTGCTCAAGGACTCGTCGATTTTTGCCATACACATGGCGTAGTAGGTATCGACTTTGACTATGAAGAGCAAAATAAACCGCAGCAACAATCTCTTATTGGCACACTCATTAAAGCGTTCAAAGCCATCGATCCTTCGCTCCAAACCAGCCTCTGCACCAATGCAGGCTTTGGGCCCAACTATCCCTGGCAAGCTGAAGTTAAAAACATCTTGGATACCGCAGCAGGCTCTCTAGACCGCCTCTATATCATGTCCTACTACAACACCCTTCAAGATGAAGAGGGCTGGCTGGACGGTTGGGCAGCGTGGGCGAAACAGAACTATGGAATGGATCCTTCGCAAATTACCGTGGGGATCGACGACACCGACGCTAAGGCCTACAATATTGCCGATATCTCGAAATTCGCAGGACAGCGCGGCTACAGCACCGGCTACTGGTACTGGAACCCTGCAACACCCACTCAGTCGAACCAATCGACTACAACGATCCTAAACAGTTATGCCCCTCCAGTGACGCGCGCCCCTCTCACAAGAAACGCACAAGGTTCGCTCACGCTTCAGACAATAGGCGAACAGATCGATGATCTGCTCGTCGAACCTGTCTTAGAGCTCTTTGACGAGATTTTAGGTTAAGGGCGGACATAAGAACGCCTGGCCACTTCAGCCCCTGGCAGAGTGACAGGCCGTTTGCCTTTTGACGAGGCAGACTTGTATTCTTTAATAATGCCTTCTATATCGAACTCACGGAAAGTGTCTCGAAAAACCTGATTATTCATTTTCAACTTTTCAAGAATCAGCAGTCGAAGAAACAGCTCGGTGGTTGGGTTAATTTTTGCTGGCTTGTCTTGAGATTTTTCCCAATTCAAAACCGCAACATGCGTCACACCTAGTTGTTTCCCAAAATGTTCGAGAGTCAATTCAAAATAAACACGAATAAAATGGACTTCACTCCCTGTAAGAGGAAATGGCTTGTGGCTCAAAGCCAAAAGAACATGTTTTTGCAGCTTATTGTAATCGATCGCAGGAGTCCAATTGCCTCTTTTTTTTGCGAGGCAAACATCCATTAAAACAATAGGAAAGCCTAACCCCTCATATACAAAACGCTTTACTACTTTTTTTTCCATAGACTATTTGGTTCCTCGTGTGAGTCTAATCACTACGTCAGGAATCTTAAGCGGCCTTTTCACAAGGAGAGATTGTAACTCACTTACATTTTAAGCGCAAAAATAAATAACAAGATGACAGGATATACAGGATGATTTTCATCATCCTGTTCATCCTAATATCCTGTTATTTTTTCTTTATGCGATTGTGACTTGCTTGCAGAGATAGACGTCTTGGATTGCGTTTAAGAGCTGCACGCCATCTTTCATCGGACGCTGGAAGGCTTTGCGGCCGCAAATCAGCCCCATCCCCCCCGCGCGCTTGTTGATGACAGCTGTTTCTACAGCTTCTCCGAGGTCGTTTGAGCCTGATGCACCGCCTGAGTTGATGAGGCCAGCTCGTCCCATGTAATCATTGATGACCTGGTATCTGGTGAGGTCGATCGGGTGATCGCTGCAGAGCTGATTGTACATCGCTTCTGTCTGCTTGCCGAATTTGAGCGCTTTAAAGCCGCCATTGTTTTCAGGAAGCTTCTGTTTAATGATATCCGCTTCAATTGTCACGCCGAGGTGGTTGCCCTGGCCCGTGAGGTCGGCAGCTAGATGGTAGTCTTTATCTGGAGTGGTGAAGGCTGGATTGCGCAGGTAGCACCATAGGACTGTCACCATGCCGAGCTCGTGTGCCATTTCAAAGGCTTTGCTCACTTCTACAATCTGACGACGCGACTCTTCGGAGCCGAAGTAGATCGTCGCACCCACTGCAGCGCAACCCATCTCGTAGGCCTGTTTGATCGATCCAAACATGATCTGGTCGTGGATGTTGGGGTAGCGGAGGAGTTCGTTGTGGTTAAATTTCAGGAGATAAGGGATTTTGTGCGCATATTTGCGCGCTGTCATGCCGAGCACGCCGAGAGTGGAAGCTACGGCGCTACAGCCGCCTTCGATTGCGAGTTTAATGATATTTTCCGGATCGAAGTAGTCGATATTTTTAGCAAAGGAGGCGCCTGCAGTGTGCTCAATGCCCTGGTCGACGGGGAGAATGGAGATGTAGCCTGTTCCCGCTAGACGGCCGTGGTTCAGCATCCTCTGCATGTTGCAAAGAACGCGGATGTTGCGGTCAGAGGGAGAAAAAATGCGATCGACCCAATCTGGACTGGGGATGTGGAGCCGCTCTTTCGGGACAGTTTTACAGATGTGGCCGAGCAGGCTTTGGGCTTTTTCACCCAGCATTTTTTCAATTTCATTGTATGACAGCATAAAGCTCCTTTTTTTGTGGCGATTGTATATTTCTACTCAACAAAGAGCAAGAGGCTCTTAAGATAGCTCCCCTCCGGGTGGTAGAGAGATACGGGATGATCGGATGCCTGTATGTGGCGCCCAATGATCCTGACCGACCGCTGCGCTTCACAGGCGGCATGGAAAAGAGTTTGTTGAAAAAGCTCTTCATCCACGTGCGCGGAACAGGAACAGGTGAGCAGGATCGAACGAGGAGGCATCTTGCGCAAGGTCATGGCATTGAGCTGCCGGTATCCGTTGAGCGCGGCTTGCAGGTTTTTGCGCCTCTTGGTGAAAGCTGGAGGATCGAGGATTATAAGGTCAAAATCTAGAGGTTCTCGCTGAAGATAAGCGAAAACGTCCTCGCGAATCACCTTGTGATGAGTAAGGCCGTTTAATTGGGTGTTCTGCTCCGCAAATGCACAGGCTTGAGGACATGTATCGATGCTCGTCACGTGGGTCGCGCCGCCTTTTAGGGCGTAGATCGAAAATGCGCCTGTATAGGAGAAGCAATTGAGAACTTTTTTATTCTTCGCAAGGGAGGCGATTTTCTGGCGCATTTCGCGTTGATCGAGGAAAAAGCCGGTTTTTTGGCCCAACTTGATAGAGACGACAAAGGGGATGCCATTTTCGATAATATCAATCTGATCGCGCTCTTCGCCATAGATCAGGCCGTGAGACTCCTTGAGTCCCTCTTGAAGGCGGCTGGGAGAGAGGGATTTTTCATAGATGCTGCGCGGCTGGATCACTTTGATCAGGATAGAGATGATGAGCGGTTTTAGGCGCTCCATGCCATAGGTGCTGATCTGGATAGCCAGATGGCCATTGTAATTGTCGACGATGAGGCCTGGCAGGCCATCGGCTTCGGCGTTGATCAGGCGATAGGCATTGGTCGTCTTGCGGTCAAAGAGCTGCGAGCGCAGAAGCTCTGCCTCTACGACGCGCAGGGTCAGCTCCTCTTCGATATTCCCCTCGTGAAAAGCCAGCACACGGCCGGCAATCGTGTTTTCAGGATGAAAATAGGCTTGAGCGAGAAATGCGCCTTTAGAAGATAGGACGGAGAGGATTTCACCCGGTTCGATAGCAGGGAAAGACTCGATGGCCCCTGAAAAGATCCAGGGGTGACGACGTACGAGAGACTTTTCTTTTCCCTCTTTGAGGATTATTTGTTTAAGCAAGGGCTAGACGCGCTTTAGCTTTTGCGCGCTCCCCTAGCGGTTTCACGATCCTGCCAATGAGGTCGTAATCCATGCAGTCGGTGATCTCCACCTCGTGCAGCGTTCCAAAGCTCTTCGCCTCGCGGGCATCATTGATGATGACCTGGCCGTCGATTTCAGGGCACTGGCCATAAAATCTGCCGCGCATGAGATAGGGTGAATCGGGATGGTAGCCCTCTAAAAGCACCTGCAGGCGCTTACCGATGTAGGCGCTATTGCGTTCGCGCACGATTTTGAGTTGAGCCTGCATCAGACGATGGTAGCGCGCTTCTTTGACATCTTCCGCAACGTGATCGGGGAGTGTTGCCGCATGAGCACCCTCCTCGGATGAGAACTTGAAGATACCGATATTGTCGAGCGGATGGGTGTGAATGAACTCATACATCTCTTCGAACTGCTTGTCCGTCTCTCCGGGGAAGCCCACCATGAGGCTTGTGCGGATCACGACTTCGGGGATGGCTGCGCGCAGCTGGGTGATGGTGTTTAGAATCGCTTCCTTGTTCGTTTTACGGCGCATGCGCTTCAAAATCGGGTCGCTGATGTGTTGGATGGGCATGTCGAGGTAGCGGCAGATGCGCGCATCGCTGGCCATGATCTCAATCAGCCCTGGAGTGATCTCGTCCGGGTAGAGATAGAGAAGTCTGAGCCAATAGTCGCCGGGAACTTGCAGCATTTCTTTTAGGAGAGATTCGAGGCCGTCTTTTTCTTTGCGCTCTTTGCCAAAATCACCGAGGTCCTGGGCAATCATGATTACCTCACGTACCTGCTGGCTTAAGAGAGCGCGGAATTCTTTGGTCACCTGTTCATGGGATTTGCTCTTGAGAGGTCCTTTAATTGAAGGGATGATGCAGAAGCTGCAGCGCTTAGCGCAGCCTTCGGCAATCTTTAAATAGGCATAGTGGCGCGGTGTCGCGATCTGTCGTGGAACTTCGCCCCACTGCAGGTAGCTGCGGGCAGAAGTGATCGACTCCCCTGCATCTTCCGCCTCGATCGCTTTGAGGATATTCTCCACATCCCCCGAACCGAGCAGGTAGTGGACGGCGGGAAATTTATCCTTGATGACGCTGCTGTGGTTCTGCACCATACAGCCGGTCACGACGACTTTAGCACTATTTTTTTTACCCGAGAGAATCTCTTCAATCGTATCGCACGACTCTTGGCGTGCAGAGGCGAGAAAGCCGCAGGTGTTGATGACGAGATAATCGGCTTCTTCAATCTGGCTTGTCGCTTCGTATCCTGCTTTTAGGACGATGCCCAGCATGATTTCTGTATCGACCAAGTTGCGTGCGCAGCCCAAACTGGTAAAATGAATTTTGTTGCCCTTTCGGAGAAAATTTTTCATGCGATCATAATACCAGATGGGTAAAAAATTGGGAAAGGCGTAATATATGTACCTAAATGAATTTTTTAATCCTTATCCTAATCATTTTCATGGGGTGCAAAAAGGCCCCTCCTCATAAGGAAAAAGGCCACTCCTTACGCCTTGCCATCCATACAGAACCACCGACACTCGATGCGCGCAGAGCCACTGACACCTCCTCTGTCGCCGTCATCCGCATGTGTTTTGAAGGCCTGATGCGCCGGGTCCAAGGCGAGGGTCCCCAGCTTGCCCTCGCCGAAAAGGTCAAGATCTCCGATGGCGGCCGGGTATATACATTTTATTTGCGCTCTGCCTACTGGTGGGATGGAGCTCCGATCAAAGCGAGCGACTTTGAAAAAACATGGAAAACGATCCTCTCGCCCAACTTCAACTCCCCCTTTGCAAGCGAACTTTTCATCCTAAAGAATGGCGCCAAAGCCAAGGAAGGCCTCTGCTCGACTGAAGAGGTGGGAGTGCAGGCATTGACAGACTGGAAATTACGCGTCGAACTCGAACACCCGGTCCCCTATTTCCTCGATCTGATCGCTTCCCACTCGTTTCTGCCCGTGCCGCAGCATATCGCAGGGGCGCATCCCGATTGGGCGGAAAATCCCAAGCATTTTGTCGGCAACGGCCCTTTTAAGCTGGTGAAATGGCACCGCCACCAGGATCTCGTTCTCAAGAAGAACAACGCCTATTGGGACAAGGATGCCGTTTCCATCCAAGAGATCCGTCTCTCGATCATCCACGATGAAACTACAGCGCTGAACATGTTTGAAGTCGGCGAGGTCGATTGGGCGGGCAATCCCCTTTCCAACCTGCCTCCTGATGCCGCGCAGGCTCTCGCACAGCAAGACCGGCTGCACACCTATCCGATTTCTGGCACGTATTACTACATTTTCAATGTCCAGCAAGAGCCGTTTAACAACCTCAATCTGCGCAAAGCCTTTACTCTCGCTATCAACCGCCGGGAGATCACAGAAAACATCATCCAATCGAAGCAGCAGCCCGCTACCAGCCTCGTCCCTCCTACCATTTGGGATATCTCCGAGCCCTTCTTCGATGATAACGCGGTCGAAGAAGCACGGCGGCTTTTCGAGCTAGGCCTCCAAGAGCAGGGATATACAAGAGACACGCTTCCCACCATTACTCTCACCTATAACAACGCTCCGACCCACCATAAAATCGCCCAGGCTATTCAAGATCAGTGGTACCGCGCCTTAGGCGTGCGCGTCGAGCTCAACAACGTGAAATGGGAGACCTTTTACGACGATTTAAACAATAAAAACTTCCATGTCGCACGTATGGGCGGTGTGGCGAGTTTCAACGATCCGCTGACGTTCCTCGATCTCTATCGCAATGAGAAGGGCGGCAGCAACTTTTCCGGCTGGAGCAATCCCCGATTTAATGAGCTTCTCGAAGAAGCCAATCAAACGACAAACATGGTGAAACGCGAAGCGCTATTACGCTCGGCAGAAAAGATCTTTATCGATGAAATGCCCATTGCTCCGATTTATTACTACACCGGAACCTACGTCAAGCAGCCCTACGTGAAATCTGTCCAGCTCTCTGAGCTCAATGAAGCTAACTTCAAATTTGCCTACTTGGATAATCGTTAAATGATCTCTTATCTGTGTAAGAAGTTTTTTATTCTCCTGACCTCTCTCTTCCTAGTAGCTACGATGACGTTTGTCCTCATGCATATCATTCCCGGCGACCCTTTTACTGAAGAGAAGGCCGTGCCTGAAGAGATTCTAAAAGCGATGTACAAGCATTATGGGTTAGATCAGCCCTGGTATGTGCAGTATGGCCACTACCTAAAGGGTATTGCCACCTTTGACCTGGGTCCCTCCTTCAAATATCAGGGACGGAGCGTCACCGAGATTATTACAGAAGGGTTTCCTGTTTCCTTCATCTTGGGCGCTGAAGCGCTTCTGCTCGCTTTTGGGCTTGGCACGATTGCGGGAAGCATCGCAGCACTCAAGCATATGAAATGGCAAGACAACCTCGTCATGATCCTCGCCGTACTGGGGATTTCGGTTCCCAGCTTTATCCTCGCTACCTTTCTGCAATACCTTTTTGCGATGCAGTGGGATCTCCTTCCTGTTGCGCGCTGGGGGTCTTTTGCCCACACGATCCTGCCCGCGCTTGCGCTTGCCGCTCTACCGACCGCGTTTATCGCAAGACTCATGCGTTCGGGTCTAGTGGAGATTCTGCAGCAGGACTACATCTTAACCGCAAAAGCTAAGGGGCTCAGCAAATTTGAGATTATTTTCCGCCACGCCCTCCGCAACGCTCTTCTGCCTATTGTCACTTATTTAGGACCTCTGGCGACAGCCGTACTCACCGGCAGTTTTGCAGTGGAAAAAATCTTCGGCATTCCCGGCCTCGGCCAGTGGTTCGTGATGAGCATCACCAACCGCGACTATACAGTAATCATGGGGACAACGGTTTTTTATAGCGCCCTGCTCCTCCTTTGTGTATTCGCAAGCGAGTTCCTCTACACGCTTATCGACCCGCGCATTCAGCGATCAGACAAGAGGGTGAGAGCATGAACGATCTTTTTGATCCACTCGATAAGAGCAACCTCTCTTTTACTGACACGGGACCCAGTGCATCCTACAGCTATTGGAAGGACAGCTGGAGCCGCCTAAAGTCTAACCGTTTGGGGATGGTAGGCCTCATCATGCTGCTGCTCCTTCTCGTTTTGGCAATCGTTGGACCTCTTCTCACTCCCTATACCTACTATGAAACCTATCTCCACCTCAAGAACCAGCCCCCCAGCCTTCAATTCTGGTTCGGAACAGATGAATTGGGAAGAGACCTGTTCACACGCGTCTGGTGGGGCGCTAGAATCTCCCTGTTCGTCGGCATTACAGCTTCTCTCATCGACCTGGCCATCGGTGTGCTTTATGGAGCATTTGCCGCTCTTGTCGGAGGTAAAACCGAAGAAACGATGATGCGCCTCTGCGATGTCCTCTATTCCATCCCCTACCTCCTCGTCGTCATTCTGCTCATGGTGATCATCGGCTCGGGCATCACGACGATCCTGCTCGCCTTAACCATCACCGGCTGGATCGGCATGGCGCGCATAGTGCGCGGCCAGATTCTGCAGCTCAAAGAGCTCGACTTCGTGAAAGCAGCGGAATCCTTGGGAGCCTCGCGCTTCCGTTTAATGAGACGCCACCTCATTCCCAATGCTATGGGACAGATCATCGTGACCATGACACTCACCGTTCCTACGGCGATTTTTGCAGAGGCTTTCTTGAGCTTTCTCGGTCTTGGCGTTCAAGCGCCCATCGCCAGCTGGGGCACGATGGCGAGCGACGGCCTTCCCGCCTTGCGCTACTATCCGTGGAGGCTCTTCTTCCCCGCCGGTTTCATTAGCCTCACCATGCTCAGCTTTAATTTGCTGGGAGATGCCCTCCGCGATGCCTTCGACCCGAGGTTGCGCTTATGAAACAGCCCCTCCTTGCCGTGCGCAATCTCTCCGTCCATTTCAGCTCGCACAACAAGCGGATACCTGCTGTCCGCAATGTTTCTTTTAATGTCTACGAAGGAGAAATCCTCGGGATTGTTGGCGAATCGGGATCTGGTAAGAGCGCCATGGTCAAAGCACTTCTTAAACTTCTCCCCTCTCATTCCGCCCTGATTGCAGGAGAAGCCGTGTACCTCGGCAAAGACCTCCTCTCTCTTAGCGATAAAGAGCTGCAGAAGGTCAGAGGGAAAGAAGTGGGCATGATTTTTCAAGATCCAACCACTGCCCTCAATCCCACCATGAAAATCGGCAGGCAGATAGTCGAGTGCATCTTGCGCCACTGCCCCGAATTCACCCCACCACAGGCACGCGAGCGCGCCATTGAACTCTTAGAACTCGTCGGTATAGCACAAGCGCGCACGCGCTTTGAAGAGTATCCCCACACTTTAAGCGGCGGCATGCGCCAGCGCGTGATGATTGCCATCGCCCTGGCGGCCCACCCCCGCCTCATCATCGCCGACGAGCCCACTACTGCTCTCGATGTCACCATCCAGGCCCAGATATTAGAGCTGATGAAACAGATCCAGGAAAAGCTCGGCACCAGCATCCTTCTCATTACCCATGATTTGAGCGTTGTCGCCGGTTTTTGCGACCGCGTCCTTGTCATGTATGGAGGCAGAATTGTAGAGGCTGCAAGCGTCGAAGCGCTCTTTGCAGACCCTCTTCACCCTTACACGCGTGGCCTTCTCCAGTCGATTCCGCGCCTCGATATGCACAAAGACGACCCTCTCATTCCCATTGAAGGGACTCCGCCTTATCCGTCAGAGCAGTCCATCGGCTGTAGTTTTTGCGAACGCTGCCCGCTTGCTATGAAAATCTGCGCCTTGCAGGACCCTCGCCTTGTTCCAAAGAGTGAAAAACACTACGCATCGTGCTGGAAGATCCCGCCCCTATGAAAAAGCGTCTGTTTGAAATTAGAAACTTAACCAAGAACTTTCCGAGCGGAAAAGAGCAGGTCCGCGCGCTGACCGATGTCTCTTTTGACATCTACGAAGGCGAAACGCTCGGCCTTGTCGGTGAAAGCGGCTGCGGCAAATCGACCCTGGGCAAATGCTTGATCGGCCTCACTCCCCCCACATCAGGCTCGATCCGCTATGAGGGCAAAGAAGTTAGCCTACTGCGCGGTAAAGACCTGCGCGCATTCCGCAGCCAGACAAGCCTTATTTTCCAGGATCCCTACTCCTCCCTCAATCCGCGCATGACAGCAGCCGATATCATCGGCGAACCCCTTGCGATTCAAGGAGCATCGAAACAACAGAGAGAAAAGCGGATTGAGGAGCTGCTCCATCTCGTGGGCCTATCCCCATCCATGGGCAATCGCTTTCCTCACGAATTTAGCGGCGGACAGCGCCAGCGCATCGGGATTGCGCGCGCACTAGCCGCAGGTCCACGCTTTGTCATCTGCGATGAACCGGTCTCCGCCCTCGACGTATCCGTCCAAGCTCAGATCATCAACCTCCTCAAAAAGCTGCAACAAGAGATGGGACTCACCTATCTTTTCATCGCACACGATCTGCGCATCGTCAAATACCTCTCCAACCGCGTTGCTGTCCTCTACCGAGGAGAAATCGTCGAATGCGCAGAAGCCGAAGAGCTCTACCACTCCCCTCTACATCCCTACACCCAGGCCCTGCTTTCCGCCATCCCCATACCCGACCCGCAAATCGAGAAAAAGCGCCGCCGCATTGTCCTTTCCGGTGAGATTCCTAGTCCTTTTGAAATCTTGAAGGGATGCCCCTTCGCATCGCGCTGCCCCAAAGCAACCGCTCACTGCCATGAAGTAAAACCCCTCATGCGCGAAATCTCTCCTGGCCACCACGCCGCCTGCCACTACGCTTCCCAACCTCTAATAGAACAAAACGTGCCCGTGTCCGTAGAAAAAGAGGAAATAACAGGATATTAGGATAGTCAGGATGAAAAATCATCCTGACCATCCTAATATCCTGTTATTCTTTTTTTATTTGGCGCAGATGAGGATGCGGCAAGTGGCGCCGCGCACAATGCGCTCAGAAACAGTGCCGAGCGTAGTTTGCGGTCCTTTTTGATTTTTATCTGCACCAACTACGAGAAGATCGTAGGGTCCATCAGCAAGTAGCTGCAGAACGGCTTCATCGATTTCTCGAGCGCGCAGCATGAGCGTATCGATTTCGACATTGATTTCGCGGGCGATAGCCTCAGCGCGCTGCAGAATCCCGTGCGCCGTTAAAACGCCTGAGGGGAAGGGCGCATCGAGCGGAATCGAATAGGGTATTTCGATGATATGGACGGCCATGAGGCGCGCGCCATGGAACTTGGCGATTTCGCACGCAAATTGGATCATCTCGATCGAAGCATTGGTTTTAAGCGGCATCAGAATGTGCTTCACAGGGACGGGCTTGTATTCGGGGACCTTGATTTTCTCAATCGTCAGCTGTCCGGCCGGTGCGATGCGCTTTTTCCTGCGGTAGATCAAGTACATAGCCAGACCACCCGCCATCCAGAGCATCCCCAAATAGCGCCCCTCTTTCTTGGTGATCACGACAAGCACCCACACCGCAAAAGTCGCAAAGGCACCGAGAACAGCGGTAAGTGGAATGGAATATTTCCCAAATGGAATGTTGAGCGGAGCGCGGAAAGGGCGCTTGAGATGAGGCTTCTTGATGCGGAGTGCAATCAGGGAGACGTGTGCAGAGAAAAAGGCGATCATCGCCCCGAAATTATAAAGGTCTGCTAAGAAGTGGAGAGTAGCGCGACTCCAGAGCAGAATCAGCGACGCCAACACTGCAAAAATCGCAAGAGCAATTACCGGAGTGCGGAATTTGGCACTGGTCCGTGAAAAAAAGCGCGGGAGCTGGTAGTACTCACCCATGTTAAATGAAAGGCGCGACGCACCGATAAGTCCTGCATTGCCTGCGACAAACAAGAGAGCCGCCGCCAATAGGCCGATCCAAGGGCGCAAGAATTCACTGCCAAAGGGAAGCCCTCTCACAATCCCCGCCAAAGGATCGTCGATATACGTCGTGGAAAGTTCTTGTGGCGTTACCGCAGAGAGCGCGACAAACGAGATCCCCAAGTACATCGCGATCAAGACGAACATCACCATGACAACGGCGCGCGGCAGCGTTTTGACCGGCTGCCTCGTCTCAGAACCGAGCTGGGCAATAGACTCGATGCCCGTATAGGCCACCATCGCCATCGCGGTTCCTTTCCAAAACTCCGCCCAGGTCGGAGACCAGGTATTATTGGGCACGTTGATGCGCATATGGCTTAAGACATCGCTTAAACTGAACTCACTAAAAAAACCGATGATGATGATGATCACTTGCGTGATCAGAGTCACCGCTGTGAGAAACAGACTGATGCGCGTCGAATGCTTCACTCCTAAAAGATTGAGAAGAAAAAGCAGGCCAATCAGTCCAATCGAAAAGCCGAGATGGATTGAAGTATCCTTAAACCCGGCAAACATGAAGGCCAAATAGGGGGCGATCGCAAAGATCGAGATGGCGATCGTGACAATATAATCGAGCAGGAGTCCCCATCCCGCAACAAACGAAATGAGGTCATTAAAGGCGTGGCGGGCAAAACTAGCTGATCCACCTGAATCTTTGAAAGCAGCCGTCATCTCTGCATAGGTCAGAGCGGTACAAATAAAAACGATGCCTGCCAAGCCAAGGGCAATCGGAGTCGCTCCAAGCGCAAATAAGGCTGTAATCCCCAATGCGTAATAGATCGACGAGCCGAGGTCCCCATACCCCACCGCAAAGAGATCGAATACGCCTAACTTGCGCTTCATCGCTCCCTTTTCTAATTGGGCGATATGACTACTTTGACGATCTGCCATAAACTATTTTAAATAGCTCAAATCGCCCTTCCCTGCAAACTTAAATTTTATTTGTCCTCAGGCATAGGGCTCTTAAAAAGACAGACATAAAATTAGTGTTTTATTATAATATCTCGAATAGGTTTATAATGGTTATTATTCGTTCAACAGATAATTACGACTGCTTTTCTTGCGGAAATAATGCTAGCAGCACAAAAGAGAATGCAACGACACCCTTGAGTGGTAATAAAAGTGATTTTTCAACCAAAAAAGAATTCATTAATTTTATCCTGCAAGATCAAGGTGCGCTAGCAGTTGTTTCTATAGCCGAAACCACACACGATCTAGATTTCACTGTAAGCGTTCTTCGCACAATCCATTTAATGCACCCTCTCTCAACAGCAGAGTATATTAAAAATTTAACGCCCTCTCTAAAAAGCCGTATCTTAACTCAAGCGCTTCTAGATGATGCACTTGAAGTAGCGGATCTTTTTTCCGAAAAATTAGACCCCAGTGTTTTATATTATTTTTGTCAAAAAGGAGACACTCAAGTTGTTGAATACCTTTTTAAACGGAAACTTGTCTCTTGGGCCTCTCAAGAAGTGCGTTTAGAAGCTTTACGCCAAGCCTTTTACTCGCAAGAGCAGAGAATGATTAAAGAAATCACTTACCGCCTATCTAAAAGTGATTTTTTGACTCCTAGCGTTACTGAAATAGCCTTTAAGACCTTAAAAGGCGTAGATGCAAAAGAAAATTTTACGCTGATTTTACGCATCGTCACAGCACTGAAAAATGAGAATCTTCCTACTCGCCTAAGCGCCATCACACAAGAGATGCCAAAAGAATTAAATCCCGTTCTGTGGGAAGAATTGATGATAGGGAGTTAATTTCATTGCTTTCCTCAAAAACGCCCTAGTGACCTATATGAAAGACAAATTTCCTAGCCATGTAAATCGGAAGATAAACTTCGAACTCGAATGGGAGTAGAAGAACCTATCTCACAAAAGAGTTTCAGTCGATTTTCTGGTTCTTTTGAGCCTATGTTCGATTTAAATTTTATTCTGACGATCCGCCATCCGTTATTTTAATAGCTCAAATCGCTCTTCCGCGCAAACTTAAAATTTTAGTTATTAGCCAATAAATGAACAGACACAAAACCAGTAGTTATATTATAATATTACAACAAGGTTTGTTATGGGAATTATTAGATCAATAACCAATTATGATTGTCTTTCGAGTGCAAGTAGTGCAAGTGACAAAAAAAAAGATGTCCGAGCACCTTCTTCTGGAAGCCAAGATAATTTCTTATCTAAACAGATAATTATCGGCAGTCTCTTTCAAGACTCCCTTGGTCACCTTTCTAAAGGTGTGCTGATGGGCGAAATCATACACGATCCCGATTTCGCCGTTGACGCCCTTCGCGCCTACCATTTGATGAATCCTCTTGAAGCCATTAAATTTATCAGCAGCTTCGATCCCTACTTGAAAAGGCGTATCTTAACGCAAGCCCTGCAAAATGAAGCATTTGACGTAGCGAATCTCTTTTCAGAAAAACTAGCCCCAACCGTTTTATATTACTTCTGCCAAAAAGGGAAAACCGGGGTCATTGACTATCTCTTCAAAAAGAACCTTATCCTTTGGGACTCCCAAGAAGTGCGCTTAGAGGCTTTACGCCAAGCTTTTTATTCACAAGATTTGGCAACAATTCAAGAAATATGTTGCCGTTTAGGCCAACCGTTTTTTTTAAATCCTGCCGTTACAGAAATAGCCTTCAAAACTTTAAAGGGCAAAGACGCAAAAAGAATTTTTACTATGATTTTGCATGTCGTTTCAACTGTTAAAAATCAGAATCTTGAGACCCGTCTTGGTACTATCACACAAGAGATGCAAAGAGAATGGAATCCGACTTTGTGGGATGAAATGAGCTTATTCCAAGAATAATAAAACATTGAAAACAAGTTCGATATATATTAAAATTGTCACTATCCATAATCATTTAAAGGAAAATAATATGACTACAAACATCCTTACAGTTTCGCATAAACAACACTTTGATACACGCTTCTCAGTCTTTGACGAGCGCGCGACACAAGAACAGCGTAAACTCGGCGATTGCAGAGGGAGTGAAGAGAAATACCAAGCTCTCTATCAGCTAAAGGCTAATAACGACCAAACGGAAGCTTTCGTTCATAAAGTATGCGGACTCATCGAACAGGATCCTGCATTTGGCTTTGATGCATTAATGGAGACACCTGCTCTTAAAGAACGGATCATTGAAAGGCTCTCTCCATCAACCCGCGCAAAGATTTTATGCGGCTGTTTTTGGCACAATTATTATCCTCTTGCTTCTATTTTAAAATCATATCCTTTAACGCCAGATACCCCTTTTGCAAGGCAATTAGGGCCTCAAGGGGACTTTACAGCCATTAAATGGCTCTTCGATAATAACTTAATAGATTGGAATAATCTTGGAATGCGCATCGGAACACTTTTCAATGCCTTATATTCTGAAAACATGGAACTTATTCAGTATATCGTCGATCGCACACCTGTTGAAGATTTTAAGATTAATGGAGAAACAATAATAGAGTTGGCATTTACAGGAATGAATTCCCGAAAAGCAGGAGTCAACTTCATTGCATTTCTCAAAATGCTCAGTCAAAAAACGGGCAAACCCTATACAGAATTAGTGGCCTACGTGAAAGATAAACATCCTAAACACGTAAATCAGCAGATTTACTTTGAATTCGAATGGGAATAAGAACTTACTTCTTCCGAGGTTGCTTGTAGAGTTCGCACTCTTTGTTCAAACACACTTTCTGACTATGCGGGTATCCAAGCCCGCAGCTTTTGCACTTCCATAGCTCGCTTGAGAGTAGCGGCTGTGTCAAAAATAGAAGCCCTACTAGGGTCAGCACCATTTTATGCATACGCCTCTTGCACCTGTTTGGGAAGTTGAAAAACGACATTTTCTTCTGTGTAGATGACTTCTTCTACACTAGTCACGCCAAGAGCTTTTAGCCGCTCGATACAGCGCTCCACAATCGTCTCGGGGGTTGAGGCCCCGGCTGTAAGACCGATCACTCGCACATTGTTTAACCAGAATGGATTGATCTCCTCTGCGCTATTGATGAGATAGGCGGGTATCCCGCGCTTTTCTGCGACTTCGCGCAGGCGATTGGAATTAGAACTCGTCTTATCCCCTATCACAAGGACGAGCTGCGTCTCTTCAGCAATGGAACGAAGAGCGAGCTGGCGATTAGTTGTCGCATAGCAGATCGACGAGCTGGGAAGGGTTTCGATATGCGGGTATTTTTTTAGAAGAGCTTCGGTAATCTCTTTAACGTCGTCGAGGCTTAAGGTCGTTTGCGTGGTATAAAAGAGGGGCTGATCGGGAGGAAAAAAGAGCTTTTCGACGTCGCTTGTATTTTCGACAATCGTTGTGGCTTCCGGGGCTTCCCCTGCCGTTCCGATGATTTCGACGTGATTGCGATGGCCGATGAGGATGATGCGATAGCCTTTCTGCGCATAGCGTTTAACGGCGGAGTGGACTTTCGTCACAAGGCCGCAGGTGGCATCGATTTCAAAGAGGTTGCGGGTTTGAGCTTGGGTGCGAACTGCCGGTGAAACACCATGGGCGGAATAGATCAGCTTTGCACCGATCGGCACCTCATCGATCTCCTCGATGAAAATCGCGCCCTTACTTTTCAGGTCATCGACGACGTGGCGATTATGCACGATCTCATGCTTCACATAGATCGGTGCGCCCCACAGTTCTAGGGCTTTTTCGACACATTCAATCGCTCGTACTACGCCTGCACAAAATCCGCGCGGCTTAGAAAGTAATAATTTCACCCCTTTATTTTACTAAACAACTCTTTTAAAGTACATCTGCGACACAGCGGAACCCATAAGTTCCATTCATAATGCCTGGGTTATTGCGGTGGCGGTGGGCGCAGCGTAAGTCCTCTTTTAGGCTCTTCCAGCAGCCGCCGCGTAGGACGCGGTAGACCCCTTGAGGCGGCCCTTTTGGGTTGTCGGGCTCTTGGATGGAGGTCTCGTAGTAGTTATACCCATACCAGTCTTGACACCACTCATAGACGTTGCCCGCCATATCGAATAGGCCATACTCATTGGGGGGATAGCTCATAACCGCTGTCGTGTCGGAACTAAAAAAGTTGGCTTGGGTGCGTTCGATCGATGAACCGGTGGGGTATTGAGCCCCCTCGCTGCCACCAAGAGCTGCGATCTCCCACTCTGCCTCTGTAGGAAGGCGCTTGCCGACCCATGATGCATAGGCAAGAGCGCCGTAATAGGTCACTCCGACCACGGGATGCTTGGAGTAGCCCGATTCTATGGTGAGTCTGCCGCCGTGGCGTTTGATGCGGGAATCGCGCAGGCGGATGATGTCGTTGTTGTTGAAATCCTTTTCTCCCCCCATCGCTTCTAAAAAGCGCACAAACTGCTCGTTCGTCACAGGATGGATGTCGATCGCAAAAGAGCTGAGCTGGATCGCATGGCGGGGCATCTCGTCGCGCGCGCCATTTAAGCTGCCGCGTAGGAAGCCGCCCCCTTCGACAACAATCATTTCAGTGAGCAGGGGCTCGAGTTCTTTGACCTCAGAATCTTTAGGAGTATATTTGCCGATCGTGGTGTCTGTCTGGAAGATGGCGCCCGGATCGGGGTCATATTCAGGCCGCGCGATCTTCTGTGGCTTGAGTTGCGGTTTTGGGCTTTGTGTGCGCACGAGACCAAAGAGAGGAAGAAGTTCAAGCGGACGCTTTTCCGGATCGTGCTGCAAGCAGGGGCGTAAAATGCCCTCCCACTCGGCAGGCAGATCGAATGCGCCTTCTGGGTAGTGGCCTGTAAGAAGATAGTTCAAGAGCACGCCAAACGCATAGGTGTCTGCACGCGCATCAACTGGATGGTCGACAAGTCCCTTCTGCTCGGGTGCGAGGAAGGCGTAGGACTGCAGAATGCTCTCGCTCAGCATGCCGATATGGCCTGCGCGCTGAACCATCTGCTCCCATAGGCGCTGGTAGGTGTGCGTCACAAGCGCGATCTGATGGACGAGCGAAGTATAACCGAGTTCAGTGAGCATGGCGCGCATCTGCCCCTCTTCTTCGCACAAGTAGATCGTGCTGGCATTGATGCCGAGGTGCTTCAAGGGCTGTCCTTCTAGCTCTTTGCTATGGGAATAATCGAGAGCCGAGGCGAGTTGACGGCCAATTGTAAACACCTGATCAGGGGTCAGTGGAGCGCGTACATCGAGGTAGTCTTTTAGGGTCAATCCCGGGATATGATCGAGCACGAGGAAATAGCGCTTGCCGTCGCTGGAGGCGCTCTGGATCTTCGCGATATGCGGATGGTCGATCGACGAGAGCAGAGTTGCCAGGTGAGTAAACCGCTGGATAAGCTCTTCCTCTTCGCCGATCTCTTCAGGCAGAAGCTGGAGGAGAACGCGTCTGTTTAAATACTGGTGCCGGGCGAGATAGGAGGTGCCGATGAGCCCCTCGCCGAGGGTTTCGATGATCTCGTAATCGCCGAGAGTGCGCTGCGTGTCTTTCACACCTTTCATACTTTTCGTTACTCCTACAAATTGTGGATCGCCTGCAAAATCGCCTCTTTCCCCGTCACAGGCTTTTCGCACTGGATGCCGCGGCAGACATATAGAGCCGTCTCGCCCTCTACGGGGAGCTGCTCACTGCAAAACGGCAGCAGCTGGTCGATAAGAGGATCGCCTTTTTCTTTCCAAACGATGGTCGCATGGGGATTAAACTGCTGGAAAAGCGCCTCATTAATCTCTTTTTTTAGCGCGCCCGCATCATTTAATGCTACGACAACAAGCGGCGCCTTCTCATTTAAATAGTGCTGCAGGGCGAGCAGATGATAGCATGCCCCCGGGGCAAATGCCTCAATAAATTGGCGCACTGCCTTTAAAATATCTTCGCCAGCCTTGAGATACTTCTCTTGCTGGGTAAGCTGGTAGAGGCGGATCAGGTTCTCTGCGTGTACGGCGTTGCCGGAAGGCTCAGCGCCATCGTAAAAGTCGCATTTGCGCATCAAAAGATGGGGATCTTCGCGGCTCTGGTAAAAAGCACCCTCTGGCGATTTTAATGTGCGCTCAGCCTCATCGGCCAGTTCAATCGCCCACTTCAAAAACGCACTGCCGGCACCCGTCTCGAATAGTGTGATGAGAGCGCGGATCAAAAAGGCGTAGTCTTCAAGTCCAGCAAAAAAGCGCGCCTCTCCATCGCGGTAGCGGTGCATCAGCACTCCCTGCTGCACCAGCTTCTCTTTAATGAACTGTGCGGCTTTTAGCGCAGCGTCGCGATAGCGATCGTCGCTTAATACAGCCCCTGCTTTTGCTAAAGCCTGAATCATCAGGCCGTTCCAGCCGGTGATAACTTTGTCATCTTTAAAGGGAGGCGTACGCTCTGAGCGTTTTTTAAACAGCACTTCGCGCGCATGCTGCAATTTCTCGTCGAGCTGTTCAGGTTTAAGTTTTAACGTCTCGGCAAACAGGGTGCGATCGATGTCGACGTGCAGGATGCTGCGCCCTTCGAAGTTACCCTCCCAGGTCACCCCATAATAGCGGCAGAAGAGCTCCGACTCCTCGGGAGGCAAAAATCCTTCGATCTGTCCGCGCGTCCATGTGTAATAGGAGCCTTCAACGCCATCCGAATCGGCGTCCTGAGCGGAAAAGAATCCCCCTTCCTGCCCCACCATCTCGCGCAGAACATAGTCGCAGCAAGCGCGCGTGATCGCAGCAAAGTTGGCTTTCTTGGTGAATTGATACGCGTTTAAATAGGTCTCGGCCAGAAGAGCGTTGTCGTAGAGCATCTTCTCAAAGTGCGGGATCTGCCAGCGCTCGTCGATCGCATAACGCGCAAATCCCCCGCCCAGATGGTCGTAGATCCCTCCACGGGCCATCATCTCGAGCGTGAGATCGACATAAAAGAGCGCGCGGCTATCGCTATGGGCTTTTGAATATTGCAAAAGAAGCGCGGCTTGATAGCTGAGTGGAAATTTGGGCTCTCCCTTGATTCCGCCAAATACAGGATCAGCCAGATCGAAGATCGTCTGGATCGCATCCTCGAGCAGCTGCTCGTCGGGAAGATCCTCTCCGCTCGTCTTGGCTGCCTTGGCGAAGAGTTCGACAATCTTATCTGCCTGGGCAATCAGGTGGGCGCGGTCATCGCTCTTCCAGAGCATGCTGATCTGCTGGATGAATTGATCGACGCCGATCAGCCCCTTACGGGTCTTAGGAGGCAGGTATGTCACCGCAAAAAAAGGCTTCAAATCGGGCGTCAGCACCACATTGAGCGGCCAACCGCCGGGTGCAGACATGAGGGCTTGGGCAAATTCCATGTAGATGCTGTCGACCTCGGGATGCTCCTCGCGATCGACCTTGATATTGACAAACGCCTCATTGAGAAGCGCGGCAATCTCGGGATTTTCGAAAGACTCGGTCTCCATGACGTGGCACCAGTGACAGGTCGCATAGCCAATGGAGAGAAAGATAGGCTTGTCTTCTTTACGCGCGCGCTCAAATGCTTCCTCACCCCAGGGATACCAGTCAACAGGATTGTGGGCATGCTGGATTAGATAGGGTGATTTTTCATTGATGAGCCGGTTCGTGAAGCTCATAAGATTCCGACGGCCCTCGCGAAGAAGTAGGCAAGAACAAGAGCAAGAGTGCCGGCAAGCGCCCAGAGCAGATTAGGCAGCCACTTGACGCCGCCGCTCATGCTGCCGCGCATCTCCAATGTGCCAATTCCATAAGTAAACTCATGCTTTTGCGATGGCATGCGAAACGCAGCCGGGTGTTCGCGGATCATCCGTTCAGCATCATAGCCGAGAAATGAGGCGTACTGTTTAATAAAGCCGAGGGCGTAAATGCTCGATACATGTGCACCGATGCTGCCCTGTTCAATGGCTTCTAAGTAGCTTGTTCGAATCGAGGTGGCATTTTCCACTTCTTTAAGAGAGAGGTTCATGTCTTGTCGTTTTTGGCGAAACATCACCCCAATGCGCTGCAGTTCTTCGCTCATAGTCCTCCAACTCCCCCATCAAGAAAGGGAGTATTCTCTACCATACAGAACAGGACTAATATTGCCAATACTAACAACGGGCACGGGCACGGGCACGGGCACGATTTTATAAATAGCTGATTACTTTCTCTCTGAATGCAGAAATCTTCTGCGGAGAAATGCGGTGAATATCTTCTGAAGACAGTAGTTTCTTGAGCGCGGCACGAACCGTATCCACATCATCGAAAGGAAAGTCCCATTTGGCTTTCTCTTCGTGATCGGCAGCTGACAGCTCTGGCAACCCTTCCTCATCCACAAGGTCCAACAGCTCTCCCCCTAGCTTCTTAATCGCAATGGAGCCTTTGGCATTCACACATAGCTTATGGACTCTACCATCAAAGCTAGTGATGATGTAATTGATCTGATCCAATTGCGTGCGTATTTCTTTCCAAGGGATCAGCCTGACTTTTATTCCTTTAAACGTCACATTTTTCTTAGGACCTAGTGTTTTAAACGCCAGATCGACTTTACGCAAACTATCCAATTTTTTAAGGATCGAGCAAAGCATGCCCTGTGTTTTTTCTATATCAACCGAATTCAAGCACACATATTTCGTCAGTTTCATCTTAAGCTTATCGGTGTCGTGTTTGGGATCTTCTTTATTAATTAGAGCATATAATTTGCCAAGAATGGTGTTTATTTCAGGGGGAGGGTTAAAAACAGAATAAAATAATCCTTTTACAGAACACTTATCGAGAATCTGGAGATCCTCTGTTAAGAGATGCCTGTCAGGATTGAAATTAGTAATAAATAATTGTAATTTAGTAGTCATATATATATTAACTATTTTAGATATTAACATAAAACATAATTAATATAAATAGTAATTAATAGTTTATATTACGGACGGAGGGGCTGTAAATAAAGGGCATTATGCATAAGCTGCACAGGGCCAAAGGGTGTGGCTCTAAGCCTATCTTCTGCTGTATTGTAGTGCTGGTCCCCAAAGAAGGGATTTACCAGGCGAAAGGCCTCTCTGCTCAGCCCTTCTACATCTCTAATCGCCTGGCGCATCTGCAGCAAGCGGAACATCAGCTGGATCCTAAAGTCATCGATCATCACCTGAGCTTGCTTAATATCGAGCATATTAAGATCAAATTCCGGGTGCTCGAGGCACATTTTGAGCATAAACAGCAGCCAAACGCCGCAATTATAACCATCGTTTTGAATGCCTGTGTGGATCTTTGACGTGTAGGTATAAGGCCTATCACCGCGATCGATTGGAGTGATCTTCTGGGCAATTGTCGTCAAAAAGGGCGTAACATGAGGATTTTCATGACCCATGCTGTCGTAATATTTCACGACGCGTTCTTCGCGATCGATTAAAACCAGTGTCCAGTGCCAACCTGCCCCTCCTTCAAAAAGAGTAGGGTCATATTTCCCCACGGCTATCTTCATTTTCTGCACGACGGAATAGTGGCTCTCATCCACGCTAGCGGTATTAAACGCATAAGCAACATAACGTTTATTGGTCTGTTTGCACCTCTCCATATCGGTACAGATCCGATTAATAGAAGCTTGATTCGGGCGAAGCGCACGATCCGCATTAGGAGTATGCAGGCGATCGTCTGTTGCAGCTAGGTAGAGGAGGTAGTTGCGGATGTGCTCTTCACCCAGCCATTGTGAGGCGGATATATCATAACCAAATGGGATCTGTTGGACTTCTCTGTTAAATGCAGGCACTTCTTTTTCGACAAGAAAAGCTTTATATCCCCCTAGATCAGAAGGAATGGTATTGAAAAAGCGCATGGTGACAAGAATGATGACATTGAGAGCAGGAATAAATAGACAGACGCCAACAGTGAAAAGCTGGACGCGTCCGGCCAGCGTCAAATGCGCCGAGTAGGAGAAACTGCGTTTTAGATTCTCCACCCCTACGGAATAGGGCTCAATAGTAACTGTGTATAAATAGCCTACAGCATTCATCAACCCTATTTTAACATAGAGTTAATAAAGACACATTATCTAAACATAATTATAATTCAAAGCATTTTTTACTTCCTGAACCTTGCGAAGTTCGGGAAGTAAAAGATTACTGAATTGTAGTCTATACCCATCCCCTACTTGACTAACGGGGATATTATGATGCCGCGCAAATTGCGCCTTACCGAGGTTAAACGTCTCAGTTTTAGCAGCATCAACTTGAGTAGCACGGAGTTTGATCAGATTCCGATAAACCGTACAAATCTCCGCGCGCTCTTCTTTCGGGATGGCATTGGGATTAAAATCTTTATTAGAAAGGCGCTGCTCGAGGAAATAACAGACCAATACCCCACAATCATGAGCATTATCCTGAGGCTGAATTCTCTCTTGGACCTTGGGTAAAAAGGTAAAATCTTTATTGAGCCGTGGGGAGAGAATGGTAGTTGCAATACTCCCTAAGACAGCTTCTAACAGAGGACCATCATTAAATTCCTGCATTGGATCATAGCTCTCTAAAGTCCCCTTCTCTAAATCAGCAAAAACAAGCACCCAATGAAGATGATCAATATTGACAAAGTAGGCCATTTGCTTGAGATCGACTCCAGTTTGACGCTTAATAGTATGCAGTTTATCTAAATCATTCTGAATCTGCGCTCCAAGCGTATCGCGCGTGACCTCATCAGAATGCACATAAAGCGTATCATTCAGTGCAGCTTCGAGAAGAAACCAGGCTTCTAGATATGTTCCTGTAAGAAACTCGGTACGACCTATATTGAATTTATCAGGAATCCGATCAAAAGTCTTTTGAAGAGCCGGCGGTAGACCATTAGGATCGGGGATCTGGATTCTATTATTCAGCGGCTTACCGGAAACCGTTGATAGCTGATTAAAAAAGTGCATTGCAAAATAGATCACATGTCCAATGATGGGAATGGCGAGAATAAGAGCTAAAACACAGTGGCTCACGCGATAAGCTAAAGAAACCGGCTTTTGGGTGCGGGCCATTTCAACATGCTTTGCTGCCTCGTTGTACGGTAGTAAAAATAGTGCACAATCCATAGATCACCTCTCTTTTTTGCAAAAAAGTTTAAGACCTGAGGCAAAAAAAGCATAGAAAATCTTGATGTTCACAGGTATAAATGAGGGCATGAATAAACCTTCTTGTTTTGTCGCGACTATTGACCTCGCTCTCACCGATAAATTGCGCAGTGACCTCGAGGAGAAGGGCTTTGATCTCACACAGCCCCCTTATACCGTTTTTAGCGCGCGCAAAGAGGGGCTAACCTGTACTCTCTACACCTCGGGCAAGCTCACCGTACAAGGAAAAGGCCAAAGCGATTTCATCACCTTTTACCTCGAGCCCGAGATCCTCAAGAATCTCTCCTACAGCCATCCAGAAATCGACGTCGACTTTACTCCGCGCATCGGCATCGATGAAGCCGGCAAGGGCGACTTCTTCGGCCCCTTGTGTATCGCCGGCGTCTTTGCCAATGAAGAGACGCTCAAAGAACTACTCAAGATCGGTGTGCGCGACAGTAAACAGATCGGCGATAAGGCCATCGTGCCCCTCGCCTCAAAAATCCGCAGTCTCTGCCCTCACAGTTTGGTGCTTCTCTATCCGAAAAAATACAATGAGCTCTACGGCAAATTCCACAATCTCAATCGCCTCTTAGCTTGGGCCCATGCGACAGCCATCGAAGAGCTGGTCAAACAAACCGACTGCCACAATGTGACCATCGACCAATTTGGCGATGAATCTCTGGTAATAAATGCGGTGAAGTCGAAAAAACTGACCATTGAGCTTGCTCAGCAGCACAAAGGTGAAGCCGATCCGGTGATTGCCGCCGCCTCGATTCTTGCCCGTGCGGCATTTTTGGACGGGCTGCAAAAGCTCGGCAAAAGCATCGGTGACGAGCTTCCCAAAGGCGCTTCTGCAGCAGTCGTCAAAAGCGGCCGCGCGCTCGTCGCACGTCATGGTGAAGCAGTTTTAGAAACCGTGGCCAAACTCCACTTCAAGACCTACAAAGACGTAACCGGACATGATTAGGGATCTTCTTCTCAGGAATATCGTCCTCATCGATGAAGTTTCGCTCTCTTTTGAAAAGGGACTGACCATTCTCTCCGGAGAAACGGGGGCAGGCAAAACTGCGCTCATCGAAGCGCTTGGATGGCTGCTCGGCGAACGCATCGACAGCGCCAAAGTGCGCGACTCCACGCAAAAAGCTCTTGTCCAAGCTACCTTTGTAGATGCGCGGCTTCCTGAGCTTCTCTCTCCCTATGATATCGAGCTCGAGCCAAATGAACCGGTTATCATCCAGCGCGAGATCACGCCCTCGGGAAAGAGCCGTGCGCTCATCCAAAACCAGCTCGTCCCTTTGCAAACACTCCAAGCAATTGCCCCCTTCCTCATCGAGATCATCGGCCAGCACGCGCACCACAGTTTGCGCACGCGCGAGGCGCATCGCGACTTTGTCGACCTCTTTGCAGGCATCGCTCCCCTTCTTGCGCAGTTTAATGAAAAATGGGAGCAGGAAAAAGCCGCACACACCACTCTGGAGATCCTCAAGCAGAAAAAAGAGCGGGCCACTCTTCAGCTTCCCCTCTTCGAGAGTCAGCTCGCGGAGCTAACGGCTGCAGCTATTGCCACCGGAGAAGAAACAGCGCTCTTTGCCCAGTACCAGAGCCTCTCTCATGCACAGGAAAATCTCGACAAGAGCCAGCAGATCCAAGATGTGATTGGCCAGAGCGAAAGCGCCCTCCTTTCGACGCAAACTAGGCTTCAACAGCTCGCACTCCTCGACAAAACGGTTGGAGAATGTCCGCGCCTATTAAACGAAGCGTGCGTGCAGCTCCGCGAGATCTCCTACTCCTTAAGCTGCTTCCAAGGCCATCTTGAAAGCGAGCCGCACCAGCTGAGCCAATTAGAAGAGCGCCTAACGCTCATCGACAAAATGAAGAAGCGCTTTGGAAAAACCGCCGACGAGCTTCCTCTTTTAGAAGAGCAGCTCAAAAATGAGATCGACGGCTTGGCTCTCATCGACGATCAGCTTTTAGAAAATGAGGAGCGCCTCAAAAAATTGCAAGTGGAGACAACTCAGTTCGCACGCCAGATTAGCTCAAGGCGCAAAGAAGTGGCTTTGCAGCTTGAAATCGCCCTTACAGATGCTCTTAGAGGCCTCAACATGCCCCATGCCGAGATGCAGATCCATGTCGAAACAACTCCCGGCTCGCGTTTTGGCGAAGATGCGATCGCCTTTTTCTTGCGCGCCAATCGCGGGGAAAAATTCACGGCTGTCACTGAGGGCACAAGCGGTGGAGAGCTCTCTCGCCTCTACCTGAGCATGATTCTGCTTCTTGCGGAAAAGAATCGCCCCGCCACTCTGATTTTCGACGAGATCGACGCCAATGTCGGCGGGCAAACAGCAGCTCTCATCGGCCGCAAGCTCCACGAGCTAGCCCAGCACCGGCAAGTGCTCTGCATCACCCACTTCCCTCAAGTCGCCGCCTGTGGCGACCAGCAGCTCCGTCTTTTCAAAGAAGAGTTAAGCGAGCGCACGCTCACGCGCATCGAAGCGCTTTCGGCAGACGCCAGGGAGCGCGAACTTGCGCGGATGCGCGGAGACTAGTAAATAATTTCCCAAGTTTGTATAGTTTGCGTTTTATGCGACGGATCCTCAGCCTTTTTTTGCTTTCTCCTCTACTACTCAGCGCAACGGACTATACATTTGTCGACCTTAACTCCCCTTGGCACTTTGGGGCAGAATTCGAAATGGATCCAAAAGGCCGTCCGTGGCACATCGAAACAAGCGGCACCTGGATCGGAAAAGGAGACTTACGTCACCATGACGGCGGTATCTCTTTAGCAAACGCTTTTGCGTCTGTCTATTACTCTCAATTTTTAAGCCCACAACACGCTCTCTCCTGGCAGGTGGGATATACGTTTCAGCGCTTTGACTTTGAAAAAAATCCGCGCTTTGAACAGAAAGATTTCCACTACGGCCTGGTTTCTCTAGCCTACATCACACATGGCGTGGAGGATTGGCGCTGGGTTGTTTCAGGCGGGTTGACCGCCAATCTCCAGATGCTCGATGAGATCGGCAAATCGCTCGTGGGCTATGGATTTGTGTGGGGACGCTACGTCTTTCAACTGACTGTTGGCCTGCACATCGGCTTTTTTGGCTATGTCGGTGCGCAAAACGGCTATCTCCTCCCCGTCTTAGGAATCGACTGGTTGATTACGGATAAGTGGAAGCTCAACGCAGTGATGCCACTCGACCTCTCGCTCGATTACATCTTCACGAAAGAATGGACCGCCTCTTTGGGCTGGGCCGCTTTTGGTGGACCCTACCGCTTTCCTTGGCGCTATAAAGGCGGCAAAGAGGGATTTAAGGATGGGATTTTACAGTTTTACTCTAGCGGTGTTGACCTAAGCCTCAATTACGACACCCTCAACAACGTGCGCGCCTGCGTCGGAGCCGGATATAGTTTTGGCGGGTGGGCTCAAATCAAGAATTCCCACGACCGCCACGGGAAGTATTTCAAGTATGATGGCGCTCCCTACGCTCTTGCCGAACTAGACTTTACGTTCTAGTTTTTGTGCAGCTTGAATGATGTTACGAAGTAGTTGTAGCGTCCTTCGTCATAGTTCTGCACTTCGCACTCCATTGCCATCAGATAGAGATGATTTTTCACCATCACAGCGCGGCCTTTGAAGTAGACGCCACCTGTGCGGATGAAGAAATCGAGCGCTTCATGTCCTTCTACGAGCAGAAGATCAGCAAAAAGTAGCTGGTTGGTGGGGTTATTAGCCAAAATACCGTTTAGGAAGCCTTCTAGAGAAACCTGTGCGAGAGACTGGTCGACAAACTCAGGATATTGAGCGATCAGAAGCATATAGACACTTTTCTTCTCATGGTTGGCGATATACGCATCATACTTCAGATCGTAGCCTTCCTCGGGAACGTTCATCTTTTCAGAGATGTGTTCTGGGGAGTTAGGAAACTTAAGCGTACACTTTCCTGCCACCGAGTGGAAATCTGTCCAGCCGTTACTCGCCACTTCTTGTGGTTTTGTTGCTTTAGGTTGACTTGCGCCAAGCCATGCTTCTGCTGGTATTGCTGCGGTTGCGAAAAGACAAGCCGTGAGTGCTAAAATACTCTGTTTAAACTGTTTCATACTATCCCCCTAAGTATATTAATGTGTTGGCATCCCCGAAATCATGACCATAATCCAAGAAAGAACCCAGACAAGAGCTGCAACCATAAAGAACGGAATCAGAACGTTGAGCAGCCCTTTCCATGCAGAAAATCCCTGCACTTGTGCGACGCCTTTAACTAAAATAACCAGCGACCAGACCGATACCACGAGCAGAACAAGTGAAGTGATAAAAATGATCAATTGCTGATTGCCTTGAAGTGTTTTTTGGCCTAGTCCATCGATAAATGTCTCGTTTTTAAACGTCAGGATCAAAATAACCCACATCAAGATCGAAACGATGTGAGGAACGTTAGCCCAAGAGACCGCTGCGCGAATCGGATAATAGGAGCTCTTGCCACCGATCCACTTACCCGTCCAATAGATAAGTCCACTGGCAATCGTAATGCCTAGCATCCCGACAAAGAAGGAGAGGATTAGGGCGCCTATCACAATATTCATGAGAGACATGCTCTGACCGAGTGAAAGCGTCTGTGCCATTTGCAAGAGCGTAGGAAAACCGTATAAACCCGATAAGAGAATAAAATGAGCCTTCGGGTTCTTTGCTACGATTGCGGCAATTGTCATACGCGGCTTTGTCCATATCGACAGCCATGGGTTGGATCCTTTGCGCTGCACAGCCATGATTTCCTCCAAAGTCTTTCTTTTAATTTGATTTTATAAGCAATAAATTAACTAATCAAGAAAATTAGCAATTAATTTTTGATAGTTAATTATCAGTAATTTCCGGATCGCTGTCGTCAACAACTATGAAACCTTCGTCCTCCTCCTCTTCCTCTTCTTGAGCGGTCTGCTCTTCTTGAGGCCCTTGGGCAGGAGCTTGGTAGAAGTTAAAGGGATGGGAAGCTAGTATAATACACAAAAACAGAGACATAGGATGGTTTTATACGCTTATTTCTTCATTAAATCAAGAATTTCATTGCCACAGTCATTAAACTTTATTATATTAAGTATAGGTGAGGGTAAATTATGAAAGATAAAAAAGACGACGAATTAAAAAAGAAAGAGCTAGAAGATCTAGAGCATTTACTTAATAAAGATCTTGGAAGCCTTCTCATGTTAAATAATGAAGGAACACCCGAGCAAGTCGCCAAGGCTAAACAAGATCTGCACAGCCACGTGCAGAAATACAGCGCTGAAATGGAAAAACTCGCCGAATCGCTCAATCCACAAACAGCAGAGCTTGTCAAAAAGTTCATGGGCGCCCTACAGGATTTCCTCAAGACGATCGACACAACTACCATCGACCCCGCCAAAATCAACGACTACCATAAAATCCAGACGGTGCTGCACGAAGTTCTAAAAGGCGGCCTCCGCTTCCCCAAGAAATAAACGCAAAACGCAGAACGCAAATTGCAAAACTAAAAAATATCTCAGACCCTTTTTAGTTTTGCATTTTGCGTTCTGAGTTCTGCGTTTAACGTGGGGGTTTCGAATGAAAAGCCCTGGGCGAGAAGCTTTTCCGGATATGCCGGCGTGCTAGCGAGCAGCATCTCATCCGCCATCTGCCCTAAAACGAGGCGCAGAAGCGGCGCTGGCAGCTTCATGAAGTGAGGGCGATGCAATGACTCTGCAAGCTTTCGACTAAACTGCTCTTGTGTGATGCGCTCTGGAGCAACCACATTCACCGGTCCTGTAAGAGAGTGATTTTCCAAAGCAAAATGGAGAGCTCGAATCAAATCCTCTAGAGAAACCCAAGGATAAAACTGCTTTCCGCTGCCTAACGTTGCGCCTAGGCCAGCGCGATAAACGGGCAATAAGCGCTTTAACATCCCGCCCTCTTGGGAGAGAACAATCCCAAAACGCGTCTGCACAAGCCGCACTCCCGCCTTCGTTACGCACTGAGCCGCCTCTTCCCATCTCTGGCAGAGATCGGCTAAAAAACCCGAACCCGCAGGTGCTTCTTCTGTCAGGCGCTCTTCGCCCGGGCGATTGCCGTAGTAGCCCGTTGCCGAGGCGACAATCAAGCATTTAGGCGGATTCTTCAGGCGGAGTAGCGAGTGTGCCAGTAGCCATGTATCGCGCGTACGGCTGAGGAAAAGCTCCTCTTTGACGGCATGCGTCCAGCGGCGGCTAGCAATATTTTTTCCGGCGAGATGAATGATCGCATCAAAGCCCTCGAGTTCTTCAATCGGAACATGGCCCTTTTCAGGGTCCCAGGCAATGGCGTTATGTTGTGAAATAGAACCGCGCACAAGACTGACTACATTGTAGCTCCTTGTGCGCAGAAAAGTAGATAGGTTCTTCCCTATGAATCCAGAGGATCCAGAGATTAGAACTTTATTTACCGTGGCCACCTTTTTTGTGATGATCATGGCACATACCGCACCAGCAACAGCCGAATTTAAATATGCACAGGACACCAGCAAGACCGATAATTGCATACACAACACGTGCTATCATTGTGGTATTGCCATTGAAGAGCCATGCAACTAGGTCAAATTGGAAGAAGCCCCAAAGACCCCAGTTGAGTGCGCCGATTACAACTAAAATGAGCGCTAAAAGTCTGATAAATTTTCCCATCTCTTTCTCCTATTTGAAAAGAGGTTCATCTCCCCCATGTGTAACAAATTATGTTTTAGGTTGTCACGCAATTTTTGCTTTAACTATACTACGGCCTCATGAACCTTTCCGAAGAAGAAATCGCTCATCTTGCACAACTCTGCCGCATCGACTTTTCCGAAGAGGAACTCAAACTTGTCGGAAAAGATCTCCGCAATGCGGTTGCTTATTGCGAAGAGATCCTCGCAGTGGATACAACAGGTATAGAGCCCTGCACGCGCGTTTTGGAAAATGCGCACAATCATCTGCGCGAAGATGAAGAGGGTCCGACACTCCCCGTCCAAGAATTCCTGGCCAATGCCCCCTCTAAAGTGGGCAGTCTGATCAAAGTTCCTCCGGTGCTAAAACCTGCATGAACCACTCCGCCCACGTCCTACATCAGCTATTCATTTCCGGTGAAATCTCTGCTGCGGAGATTGTTGCACGCACCTTTGCCCGAATTAAAACCCACGACTCGAAGATCGGAGCTTTTCTTTCGCTCTTTGAGGAGCGCGCGCACCAAAAAGCCAAGATCCTCGACGAAAAGCGCAGAAATAAGCAGCACCTCGGCAAATTGGCCGGTGTTCCCATCGCCGTCAAAGATAATATCCACGTTCATGGAGAGATCACCACCTGCGGTTCGAAATTCCTCACCAATTACCGCGCTGTCTTCGATTCCACTGTAACGCGTCTTCTCGAAGAAGAGGACGCCCTCCTGATCGGCAAGACAAACATGGATGAGTTTGCGATGGGCGGATCGGGCACCCACTCCGCTTTTTTCCCGACGCACAATCCCTGGAACTTAAGCTGCTACCCGGGCGGTTCGTCGAGCGGCTCAGCAGCTGCCGTCTCTGCTCGCCTCTGTCCGGTATCCCTTGGAAGCGATACAGGCGGCTCCGTGCGCCAACCGGGTGCCTTGACCGGCACCGTCGGCTTCAAGCCCACCTACGGCCGCGTTTCGCGCTACGGCCTTGTCGCTTTTGGCTCTTCCCTCGACCAGATCGGCACTTTCACCTACAGCGTCAAAGACACCGCCCTACTCGCCGAGGTGGTGGGGCGCCATTGTGAAAAAGATGCCACCAGCATCAGTCTGCCTCCCCAACACTATCTCCGCGACCTCGAGCGCCCGCTCCTGGAATGGAAGATCGGAGTCCCTTGGAGTTTTCTCGAAGGACTTTCCTCTGAGATGCGCCACCTTTTCGACGAGGCTCTCAAAGTCTTGGAAGGGCTCGGCATGCAGATTGTCCCCATCGATCTCAGTAGCTTCAAACACTCGATCTCCACTTACTACATCTTGGGAAGCGCCGAAGCGTCAACCAACCTCGCGCGCTTTGACGGCATCCGCTACGGGCAGCGCTCTAAACGCGCCAACAACCTCGAGGAAGTCTACTCTCTTTCACGCGCCGAGGGCTTTGGTTTCGAAGTCAAAAAGCGCATCATGCTCGGCACCTTCGTCCTCTCGAGCGGCTACCAGGACGCCTACTACCACAAGGCACAACAGGTGCGAGCGCTCATGATCCGCCAAGTGCGCGAGGCTTTAACCCAGTGCAACGTGATTGTCCTGCCCACGACTGCGACGCCTGCCGGCATCATCGGCGGCATCAGCGATCCCCTAGAAGAGTACTTGCAAGATCTTTACACAACCGGCGCCAACCTGGCGGGGCTGCCTGCGATCAGCGTGCCGGCCGGCTTCACCCACGACAAGAAGCCCTTTGGCCTCCAAATCATGGGCGGCCAGATGCGAGACGCCGACGTCCTCACCACTGCCCATGCCTACGAAAAGGCGACCACCTTCACGCAAGCCACTCCCCCGCTATTTTCAGGTGATCTATGACAGAAATCCTCTATGAAAATTGGGAACCTGTCATTGGCCTTGAGATCCACGTCCAGCTGCTCACGCGCACCAAGCTCTTTAGCTCGGCGCCCAATCGCTTTGGAGCTGAACCCAACACCCTGATCACCGAGGTGGATACCGGCCAGCCCGGCGCGCTCCCCACGCTTAACAAAGAGGCGATCCGCCTGGCGACGCAATTTGGCCTGGCGATCCACGCCGAGATCGCGCTCGTCAGCAGCTTCGACCGCAAATCCTACTTCTACCCCGACAGCCCGCGCAACTTCCAGATCACCCAGTTCCACCAGCCCCTCATCCGCGGCGGCACCGTCACCTGCGATGTCGAGGGCCACACGCGCCACTTCGCCGTTCATCACGCTCACGTCGAAGATGATACGGGCATGCTTAAGCATTTCAGCTCCTTTGCCGGCATCGACTACAACCGCGCAGGCGCAGCTCTTATCGAGATCGTCTCAGAACCCGTCTTCCGCACCCCCAAAGAAGCCGTCGCCTACGCGATGGCGATCCGCGCCATCATGCAATACCTGAACGCCTCCGACTGCAACATGGAAGAGGGCTCGCTGCGCATCGACGCCAACGTCTCCGTGCGCCTCAAAGGCGAGAAGATTCTGCGGCCCAAGATCGAAATCAAGAACATGAACTCCTTCCACAACATGGAGCTGGCTCTTGAAGTAGAGATCCGCCGCCAGATCCGCGCTTACTCCTTGCGGCCTCACGATCCACAAGACGACGTCATCGGCAAAGGCACCTACCGTTTCGATCCAGCCCAAAAAGAGACGATCCTGATGCGCCGCAAAGAAGAGGCGCAAGACTACCGCTACTTCCCCGAACCCGACCTGCCTCCCGTAGTCCTGACCGAGCAGTACATCGAAGCCTTGCGCGCAGCTCTCCCCGAACTTCCCCATCAGCGCTACCTGCGCTATATCGCCGATTTCAAGCTGCCTCCCGCCTCGGCTTCCCTTCTTGTGAGCGACAAGTTCCTCAGTGACTATTTTGAAGAGGCGCTCGCCTACTGTTCCCGCCCGACGGCGCTATGCAACTGGCTGATCAGCGAATTTTCTGGTCGTCTTAAAGAAAAAGGCCTTACCCTCCAGCAATCGGGACTGAAAAGCTCAAATATCGGCAAACTCGTCAAGATGATCGACGAGGGCACGATCACAGGCAAAATGGCCAAGCTCGTCGCAGACGAGATGCTCGCTGATCCTGAGCGGGACAGCGAAGAGATCGTCCGCAACAATCCCGCCTACCGGCCCATGGAGGACACCGCTGCTCTAGAAGCGATTGTCATCCAAGTCGTAAAAAACAACCCCGAGTCGATCGCCGACTACAAGACGGGCCGCACCAAAGCGCTCGGCTTCCTTGTCGGTCAAGTCATGCAAAAGACAGAAGGTAAAGCATCACCTGCCCTCGTCAACGAACTCATTATTAAAAGGATGAGGGATGAAAAATCCTAACCCGCGTTAGGTTCAAAGTCACCATTACTCCTCTTTTTAACTTAAATAAATCCAGCCCCCCTTTCATCCTTCACCCTCATCCTTCATCCTTTAAAATAATCCCTTGTCATTTCCTCCCTAGTAGCTATACTCCGGTTTATGCGGCAATTTCCCTATTGGGGAGCTTTATTTATTTTGAGCGGATGCTACGTCAATCACGCCCTGGTAGATCCCTGGAGCTGGTCGCCAGAAGAGTCCTACTGCTTTTCGCCCAAAGACCGCTTATCAGCTGCTCTATACAACCCGCTTTGCCTTGAGGAGTCTCTTGTCACACTCCCGGACGAAAACCAGGTGCTAAGCCTCGCCGAAGTGCTCAATATCGCCATGCTGAACAATCCTGAAACAAAGATCACGTGGGCGCAAGCACGCCTCGCCGCAGCTCAATACGCCGAGAGCGAAAGCCCGGCACTTCCCACCCTTACCGGCCAGTATTTTTATAACCGCGAACGAGCGGGTGGCCTGACGAGCAGTTTTGGGGACATCACACCTGGAGGGCAAACCGCACTATTCGTTTTCGAGCAGAGCACCTGGGGCCCTCAGCTCCAACTGAGCTACACCCTTTTTGACTTCGGGCAGAGGAGGGCGACGAGCGAAGCGGCCCGCTACACGCTCTATTTTTCCAACTACACGCATGACCGCGCCATCCAGACACAGCTGGAAAATGTGACACTCGACTTCTACAACGCCCTCTACCAAGTGAAGCAGATGCAGGCGCTTGAAGCTAATATGGGCAATGCCAGAGAGACGCTTGAAGCCGCGGAATTGGGGCTAAAAACAGGCGTAAAGGACATCTCCGACGTGCTGCAAGCCAAAACGAAATACCTGCAGGTCGAAGTAGATCTCTTCCAGCAGCAGCAAAATATCCAAATTGCCTACTCCCAGCTCTTGAACGATATGGGTCTGCCGGCAACTCAGGTGATTAATTTGCAGGCGATGCCCGACGTTCATCCCAAGCTGACCCTCGAACCGGTCGACTGTTTTATCCAGATGGCGATAAAGATGCGCCCCGACCTACTGGCTGCCCGCGCCAGTGTAGTTTCT
Source organism: Chlamydiota bacterium (assembly GCA_013287985.1). Taxonomy (GTDB): domain Bacteria; phylum Chlamydiota; class Chlamydiia; order Chlamydiales; family Rhabdochlamydiaceae; genus JABDCT01. Next base: position 67,242 of record JABDCT010000001.1, read on the forward strand.
GCGGAAAAAAGTCTAAGAGCAGCCAAACTGCTCGTCTACCCCTCGGTGAATTACACCCTGGATTTTGGTCGGACAAACTTTTCGGGCGGTTTTACCGATAACTACGACTACTCCAGCACGCTGACGCTCAATCTGCCGATCTTTTCCGGCTTCTGGTACCGCAACAACATCAAAGCCGCTTGCGCAACCCTAGAAGAGCAGGAAGCCACGCTGGAACAGATAGAGCTCGAAGCGATCCAGCAGATTGTCAACGCCCACTCGAATGTCTCGGTGACAATAGACACCCTACGCGCCAGCTACACACTGCTGAGCTGTGTAGAAGAGCAGTACAAGATATCGCTCGCTCAATACTGCGAGGGTACTGGAACCATTCTCGATGTCACTTCGGCGCTCGCTGCTCTTTTTGATGCGCGCGCCCAGGTTGCAAGTTCTTTAAAAAACTGGTTCTCTGCACTGGCTACTCTTGCCTACAGCGCAGGCACCCTCACTAAACCACCGGAGTCTCTATGAAATGGCTATGTTTACTTTTGCTCGTCGCGTGTTCTAAACCGAAAGCCGCGCCTCCCCCTACGCCTAATGTGACGATTGTGCAGCCCTCCGTTGCGGATGTCCCGCGCTATTACACCTACCCGGGGCATCTCGCTCCTTCCGTGCAGATCACGGTGAAATCGCAGGTCGAAGGACTCCTGACGGGCGTCTTTTTCACAGAGGGACAAGAAGTCAAAGAGGGCGACCTGATCCTCACGATCGACGACCGTCCTTACGTGGCCCAGCTTCAGCGCGCGGAAGGGATGCTCGCCCAGAGCATCGCCAACCTCAAGCTGGCCAAAGAAACCGTCGACCGCAATACGAAACTCGCGCAAGCGGACTTCGTCTCCAAACTGCAGTACGATGAATACCTCACTCAAGTCGCAGTCTATGAGGGCAGCATCCAAGAGAGCCAAGCCGACATCGATACCGCTAAAATCAACATCAGCTACTGCAAAATCCACAGCCCCATTCCTGCTCTGACCGGCGAGCTGCAGATCGACCAGGGCAACTTGATCGAAAATGCAGGAACCACTCCCCTCGTCCTACTCAACCAGATCACCCCCATCTACGCCTACTTCTCCGCGCCACAAAAAGACCTTCCCGATATCATGCGCTTTAACAAGAAGAGCCCCCTCAAGGTGCAGTGTCTTCTCGGAGAACAGCTTTTTGACGGGACGCTCGACCTGATCAACAACCAGGTTGACCAGCAGACCGGATCCATTCTTCTGCGCGGCCTCTTCCCCAACGAAGATAAGATGATGTGGGCAGGAGAGTTCGTCCAGTGCCGCCTCATTTTAGAGAGCGTCAAAGACGCACTGCTCATCCCTTCTCAGGCAGTGGCGCTCAGCGAGAGCGGCGATTATGTCTATGTGCTCAAAGATGACATGACCGTCGATAGGCGTTCGGTTGTCCTCGGCCAGTTCTACGACGATAAAGTACGCGTCATCAGTGGACTTGCCGCCACGGATAAAGTCGTCCTAGAGGGACAGATCAATGTCGCCCCAGGAGCAAAAGTGCAGGTTAAACCATGAATATCTCTGAGCCATTCATCCGCCGGCCTGTCATGACAACGCTCGTCATGCTCGCCATCGCGTTTTTTGGCATCGTCTGCTACAAATTCTTGCCCGTCAGCGATCTACCCGACGTGGAATTCCCCACAATCGAAGTCAGCGTGACCTATCCTGGTGCAGACCCCATCACAGTAGCCAATAACGTCGTGACTCCACTCGAACAGCAGTTTTCGACGATCCCGGGCATCCAGATGATCTCCTCGCAGAGCGTATCAGGTAGTGCAACCATCGTGCTCCAATTCGTCCTGTCCAAGTCGATAGACCTCGCGGCTCCCGACGTCCTCGCCGCGATCAACGCCGCCCAGCCTCATCTTCCCAAAGACCTCCCCTACGCTCCGACCTACACCAAAGTGAATCCCACCACCACGCCCATGCTCATCTTTTCGCTCACCTCCGATACCTTAAGCCAAGCGGATCTCTACGACTACGCCTATACGATTTTGGGCGAGCAGCTCAACATGGTCGACGGCGTCTCGCAAGTCGAGGTGTGGGGCAGCTCTTACGCTGTCCGCGTGAAAGTGGATCTGCAGAAGCTCGCCTCATTCAATATTGGCATCGAAGAGCTGGCCAAATCGATCCAAGATGCCAACGTCTACCTCCCCACCGGCACTCTCTATGGCCCTAAGTCCGAGTACACGATCAACTGCAACGGCCAGATCCTGAAAGCGGAAGGGTACAACAGCCTGATCGTCAAAAACGACAATGGTCTCATCACGCGCGTTTCAGACGTCGGCATTGCCACCGATAGCGTCTGGAACGACAAACTCTACATCCACTATTGCGATCAGACCACGGATAAGCCCACCGTCGGCTTTGGCATCCAAAAGCAGGTCGGTGCAAACGCCCTAAAAGTCATCAACGCCGTCAATAAGCGCTTCGAGCAGCTGAAACCCTCCCTGCCCGGATCACTCGAAATCCACCGGATCTACGACCAGTCCTCCTATATCGAAGAATCGGTTCACGATGTGCAATTCACCTTGGCTGTCGCTCTCATTCTCGTCGTCGCTGTGATCTTCATCTACCTTGGACGCATCTCTAACACGATTATTCCCGCCATGGCGATCCCCCTTTCCATTTTCGGCACCTTTATCGTTATGAGCCATTTCGGCTTCTCGATCGACATCCTCTCCCTGCTCGCCATCACGCTCGCCATCGGCTTCCTCGTCGACGATGCGATTGTGATGCTCGAAAATATCGCTCGCCACGTCGAAGCGGGAGAGTCGCGCATGGAGGCCGCGCTAAAAGCTTCCAAAGAGATCAGCTTCACGATCGTCTCGATGACAATCTGCCTCTCTATCGTCTTCATTCCCCTGATTTTCATGGAAGGAATTATCGGGCGCATCCTGCACGAGTTCGCCGTCACAATCGTCGCCACGATCCTCATCTCCGGCGTCATCTCCTTTACTGCGACCCCCATGCTCTGCAGCAAGTTCATAGCCACCTACCATGCGGATGCCAAGAAGAGCCGCGTCGAGCAGTTTTCCCAGAAACTCAACGCCAAACTCATCGATATCTACCGCCCCTCCCTAGAATGGGCTATCCGCCGGCGCTTCCTTGTTATCATCTGCGCGCTTTTGAGCCTCGTGGGAGCCATCTACCTCGCCGTTGTCCTGCCTAAAGACTTCTTGCCCGATGATGATATCGGCTTTATCGAGGGCTTCTCCCAGATGCCGGACGGCACCTCGCCCTATGAGACCGGATTCAAGCTCAAAGAAGCTACTGCCATTATGCAGAAAAACCCCAACATCTCTCAGATCATCGCCTTCGGTGCGATCACCCAGAGCAACCAGGGCCTCTTCTACGCCCGCCTCGTCGACATCAAAAAGCGCCCTTCTACGCGTGGGGTGCTCACGCAGCTCTACAAAGAACTCCAGGATGTCGTGGGCGTGCAATTTTTCATCAAACCCGTCCCGCTCATTAACCTCCAAGTCGGGGCCACAGTGGCCAAGGGCGACTACCAGTTCATCTTGCAAAGCTTAAATACGAGCGACCTCTTTCCTGCCGCTGAAAAACTCCAAGACAAACTCAATACACTCACATCCATCACTCACGTCACCACCGACCTCGATCTGCGCGAGCCCCAGCTCTACCTCGACATCCAGCGCGACAAAGCCTCCCTCTATGGCATCACCGCTCAGCAGATCGAATACGCACTCAGCTTGGCCTACGGCGAGACCAATCTCTCCCCCATCAACGAGCCTAGCAACCAGTACTACGTGATCATGGAATCGCTCCCCTATTATGAACGCGATCCGAGCATGCTCTCGCAGCTCTGGCTGCGCTCGGTGAACGGCGGTCTTGTCGCTCTTAGCGAAGTCGTCAAAATCAAGGAGGGCGTAGGTCCCCTCACCCTAAACCACATCAACAACCTGCCTTCCGCTTCGCTTACCTTTGACCTAAAGCCAGGCGTTCCCCTCGAAACCGCATTAAAAGATGTGACAAAAGCCGCCGACGAAGTCCTGCCCCAATCCGTCATCGGCACCATCCAGGGATCAGCCAGCATCTTTAAACAGTCATTTGCCAACCTGAATTTCCTGCTTCTCATCACGATTTTCGTGATCTACATCATCTTAGGCGTTCTCTATGAGAACTTCTTCCACCCCATCACGGTGATGTCGACCCTCCCTCCGGCAGCGCTCGGCGGCCTCCTCAGCCTCCTTCTCTTCAACTACAGCCTCTCGCTCTACGCCTTTGTCGGCATCATCATGCTGCTTGGCATCGTGCTGAAAAACGGGATCATCATGATCGACTTTGCCAATGAAGCCGTCGAAAAAGAGAAAAAGACCCCAGAAGAGGCGATCCGCCACGCCTGCCTCGTGCGTTTTCGTCCAATCCTCATGACGACGCTCGCCGCACTGATGGGAGCGCTGCCGATTGCCATCGGAGTGGGCGGCATCACCGCTCAGGGCCGCAGACCGCTGGGCGTCGTGATCGTCGGGGGGCTGATCTTCTCGCAGATCCTGACCCTCTACCTGACGCCCGTGACCTATCTCTACATCGAGCGCCTAAGAGAAAAACTGAAAATGAAAAAAGAGAGAACAGGATAATAGGATGGTCAGGATAAAAAAAGCCATTTTCTATCCTGACCATCCTAATATCCTGTTATATTAATTTAGGGCCGAGGGTGGAAGCGCTCGAAAGCATCCTGAAGATGCTTCTGGCTGATCTGTGTATACCTGTCGGTGGTCGATATGTTCGCATGCCCGAGAAGCTCTTGGATGACCCTAAGATCTGCCCCATTCTCAAGAAGATGGGTCGCAAAACAGTGGCGCAGCGTGTGCGGCGAAATCGGACGCGTAATTCCCGCCTTTTTGGCCATCTGCTTCACCATCGTCCAGACAGCTCCCCTATCCACGCGTTTTCCCTTGCTGGAGAGAAAGAGCGCCTTCTCCTCCTCATCCGTGCGAAACTGCACGAGATAGTGGTCAAGGGCGCTAATGGCGGCTTTGGCTACAGGAACGATGCGCTCCTTGCCTCCCTTGCCTTTGACGCGCACCGTCCCCTCGTCAACGTCTTGGATGTTGAGCGAGCAGAGCTCCGACACCCTTAAGCCAGAGGCGTAGAGCAGCTCCAAAATGGCCGCATCGCGGGCGCCCATGGGGCTTGACCGGTCCGGCGCTGCCAATAACTGCAGCATCTCATCCTGAGAGAGGACCTCGGGAATGAGCTGCCACACCTTGGGAGTATCGAGGAAAAAAGGCTCAGTGCTACTTAAGACCCTCTCGCGCCTCAAGTAGCGCAAAAAGCCCTTCAAAGCCATAAGAGAGCGATAGACAGAGCTTGAGGCAAATTCCTTATGGCGCAGGTCAGCCACAAAGGCGACAAAATCCGCCTCCTTCAACTCTGTGGCGCTTTTTCCCTTGTGAAACTCAAAAAAGAGCTTCAGATCGCGCCCATAAGCCTCGAGAGTAGCCGCAGCCAGCCCCTTTTCCGCTCCAAGATAGAGCAGAAAATCGGCGATTTCCTTTTCCATTTCTTTAGGTTAAGTCTTTTAGAGGGAGTTTAAAAGAGGTATTTTAGGGCGCAATACACAGACTGCGTAGATCAAGAGGACAATGATCGCCACAGAGAGGATCACGCCTGTTACCAGCGGATTAGCGCTAAGAGCGATTGAAGCAGCAATGATAAGAACAAAGAAAGCTGCATTGAGCGCCAGCCAGATCTTATCATACACCCCTGATTCAGCGCGCATATCGTCGACAAAACGATGCAGATCATATATGAGCCAGAGCACGCCCATTATCGTCCCAGCAATTCCTAGTGCAAATGAGGCAACTTCCCCTATTACCACTAAAGAGACAACGGTGAAGGCGAAGGCTAAAAGACTCAAAACTACGCAAATGGCATCCTCAGCAAGCGCCTTGAGTTGCGTCGTACGCAGCTCATCAATCAGCGCTTTTGCCTCTGAAGCAGCTGCTTTCAGGATCTTTTCCAGCAGATCGCGCTCTATCCTGCGCTCAGCGATCGCGCGCTTAGTAGGATCTTGGATTTCTGTTTTGATCTGTTCAAGAAGCTTTTCTTCGCTGCCCGCTTTAAGGCCACGATAGAGACGCAACGCTTCGGTAAAATCGAGCGCAGCATACGCGCCACCTACAAGGGTCGCAAGCGAGAGAATGACCCCACCTACCTCTGTAAAAATGACTGCAGCCGCTGCCATCACGGCAATAGCGGTAAAGTAGTAGGCCACCGTTAATACAGTCGACGGAATCATACAAAGCCCACCCACTGTCTGGATCGCTCCGCGCACTGCTTCCAAAATGCCAAGAATCTGACCCTTGAGATCGGAAAACGTGCGTCCCACTTCCGCCATCTTCATCCCCTCTGCAATGAGCAAAGGACCCGTCAAAGCAGAAAGGCACGATACGCCATTAAGAATAGTGAGCGCAGTAGAATTGACCTCATTTTCGACAGTGGAAAGCACAGTAAATGCGCCCTCGAACTCACCCGTGAAAGCTTCTCCAAGCTCAACAGTTGCCCTTGCGGCCTTGCTGATTGAAGCTGAATGGATCGCCATAGCTTACCTCAACGCTTTTCTTAGCGACTCAATACGTTCGGCTCGAACTTTTTCAATGCGGAAGAGAAGAGCTCTTGTCGCCTCTTTGATGTTCCCGTTTTTCTGATGCACGAGCTGCTGTTGCAGAGCCCCACTCAATTCAGGAGACAAGTGTCCCAGCATCTTTTTCGCATCATCAGGAGCCTTCTCGAAAGCCTCGAAAAGTGTTTCAAGCGTCGGACGTTCGATGTGCATCTTCTTCTCTTTCTGGTCGATCTTGTAAATCGTCCAGGAGTTGTGTCCCAACCAGAGCACAGTCAGGCCAATGAGTATGCAGAGCGGCACGATGCCAAATGACAAGACGCCAGAAAGCGTGAGCGCAACGAATACACCTACGACCGCAATAGAGACCAGACTCGAAACGACGAGCATTTTCTTATCCTGAGGTGTCGGCAGATCCTGTTCCAAGCTCTTCACGAAGCAGTACGCATCCAGCGCAAGCTGAGCAACAGACGAAAGGAACATCAGCACAATGGAGATGATCATTCCAACCGTTCCAAAAGCCACAGTTGCTGCAACACAGGAGGCAATCGCAATAATACAAATCACTATCCCAATCGCATTCATACGCGTATTGTTAGTAAGAGAGCCTTCAACTTTAGTGAGGAGAGCTTTCACTCTCTTAGGATCACTTGTATCCGCTGCCACAATCTCTTTGAGCTCTTTCAACGCATCGCCACCGATCAGACGCGCCAGTTTCCCCTCTTTTTTAACAGAGAGAAGCTGTTTTCTGATCTCAGTGCCTTTAGCGACTAAATCTTGCCCTTGTGTGAGCTCGCGCACTTTTACTTCTAATTCTTCTTTACTCAAAGCAGGCAAGCCGGCCTCTTCTAAAAGGCGCGTGAGCCCCTCTGCAGCTGCAGAAAGCGCTACTTTTTCCAGCTCTTTCGGATCGTTAAACTTCTTCGGATTACCCAAAAGCTTTGTCTTCAAAATCTCTATCTGCTCTTCAGCCGTTTTGCCTTCGAGTTTTCCGCCGAGTTTCTTGCCTTCGTAGATACTGATTCCGCTCATCACAGCAATAATCCCGAAGAAGACAGTAAACAGCAGAAGACCCACGAACAAGAATCCATAGGAGACGCGTCCAAGCAGAGTCGGAACCTGAAAACTCGAATAAGTATTGCCATTCACAAGCGATGCTGTTGCAGTTGCGCGGAAGCCGCCGCCAAGCGACAGAGACGCAGTAGCCCCAATTCCGTGTTTAGCGAGATTGAGTCCCTGTTTGACTGCTGCGCGGTCATCACCGATCTTTCTGGCATAGGCGTAGCCCTTGTAAACAGAAGGCATATCCAATAACGTGAGGAGTCCGTGAAACGCTGTCGGCACACCCGAGAGCTGGTAGGCAACGCCCATGCTAGGACTTGCGAGAATATGGCTCGCCTCCATGACAGAAGGAGTCTGGTCGACCTGGCTCAGTGTATACTGCACAGCGTCACAGGTTGCACGCCCAAGGGCCGCCGGATCCACCACCATCAGAGACGCGCCTGTACCGATATCGGACAGAGGCGTGCTAGGCGCCTGGGGGAGGACGTGGGCAAAGAGTTCATTGTATAAACTCATTGCTTTAGGATCTTTGTTAATCGCACCGGACATAATAGTCTCTAATATTTAGTTTTTAAGCATGTTAATATTAACAAAAAAACTTTAATAAGTAAACATTAATATCGTGTTAAATAACTATAAATATCTCAATTAACTAAAAGACAGTAACTTGCAAGCACTTAGAAATAAATAAATTAGAAAATGGTTGAATTATATTATTAATTGTACTAATATTAAATAATCAAATCGCAAATTTAACAAGCGGTTTAATTAACTAGTTAAAAATAAACTATTGGAGACAAAATAATATGGCATCACAAAGTATCCCAACATCAACTCAATCACCAACGCTTACCAATGTGCAGCAAACAGAAGCCGACGAGCTTTTTGTAAACGTAGCACAATCTAAGACTCATCTTATTGATGACACTGTGACCGCAGTAAAGGGCGCAGCAGGTAAAGCAAAAAACGCAGCTGGCAAAGCAGTAAACTTCGTAGCAAATGACGCAGAAGTTAGAGAATCTCAAGAAGCCTTCAAAGCCAAGATCGTTCGTGGAATCGACAGTGCTGCTTTTGCAGTCACAACAGGAGTAAGCTACTTTAAGCCTGTTCGCCACTTCCTAGAACAGAAGCAGATAACTCGCGCTTCTCTGGGAGATAGTTCAAAACCGGTAATCGTTGCTAAGATTCTCGGCCACAAGGCATTAAATGTCCTTAAAGCTTCTCTTTCACAAGCTGATGTAGCTACAACTAAAATCGGTCAAGCCGTGTATCACACTGTTGCTCTGTTAGACTACGTTCTTCCAGGTAAAGTTGGCCACACGATTGCAGTAGGTATTGCTGGTCTGATCCGTGGTATTGCGATGATCGCAGCAGCCGCATTTGAGATCGGTGCTCTAGCATTAGCAGCCTCAGCCGTTGTTGGTTCAGCTCTGCTCGTTGTAGCAGCCGTTGTTGCATACTTAGCTATCTGCTGCATTCCAATAGTTGGAACTGCACTTTCTATCGTAACAGCACTTGCTATCTACGACCACTTCATCGTTCAACCAAGACAAGCAAAACAAGATGAAGTTAACAAAGACCTTAAACTCCACAACTTACGTCAAGATCTGAGAACAACTAAAGGGAAAGAAGCAAAAGCTGAAATCCAAGCACAGATCGACATTCTGGAAGAACAAAAACCAACAGCTTTTGAACAGCTGATGGGAACTGAATTCTTCGCAGAAGAAGTTGTAGAAGAACAAGAAGAAGAACTTGCTACTGTTCTTGATGCGGTAGTTTCTGGCGTACCAACTAAGGAAGGCGCTGAATTCGAAGCAAATTTAATAGCTCAAATTCAAGCAGCTCAGAAGTCTGGTAAAGGCAATGTTGTCCTCACTGGCACAACTGTTGCTCCTACTTCTGCACCAACTGTTGTAACAGCACCAACAACAATAGAGAAACAATAACACCTTCTCCGCACACAACACGAGGGCTTCCGCCCTCGTGTTTTTTTATGTCCATAAATCTCAGTAATTTAAAGAAATTATTATTACTATTGAAATTAAAACTTTATTTAGATAAAATTAAGTTATAATAAATAGGAGTTTATTATGATTAATAATAATGAATTACAAAGAAAAGTAGCTTTCCTTGAGAGTAAATTAGATCATTTAGAATCAGAAGTCTCTTACCTTAACACCCTTCTGGTCGATTGCGGCTTTCCCGATGGTATTCAGTCACTTAAGGTCACTATCGAAGAACTCCTCGCTGAGAGTAGCTTAGAAGACAGTTCCGAACTAGACTTCTAATCCCTCATTATCAGTATCTTACGCCGAGCATCAGCTCGGCTTGCTTTTTTCCCCATAATCCATTAATATCCCTATCCTATGGCGAAGCTTGTCTTTGAAGGAACGGGTGAAGAGAAAGACGTAGAAGATGGCGCCCCCATCGCTACGCTCTGCGAAGAGGCCGGAGTGCCCTTTGCATGCACCGAAGGAATCTGCGGGACCTGTGTCATTGAAGTAAAGGAAGGGATGGATAATCTCAACGAAATGACCCAGGAAGAGCTCGATTTCATCGGCGGCCCCTGCTCAGAGCGCCTCGCCTGCCAATGCCGCATTAAAAGCGGTTTGGTGAAGATTCAGTTTTGAGGGAATATGGCAGATACATCAACTAAAATCAGCAAAGAGATGACCATTGAGGATATTTTCACGAAATTTCCTCAAAAGGCACAGAAACTCGCTCAGGCGATCACAAGCGCAGGTCTCCATTGCGTAGGCTGCCAAGCCTCTACATGGGAAACCCTGGAAGCCGGCATGCTCGGCCACGGCTACGCCCCAGAGGAGATCGACGGCCTGGTAGAGGACCTAAACGCCATTCTCGAAGAGAGTTTCGATCCTAATATTGTGCAGATGACCAAACGCGCTGCAGAAAAGTTCAAAGAGATTCTCAAAGAGGAAGGCAAAGAGGGCTGGGGCCTGCGCTTTGCCGACCAAGCTGCCGGCTGCAGCGGATTTGAGTATGTGCTCGATTTCTCGAAGCAAGCAACGGCTGAAGATACCACCTTTAACTCTTACGGTGTCGATATCCACGTCAACAAGAAGACCCTCCCCCGTTTAGTCGGCTCTGAAATCGACTATGTCGAGGGCTTAAACCATGCGGGCTTCAAGATCAGCAATCCCAATGCCAAAGGCTCTTGCGGCTGCGGCAAATCCCAATCTTATTAACTATTTGTGAATCGCGCGCTTGTGAACATCAAGCGCCGCTTCCTTAACCGCCTCAGACAGAGTCGGATGCGCATGCGGCGTATGGGCGATGTCTAGGACGGTCGCTTTCTTCTGGATCGCCACACATCCTTCTGCAATGAGCTCGGAGGCTTTTGCGCCTAAGATATGCATGCCGAGCAGGCGGTCGGTGGCGCTGTCTGCGATGATTTTGACCATCCCCTTATCTTCACCGGTGCATTTGGCGCGCGAGTTCGCTTTGAAGGGAAAGGTGCCTACTTTGATATCGAGGCCCATCTTCTTCGCTTCTTCTTCTGTGAGTCCAACCGCTGCCACTTCAGGATCGGTGTAGACGACGCTTGGGATCGCCATATACTCGATCGAGGGGTTTTGCCCTGCGATGATCTCAGCGACGGCTATCCCCTCTTCAGACGCCTTGTGAGCCAGCATCGGCCCATCTACCACATCTCCAATGGCATAGATCGTTGGCACAGAAGTCTGAAAACGCCCGTTGATCGGGATAAAGCCGCGATCTGTTGGCTTGATACCCACTTTTTCCAGGCCAAGGCCTTTCGTATAGGGACGTCTGCCGATACTGACGAGAACAACGTCGGCCTCGAGGGTACGGCTAGCGCCCTCATGTTCGACGGTAAGGGTGGTTCCGCTGGCAGAGGTGACTTTGGTCGAAAGGTGGAAGGTAAGGCCCTGTTTCTGCAGGATCTCCTGGAATGCGCGGGCTATAGAGCCATCTAGGGTGGGGCAGATGCGGTCTAAGAACTCAACAAAGACGACCTGGGAGCCGAGGCGGCTGTAGACGGAGCCGAGCTCCACACCGATAATCCCCGCTCCTATGACGAGCATACGCTTAGGCACCGAAGGGAGGCTGAGGGCGCCTGTGGAGGTGACGATGCGCTTCTCATCGATCGGCAGGAAGGGCAGGGTGATCGGTTCCGAGCCGGTTGCGAGAATGATCTGTTTGGCTGTGATCTCTTTGCCTCCGACTGTGAAGCTGGTCGGAGAAGTCAGCGCGGCAAGGCCCGTAAGGCTATCGATCTTGTTTTTTTTGAAAAGCCATGTGATCCCTTCGTTGAACCCTTTGACGATCTGTCCTTTGCGTTCCATTATTTTGACGATATCGAAAGAGAGCGAGCCGCTGATGACTCCATTAGCGGCTGCCTCGTGGCGCAGCTTGTCGTAGAGCTCTGTGGAGTGGAGGAGGGCTTTTGAGGGTATACAGCCGACATTGAGGCAGGTGCCGCCCAAAGCGGGGTCTTTTTCCACGCAAATCGTCTTTAGGCCCAGCTGGGCGCAGCGGATTGCAGCGACATAGCCGCCCGGTCCACTCCCAATTACTGCTACATCATACATCATAAATCGAGTAACAACCTGGTTGGATCTTCTAAATTGCGCTTGAGGTGCACGAGAAAGAGCACCGACTCGCGTCCATCGATCAGGCGATGGTCATAGCTGAGCGCCAGGTACATCATCGGCCGGATCACGATCTGGTCATTTTCTACGACAGCGCGCTTGACGATATTGTGCATGCCGAGGATCGCCGCTTGAGGCGGGTTGAGGATCGGGGTCGAGAGCAGGGAGCCGAAGACGCCGCCGTTGGTGATGGTGAAGCTGCCGCCCTGTAGATCGTCGATAGAAATGCTGCCCGAGCGCGCTTTCTGCGCAAAGGCTGCGATGTCTTTCTCAACGTCGCCAAAACTCTTCTTGTCGCAGCCGCGTAAGACAGGGACGAGGAGGCCGCGGTCGGTCGACACGGCAACGCCGATGTCATAGGTGGAGAAGGTGAGGATCTCATCGCCGTCGATCATGCTATTGACTGCGGGGAACTCTTTGAGGGCAGCGGCACAAGCTTTGACGAAGAAGGACATGAAGCCGAGTTTGATGCCATAGCGTTTGACGAAGTTCTCCTGCTCGCGGGCGCGGATCGCCATAATGTTCGACATATCCACCTCGTTGAAGGTGGTGAGCATGGCTGTCGTGTTTTTCACTGCGACAAGCCGCTCTGCAATCGTTTTGCGCAGTTTGCTCATGCGCTTTCTCTCACCCGCTTTAGGTGTGGGTTCTGCAGCTGGCGCTGGTGTAGGTGGCGCTGGCGCTTTCATTTCTGCGACGAAGTCGCTAGGCATCTTGCGAGCGCTTTTTTCGGCAGTAGGTGCAGGAGGCGGGGGCGGAGATGCCGCTTCTTTTTTAGGCACAGGAGCGGGCGCGGGAGCAGCTTCGCCTTTTGCTTCCGTATCGACCGAACCGATGACGCTGCCAACGGCCACGACGTCGTCGACTTTTACATTCAACGTGAGTTTGCCCGCTCCCGGAGCGTAGACGACCTGATTGACCTTATCGGTTTCGAGCTCAAGAATCTCCTCATCGGTTTTCACTGTGCTGCCGCTCGCCTTGATGATGCGGCTGACAGTTGCTTCTGAGACCGATTCGCCGGCTGAAGGCACTTTAATATCTATCTTCATGAACCCTCAAATAAGTTTTTCATTACTGCCTCATATTGCAGTTTGTGCAGGGTGTGAGACCCGGCGGCGGGAGATGCACTGCGCTCTCTTCCGACGTATTTGAACGGAATGTCGCTTAATGCCAGGCGGATAAAATCCCACGCTCCCATGTTGCTGTGCTCTTCCTGCACCCAATACGGGGTGCCGCGGTATTTGGCCCGGAGGGCCTTGATCTTCTCTTCGTGAAGCGGGTAGAGCTGTTCGATGCGGATGATGGTCATTTCAGCGGCTTTGCGCTTCTCGCGCTCCTGGATCAGGTCGTAGTAGATTTTGCCGGAGCAGAAGACGAGTTTTTTGGTCGAGGCGGCTGGTGTCGGATCATCGATCACCTCTTGAAACCCGCCGCTTGAGAAATCGCTTAAGGGGCTGCGGCAGAGAGGATGGCGGAGGAGCGCCTTGGGCGAGAAGACGATGAGCGGTTTTTTCATCGGACGGAGCGCTTGGCGGCGCAAGAGGTGGAAGAGCTGCGCGGGCGTTGTGCAGTTCGCCACGATCATGTTGTCGTCACAGGCTAGCTGTAAGAAGCGCTCTATGCGCGCCGAGGAGTGTTCAGGTCCTTGGCCTTCGTATCCGTGAGGGAGCAGCAGGGTTAAATTGGACTTATGGCCCCACTTGACCTCAGCAGTGGCAAGATACTGGTCGATGATAATCTGGGCGCCGTTGTTAAAATCGCCGAACTGCGCTTCCCAAATCACCAGAGCTTGGGGAACAACGAGGCTATAGCCAAATTCAAAACCGAGAACGGCCATTTCCGAGAGTGAGGAGTTAAAGAAGTCGCACCGAGCCTGTCCCTCTTTTAAATGCGAGAGCGGAAAATAGTGAGCGGAGGTGACCTGATCGATCCAGATCGCATGGCGATGGGAAAAGGTGCCGCGGCGCACATCTTGGCCAGAAAGTCTCACGTGAATCCCCTGCGTACATAGTGAGGCGTATGTGAGCAGCTCCCCCATTCCCCAATCTATGCCCACTTCGAGCCTTTCTAAGTGCTCTTTGAGCTGGCGCTGGATCTTGGGATTGAGATTGAACCCTTCAGGCACACCCGTTATCGCTTCAGCGAGCTGAACCAGGGTATTTTTTTCGACGGCTGTGCTCACTGGCTTCAATAGCTCCGCGCTATGTTCTGGTCTGGGAAAAACAGGCCGTGTTCCCTCTTGGGGAGGCTTGGATTTGACGCGAGCTAAGGCATCATTTAGCTTCTGCTTGAAATCCTCTTCGAATTTCTCAGCGCCTTTTTGATCGAGCGCGCCCTCTTTGATCAGCTGCTCCTCAAAGAGCTGCCTGATCGTTTTTTTGGAGCGGATTTTCTGGTACTGGAGGGGTTGCGTAAAGCTGGGCTCGTCGCCCTCGTTATGGCCATATTTGCGGTAGCCGATCAGGTCGATGAAAACATCGCAGCCGAAGGTTTGGCGGAGTTCTGTCGCAATGCGCGCCACTTTCACACACGCCTCGGGATCTTCTGCATTGACGTGGAAAACAGGCGCGCCAAATGCCTTAGCGATGTCGGTGCAATAGCGCGTCGATCTCCCGTCTTTGGGCAGCGTGGTAAAGCCGATCTGGTTATTGGCGACAATGTGGAGAGTCCCTCGCGTCCCGTAGCCGTTAAGCTTGGCGAAGCCCATGACCTCGTATACCACCCCTTGACCTGCAACGGCGGCATCGCCATGAATCAGGATGGGCAGTACTTCCCCGCGCTTCTCTTTCGATTTCTTAAACTCTTGTATCCCACGCGCTCCCCCTTCGACAACGGGGTCGACCGATTCGAGGTGGCTGGGATTGGCGCAGAGGGTGATCTGGATCTTTTTCCCCTCCCCACTCGCATAAGTGGCCGCAAATCCCTTGTGGTATTTGACATCGCCGCTGGAATCGACGCTCTCTGGACTATAGCGGTCTTCAAACTCTTCGAAGATATACTCATACGACTTGCCCATGATATTAGTGAGCACATTGAGACGCCCGCGGTGAGACATGCCCAATACCACATCACTTAAGCCCTTTTTGGCGCCGCTCTCTAAAATCGCCCGCAAAACGGGGATCATCGTCTCTTCCCCTTCTAGGGAAAAGCGCTTCTGGCCGACGTATTTCGTGTGTAAAAATGCTTCAAACCCCTCTGCTTGGTTAAGCTGACCAAGAAGCTCGATCTTCTCTTCTTTTGACAGGTCGGGGCCAAAACCTGGTTCGATGCGCTTCTGGATCCATTTTTCGATCTCCATATCGCCTAGGCTCATATATTCGACGCCGATGGTGCCGCAATAGGTAGCTTCGAGGGCAGATAGTATTTCTTTTAAAGGAGCCGACTCTTTGGGCAAGAAGCCGCAGGTCGGAAAAATTCCTTCGAGATCCCCTTTAGTAAAGGCAAAATTCTCCAGTTTAAGCTCCGAGACGGGATCAGGGTCGCCATCCGCCAGGGGATCGATACGAGCAGCGAGGTGGCCATAGGTGCGGTAGGCGGCAATGAGGTTAGAGACGCGCAGGTCGTGGCTCTCTTTGCGAGGCGGGAGAGCCCGCGGCAGCAGGGAGGCGAGCTCCATCCCTTCAAAAAAATAGCGCCATGAGGGATCGACGCTCTCCTTGTCCTTGATCCAGCTCTCGTAAAGCTGCTCAATAAACTTAAGGTTGGATAAATGGGCAAATGAAGGGGTGTCCATAGGCTTTGCTATAACAAATGCCCAATATAGACTAAATAAATATTTTGACTAGGCAGCAAAGCGCCAATTGAGTATAAGATGGCACTATGAGTTTAAAAAGCGAAAGATTGAAGAAACTGGAGAATGAGCTCGGTGACCTCGAACAATGGCTAAAATTAGGGCTCGTCCCCAAAAAAGACATTGAGAAGCATAAAGAGGAGATGCGCTCTCTAGAGAAAAAAATCAAAGAGGAGCGCGAGCGCCTCAAACTCCTCAAAGAAAGCGGCGAAACCGAAGAATTCGCTGTGCCCAAGCGCCCTACGCGTGCGGCTTTCCAAGAGCCTCAGAGTCTTCCAGATATGGACATCGCAGAAGACAACCTGACTGATGCCGGCCTCGACATGGAGACGGAGTCCTATGACTTTGAATCCACAAGCGGCGAAGAGACAGAGTCAGGCGAGGAAGAAACGACCACCTCTCAAGTACACGAAGAAGATGAGGAAGATCCCTTCAGCGACAAAAATCGCTGGCGGCGCGGCGTCTTAGAAGACCCCGATTCGAATGAATGGTAGGAATCTACATCCACATCCCCTTTTGCAAGCGCAAATGTCCCTATTGCCATTTCTACGTGATTCCCGAAGAGGAGCGCGCTAAGGAGCGTCTGCTCACTGCGCTCCTTCAAGAACGCTCTAGACTCCCCGACTCACCTGTTTCTACCCTCTATTTCGGCGGCGGCACCCCTACCCTTTTCGGCATCGAAAGACTCGAAAAGCTCCTCTCCACCTTTACCCTTGCTCCCGATTGCGAAGTGACCATCGAAGCTAATCCAGAAGAGGTGACGCTTCCCTTCATGCAATCGCTTGCCGGGATAGGCATCAACCGCGTCAGCATCGGGATCCAGTCGCTCGACGATGCCCTCCTCAAGCAGCTCGGCCGCACCCATTCTGCGCAAAAAGCGCGCGAGGCCGTCCTTGCCACTCACGCCGCCGGTATCCAGAACATTTCGATCGATCTGATGTATGAAGTCCCGACCCAGAAGCGCAGCCAATTCCAAGAGACACTCCATCAAGTCGCCGAACTGCCGATCACCCACCTCTCGCTCTACAACCTCACCATCGAGCCTCAAACCGTCTACCACAAGCGGCGCCACGAACTCGTGCTCCCCACCGCGGAAGAGGGCCTCGCCATGCTAAGCGATGCGTGCGAGCTCCTCCCCGCTCTCGGCCTAGAGCGCTATGAGATCTCCGCCTTTGCGCGTCCGGGCTACCAGGCACGCCACAATAGCGGATACTGGATGGCGAGGCCCTTCCACGGCCTCGGTCCCTCTGCCTTCAGTTACATGGACGGCAAGCGCTACCGCAACGTCGCCCATCTCTCGCGCTACGTCCAAGCGCTCGAAGAGGGTAAAGCCCCCGTCGATTTTGAGGAGCAGCTCCCCTATCCTGACAACGTCCACGAGCTGCTTGCTGTTGAACTGCGCCTCATCCGCGGTGTCGATCTGCGCGATTTCGAAACACGCCACGCACCCCTCCCTGCAACTACGCACGAAACGATAGCCGCACTTGAAGCCGAAGGGTTTATTACCCGTGAACAAGAGCGCGTTGCTCTCAATCCTCAAGGGCTGCTCTTCTATGATACTGTTGCTACCAGATTAATATAATTTTTACTCTGGACAATATGGATTAAATACATTCAAAATGTCCTCACCTTAAAAAGGAGCATTCAGATGTCTAAACCAGTTTCAGTTATACTAATTCCAGGACAAGATCAAGTAGATGTAACATACCACCCACTGGAAGACAAGCTAAGGGGAAGTGCTTCTTGGGAAAGGAACACGTGGAATCTCCACATCTATCACAGCCATCCCACCCCAACAGCAATCGTAGAATTAGTGACTACTGCTATTAAAGAAAAAGATCTCCCTAAAGTCCGTGCGATTATTGATGAATTAGGTTTTTGTTCTGCAGGTATTGCCGGCTCTTTTGGCCGAGGCGGAGTTTACAAAGAACGAGATGATGTTTTGATTAAGAAAATTGCATCAGATGACTTTAAGCTGCAGAAATTGCTACTCAAAATGTTTAAAGAAGCGCTGTAATCATTGATTCGATTCACTTTCAAACCCGTCGAGAAATCGCAACGAGAGCTCATCCACAAATGGCTTAAGCAAGATTACATTCGTGAGTGGATCCATGGGAAGGGGTTGCAGAATACACTGGCAGGCTTGGAGCGCTTCTTCGAAGGCCCAGCCCCCGTGCAACATTGGATTGCCTATGATGGAACGATCCCTTTTGCCTATCTTCTCACATCAAAAGTGCATAAGGATGCAGACGATGAGTATGCAGCATGGTGCCAGGAAGAAGGCGAAGCGATCACTCTCGACATATTCATTTGCGATAAGAACTACATGGGCAAGGGCCTAGCGGTTCCTCTGATTCGCGCATTTCTAGTGAGCGAATTTCCTCACGTTTCTGAAGTGCTGATCGACCCTGAAGTGTCGAATGAACGCGCTGTGCATGTCTATCAGAAAGCAGGCTTCGAAATCTTCGGCACCTACATCGCGCCTTGGCACCCCGTTCCGCATTTTAAAATGCGGCTGAGCACGAAAAAACTTCATTCAATTTCTGAACAATAGCCATTTTATCCGCAGGTTCATAAGGAACACGCACAGGATGATCCCAGACGGTATTTGGCCAAGCAGGATCATCATCAAACCGCGCGATCACATGGATGTGCAACTGCGGCGTTTTGTTGCCAATGGCTGCCACATTCAATTGCGTGGGCTTAAACTCCTCCCACAAGATTTTTTGAGCAAGTTCTATCTCTCTCATGAGTTGCAGCTGATCTTCACTAGTAAGATCCATCATGCGTAAAACATCATGCCTGCGTGGAACGAGAAATAACCAGGGATAGTTCTTCTCATCCTGCAGAAGCACACGGCAAAGAGGCAAATCTGTTACAAAAGATTTTTTTGCAAGTTGTGGATGCAGTTCAAATGTCATAGGATAAATGCTATCATTTGATAGCATTTGTGAAAATGCGCTGCTTTGGCATTGAAAAACTTTATACTGACTACCACGACAACGAATGGGGCGTCCCTTCGCATGACGACCGCCACCTCTTCGAAATGCTCATCCTTGAGGGCGCGCAAGCGGGCCTGAGCTGGGAAACCGTGCTCAAAAAGCGCGAGGGTTATCGTATGGCCTTCCACCGCTTCGATCCGGTTAAGGTGGCTGCGATGAGCGATGCAGAACTAGAAGCGCTCAGGCAAAACGAGGCAATCATCCGCAACCGCCTCAAAATCTACGCCGCCAGGCAAAATGCACGCGTTTTCTTGCAGATCCAGAAGGAATTCGGCTCGTTTGATAAGTACGTGTGGGGCTTTGTGAAGGGGAAACCGATTAGAAATCACTGGAACAGCCTAAAAGAGTGCCCTGCAAAGACTCCGGAAAGCGATGCGCTATCCAAAGATTTGAAAAAGCGCGGCATGACTTTCGTCGGCTCGACAATCATCTACGCATTCATGCAGGCCGTCGGCATGGTCAACGACCACATCAAGAGCTGCTGGAAATCAGAAAAACAGCCGGCCGGTCATTAAGCTCAGGGAGTGGATCTGCACGCCACTTCGAAACGGGTTTAATTATGACGGATTGAGTGGGCGCTGTCAGGTCACAGGCAATCGCGAGCTGCATATTCGGATTCAGCGCACCCAGCAAGGCTTCTAAGAGGCGCATGTTGCGATAGGGCGCTTCGATGAAGAGCTGGACGGCTTTTTCGCGGCGCGAGCGCTGCTCCAGATTCAAGATCGTCGTCTTTAGTTCATCAAGTGGGCGCGGCAGGTAGCCATGGAAAGCAAACCGCTGGGCACCCATCCCCGAGAGCTGCAGGGCGAGTATAATCGAAGAGGGGCCGACGAGCGCTTGAACCGGAATTCCGCGCTTCTGGGCGCGTGCGACAAGCTCTGAACCGGGGTCTGCAAGACAGGGAAGCCCTCCATCGGAAATCACACCCCAGAGCTCGCCTTTTATCAGTGGCTTCATCAGTTCGTCCATCTCGTCGCGCGTGGTGTGTTCGGAGAGAACGCTGATCGGCATCATTCTAACATCACCGGTGATGCGCTTGAGGTAGGCTCGACCGCCTTTTTCGCTCTCTGCAATGAGGCCTTGGAGGCTGGTAACCGTCTCGGCTAAATGAGCGGGAAGCAGGGCGAGATCGCCCTCTTCAGCAAGAAGGTTGGGGAGTAAATATAATGTCATGTGGATTCCTGGAGTTGGGCACAGAAACGGTCGAAGAGCAGCTGGCCATCGGCGAGGCTGCGCTTGGCAGACAGTTCCATTTCATAAAGAGCCGCTAAGGCGGCGATGTAGAAGCGCGGCGGTCTCGCGGGCGCTTTGGCACAATATTTGTCGACCACGCGGCCATGCACCTGCGGATAGAGGCGAGTGAAGGCTGCGCGCCCCTCCCCTCTTTCATAAAGCGATGAGATGGCGAGCGAGAGCTCTAGGACGTAGCGGAGCTGTCCTATGAGGGGCAGCACCTCGGTCACGTTCACCGGTTTTTCGAGTCTTCCCCAGGCGAGGCTCTCTGCAAGCTGAAATCCGTGGACCTCTTCGACCTGAGGAGTGCAGATCGCATCGATCGCAGCAGAAGTTATCTCATTTTCGGGACCGACAAAACAGATGAGCTTGTGCAGCTCCTGGTCGAGCTGGGCCATGTCGCTAAATCGCTCGAGGAGGCGGTCAGCCGCCGCGGGTTTAAGTGTTTTAGCTCGGCGGAGCAGCCAGCTTTTTAGGCGCTCTTTTCTCTCCCATGGAGTCTCCTTTGACAGATCGAGAAGGATGATGTCGCGCTTATGGGCGAGATAGAGTTCGCTTGCAATCTTCTCCTGCTCGAGGCCGAGGAAGAGATGGCACTCTTTTGAGGGATTCTGAAGATAGGACTTGAGGAGAGGGGCTATTTCTTTTTTGGCTTCTGCAAGGAGGACAAAGCCCTTGTCGCCAAAGAGATTGGGAGCTGTGAGTAGGGCAAGCGCTTCTTCGGCGCTTTCGGTGCGCACAAGCGCTTGCGATGTGACGAGGCGGGCCGTATGCTCGAGCAGGATTTTGCGCTCTTCTAGCCGCGGATGAACGATTATGTAGAGAGGAGCCGGAATGCCTCCCTCTAAAAGATGCTTGTCAAACACATCTTGCTTCTGGAATTTCATAATCTGAGTATACTCGATGGCCTAATGAGCTGTAACCCTATTTTTTCGCATTTAATACATGCTTTTTAAGTGAAAAACCTCTACAATGGCTTTTCAAAAGAAGAGGTTATTATGGCCAAAGCAAAACCCAAAGCTCCTGCAAAGAAGCCGCCTGTTAAAAAAAAGACTGTAGTCGCAAAGCCTAAAAAAGCAGCTCCTGCGCCTAAGAAAAAGGCAGTTCCCCCACCTAAAAAAGCTCCTGCTCCTGCGCCTAAAAAAGCAGCGCCCTTGCCCCCTAAAAAAGCAGTGGCTCCGCCTCCTAAAAAGACGCCGGCTCCTAAAAAGGCAGCTCCTCCTCCCCCACCTGCTCCCAAAAAAGTTTTACCTCCCGGTAGAGTTATAACTGCTGAGGGATGGAAAAGAATGCAACTCGGAGAGATGAAATAATGGATTTACGCGGAAAAAAAGCATTTGTTGCCGGTATCGGCGACGACCAGGGCTATGCCTGGCAGATCGCCAAAGAACTGCATGAAGCAGGCGCCGAAATTTACATTGGCTGCTGGACTCCCATTCTAAAAATTTTTACTCAATCTTGGGAGATGGGCAAGTTCGATGAGTCGCGCAAAATGCGCAACGGCAAGATGTTCGAATACGCAGGCATCTACGCCCTCGATGCAGCATTTGACAAACCTGAAGACGTTCCCGCTGATATCCGTGAAAATAAGCGCTACCAAGGCGCCGGCGGATACACCGTTAGCGAAGTGGCTCAGGCCGTAGAGCGCGACTGTGGCAAGATCGACATCCTCGTCCACTCTCTGGCCAATGGCCCGGAAGTGAAGAAACCCCTTCTCGAGACCTCGCGCGCAGGATACCTCGCCGCGCTGAGCGCCTCTTCCTACTCTTTTGTGAGCATGATCGCCCACTTTGGTCCCATTATGACCGAGGGCGGCGCTGTTGTCTCTCTCACGTACATCGCCTCAGAACGCGCCATTCCAGGATACGGCGGCGGCATGAGCTCTGCGAAAGCGGCGCTTGAAAGCGATACGCGCACACTGGCTTTTGAAGCAGGACGCAGGTGGGGAATCCGCGTTAACGTGATCTCCGCCGGCCCTCTGCGCAGCAGAGCGGCGCGCGCCATCGGCTTTATCGACAAGATGATCAACTACTCGCTGGCTAACGCGCCTCTTCAGCGCGACATGGAAGCGGAAGATGTGGGCAAAGCCGCTCGCTTCCTCCTCTCTCCCGATGCAGCTGCAGTTACGGGTGCGACGCTGTATGTAGACAATGGGATGCATGCAATGGGAGTGGCAATTGACAGCCCTGCTTTTGCACCTGAAGCAGAAGTCGCAGAGAGCAAAGCGACTCTCTAGAGAGCGTTCTCACTACAATTTTCCAATCAAAGGCCTCATGTTTCATGGGGCCTTTGCATGCAATCTGCCCGGGCCGGTTGCCGCGCATCAAGTGGCCAAAAAAGCGGCCCTCTCCTCGCCCATTGGTGAAAGAGAGTATAATGCGATACTCCCCTGATACAATCTCCACATTTTGACCGAGCAGAAAGGTGTTCGACTTCTGGCCATCGACAAACAAGGTATTGTCGGGATGCAAATTGAGATAGAAAGCCACCTCAAAGGGATCCTCCGGGATATTCAGAGGCAGGGTAATTTCGAGCTCATCGCTCACCGAGAGATGGCGCTTTCCCAGCACTAGAGAATGATTCTGCCACGCCAATACAAGCGGCCACTCTTCTTGCGGCGCCACTTTAAACCAGAGCTCCTCCTCTTCTTTAGCAGGAAGCTCTACGGGCTGGATCAGTGCTGCGGCCAGATGTAAAGGATGAGGCTTTGTGGTGCGGCGATTCATGAAGAGATCGAATAGCGTCAGTGCAAACTCTCCGCCGTCTTGTTGGGGTTTGGGATTCGGTCCGGTGTAGCAGCCGAGGCGCTGATTCCAGAGATCAAACGCTGAGTCAATAGGCTCTCCTGCCATTTGCAGCGTGATGAGCCACTCGCCCCATTCGTGTGGTGCTTTGGGCTCCATGCCCTCTAGTTTCTGCCTTTTGAGCGCGCGCAGGCGCTGCTCGGCCCATACCGGCAGCGGCCCTTCAAGCTGCAGGATGCGCCCCGTGACTTCCTCCAGCTTACCTTTCAGCTCACCCAACACTGCGCAGTAGTCTTTAAGGATCCAGAAAAAGACGGTAGCAAGGCGCAGACCCATCAGCGAGTCTCTGCACAGAGGATATTCGTGCAAATAAACGGGAAAATTTCCGGCATTTTCAAAAGGCAGCAGCTTTTCGATGAGAGCTCTACCCTCGAGCACCGATTCGCTCATGTGCGTGCGGAAGAGTGCGAGCGCAAAAAGAGCATTCTCATAGAGAGGAATCGTTTCCCCGCGTTCATCGCCCTCGTGGCAGTAGTGGACAAAGCCCGTCTGCCGGCTCTGCCAGAGGCGGCCGGTATTTAGTGATGACATGCATCCTCCAGAGCGTCGATGATTCCCATTTCACTTGCCGGCCGGGCGATCATGGTCGCTTCAGCCAGGAGCTCCTCTGGAGAATCTGCCATTGCAATGCGGATCTGCGCTTCTTTAAGCATAGGCAAGTCATTGCGATCATCGCCTGCAGCAATCACTACGCGTGGAGAGAGGAGCTTCTTAAAAAAGGAGAGCGCACGGCCTTTCGTGGCAAGATCGCTTGTCACGAGCTGCAGGTAAAGTCTGGGGTCAACCGGGTCGTGGATCAGCGAAGAGGCTACGCCCTTTACTGCACGCAGCTGAGGCGTGAGGGTGTGCATCGCTTGCTCCTCACCGAAACATTTAATGAGAGGAAAGTGGCCTGTCTTAATACTGTCGAAATCTTCTAAGGGTTTCCACGCAGTCGGTGTGAGTGCTTGAAGCGTTTCTAAATAGGAATAGAGTGCAGGAGAGAAGCGCTTGGGGCGAAAGTAGCAGAAATCCCCCGTTTCAAAACCCGAATAGATGATGAAGTCCTCTTTCTGCCCCGCATAAGCCTTGTCGAGTGCAGGAATAAGCGCTCCAGGAAGGTAACAGCGATGGAGCAGCTTTTTGGAGGGCATCTCCATGATATCGGAGCCATTTTGCACAGCGAGCAGATAGGGAAAGTCGATCTGGTGGAGCAGGCTGGAGGCAAAAGAAAAAGTACGACCCGTAATGAGAGCAATGCGCCACCCATCGGCGACTAAGTAGCCCAAGTATGCTACCACCTGGTCGGGAAGCGAGGTGAGCTCGGTGGTGAGCGTTCCATCGATATCTAGGGCAATCAATCCTTTCATCCGAAAGATCATACCCGATTCTTGCAAAAAAAAGAACAAGACCTCACACTCAAGATTATGAATATCCTACTTATTTTTTTACTTACCTTTGTTGCTTCCTTAAACGCTGCAGATAAACCAGCTACACCTCCCCCGGTAGCGCAGGAGCAAGTCCAGGAAGGACCTGCTGTCCAGCCAGAGCAGCAGACAGCTACAACACCCGAATTTCCCACCGAGAACATAGAGCCGGTCTCCTATAAAGGCGCTTTTACAAAAATGATGCTGACGCTCCTTGCGCTCGTCGTTTTAATTGTCATTTCCGTCTGGATGCTGAAACGCATAGCACGTGGCCGTTTTTCCAACCTGCAAACGGGCCGTTCGATCAAAATCGTCGAGCGACGTCCATTGAGCTCCAAATCAGTGCTCTATCTCGTTGAAGTCGGCAGCAAAAAAGTGCTGATCGCCGAGTCTCAGCTTGAAGTGCGCAGAGTGGCTACGATCGACGAACTCCCGATGTCTGACGAATAATTTTTATTTTTCACCACAGAGATCACAGAGAACACAGAGAAAAATTTCTCCCTTTTTTCTCTGTGATCTCTGTGGTTGATTTTTTTTATTTTTCTCCGGCTAAGAGGAAAAAGCCGTAATCCTCGTCTTCCTCTTCGTCCGGAACAAGTTGTATCAAGTATTCCTCTATCACACAAAGAACAAAAAATGCCTCTCCGATCTTTTCAGACGCTGGCAGAACGAGAGCCATTTCCTTGAGCGCGCGGACACAGTGCAGCGCTTTATAGGCGAGTTCTTCTGAATCGACATCGCTGAATGCAAACTCAAGATCTTCCAGAGCGCTGTCATAATCTTCGAGAGTCCAGTGTGCCATGGCACGCGCTAAATGACGTTCGGTGGTGTCAGCATGTGCGCAAACAAATAAAGAAGAGAGAGCTAAGACGCATAATAATCGCATGCCTTGCGACAATACCACAACCTAATGAAAATTGTCCATTTGGACTGCGTCAAAGCCCCGCGATTGAGATTCTCGCAAAAGGGGTAGTATTACTGCAATACAACCCCTTTTGTGAGAACTCAATCCCGGGAGCTTTCACGCACGTCCAAATGGACAATTTTCGTTAGGTTGTGGTATATACACGAACAAAGTGATTTTTTTCACCTTGAGCAGTCTGGATTTTTTCATCAACGTTTCCGCGTGGAAGCATGCAAGGGGCAAGGAAAAGCACGCGATCATCTACCACGAGTCTTTTCAAACTACGTGCAACCATATCCATCTGTATCGGCTTTTTTTCATGGTCTTTTCTATCGCTTATGAATTCTGCGCAGTCGCTATTTTTGTAACAGATTAAATCGCGATAAGTTGCATCTCCATGCCAGCTGGATTCGATTTTCCCAAATAATTCGCGTCCTTCTTGTGGCCTAACAAGCATGTACATACATGCTCCTTCGGCAGCCAAGAAATAAAAAGGAGTGCCTATAAAACTCCTAATAAATTCCTTTCCCTTAATATCTTTAATAGCTTGTTGCTGAAAGATACTTGAAACACAATTTGTAATGCTATAACCCAGTCTTACGAGAGCACCTAATTCCATCCCCATTGCATAAAAGGGGAGTGAAAAACACATCGCTACTGCCTTTCCCCTTATACCTTTAGGAGTGTCGTTTAGATAGAGGTCACCTGTATCTTGATTCTCAATAAAGCAGAATAGTGTAGTTTTCTGAGTGCTTTTATTCTCAACGAACTCACCCTCTTCGTCGACCTTTAAGAAAAAGCTGCGTCTCCAATTAGTGCCAAATGCATTTTGATTTGTTAGACTCAATCCCGTCATAAATCTTCTCTAGATATGGAAATAATAATACTTTGTCAGAAATTTAACTTCTAGATATTAAAAATTCTTTATGCGCGAACAAAGTGATTTTTAACACCTTGAGAAGTTTGGATCTTCTCGTCGATATTTCCGCGCTTCTGCATGCAAGGCGCAAGAAATAGGACGCGGCCGCCTAGGAATAGATTCCAGTTGTGCTTCCACCCTTCCCAAGTCACTTCATTACTCTTCTCCTGGCAGTAGGGATTCTTATAGCAGATCACATCGCGATAGGTCGCATTATCATGCCACTTCGCTTCAATGCTCGCATAGAGCTCGCGCCCATCCAATGGACTAAACATCATGTAAATGCATGCCAGTGCAGCGCAGATAGCGAAAATGGGCGCACGCACAACGCGCCAGACAAGCTGGGCAGTTGCTAACGCGGCATCTGTGAGAACGCCTATAGGAGCGGTAATAAATTTAGTAGGGCTGAGTTCTGTAAATCCCTGCTTGATATCTTGGAAGAATTTTAGTGTCATATTGTATATAGCCACACCCGCCTGAATATGAGCTGTCGCAATCATCCCGAGCGTGTAGAAAGGCAGCGCAAAAAACATGGCATACGACTTGAACATGATGTCCTTTCCCATGTCGTTGAGATGGAGATCGCCTGTGTGCAGATTCTCGATGAAAGTAAATTTTTGAGGCGTGCCCTTGCTATCCGCAACAACGTTCCCCGTTACATCGACTTTATTAAAAACGGCGCGTCTCCAATTAGGACCTAGATCCACTTGGGTCGGGGCTTCAGTAAAAGCTAATGGCAAGCATGCTGACATAATTTATCTCCAATAATAAAATATTATACTATTATTTATCAAAAATCTCAATCCTAAATTATTTCTTGGCAAGAATCATCTGCGCAAGCAGCATCTTCTTTACTGTCATCTGTTTAAGGAGGCGATGGATGCGTTTCTTCTTCTTAGGCTTAGACATTTGCTTCCTCCTCTTGTGCAAGGGCTACTCTCATCTCTGTATCGGCTTGGAGGTTCTTCAGGCGATAGTAGTCCATGATGCCCAAATTGCCTTTGGTAAATGCGCCGGCAATAGCGAGGGGGATCTGCGACTCTGCTTCGATCAGCTTAGCGCGCATGTCGACCATTTTGGCTTGGTTCTCTTGCTCGATAGCAACGGCTAGAGCACGACGCTCTTCCGCTTTTGCCTGAGCGATGCGTTTGTCCGATTCTGCGCGGTCAATCTGCAGGCGCGCACCGATATTCTCTCCGACGTTGAGTTCGGTGATGTCGATCGAGAGAATTTCAAATGCAGTCTGTGCATCGAGACCTTTGTCGAGCACGAGCTTGGAAATGTTGTGCGGGGCTTCTAGAACGTGTAGATGCGTGTCTGAAGCTCCAATCGAGTTGATGATCCCCTCTTCCACGCGTGCGACGATCGTCTCTTCTGTCGCGCCGCCGACAAGCTGCTGGAGGTTTGTGCGTACAGTCACACGTGCGCGGCATTTGAGCTGCACTCCATCTTTTGCAACCGCTGTGACAAACTCCCCATAGGATTTGCCGGGGCAGTCGATCACTTTGGGGTTAACTGAGGTCTTGACCGCTTCGAGGATGTTGCGTCCGGCGAGGTCGATCGCTGTTGCTTGGCGCCAAGAGAGGACGATGTTTGCTTTGTCGGCAGCGATCATCGCGCCTACAACGTTTGTGACATGGCCACCTGCGAGATAGTGCGTTTCGAGGTCAGAGACAGTAACGTCTTTAATCCCCGCTTTGAAAAGCGTGATGCGCGCATTGACGATGACGCGAGGGGGGATTTTGCGCATGCTGATCCCGATGATGTTGAAAAGCTTAATGGGCGTGCCGGAAACGTACGCTTGAAACCAGAGGCTGATGAACCTTCCAGCTGTGAGGGCTAAAATAGCCGCAGCACCGGCGAGCAGTAGAGTGACGTATAACATTTTTAATTTCTCCTTACTATTAGGTGGGAGCCGCGATCAGCGGTTACGCGCACGCTGGCCCCCCGTTCTATAAAGCCTGCGTGAGCAACGGCTTGGTACTCTTTGCCTTCGATCTGGACATAACCAGAAGGGCGGAGATCGCTGAGCGCTTCTCCGGCTTTATCTATAAAGGCGGGATTTGACTCGGTGGAACTATAGCCTTCGAGGTCTTTTGACAAGTAAAAACTATTCTTTGGGGCGCTTCGGCGTATCTGCCAAAGAGCGAGTTTACACACTCCTGCGGTCAAAAGCGCAGTGAGGGCAAGGTAGGCGAGATCCCATAGGATAGGGGTGCCGCCCGAGGCGAAAAACCACATGCCCACCGAGATGATAATCGCTCCGGCTACGCCAATGACGATTCCGGGGAGAAAAAACTCCAGGTAAATACAGACTAAACCGATTAAAGTGAAAATAAAGGCGAGAATCACGCCATCAACGATACAGGAAAATCCCTCATTTTGCAAGAAGTTCGAGGATCGTGTCTCTCGTGTAAATCAAATGTTCATTACTATGCGCCTGAGAAATAAAGGCCGCCTCGTAAGGAGAGGGCGGCAGGTAGACCCCTCGCTCAAAGAGTTCTATGAAAAAGTGGCGAAACGCCTCTTCATCCATTGCCGCCAAATCGGCCCTGCTTTCGACTTTGCGCACGCCGAAAAAGAGCGTCCACATCGATCCCACTCGCTGCAGGCAGAGCGGTCTATCCGACTGGGCAATCCACGCCTCGATCGGATCGAGAAGAAGACGCGTCTTTTGCTCCAATTCTTCGTAGAAGCCCGGGCGTTCGATGGCGCGCAATGTGGCGCAGCCGGCCGCCATTGCGACGGGATTGCCGGAGAGGGTGCCTGCTTGGTAAACTGGGCCAAGCGGAGCCAGAAGATCCATGATCTCTGCACGCGCGCCGAATGCAGCAGCAGGAAATCCGCCGCCAATAATTTTACCCAGGCAGACGATATCTGCTTGAAAATTGTAAAGCCCCTGCGCTCCTTTAATGCCCACGCGAAAGCCGGTGATCACCTCATCGGCAATGAGTAGCGTCCCTTTTTTCTCTGTTTCGTAGCGCAGCGCCTGCAAAAACTCCGGTTTAGGCGGTACGACGCCCATGTTGCCCACAACGGGCTCGAAAATAACAGCCGCGATGTCGCTGCGCTCCTGCATCACGCGCGTAAAGGTCGCCACATCGTTATAGGGAAGAGAAAGGGTGGTGCTGATCATCTCAGCAGGGATGCCGGACGAGCTCGTCCCTGTAAAAAACAGCCCCGATCCCGCTTTGACGAGCAGCTGATCGCTATGGCCGTGGTAATTGCCATCGAATTTGATGATCATATTTCTGCCGGTGTAGGCACGGGCAAGGCGCAGAGCCGTCATCGTCGCTTCTGTTCCCGATGAGACGAACCTCATCTTGTCGATCCAAGGAAAATGGACCAAGATGCTGCTGGAGAGCTGCTCTTCAAAAGGCGTTGTCGCACCGTAAGAAGATCCGCGCTCGATCTGCTCGCAAGCGGCTTTGACGACAACTGGATGAGCGTGTCCGAGGATCAGGGCGCCCCAGCTCATGCAGTAGTCGATGTAGCTCTTCTCTTCGACTTCTGTGATCAGATCATCTTTGGCATGCGATACAATTAGAGGTGTACACGCGAGTCCATTAAATGCGCGCACCGGCGAGCAGACGCCGCCCGGTATAACTTGGCACGCCTTCTCGTAGATCTTCTTGCTTTTTTCTCTTGGTGATAACATGATGCCAGCTGTCATGAAACGTACCCTTTTTTTGTGGATGATTTTGTTGCCGTCCATCCTAATCGGCGACGCTATTTCTTATACAGTCCGTTTTGAAGGGCTCGACGATCCGCGCGCGATCAAAGCGCTAAAAAGCTACTCCCAACTCGTGCTTCTGCACAGCAAACCTCCCGCTACACTCAGTGCGTTGCGCCTCCGCGCTGAATCGGACATACCCACCCTCACCAAAGTCCTGCGCGCCTACGGCTACTACGAAGCCGAGGTGCATCTGCACATCCAAGACGATACGCAGCACAGCGGCACCGTGGTCATGACGATTGAGCCCGGGCCGCTCTATACGCTCTCCTATTTCCACACCCATTCGACAATCGTAGAAGACGAAGATGTCACGGGACAGGCGGCGGTATTTAACGATATTCTCGATATTGAAGGACGCACGATTGCCCTTTTTTCCGAGCGCGGCTATCCACTGGCAGCCGTTGCAAAGCGTTCAATCGTTGCGGACGGTGCGACCAAGACAGTCGCTGTCGACCTCGATGTAGAACCCGGGCCGCTTCTCTTTTTTGGCGAGACGACGATTACGGGCAGCTGCTCGGTGCAGAATGCCTACATCGAGCAGAAGATCCAATGGGAAAAGGGCGATGTCTACAACAGCGAGCTAGTCAATTGCACGCAGAAAGCGCTCATGGACAGCGGACTCTTTAGCTCTGTCTCCATTACCTTCGATCCGCTTCCGGACACCACTGAAGCGCCGATGAAAATCGAGGTGGTCGAGGCCAAGCACCGCAGTATCAGCGCCGGTGCGAGCTACCAGACGACTTTTGGTTTTGGTGTGACCTTTGGCTGGGAGCACCGCAACATGGGCGGTATGGGCAGGCGCCTTAGTATCCAAGCCGATGTAGCACAGCGCAGCCACTCGGGAATCTTGACCTATTTTATTCCCGATTTCAAAAAGCCGTGCCAAGATCTGACTTTCCAAGGCCAAGCTCTGCAAACGGATATTACCGCCTACCGCGCCCAGTCCTACGATCTCCTCACGCGCTTCGATTGGCACCGCATTAAGCAGCTCTATCTCTCCGCGACGGTCAAAGCGGAATACTTAATCGTCGATAGCAGCGTCGACAATGGCAATTTCATGCTCTTCGAAATTCCTCTGCATCTGCGCACGAGCAATGTCTGCGACTGGCTCAACCCGGTCCGCGGCGCGACATTTTCATGGAAGATGGTTCCTTCACTCAACCTCAAAGAGCCCAAATCATTTTACAACTGGAACATGCTCACGCTCTGCACCTATTTTCCGCTCAATACGGCTGAATGGCTGGTCATTGCACAGAAAATTTCCTACGGCACGATCTGGGCGGCCGATCTCGACTCCATCCCCGTCCCGAAACGCTTTCTCGGCGGCTCCGAAGAAGACTTGCGCGGTTATAAATACCTCACTGTCTCTCCGCTCGATCACCACGATCGCCCCATCGGAGGGCGCTCCGCCTTTTATTACACATTAGAACCGCGCTTTACATACCGCTCCTTCGGCATCGTCCCCTTCTTTGACTTAGGAAACGTGCGGCTTTCGCGCTGGTCGCCATTTAATGGCAAATGGCGTAAATCTGTGGGGATGGGTTTCCGCTATTTTTCCATGGTCGGCCCCCTGCGGTTTGATCTGGCTTTTCCGCTTGATAGAAGAGAGATCGACCCGCACTGGTGGGTGTTTGTGAGTTTGGGGCAGACGTTCTGATGAGAAAGTTCTTTGGATTTTGTATCGCCTTTCTCATGCTGGCCTTTGCCGTTCTGCAAACGGAGTGGATGCGGGGCAAGATCAATAACGCTCTCGTAGCATGGGGCAAAACCCAAGGCTTGGAGCTTACAATCGGCTCTGTCGAAGGCTTGCTTCCCCTTGACGTGCAACTAAGGAACGTAGAGATTAGCTCTCCTCCCCTCTCTATTGCCTCCCTTAAAATGCGCCTCGACCCGCTGAAACTCCTGCGCGGTCAGCTGGGTATCCGCCACATCAAAATCGACGGCGGCACTTTTCATGACATTCCCTTCGAAGCCACAGCTCAAGGCCTCGTGAAGCTAAGGAGCCAACTCTTTCAGCTCTCCCACCTCTGGATTGAAAGCCCCGCCTTTCAGATCGGATCGAGCCTCACCTTCTCTTTAGAAAAAGGCATCCGCGAGGGCGCCGCCAGCTTCTCCTTTTTCGATCTGAGCAAACATTTCGACTCTGTACAAGGCAGCATCAGCGGCCAGCTCCTCTATCAGCCCGACAGTTTGACGCTTCACATGGAAACGGAGGAGTTAAAAATCGCCCATGTGCCTTTTTCCGCCTCCACACTCTCTCTGCAAGCGGAGCCCTGGACAGAAGGCTGGCAAGGCGCGATTGATTTTGGCGGCGGGCCGACCGAAATACCTACCTCGGGCCACCTCGTCTTCAGCTTTCTACCGCAAAAAAAGCTCTTGCAAATCGAAGAAGCCGTCGTCCAAACCGATGAGACCTCTTTAAACGCGCGCTTCAGCTTCTCTCCCACTCAACCTCTAGCCGGTCTTGCACGAT
Organism: Chlamydiota bacterium; assembly: GCA_013287985.1. GTDB lineage: Bacteria > Chlamydiota > Chlamydiia > Chlamydiales > Rhabdochlamydiaceae > JABDCT01. The sequence goes on from JABDCT010000001.1 coordinate 99,838, forward strand.
TCCATTGCACGAGCCTTGCAAAATTCACCCAACTCTTCCCCGATCTTGGACTAGGCGGTCAGCTGCAAATCGAGGTGGATCTCGCGGAAGGCAAATTCCAAGGCACAACACTCGCAACGAATTTCTACTGCTTGCAAGGATTTGCGGAAAAATTGGAAGGGTCTCTGGACCTCACCACGGCATGGGACGGAGCCATCGAATTGAAAGGCTCAGGGCTGCGCCTCCCGCTGGGAACAGTCGAAACATTTACGCTAAAAACAGGTGTCGCTAAAGAAAAAGTCGCATTTGACCTGCACGCGCATGGACAATGGAAAGAAGCATTTGAGATCGAAACAAGTGGCGAGTGGAGTCACGACAGCTGCCATCATCTTTCCATCGACCGGTTTTTCGGATTTGCGCTCAAAAAGCCTTTTGCACTGAAAGAACCTCTGGCCATCGAGTGGGATGCGGAGCATTTCAAGCTCTACCCGCTTTCTCTAGAAGTAGCCGACGGACAGATCAGCGGACGCGTCGACCTCACTCCCCAAAACAGCCTCATCAAGCTGTCCGCGCAGAGCTGCCCGCTCGACTTTCTCTCTCTTTTCAAACCCGACCTATTAGTGCAAGGCACCATGCACCTCGATCTCGATCTGATCGGGTGGGAGAAAAACCTCCAAGGACACCTCTTCGGCTCGGTCGATTCGGTCGAACTTGCCCTCATCGAAAAAGAGCGCTCTCTCTTCGGCAAAGGCACGCTGCAAGTGCACATCGACCAAGAGCTCGCTCAGCTCCACAGCCATTTTGAAGCGCAAGATGGGCAGTTCATCGACTTATCGGGCAGTTTCCCTATCCTAAGCACCCACTTCCCCTATTCTCTTCAGTTCGACAAGCAAAAAGCCTTCTCCTCCACCCTCACTACAGAAGGCAAGCTTGAAGATTGGCTGGCATTTGTCAACATTGGTCCACAGCGCATCCACGGCTGGCTCGCAGCCAACCTGATCTTTTCTCACACCCTCGAGGCTCCGCACCTCCTCGGTTCGATAGACCTCAGCGCCGCCTCCTACGAAAACGACTTTACCGGGACATTCCTCAAAAACATCGACGCCAAACTCTCTGCGCACAAGCGCATCCTTACGCTTGATCAATTTAAAGCAACAGATGGCCCGGGCAGCGGCACGCTCACAGCCTTAGGTTCTATCTCTCTCGATCCGGAGTTCTCTTTCGAAATAGCCGGCACTCTCGACAACCTGGAAACCCTTTCGACCGATCCCCTCACCGCCACCTTCACCGGCAATGCGGTCTTCACTGGCAATCAAAACCACGCCCACGTCACCGGTGACGCAACCGTGAACAAAATGCTGTTCACCCTTGCTGAAGAACTGCCTGATCCCCTTCCTGAGCTCACCATCACCTTCGTCAATGCACCCGATCAGCTCCGGCTTGCCACGCCGACGCCTCCTGCCTTTTCTCTCATTCTGGACACGATCCTCGACGCACCTAAAAACGTTCTGATCTCTGGCCGCGGCTTAAGTGCCGAGCTTCAGGGCAAGCTGCACATCAAAGGCTCGTTTCCCGAATTTGCGGCAGATGGCTCCCTCTCCCTCATCAAGGGAGACTACACATTTGCCGGCCGTGTCTTTAGCCTAACGCAAGGCGAGCTCTACTTCCAGCAGAAGCCCACGCCCTCAGCCTACATCTCGCTCACCGGCTCCTGCTCACTCGCCGATGCCACCGCCACGGTCAACCTGCGCGGTCCGCTTTCCGCTCCACGCCTCTCCCTGCAATCGATTCCGCCTCTGCCCACCAGCGACCTGATTGCGCGCATCCTCTTCAACAAAAACCTCTCCGAAATCTCACCGGTCCAAGCGTTGCAAATCGCACAAACCGTACTCGCCCTCTCCGGCCAAGCCGACGTGCTTGACATGGTGCGCAAAACCCTGCACATCGACCGCCTCACCCTCCTCTCCTCGGAGAGCAACCCCAATAGCGTCTCTCTACAAGTGGGCAAATACCTGATGCGCGGCGTGCTGCTTTCCCTCATCCAGGGCGCAGCAACCCGGCAGCTCGCCCTCGAAGTCGAGCTCGCCCAGGGCTTCCTCCTCAAGGGCGAAGTCAGCGAAGACCAGCAGGGAAAGCTGTCACTGAAGTGGCACCACCATTATTAATGGACAATTAATACAATTTAATTTACAATTGCTTGAATGAGCACGATAGACAACTGGAATAATCCACAAATCATCTCATTTGATTTATTATTTGATCGATATTCAATAAATGCCAATTTTGATGCGAAAACAATCGAGAATATGCTCCCCGTCCTCGAAGAATTCAAACAGCCAGCAAAGATCCAGCTGCGTGCAGGGTTTCCACCTAATCCTAACACATCCCCCGGAAGGCTATTTCCTAAAAGAATGACGACTGTAACGTCTAACAATACACCTAATATTATTTACAAAGTGTTTGAACACATCTCTGAATCAAAAGGCAGCTGCTTTATGGCAAATACATTGCGACCGCCGATGGCCCAACTTGTTCAAGAAACAATATCAAGAAGGCATCTAACCGAATTTGGCGTCGCAAAAAAAGGACTCTTTCCTCTTTTTTCAAAAGAGACCATCTCCAATTTGGATGAAATCAACATCAATAAGGCTTTTATCGTATGTGTTGAAAAAAAGGACATATTGAGTTTCATCGAAACCAGAGAAATAATAAAAAAAATGAATTTCGACTCCCAAAAACGGCTGGCTGAACAAGCCTGTACGATTCCAGAAGAAACTGGTTTAGGCGACTTTACAATATACAACATCCAGAGAGACGCCAAAAAGAATCTGTTTTACATCCTCGATACGGAACCGCTTTACGGTGAATTGTTGATCAATAAATTCGGAAAGGGGTTTGAGCAAAATAAAACACTCTCAGAAAAATGCACCTTAAAATCATGCGCAAAATGGGGCTTATCTCAATTTAAGCGCTCGTGCGAGGATTATAATCTTGAGATTTTCATTAATACCGCTCAATCCCATCTAGAAAAATTCGATTAATTGCAGCTATCAAAGGGTGAAATTCCTACATTATCATTGCTGAAATATTTTTTACTAGGATATGCTCTGCGTAATGAAAAGGTTTTTTTTCTTCCTAGCCTTTCCTCTACTTATTTATGCGCAAGTTAGCGACAAAATAAAAGAATCCATTCTATACGAAACCAGGGAACTTGAAAAATTAGAATCTATCTTACATTCATCGGACGATCAAGTTCTGGAGTTATATAATGAGCGAGCGATCAGCTATTTTGCTCAACAAAAGTATACTTTAGCCCTTGCTGATTTTAATCATATTCTAGAAGAAAAAATCCAAACAAAAGACCTTCAAACAATCATAATAGGAGAGGCTCTCTGGGGCAGATCGCTGTGTCATGCTTGTCTTGATATGAACAATGAATTAGCTGAAGATCTAACCTTACTGTCTCAATTTTTGCGCTTTTTTGAGGAAGATTGTCTTTGCAATGATAAGAAAACTATTTTAAGCAGTGCTGGCAAGAATTTCATTATCTTACCTGTGGTTAGATTTGCGGATCCTGACGAGAATATTTCTGCGTATGAGTGTAGAGAAAGAGTCAGAGGAAGTGCAGAAAAGGTACGGCTTTTTCTTGGGCCACTACTTAAGGACACCGTTAAGAGAACCCTGTTTCTTACATTCATAACTGGATTAGAAAACCAAGGAATTGCATGTTGTCGAGATGGTAGTATTTGGGCGACATGTGTATCTCCCATCTTAAATAAACTTGAAAAATGGCATATACTTGGGATTCCTGCCGATCCTGCTTGGGATTAAATAAAGAGGATCTATGCATTGGAGCATTTTAGTAATAAGCACTTTTCTTTTAACACTTGCTTGTTCTTCTCCCAAAAAAGAACAATCTTTTGCAGAACTAGAGAATGTTCCCTTTGAGAAACTCCACGCCGTGCGTGTCATGCCCTTTTTTATTGCCAAAACTGTCGATCAGAATGCCAATATGGAATCGATAAAGACAGAATTTGGTAAATTTGGAGAGGTGCACACACCTGCTGATACTAATATAGATCAGTTAACAAACGCTCTTGAAAAGCCATTCGCCCTACTAACAATCTATGTTAATGAGGTTGGCAATCTTTTGAGTGTTGAATTCAGATTGTTCGAAGAAGGGAGACTCAAGATCAACGATAAAGATTCCATGGGGAATGTATGGGAAAAAATCATCTATACAAGTCCTGAGCAAATTTCTGAAGAAATAAGCAAAATTATCGGTGAATTTTCTCAGAACTACTCTCAAGCCAATCCAGATGGCGCAAAGCCCAGCTTTTATATTAGCAATCCTATTTAACCATCCTTCTTTACAATAAATTCCTTCCTGCATAAACTAATCGCGGCGGAGGTAAATTTTATGGCAGATTATGGAACTCGTTCTCCTGAACTTGATGTATCGGACCTATTCGTCAATCGCTATGAACCACACAATATTCGTGAGTCTAACTCTGTGATTGAACTGAATAATGAATTAATTACACGCATGGAAAAGCTCCAGCGCCTGATCACTGAGCTTTCTATGCGCACAGACGACATCGACTGGACCTCTTCCGAAAGAGCGGAACTGCGCCAGCTTGTCGACGAGGCCGGCAAGATAGCCCCGGCCCTCTTCTCACCGGGAAATTACAGATGGACGAGCAAAGAGGCCGAGCGCCTCAAAGACACCCTCCAGCATAAGATCATCCACGAGCTCTCCCCTAAAGTTTCGCAAAACTCCAACGAGCTCACTCGCTTGCAACATGAGTCGAATGAGGTGCTCGAGATCATCACCAACATCCTCAAAGACCTGCGCAAGCTTAAAGAAGTTATCCAAGGCAATATAAGGAAACATTAATGTCATTCGTTGATTCTTCTCTCCTTTCCGAGCCCCTACAACAGCTGCAGAGCGAAAGCCCAGAGCTCACTCCTGAAGAGATGGAGCGTCTCTATGCGTCGGCTTTCAGTTTTTATCAGATGAGCCGCTACACTCAAGCGATCCCCATCTTTGAAAGACTGCTCCTTTACAGACCCTACGAAGCGCGCTTCTGGCGTGGACTTGCTGCGTCGCGCCAAATGGCCACCCGCACGAAAGAAGCCCTCTGCGCATGGGCAGCTCTCTGCCTACTTAGTGAACGCGCCGCTTCCGACCATTTCCATGCTGCTGAATGCCTGCTCGCCTTGGGCGAAAAAGCAGAGGCGCTAAAAGCCCTGCATCTAGCGGAAAAAGAGATGTCCTCAAGCGATCCATTATCTGCCCGCGTGGCTCTGCTTAAGGAGCGCGTCTGTGGTTGAACGCACTCATAGAGTAGAACATGCACAGCCTATACCCTCCTTTGAGCCGATCAAAGAAGGTGAGACTACGCATTTTCCTATCTATGACACGCTGGAGCCATCACAAAATCTCGCCGCCTACATCCCCTCTAAACCTGTCCTGACTCCTCCCTCCTGCAACTTGATTAAACAGATCGAAAGGCTGGAAGTCTTTAGCTGCGATGTAAATGCCTACAACCGCGCGCAACTCGACCGCTATTTCCAAAAGCTCGAAGAGCTGGATCGCCTGGAAGCCCAGAAGATGAAGGAAGAGCTCGACCGCGCAGACTCGGCGAATTTCTGGAGCTTTCTCCAGGACATGGCCGCTCTTATCAATACCGCATTTTCCGCAGTGTTCGGCATAAGTCTACTAGCCACAGGAGCCTCCCCTATCTTAGGCGGCATCCTGATCACCGCCGGCGTTTTGTCGATGGTCAATTACGCATTTCAGCACCTCGAAGTGTGGGACTGGGTTGCCCATCAGCTCGCAGCAGAAAACGAAGAACAGTACCAGCAGTTGAAAACGGTTATTCCGGCTGCCGTCGGCGTCACCGCTGCGGTAGTCGGGATTGCAGGCTCTGCAGGCGCTGCCTGGTTTACTGAACTCAATTTCCTGCAAGAGGTCATGATCGTCGGAGAAAGATTGAGCGGTTTTGCAACAGGTGGTACATTCTTTGCTAAATCGGTTGCTGAAGGACGATTAAAGTTAACGAGAGGCGAACTCATCACTCTTAAAAAAGAGTCGCGCCTCACTCATAAAGACCTCAGCTATGCGATGAGTGAGCTGATCGAATTTTTCGACGAGCAGGGGCGCATGCATGAAAAAGCCGCTAGACTGCTTGCCGCCGGGCGCGAAGCCTTACAAATTACGCAACAAGTCATTTAAAGGAGAAACATATGTCTAAAATTGAAACTATGAGTCCGATCCAAGAAACACCTGCATTCTCCCACCTTGCAAGCATGGTTCCCCCTGATGAAGTGCAAGAGCTCGCCGAGTTCGTAGAAAATACCGTCAAACCTCAGTGGTATACCCTGAGAAGAATGATGCAAGAGCAGAATAAGCGCATGTATGATGTCGTCGGTGGCTTGCAAAACGCGCAACGCGAGAAGATTTTCAATGAAAGAGAGAAAATTGATTCAACTTCCGCAGATCACCGCTGGTGGAATGATGCTCAAGGCTACTCAACGTTCGGCACAGGTCTAGCTGTAGGGGGTGCGGGATTGCTTGCTACTGCCGCGGGCTATGATGGCTCAAAAGTTTTTGAAGTAGGGGCAAAAGTCTTTGGATTTGGGAATGATACCGTCCAAAAATTGATGCAAGGCCCGCAAATCCCTCTCCAGCTGCTTGAAAATATCCTTAGCCAAACGACGCTGCCGAACTCGATCGAAAAGATCCGCTCCATGGGCGAAATCCGCAAAGAGTGGAACGACCTGGTCCAGCGCCTCCAGCAAGCGATCCATGAATCTATGAAAAAAGCCGCTTCTCCTACTGGGGGTTAATTCGGCTCTCTTGTAGACTGGCGTTATGCAGTCAAAAGTGAAAATCAGCCCCCGGTTACAGTTTCTCGTCGCCGTGGGCGAATATATCCAGCTCATCGTCGACACCCTGAAAGCTACCTTCTGGCGGCCGCCAAAACCGCGGCTCATCATGAAGCAGTTCTACCACATCGGTGTCGCCTCCTTCTACGTCGTCGCCATCACCGGCTTCTTTACTGGCCTCGTGCTCGCTGCTCAATCCTTCTACCAGCTCGAAGATAAGGGCCTCAGCGGGATCACCGGCCTCATGGTCGCCAAGGCGATGATGACGGAACTGGGACCCGTTTTGACCGCTTTTATGGTGACAGGCCGGGTGGGAGCTGCGATGTGCGCAGAGCTCGGTACGATGCGCGTCACCGAGCAGATCGATGCGCTGAGAACTATGGCCGTCAACCCGAACCGCTACCTTGTAGCCCCTCGCCTCATCGCCGGGATCATCATGATGCCTCTACTTACCCTCTATAGCGTGGTGATGGGCATCTTTGGCGGCTACCTGATCTCCGTCTTCTTCTTCGGCATGTCCCCCTCCACCTATTTCGACCCGATGCCGATCCACATCTCGCTGTTTGACTACTTTTCCGGAATGATCAAAGCCTTCTTCTTCGGCGTCCTGATCATGACCATCTCCTGTTATAAGGGAATGACGACAACCGGCGGTGCAGAAGGGGTGGGGCGCTCGACGACAAGCAGCGTTGTGATCTCCTATTGCTGCATCCTGTTTGCCAACTTTTTCCTCACTATGGCGCTCAATACTCTCTACCAACAGATGAATAAATGGCTGGCTTGATTGAAATCAAAGATCTGAAGAAGAGCTACGGCGCCCACAAGGTGCTGGGCGGGCTCAACCTCACTATCAATGAGGGAGAGACCGTCGTGATCATCGGACCTTCCGGCGTCGGCAAGAGCGTTCTACTGAAACACATCATCGGCATCTCTAAGCCCGACGATGGCCAAGTTATAGTCGGTGGAGTGAATATCACCGATCTGGACGGCGGGCAGCTGCTCCGCGCGATCAAACGCATGGGCATGCTCTTCCAAGGCGGAGCCCTGTTTGACTCAATGACAATAGAAGATAATGTCGGTTTCTACCTCACCGAACATGACGACCACGCCAGTGGAACGCGCCTGAATAGAGCCGACCTAACCCTGCGTGTCGATGAAGCGCTGACCATGGTAGGCCTCCACGGCACCCAAAACAAGCTTCCCAATGAGCTATCAGGGGGGATGCGCAAGCGCGCCGCCCTAGCCCGCCTCATCGCTTACAGACCGAGCATCCTCCTCTATGACGAACCGACTACCGGCCTCGACCCGATCACTTCGATGCAGATCAGCGAACTCATCTACAAAATCCAGCGCGAATTAAAAGCGACCAGCGTCGTTGTCACCCATGACCTCACCTCTGCGCTCTATATCGCCGACCAGCTCGCCCTCCTGCGCGACGGCGTGATTGCGCACTTTGGTCCTCCAGAAGACTTTATTAAAATCCACGATCCGATTATTGATTCATTTAAGCGGAACTTTACACAAGACCCCCTATCCTTGAGAAGACAAAGAGATGAATAGCGCCTTAAAAAACCTCCTCGTCGGCATTTTTGTGCTGAGCTCCATCGCCCTCCTCGTCGTTGTGGTGATGTTCCTAAAACCCCGCGTGGGCGACGGCAAGCAGACCCTTTTCGTGCGCTTTTCCGACATCAATAAGATCAACATCGGCACACGCGTCCTGTTCGCAGGCCGCCCCGTCGGCGAAGTCGTCACGATAGAAGAGATCAAAGATGCGCGAAAAGAGCCAACAGATGAGCTCGGTAGAGTCTACTTCTACGAGGTCAAGCTCAAGATCGACTCTGAAGTCAAGGTGTTCAACACCGATGAGATCTCCCTCCAGACCTCGGGCCTTCTCGGTGAAAAATCCATCGCGATCATTCCCAAAGCCGCACCTATCGGAGTCACTCCCAAGCAGATCGCCCTCCAACCCGTCTATGCCAACTCCGTCGACCCCCTTGAAAACGCTCTTGTCGAGTTTTCCGAGCTCTCCTCTCACATGGAAGACGCCTTCCGCGAAGTCGGCGGCTGGATAAAAACGAATGGGCCCACTGTCGCTCAGACTATCAACTCCTTTGGGCAGACCATGCATTCGATCAATGAGCAGGAAGTGGTAGGCACTGTAAATGGCCTGCTCAAGCAAGCCCAAACCGCAATGGCGCAGCTGGATGAAAAGAAGACCTTCACCAACATCGGCGATACCGTGGATAGCATCAAGAACGCTGCACATTGCCTCACCGATTCGAATAGCACGATCGGCAAGCTTCTGAACAACGATGACCTCTATCTCTCCACAAACGCCATCCTATCGAAAGTCAACACCCTTATGAACGACCTGAACCAGTATGGGCTGATGTTCAACCTCAATAAGCGCTGGCAGCGCACCCGCATCAAACGCGCCGACCAGCTGAACGCGCTCGATACCCCCGTACAGTTCAAGACCTACTTCGAAAATGAGATCGACGGCATTAACACATCGATACAGCGCCTCTCCATGGTAGTAGAGCGCGCAAATAACTCTGCCGATCGCGAAGCAATCCTCGCCAGCAAGCAGTTCACCCAAGACTTTGCCGAGCTCCTCCGCCAAGCCGAAGCGCTATCCGACAGCCTGAAGCTCTATAACCAGCAACTCATCGACGCAAGAGGCAAGTAATGGAACCGATCCCCTACAGCCAAATAAACAAGGGTACATTCCTAATCGCTTCGCCTGAGATCGAGACCGGCCCCTATTTCCGCGCCGTGATTATCCTCTGCGAGCACACGATGAGCGGCTCTTTCGGATTGATCATTAATAAGCCCCTGGAAATCGAACTGCCCGAAGATCTGCTCCATCTAGAAGGCCAGACCAATACACGCCTAGAAATCCGCGCCGGCGGCCCGATCCAGCCCAACCAGATGATGCTGCTGCACTCCTCGGAAGTCCTCGCCCAGCAAGCCCTCAAGATCTGCGACGGCGTCTACCTCGGCGGCGACCTGCAGTTTCTGCAAGAAGCAGCGAGCGACCCAAGCGGCCCCTTCCTACGCCTCTGCTTCGGTTATGCCGGTTGGAGCGGCGGACAGCTCGAGCGCGAGTTTTTAAACGGCGACTGGTTCCTCCACCCCGCCAACTCACGCCTCGTCTTCGAAACACCCAGCGACAAGCTCTGGCAAACCATCCTGAGAGAAATGGGCGGTAAATACGCCTCCCTCTCGATGATCCCGGAAGACCTCAGCCTGAATTAATTTTTTAACGCATCTCTCAGAAAGTTATTCCAACTTATTCACTAACTCATGCATAAGTATGCATAAGTTAGCATAACTAAGGATAACATCATGGATCCGATCAAAAACCCATTCTCTCCAGGTGCGGGCTCTCCCCCTCCAGAACTAGTTGGTCGAGCCCCAACGCTAGAAGAAGCAAGAATATTACTAGGCCGCATAAAGCAGAAACGACCTGAAAAAAGTATGCTTCTAACAGGTCTCCGCGGAGTAGGCAAGACAGTGCTCCTCAATGAAATTGAATATCTGGCAAGAGGTCAGGAATATCATACCATTTTTATCGAAGCTCATGAAAACAAAGCTCTTGGCCCTCTTGTTGCCCCCTATTTAAGAAGACTTCTTTTTGATTTGGACAGAATTTCTGGGGTTAGCCATAAGGTCAAACGAGGACTCGCCGTTTTGCGGAGTTTTATTGGAACTATCAGTCTTGCAATAGGTGATATTACTATTGAGTTAGGCATTGATCCAGAGAAAGGCTCAGCTGACAGTGGAGATTTAGAGATCGATTTGCCAAATCTTTTTGTCGCTATTGGAGAGGCTTGCGAAGATCGGAATTGTGCTGCAGCTATTTTAATTGATGAGATTCAATATTTCAGTCAAAAAGAATTGGGAGCTCTTATTATGGCTATGCACAAGGTCCAACAAAAAAAACTGCCTCTGGCGCTTTTTGGAGCCGGTCTACCCATTCTTCCCGGTCTCGCTGGAGAATCAAAGTCTTATGCTGAACGACTCTTCAGCTTTCCAAATATTGGTGCTTTGTCGGAAAAGGATGCAGCCAAAGCGTTAAGGGAACCTGCACAAGCAGTCGGTGTAACTTTTGAAGAGCCTGCTTTAGAAGAGATTTTCCGCCTCACAAAAGGCTACCCCTATTTCTTGCAGGAATGGGGTTACCAGTCATGGAATCTGGCGCATGCAAGTCCAATTACATTGCTGACCGTTCAAGCAGCTACAGCTACTGTAATCCCAAGACTTGATCAGAACTTCTTTCGTGTCCGATTTGACCGGCTTACACCTAGTGAAAAGAATTTTTTGCGAGCAATGGCTGAGCTTGGCCCAGGACCTCATCGACTAAAAGATATCGCAGATATTTTAGATATTAAAGCAACTAGCTTAAGTCGTGTACGCGCCAATCTGATTAAAAAGGGAATGGTCTACAGTCCCGCATATGGGGATATAGCATTTACTGTGCCGCTATTTGACGAATTCATGGTCCGGGCGATGCCTGATTTAATCCTTTTGCAAACTATTTGAGAATCATATGTCGACCAAATCGACATATTCGATAACAGCCTTCATTAGAAGGCTGCCGTGAAAACTATGCTAGCTCCTGATCAGCAAAAGCGCACATCGCCTCAGACATGAAGTCCGAAAGATGGGGATGAAAGGGTTCCATCTGCTTTCTAAACTCAGGATGCTCTCTATAAAGCTGCGCCAGCGCCTTGTACACTTCTTGTGTGGCTGCATGAAACTGCATGGTATAAGCGTGGTGCTTCTTGATGAGACGTTGTACCTCATCTGAAGTCGGCTCAAGCTCCTTTTCGATACAGCGCGTCACCTTCTTAAAGATATCATGTGCTGTTTTAACGTCCGGCTTTCCTCCTTTGACGCTTTTTAATACTAGTTCTTCAGCTGCAAAGTAGGATTCGCCTCCCTTTGCTTTTGTTATGACCGTGGTAAAGCCACCAAATATCTCTTTATCTTTCATTTTTTTCTGTCCTTTCAAATGTTTGATCGTTTTATCGATGGTCTCGATCAGCTGCCCTATTTTTTCCCACTCTCGGCTGAGCGCCTGTTTGTGAGAATATAGAGCTGCTAGTTGGTCAAAATCAAAGATGCATCCAATATAAGCTATGACGTATACGTTAGGGGCAAGAACAAAAAAAGCCGGGAAAAATTCCCGGCTCACACCTTAGAGGGTGTCTAGAAATTAAGACTGTGGCGGTTGCTGTTCCTGGTTCTGTTTTTTCTCGAGAAATTGATAGCTGATACCGGAAGAAAAGGTGTCTGCCATATCCAGTGCCTGATCGAGAATTTGGTCAAAATTAGAAATGTCTTGTGGCCATTTCTTTTCAATCCTGTAGGTCACTTCTTGTGTCGTTAAAGTCAAATGACGATTAAGCATGTCTACTAAATCTTGCTTTGTCCAATTAGAGTTCGCCTTGCTTAAAAAATCCGCGATGGCCACTGCATTATCATGCCACTTTTGATCCGCTTTTTTGACATCATCTTTTGCCTTTGCCAGCACAGCGTTTACTAGCTCTGCAGAGATTAAAATATGCTCTCTTAAAAGCTGTGTTAAAGTAGCAGCTGCATTTTTTCCATAGAAAGGAGTGAGTGTAGCTCCAATTTCATCTTGGTTTTTAAGAAGTCTTGAAGTGACCACAGGAGTATCCGCACTTTTAGAAATGGCTGAAATGATATAGAGACGCGTCCAAAAAACGTGATCCGTCCAGAGTTTTCTCATTGTCTGCTGTAGCTCAACTTGATCACTCGGCACGCATTGCCCAGAAGCATTTTGTGCACTAACCGAAGTGGACCCCACAAAAAGAGAGCCTACTAAAACTAACGTTAAAAATTTCATAAGGAACCTACCTTCTTTTCCTCAGTTTCACCCACTACCCTTATATATGCCAAGAAAATCTTCCTCTGCTTTTTTCCTTTTTTAAAAACTTCATTATACAGTACCTTAGCAAAATAGAAATGGAGTCCCATGCTTAGGAAGTCTTTTGTCCTGTTTTGCCTTATCGCCTTGTGCGCCAACAAACTCGCTTCAGCTGCTGAGGATTGCGTTGCCTGCATATCCCCTATGCGTCTGGATTTTCGCCATATTGAAGCAAATGGAATAGGATATCGCACAGGCTATACAACGGCTGGGTTTTTTGCTTCCCTGCCTCAGACGTGGTGTAACTTTTCTCCATTTATCGACCTGAGAGGGCATGTCTTCAACGATGGAAAATGGGCTGCTAATGTCGGAATAGGCGCACGATCCCTAGGACAAAGAATTTACGGCGCTAATCTGTATTACGATTATCGCCAGGTCGAGAAGGAACACTTCAATCAGCTGGGACTTGGCTTGGAATCTTTGGGTACACGATGGGATTTCCGCATGAATGGCTACTTGCCTGTAGGGAGAAAAAAAACGCCAGCTTTCGATAAAAAGCACGTGGAAATCTGCGCATTCGACGCATTTAGCGGCAACTCCATATTGACCGATGAAATCACTATTACGCGCAAAAAAATAGAATTTGCAATGTCCGGAGTCGATGCTGAAGTAGGGTTTCATCTGCTGAGACATAGTGATTGTATGGATCTGCTAGCTGCCATTGGCCCTTATTATTTTCATGGAGAATTTGGGAAGCACGCTTTGGGTGGTAAAGCGCGATTTGTGGCTCAATTTAATGACTACTTGGCATTAGAGGGAATCACTTCATACGACAATCTGTTCCATGGCATCGTGCAGGGACAAGTCACTCTTAGCATTCCTTTGGGTAGCCCGAGAAATGTGTTTGAATGCAGGCAGAGCTGTCTGTGTGACTGCTGCGATGCGGATGTTTTGGCCATGCGCTTCATGCAGCCCGTTCAGCGCGATGAGATCATCGTCGCGTCACGCAAACATAAAAAAACAGAGGATCATGCCATTGGGATGGGGATCAATCCTGCTACAGGACTGCCCGTCAACGCTATATTTGTAAATAACACAAACCCAAACCCCGGAGATGGGACTTTCGAGAATCCTTTTAATCAGCTCTTGCTTGCACAAGCAGCAGCCGGCCCGGGCAGCCTTATCTATGTCTTCGAAGGCGATGGCACAACGAATGGGATGAATCTGGGATTTTTAATGAAAGATAACCAGATCCTCATAGGATCAGGAAATCCAATTAGCCTACCCTCGTCTTGCGGACCCATTACTATACCTGCCATGACTCCAGGAATGCCCAGCATTACCAACGCAGGTGATGTCATTGTGCTTGCAAACAACGATACAATAATTGGTTTTAATATTGAGGCACCCTCTGGCGCTGGTATTTTTGGAAATGCAGTTAATGGCCTGCAAATTGCTAATAACACAATTACAAATCCCAATATGACAAGCGGTATTCTTCTATCAGAAGTTTCAGGATTGGTGGGAATAACGCAGAACAATCTGATAGGCAGCTTCGGGATTTTTGTGAATGGAATCGATATTGAAAATACAACGACTCACTCCACCCTCTTCATTACGCAAAATCAAATAACAAGCTACTTTACAGGGGTACTGGTATTCGCAGATAACACAAGTGAAATCACTTCTTTTGTTAACCAGAATTTCGTCACTAAATGCATCTCAGCTGGCATAGATTTAGATGCATTTAATAACGCCACTCACACCATGACAATTGCTGAGAATACAGTAACCGATAGTACTATCATGGGACCGAATACAGGAGCTGGCATTATCGCCTTCAGCGATTCAACAGTATTTAATACGGCAACAATTGAAAACAACTCATTGCAAAACAATCAATTGGATGGGGTCGCTGTTGGAACCGATTTAAACGCAGGTCTTGCTGTAACCGTTCAAAACAACACTTTTGTAGGCAATGGTGGGACAGGTGCGCTTGTAACGACGAGCAATAATCTTTCGAACTTTATCTGCCTGAAACTCGCGAATAACACCAGCGACAATGGGTATACACTAACTAATAATGGTGCTTCTCAATTTAATGCGGTATCTCCCGATGGTACGTTAAGTGGACTCCAAGCAATTAACATCGGGACCATCACCCCTTCAGGAGGAGTCATGTTTGTTCTTCCAGGAAGCCCAAATTGTCCTTGATAAAGGTCAAGAGCGGATTGTTTTCCCGATCCCTAAAGCAAATCCCCCATTCCCCAGCACATTTGCTGCCGTAATGATTGGGTCGAAGAGAATGTAGAGGGCTGTAATCATCGATAGCATCTCGCCATTGAACCCCAAATAGGTCTCGAGAATCGGGAGCATCACAAGGATGCCTCCTCCCGGAACCGCTGCCACAGAGAATTTAGCCAAAACAAAGTAGGCGGCAAATATCAAGTAGCTGATAAACGCCGGCTCCGCGACCCCGAAGCTTTTCATGATCGCAAAGGCAAAAATAGGAATCGCAAAACAGTCCCCCATCAAATGGATATTCACTGTCGCAGGGATAATCGAGCGTGCGATGTCGGGATTTTTGGAGTTTTTCTCAGTTCCTAAAATCGTAAGAGGCATCGCGGCTGCGCTCGACATGCTGCCAAAACCTGCCAATGCCGCTGGAAGCATATTTTTCAGGCTCTGCAAAAAGCCCCCGCACTGCACGATAAAGTAGATCAGTCCGATATAGGTAAAAACGGCGCTGGCCACTAGCAGAAATATGAGCGCATAGTTACGCACTATCAAGCTTAAGACCCCGTCGTGCATCATCTTAACGATAAATCCGGCGATAAAGAGCGGAATCACATAGAGAAACGCCCTCATGAAGTGAGAAATGTACTTTTCAAGCCGAAAAGCAATTTTCTCCCCCAAAGCCGGCCTAAACCAGCCGCACGCAATACCGAGCAAGAGGCCCGCAAACATGGCGTGGCCATTGCCCACAAGTTTTGGCAAGGAGAACTGCCAAAGAGGCGTTAAAGCAGCCTCCTCTGTGGGCAGTACCATCGACAGGTCAAACTGATAGGCAAAACTCCCTATAGCATAGCTGATCATCGTGGAAGTGAAGTTGGATAGACAGACACCCGCCAAGATGAATAGAATCCATTTCGAGGCCTTTTTTGCTAATTGAACCGCTGTTTTAAAGAGCAGTCCAAAAATGAGGAATGGAAGGACAAAAACGATAAGTGATTTGAGGGACAAACTCATCCCATATAAAACTGCTTTGGCTACTTCTGGAAGCCATGGAAATGAAACGGCTACTGCAGCGATCACTGCGAGTAGAATAATGGGCATTTTGCGAAACATGGAAAATTCTCCTTTTTGGTTTGAAAATAGGGGTATGAATAGGAAAAAAGAGAATCTACCGGCTGTTGCCGGTCGTTGTTGTCGTGAAAAATGTGGTTAGAGAAAGACTAAACCCCATAGAACTCATTTTCTCAACTTGCCGTTTAAAGAGCAAATGATAGATTAAAGACTATGATGATACATCATTGCGGAAATGGAGTATTTGTTATCGACGGGAAAGTCATCAAACTCCCTTCGAAAAAGAAATGACAAGCTTATTATGCGCACTCCCCTCTTCTATTCTGCGATGCGCTGCACGCACAGTCTCAACACGAAATGGTCCCACCACTTCTACCTCGGGAATTTTAAGGCCCCTTTCTATAAGCGTAAGGAGCGCTTTGAGTTGCCCCTTGTAAATGGCAGTTGTGGGAGCCCAACCTGTATATACAAAATGGATGGATAGGTTTTTGGCAAATCCCACGCTCTTGCCCCGTTCCCACAGCTCAATCGGAAAGTTAGGCCCTTCTGGTACGATTGTCACCAGATGCCCTTCATACCCGGCAACCGCAACACAGAGCTTTTTCATCTCCTTGCCGACACAATCGAAACAGGTTGCAAAGCCCTTATGGCTATTCATGGCAAAAAGGCGCTCGGTCATCTCTTCAAGAGAAAGGCCCTTGTAGAGAAGAATGTGCTTTTTCGGGATGCCATAACGCTCCATGAGATGGGCAGCACCCTTTTCATCACCCGCTGTTGTAAAGATCGGACCGGCACCATAGACCTGCGCCATAGAGATGGCAATAGAACCGACTCCCCCTGTTCCGCCTGCAATAAACAGCGGTTTTCCCTCCTGCAGAGCACGTGATGCTATCAGCGCCTGAAATGCGGTTAGGCCTACAAGGGGGATGGCTGCTGCTTGCTCAAAAGAGAGTGTTTTAGGCTTTTTCACCACAAGGTCGGATGGGAGAACGACTGCCTCGGCATAGGTCCCATTAGAGAAGGAAAATGCCATGACCTCGTCGCCCACTCTAAACTCTCCGAGCGGATCACCGACTGCATCGATGACACCGCTGCAGTCGCAGCCTAAAATGCGTGGAAGTTCAATATCGGGTATGGCTCCTGAACGGATTTTGCAGTCAACCGGGTTAAACCCCACGGCGTGCAGGCGGATGCGCACTTCATGACGGCCTGGAGTGGGAAGCGGCAGATCCATCTCCTCCAGCACTTTTACATCGCCAAAGGAACGGATACCTACTGCTTTCATAACATTTTTCCTATGCGGTTCAAAAGCGCCGCATCTCCTTTCTCATCGCATACAATCACGATTTCGTCAAAGCCCTCTCTGTCCGCTTGGCGCATAAGCGCATAGAGGGTTGCAGGATGAAGAGGCAAAGCTCCCTCCATCGGTCGATCGGCAATCAGCATGCGTTTGCAAGAATCCCCTCCGGTAAAATAACTCACCACTTTAACGGGCGTATTGGGGGCATAGTGGCGGTAGCGCATCCCGGGAGATGCCTTCGGCCCAGATGTGTAGAGTAGGACCTCTTCTTGTAGAAACTCTGCAAGCTCTGCTTGGGTGATCTGCCCGGGGCGCAAAATGGTAGGATGCTCAAATGAAACCAAGTCTAGAACGGTCGATTCGATCCCAATAGAGCAGGGCCCTCCATCGATGATAGCGTCGATGCGGCCATCTAAATCTTCACGCACATCTTCGGCTATTGTGCCGCTCGGTTTACCGGATAGGTTGGCAGAGGGGGCGACTAGAGGGTGGCCCACGCGCCTAATCAGCTCCAAGGCCACGGGATGGCTGGGAAAGCGGATCGCGATTGTATCGAGCCCGGCGGAGACGGAATCGGGAACATCGGGATGGCGATGGACAACGAGCGTCAGAGGACCGGGGAAAAAGCGCGCAGCGAGCAGGTAGAAGCTAGGGGGCAGATCGCGCGAAATCGACAGCGCCATTTCAAGCGATGCGACATGGGCAATCAGAGGGTTATCGCGTGGACGGCCTTTTGCAGCAAAGATCCGTTCGATCCCCTCTTGTGAGAAGATCGACGCGCCTAGCCCATAGACCGTCTCGGTCGGAAAAGCGACAATTTTGCCGGAGCGCAGTAGCTCAGCAGCCTGATTTAAAATTTTTGTATCCATTTGACACCTAATAGTCTAATATATCCGATAGATGGTTGCAATTGCTTGGATCTCTATCATTTTTGGCCTCCTTGTCCTAGGCGGGGGAATCATGGGTTTTGTCAAGGCCCACAGCATGCCTTCCATCATCATGGGGATCGTCAGCGACCTTCTTTTCAATGTAGCCGCCTTAGCCTGCTTCCGCAATCAGCGCTGGGGAGCTGTTTTAAGCCTTGCTTTGGCCGCCCTTCTAGCCCTCTTTTTCCTCGTGCGCTTCCTCTCCTCCCATAAGTGGATGCCTGCTGGAATCATGTTTCTATTAAGTCTTAGTGTTTTAGCTCTGTTAATATTTCTTTATTTAAAAAAGTAATTATATTGTTATTAAATATTTTATGTGTTAGAATATTTGATACTTATGAGTACTATATTTGGATTATCAAAACCTAATAATGAGCTGGAGATGGTTCTGCTTTCGCCTGTGGAACTGACCAGAGAATTCATTATTTGGGCTGATGCACATAAGAAAGGCGATACAGAAAAGACCATCAACCAGGTAGGGAAAATCTCCCAAGTCATGCAAAGCGTCGTCTGGCTGACAACCCGCTGCCTGCAGGTCCCCGTTTCGCTTGCTACCTATATCAGCGATTATGCCTTTTTCAATAAACTGCCCTGGCATCAATGGTCCGTTGCTGCGATGGTCACTTTCATCCCTCTTGGCATCGCCTTGGCTGCACTCACGCTGATCGCGGCGATCTTCGAAACGATCCAGCTCAACCGCTCTGTTAAACTGCTCAAAAAGGTCTTTAATTGGAACTCTCAGGAAGAGATCGTTAAAAAGATGGAGTGGGTTCATGCGACCTTCTTCTCACTGCACAAAAAGGAGCATAAAGAGATCCAAGCTTTTATCCAGCGCATTGGCGGCCAATTCTCTGACAAAGAGATCAAAGAGAAGTTCAACCGCATGATCTCAAGCTTCCTCGATATCCGCTACGCTATTTTAGAGCGCAGGGTTGGACCGCGTCTGGCAAAAGAGCTTTGTACTAAGATCGACGGGATATTGGTCGACCTGCATTCAAAGGATCCCGCGCGCGTACAAAGAGGATGTGAAGCTTCTACTGAGTTGCTGCAGGATATGAAGACCCAGAGTATCAAGAGGATCAGCATCCACCTGCTGGGAATCTTAGCGCTTACGCTGCTTTTTATTACGACGATGATCGCCTTTTTCAATCCGATCGCTGCCCCCGTCGCCATTGCATTTGGCGTCATCGGGCTAACACTCGGTATCACTGGTTACCTGATCGAAAGCGGCGTCTATTCGCAGAAAGGATGGCATTTTTCTGCAAAGGCCTGCATCCCACAGGTCGTTCAAAATTTCGCAAGCGGTGTCTTCAAAAGACTGCCCAAGCTTGCGAGTAGATCCTTAAGCGTTGCGTAGGTCTTGCCTTTCAGCTCTAAATCGTCATTAAAAAAGAGCCATTTGCCATTTTTAAATACGATCAGGTGTTCGGCGATCTTGCCTCCCTTTTCCGTAAAGGTAAGAGTCATGCATTTGATCGGTTCTGGCTGCACTTCGTTGAGATTCTTCTCCATGAGAGAAGCCCAGCCGCTGCGGCGCAAAAGATAGGTCCCATCGGGCTTGCCTGCAAGAAGCGCTTCAGCTCCCTCGCGATCGACGTCGACCCACGCCTCTTCGATTAGAGAGGATCTCCCCTGTTCAATCTGGGTGAGTTCAAGATCGAGCTGAATAATCTGTCTAAAAGCAGCGTGTACTCTCTGCTCAATCGTTTGCCTTGGCATGGGGTTATAGAGAATGCGATTGAGCACTTTCATCGTCGCTCCAAGAGCCTGAAAGGCCTCCGGATCAAAATCGCCGCATTTAAAGTCCTTTCCTCCATCCGTTCCCTGCATCACGACCTGCACCTGCCCCTCTTCGTTAGTCATCAGCTGGAGGCTTACCTGCTTCCACTTTTTATCGATCTGCGCTTCGAGTTCTGGAAAATGGATTGTGCCGTTTTC
Source organism: Chlamydiota bacterium (assembly GCA_013287985.1). Taxonomy (GTDB): domain Bacteria; phylum Chlamydiota; class Chlamydiia; order Chlamydiales; family Rhabdochlamydiaceae; genus JABDCT01. Next base: position 120,074 of record JABDCT010000001.1, read on the forward strand.
GCAATCGACATAGGCCTGAATCACCCGCTCGACGATTTCCTGTTCGCGCTGCGTTCTTTGCGCTTGCCGCCGCATCAGGTGCTTAAATAAGGCGATATTGCGTCGAATGACCTTATCGAGAATCGCTACCTTCATTTCTTTTCTCCCTTCATTTGTAGTGCGCGGCGATAGGCCTCTAAGAGAGCCTTGGCGATGCCAAAACGCACCCCCTGCTCTTCAAAAGCCAACATTCCGTGAATAGTCGTTCCACCCGGTGAACTAATCTCCCAGAGCAGCTGCCCGGGATGCCCACCCTTATCTTTTAACATGGCGAGAGTCCCAAGTCCCGTTTGCAGAACGAGCGCCTCCGCTTCTTGCGCAGAAAGCCCCATCGCAATCCCCGCTTCGACCATCGCCTCGGCTACCGCCAGAAGATAGGCCGGGCCAGACCCTGCAAGAGCGGTAATGGCCTCTAACTTCTCCTCTTCCACCCAGAAAATCTCGCCAAGACCCTCGAATAAAGTGCGTAAACGCCCTCTTAACTTCTCTTCAGGCGGAGCGACGGTCGCTAAGACCCCCTCCCCTAGTTTGACAGCGAGATTGGGCATCATGCGGATGACTTCACCCCCGCGGATTGCCGTCTTTAGGAGATGGACCGGAACACCGGCCAAAATGCTGAGGACAATCTGTTCCTTCTTGAGCTCTCCCAGCTGTATTTCCCGGAGATCCTTGGGCTTGACGGCGATGAGAATCACTTCTGCATGAGCGGCTGCCTCTTTCATCGAGGCGGTCTTCCCCTTCGTCTCATGAGCTAAGCTCTCCGCTTTTTTAGGGCTATGATCGCACAGAATCAGCTGATGCCCCTTCTCCGCCCAGCGATGGGCAAATGCGCTACCCATGGCGCCACATCCGATGATTGCTATTTTCATATTATTTTTTATATAGCAGTTGCCGGTAATTATTTCTTAGCCCATAATCTGAAAAACGATGTCTTGGCGTGAAGAAGCCCTTGAGGTACGAAAGCCTACCCACCCTATTAATAAGCTGATGCTAGGTCGCTGGTCCCCTCGTTCAATGAGCGGTGAACCGATAAGCGACGAAGAACTATTCTCCCTCTTTGAGGCAGCGCGCTGGGCCCCCTCTTCCTATAATGGCCAGCCCTGGCGCATTTTATATGCCAAGAGAGATACCCCCGAATGGCCGCTCATCTACAATCTAATGGTTCCGTTCAACCAAGAATGGACAAAAAACGCCGCTGTCTTGCTGGTCATGATCTCCCGCAACACCTTCGAACACAACAATAAGCCTGCCCATACGCATAGTTATGATACCGGTGCAGCCTGGATGTCCATTGCACTAGAAGGCGCTACACGCGGCCTAGTCGTTCACGGAATGGAAGGATTCGACTACGATAAAGCGCGTACTACATTGAATGTTCCTGCAGATTATACAGTTGAAGCTATGGCAGCTATAGGCAAACACGCGCCGAAGGAAAAGCTCCCGCCTGAAATGCAGGCCAAAGAAGTTCCCAGCACAAGAAAAGCTCTCAATGAGATAGTATTTAACGGGAAATACAAATAAAAAATCGAGCAAGTCTGTTACTTGCTCGATAAGCGTTAAAATGTCCTAAGCTCTCATACAACAGTGGCTTAAGACGAAATACTACTTAGCAGCAGCTTTTCTTGTTCTGCGTTTTGCAGTAGTTTTTCTTGTTGATTTGCGAGCTGTTTTTTTACGAACAGTTTTTTTCGCTTTTGATTTTGTAGCTTTTCTTTTTGTAGCCATGATAACAATCTCCTTGTTTTCGTTATAGGATGGTGTCTCTTCGACTCCTCGTTTGTAGTAACAAGCCCCACCGGGGTGATGCTACTACTTATTTCCTACAATTCCCACTATAATAAATTTTTGATTTTACACAAAAATATTTTTTTAATTTCGAACAAACAAAAGAACTCAGAGAACAAATTTTCCTTTTTAGAAGATAGTTTCAGCAGGTTTTATTGAACTAAAATTTTTTTGTACACGTATGAAAAAAACCTTTCATTCTAACCTCATATTCGTTAAAAAAATGGAAAAGTTGGTGATTCTATGGATGTTTCTGCCCCCAAAAAACGGCGTGTGATTAGTATTTTCGTTCTTGCCATGCTGAACGTTGCGATTATGGCCAGCTTGCGCAATCTCCCGCTTGTCGCATCCTATGGACTATCGGCATCTGTTTTCTTCCTGATTGTCGCCATCTTCTTCCTCATTCCCACAGCACTTGTCTCTGCAGAACTCGCTACTGGATGGCCCAAAACAGGCGGGGTCTATATCTGGATCCGCGAAGCGCTCGGCGATCGCTGGGGCTTTTTTGCCATTTGGATGCAATGGGCGCATAATGTCGCGTGGTATCCTGTGATTCTCTCTTTCGTGGCAAGCTCTCTTGCCTATGTGATTGATCCTGCTCTTGTTGAGAATAAGGTTTACATCGTCTCCGTCATTCTGGTTAGTTTTTGGGGAATGACTTTCATCAACTATTTGGGAATTAAAACATCTAGCTGGTTTAGCACTATTGGCGTCATCATCGGCACCATTATCCCCGGCATCTTCATTATCTCATTAGGCATGACGTGGCTAGGCGAAGGCCGTCCGATTGAAACTCCAATTTCCTGGAGTGCAGTCATGCCCGACTTCTCCAGTTTTGGCCATTTTTCTTTCTTAGCAGGTCTCTTTCTCGCATTTGCAGGTCTTGAAGTTTCGTCAGCCTACGCCTCCGATGTGAAAGACCCTCAGAAAAACTACCCCAAATCGATCATATTGGCCGCCATCATCACCTTCACTATTTTCATGCTGGGTGCTCTTGCCATTGCCGTCGTTGTCCCCAAAAACGAAATTAGCCTAATTACAGGCCTAATGGAAGCCTTTCAGAAGTTTTTCGGGGCTTATGGCTTCGGGGGACCCATTCTCCCCATCATGGCTATTCTTCTCGCCATCGGGGCAGTAGCGGAAGTCAACGCCTGGATTGTCGGTCCGGTGAAAGGGCTCTATGCCACCTCGATCCATGGCAACCTCCCTCCCCTTTTCCAGCGCCTCAACAGATTTGGGATGCCGACTTATCTGCTCTTAGTTCAAGGGATTATCGTGTCGATCACCTCGCTCGTCTTCCTAGAACTCCCGACTTTAAGCGCCTCTTTCTGGATCTTAAGCGCCATGAGCGCCCAGATCTACCTAGTCATGTACATCCTGCTCTTTATATCTGCAATCCGCTTGCGTTACACAAAGCCGCATGTTCCTCGCACCTACCGCGTTCCCTACAAAAGCCGTGGCATCTGGACCGTGTCCATTTTGGGCATCATCGCCTGCGTGTTTGCCATCATTCTCGCCTTCGTGCCACCGACGCAGCTCAACATCGGCAGCCTGGCCTTTTATGAGTCCTTCCTCATCATCGGCCTCCTTGTGATGGCGGCAATTCCTCTCATCATCTACCAGATGCGTAAACCCCACTGGATCAAAGAAGTGACCAGCAAGGGAGAGTAAATGAAAATAACAGGATATTAGGATATACAGGATGATTTTTCATCCTGTATAACCTAATATCCTGTTATTTTTTTTCCTAAAATCTAACGTCCTTAAATCCTGCCAACAATCATCAGAATGATGATGATGATCAAAATAATGGTGAGACCACCAAATGGATAATAACCCCAGCCTCTACTATGCGGCCATGTCGGGAAAGATCCAATCAAAAGCAAAATCAATATAATTAATAAAACTGTACCTAACATAATTCTCCCAAATAATGCTGCGCTCGAGGCGCAGCTCTCTTATTTTTTAAAAATTAACCTGCTTTTCGTTTTGGATACTTCTCTTTGCCTTCCGATCCAGGTTCGTTTTTTCTAAAAGGTTGATTTTCTTTGCCTTTGTACTGTTCATCTTTCTTAAAGCGTGGGTTTTCTTCACGATTATACTGTTGTTTTTCCTGAAAACGCTCATTGGGGTTCTTATTGGCATTCTTTTTGAACTCATTTTCTACACCGGACTCAAATCTCGCCAATTCCTCTTCAGCACGCTGTTTTTGCCAGCCGTAGCGCTCTTGCAGTTTCCCTAGAAGTTGCTCTCTTCTACCGTTGATTTGTGTGATCTCTTCATCGGTAAGTTTGCCGAATTTTTCTTTAACTTTACCCTTGAATTGATGCCATTTACCTTTAAATGTTTCTGTATTCATTATCCCTCCTTATTAACTCTCTATCTTAGATAGTTAGACAATATTTTTTGGCGCAGCAGCCCCTGCCACTCCCTAAACTAATAATTATTATAATTTACAATTAAACTCAAATTAAAAATAAACTATTAAATACTGATATTGTTTTAACTTGTATAAAGCGCTGAACTCAAATAATCCCTAAAGAAGTGGTTTTTATTTCTAATGGGATTTATAATGCCCCCTAAAAGGAGACTGTTATGTCGTTTTCCGTACAACCTTCACGTATTCACACTCCAGTACAAGAATCATCTCCCGTGGAAGTAAAGCCAGTCAATCGCAGCACCGTTTATGCAGAAGACTCACTCTCATCCTGCCCTGTCTGCGGAGGATGCCTCTCTACGATCGTATCTTACGTAAAAGGCTTCTTCAATTGGATACTCTCTTTCATCTGGAATAGCGAAGCTCCTCAACCAGATATTGGAAAAATCAAGGAACGAAATGCCGAAGTTTTTCACGAAACCCTTTCATTCTGCAATGATCAAATAAAGAACAAAACTTCTCTAGGTCAAGCAATTAATGCGTCTATAAGAGATCAACACTTCTACGTAGCAGAAACAGATTTTGAAGCTGCCCGACCAAAACCTGACGGAAAAACTGCCTTTTTCCTCCACCAGGGAGATGGTATTGAATTAGCTGCCAACCTTTCTAGCCGAAAGAAGAACGTTCTTCTGCTTAATCCAGCCAATGCCACTGAGCCTGGAGGAGGAGTAATCTATGGTGCGCGAGCCTATGAAGAGACTATTTGTCGCCGCACGGCTCTCTACCCATGTCTTTCTGATTTTCATAAAACGAATTCTAAGTATTTGTCTAATGGAGTTCTCATTTCTCCAAATGTCTCTATTCTGCGTCAAGCCCAAGACAAAGACTATGCCTTTTTACCCGAACCTGAGAGATACTCGATCACTATTCTTTCTTCTGCTGCACCTCGTAACTCTGCACTCAATAAAGAGAGCACAGACTATGCTAATCCTGCCGCTAGGGAGGAGATGAAGAAGCTTATTTTCCTACAACTCAATGGTGCCTATTACCGTTTCTTTGACAAACCTGAATCAGCTCTAGTTCTCACTGCCTTTGGATGCGGCGCATTTGCCCACCCTCCAAAAGTTGTTGCTGAACTGTATAAAGAAGTCATTGAAAAATATTTCCCGAATATATTTCCCGAAATTTACTTTGCCATCATCGATGATCACAATGCAAAGCAGGCTCACAACCCTGAAGGCAACTACAAGCCTTTTGCGGATGTTTTTAAGGGAGCTACCGTGATGTAATCTAAGAGGGTGTCTAGAAATTAAGGCTTCGTCGATTTTAGGGATTATTTTGGCCTATTTTCGATTCAAATTGCAGGGGTCATATACGCAGTTGATATTACCCCTGCAATTTGAATCGAAAATAGGCTCAAAAGAACCCGAAAATCGACAGAAGCTAATTTCTAGACACCCTCTAAGGGAGACTAAAGTCTCCCTTTTGTAAAGACACCTAGATCTTCCCGACGAGTATCAGGATGATGATGATAATCAAGATAATGGTGAGACCACCAAAAGGATAGTAACCCCACCCTCTGCTATAGCGCCATGATGGAAACGCTCCAATCAAAAGCAAAATTAAAAGAATAAGTAAAACAGTACCTAACATAAAACCCCCAATTACGGTTAACCTTCCAATTACCAAAAATCTTTATTTAATCATAACTTTTTCAAACAAAAACACTCGTAGAGATTAATTCTCATTTGCAATACAATAATTCTCTTTGAAGATAGCCTCTTAAGCAGGAGAATTTTATGTCATTTATCCAACCTCCAAATCCAAACCATCGTTTAGTTCAGCCATTGCCCACCCCAATAGAGCTGATCAACCGCAGCTACGTCCAAGCAGATGACTCGCTCTCATCGTGCCCAGTCTGTGGCGGTTGTCTCTCTACGATCGTTTCCTACATCACAGGCTTCTTCTCTTGGCTCCTTTCCTTCCTTCCCTGCTCGGGAAGCGAAAAGCCCCAGGAGGATCCTGTGATTGATCAGAGAAATGCCGAGGTTTTTGATGAGACCTATAAATTCTGCCACGATGAGGTGCAGAATCAGTCTCCTTTAGGGCAACAAATCAAAGAGGCCATCGATCATACGTTTTATTATGCTCCGACTAGCAAACTGACTCCGAAAGCAGCATCAAATAGCAACACCCAGTTCTACATAAGTAATGGAGATCGCATCGGACTCGCCCACTCTCTAGCTCTTCCAAAGCAGAGCGGTAAAGGAGAGCGCGTTCCATTAGCCCAAGTTCTAGCTGGGGAAAGCGCAAATATATCCGTCCTTCTGCTCAACCCCGCTGATGGAAAGACTCCAGGTGGCGAGAAAAAAGGAGCTAAAGGGTATGAAGCAACAGTTTGTCGCCGTACTGCTCTCTATCCTTGTCTCAGAGGACATTTTGAAGATAAGCCTGAACATCTCTCTCAAGGCAACTGCGCTCTCTTAACTACCAAGGTCCCCATCTTGCGCTATGGTTCAGATCGCGACTATGCGTTTATCCCTGAAGAGGAACGTACCACCATTTCGATTTTTTCAAGCGCGGCTCCACAATATCCCGCTCTTAGTGAGGATAACAGTAGCTATGCTGATCCTGGTATGCGTCAGCAGATGAAAGAGCTTATCTACCGGCAATTTTCCGCTGCCTTCCAAGGCAGCTCTCCATACTCCGCTCTAGTTCTTACCGCTTTCGGTTGCGATGTGGGCCATCCACCCAAAGTCATTGCTGAGCTCTATAAAGAAGTTATTAAAGAATATTATCCCAATATCTTCCCTAAGATCTTTTTTGTGCTAAAACCCGAGCAAAATAAGGCTTTTGCAGATGTATTTGATACTGCACAAATGATAAGCTCATAGGAATGCACACCCCTCTTGCCGATCGCCTCCGTCCCTCCTCTCTGGAAGAGATAGCTGGCCAGGATCACCTGGTCGGCTCTACAGGATGGGTGACGCGCGCCATCAAGGGGGGAAGGCCTCTTTCGATCCTGCTCTGGGGGCCGCCGGGCTGTGGGAAAACCACCCTCGCCCGCCTCTACGCCAAAGCCTTCGATCTGCCCTTTGTCACCTTTAGCGCCGTTTTCAATGGCGTTGCCGACCTCAAAAAGCTCATGAAAGAAGCCCAAGAGACACCGCTCTTTCGCCGTCAGATCATGATCTTCGTCGACGAGATCCACCGCTTCAATCGCGCTCAGCAGGACGCCTTTCTGCCTTTCGTGGAAGACGGCTCTTTGATCCTGGTCGGCGCCACGACCGAAAATCCCTCGTTTGCCCTCGTCAGCGCGCTTCTTTCACGCCTGCGCGTCCTTGTTCTGCACCCCTTAAGCGAAGAGGCTCTGCTCTCTCTGGTGGAGCGTTATGAAGCCGCGTCGGGGCCACTCCCCATTACCCCAGCTGCCAAAGAAGCCCTCGCCTCGCTATCCGCCGGCGATGCACGCCATCTCTTCAATATGATCGAATCTCTCAGCCTAGTTCCCCAAGATACGATCATAGACACCCCCGAACTGCTCCAGTTCGTTCAGAAACGCCCAGCCCACTATGACAAAGCCGACGACGGCCATTACAATCTGATCTCCGCTCTGCACAAAGCCGTGCGCGGCTCCGACCCCGATGCGGCGCTCTACTGGCTCTGTCGCATGTTAGAAGGCGGCGAAGACCCGCAGTTCATCGCCCGTCGCATGGTGCGCATGGCGAGCGAAGATGTGGGCCTTGCCGATCCTCAGGCCCTTGAACTCACTCTAAACGCCTGGCGCGCCTACGACCAGCTCGGATCGCCCGAGGGCGAGCTAGCGCTTGCCCAGGCGCTCATCTATCTCGCTCTTGCCCCGAAAAGCAACGCCCTCTACACCGCCTATGGCCAGGCGCGCGAACTGGCCAGCAAAACCAGCTCTGAGGCTCCGCCAAAAATCATCCTCAATGCACCGACAAAGCTCATGAAGAACCTCGGCTACGGCAAAGGCTATATCTACGACCATGACACAAAAGCGGGATTCTCGGGGCAGAACTACTTCCCCGACGGGATGGAGCGGCAGGAGTTTTACCAGCCTGTGGAGCGCGGCTTTGAGCGCGACCTGAAAAAGCGGATGGACTATTTCGCTAAATTACGGAACCTATCCCAATAATATCTTTCGTCGATTTTCGGGATTATTTTGGCCGATTTTCGATTCAATTTGCAGGGGTCATATTCGAAGTTGATATTACCCCTGCAAATTGAATCGAAAATCGGCTCAAAAGAACCCGAAAATCGACTGAAATATATTATTGGGATAGGTTCTTAGTCAAAAAAAAACCTTCCCGTTGATCCAGATTGATACTTCTATCAATGTTAGGAGCGGAAAGGTAGGAAGCTATTCGTTATTTTCAAGCGGTTGGACTATAGGCTGTTAATGAAACACGACCTATTATCTTTGGACTCTATGAGAGTCCTTGGTACCTCGAAAACTCTCTATTTAAGAGATGAACAGCTTCTATTCTTAATTTATATCAGAAAGATTAATTAGTCAAATTAAATTGTAACTAATTCAACATTAGGCTCAATCCAACGCCCATGTTTTTTAATTAACTCAATTAAACGTTCGTCGGCCTCGGCATGGTCGATATCCGCCTCGACGCGCTCCTTGCCGACATAGAGGTCGATCTTGCCCGGCTTAGAGCCGACATAGCCGAAATCCGCATCGGCCATCTCGCCTGGGCCATTGACGATGCAGCCCATGATAGCGATCTTAACTCCCGGTAGATGAGAGGTTTTTTCACGGATGCGCCGCGCCACATCTTGCAAGTTGAAGAGGGTACGCCCGCAACCGGGACAGGAGATGAATTCCGTTCTAGAGGTGCGCATGCGGCTGGCTTGCAAAAGCGCAAAGCCAAATAGCCGCTTGGAGAGCGGCAGAGCCAATCCATCGCCGCACTTATCGGTGAGGAGCGCTCCCATTTCTGCAGAAGCCTTAATGAGCGGTGCCTCGCTTGCCAAGATAACCGGACAGTCGATGCCTTGGGCAAAAAATGTGCGCCCTTGATGGGTGGAGCCGTGGAAAATCACAAACTGTGGATCTAGGCCTTTAATTTCTTCACCGGGTTGCACATCCAGTGCATAGGACTGGCTCGTAGGTGTAAATGTCTTGCGCTCTTGCAGCCAGATCGTACCGGCCACACCTGGCGTGCGTGTGATCAGTCCGATGTTGTGGCGGCGGATGCTCTCCATAACAGGCAGCTCGCCGGGCCACTCTTCGATAATGAGCGCATCGGGAGCGTCTTTGCGTTTCTGGAGCGCGCTGCAGCCGATCTGATCGAGGAAATTGGGCTCTTTAAGCTGCTCTTGAGTTATATAGAGCAGAACGGATCCGTCGCGGTGCAGCGGTGGAGCAATTTTAGGCGCTCGCACAGGCTGGAATGGCGCAGGATCGCGCTCTTTATAGGAAGATGCCCAGGAGATGAGCTCTTTGCACGGCTCGATCTCTTCCCAAGGATCTTCGGTGAGCGACACGCGGATCGTCTCGCCGATGCCGTCGAGCAGGAGCGTACCGATACCGACCGCAGACTTGATGCGGCCATCTTCGCCTTCGCCCGCCTCCGTGACACCGAGGTGCAGCGGATAGTCCCAGCCCTCTTTCATCATCTCTGTGACGAGCAAGCGATAGGCTTCGATCATCACGATCGGATTGCTCGCCTTCATAGAGAAAATCACATCGTGGTAGTTCATCTTTATGCAGACGCGCAGAAACTCAAACGCCGACTCGACCATTCCCCTGGGAGTGTCGCCATAGTAGTTCATGATGCGGTCGGACAGTGAGCCGTGATTGGTGCCGATGCGCATGGAGCGCTTTAATTTTTTACATTTTTCGACAAGCGGTGAGAACTTCTCTTCGATGCGATCGAGCTCAGCCTGATAGGAGGCCGTGTCGTAGGTAAGCGTTTTAAATGTCGCGCGTTTATCGACGAAATTGCCGGGATTGACGCGCACCTTGTCGACAAAATCGACGACGCGCATCGCTGCAGGTGGATAGAAGTGGATATCGGCGACCAGTGGAATATCATAGCCGCGCTGAACAAGAGTATTTTTAATCCCCTCGCAGGCATCCGCCTCTTTCATCCCCTGCACGGTGACGCGGGCGATCTCGCAGCCATAGTCGGCAAGCCGCATGATCTGTTCAACCGTTGCCACGACATCACGGGTATTAGACGTGGTCATGGATTGGATGCGAATCGGGTTGTCACCGCCAACGGCGACCTTTCCCACATAGACTACTCTTGATTTCCAGCGTTTCATGGCCCTATTATGGAAGAAGCTAGCCTTTGAGAACCATGGAAAATTATTCTTTTCTCTCCCAAATCGCCTTTGAAAGTGAGCAGGAACAGGAAGAGATCCGTCTACGGGGGCTTGCGAAGCTAGAGCGCGGGGAAATGACCCCGAAAAGCCTCAAACTCGGCCAAGAATTTAAAAATAAAATTACCGCAGCGTATATCCCCCACGTTTCGGTCCAGAAGATCGACGATGAGGTCGGCTATGGGCTTTTCGCAGAAGAGGAGCTCGCTCCCGGGTGCTATGCCGGGGAATATACAGGAATTGTGCGCAAAAACGACCGGCGCTACTTCGAGCCGTTAAATAATTACTGCTACGAGTATCCCGTCCCCGACCCGATCGGCCGCAGCTATGTGATCGATGCGACCAGCGGCAATCTGACGCGCTTTATTAACCACAGCTACAATCCCAATCTCCAGCCTATCCACGTCTTCTTCGACGGGTTTTATCACCTTATTTTTTTAACCAAGGTGCGCATCCCTAAAGGCACGCAGCTCTCATACGACTATGGGACAAACTACTGGTATCTGCGCCAGCCGCCGAAAGATTTTTAATAATCAAACTCAGCCCAATCAGTTGCACAATAGCGCTTGTCCTGATTGAGTGCATCGATGCGTGCACTCTCTTTTTCAGAGAGAGAAAAGTCGAAAACGCTTAGGTTTTCCTTAAGATGTTGTTCAGAAGATGCTTTTGGAATGGCATGAACGCCTTTTTGGATAATCCAGCGCAAAATAATCTGTGAAGGTGTTTTACCTTTGGCCTCAGCGATCTCACAAATCACTTTCTCTTCGAGAAGAGGGCCTTTGAGCTGCCCAAATGGCCGGTAGGCAACTAGCTGCGTACCATGCTTCTTGCAAAAGTCGAGCAGCTTTTTCTGGTAGAGATGGGGATGGAACTCGACCTGGTTATACTCCACTTTCAGGCCCGCATCATAGGCGTCTTGCAGATGGTGGATCGTGTAGTTCGAAACGCCGGCATGGCGCACCTGAGGCTGAGCCATGATCGCTTCTAAGATAGCGTTTAAGGGCAATTCGCGGTTGGGCCAGTGGATGAGCAGCAGATCGAGATAGTCTGTGTCGAGCTCTTTCAAGACGCGTTTCACGACGCGCCCTACTTCCTTAACATCCGGACTATCGAGAAAGAACTTGCTGGTGATGAACACCTTTTCGCGATCGAACCCCTTGAGTGCCTTGCCGATCGCCTCATGGTTCTCATAGGAAAGCGCCGTGTCGATATGCTGGTAACCCATTTCGAGGGCCTGTCGTATAACCTTCGTGCACTCTTTGCCGTTTAGTTTATATGTGCCCAGACCAATGAGCGGCATCTCGTTCATAAAAGGTCACACTTGGCTGCCATGGCGATATCTTTCTCGGACACACCATTGATCGTATGGGTCCAGAATTGTAGCTTAACCTTGCCCCACGAAAGGAAAATGTCGGGATGATGTCCCGCTTCTTCAGCGAGCTTCCCTACTTTGTTCACGAAATCGAGCGCCTGTTTGAAATCCTTGAACTTATACTCTTTTTCTATGTGATGGTTTTCGACGAGCTTCCACCCGATGAGATTGCGCAATGATTCCACTTTATGTCCTCTGGATATAGATATCCGTTGTGCCCCAGGGAAAACGCCCTTCAAACGACTGCTCAATCGAAAAGCCCGGCAGGGGTTCGCTCACTGAGATGATTGTGACGTGTCGCGGGATTTTTTGAATAGCAGCAGCTACTTTTCTCACTTCCATTTCGCTAAACATCGTGCCATAGAGATAAATCGCTGTAGCTTCGCTTAGGTCGGCTTCAAACATATCTTCCTCGCGCCACTGCACCTTCTGGATGCCAAGCTCCCTCCCCTTCTGTGCAAAGAGCGGTACTTTTTCATACGCGATCACGCGGCAGCCGTAGACGGTCGCAAGAAAAAACGCTGTGCGTCCCCTTCCTGCTCCCATCTCAATCACGCAGTCTTGTTCAGAAAACCCACAACGGTCTGCGATCTCTTGCATGGTGGAAAGCGGCGTCTCACCATATGAGGATGCGCCCCAAAACATGCGGCAGACGGTATAGGGATTGATGCCGCGGTAGGCAGCTTGGAACTCAGCATCGACAGATGTGAAGTCAGGGTGCACTTTGCGCTCTTCAAGCCAGTTAAATAGTTTGGTGCGCACCCATGTGACTACCAATTGCGCCTCACACCGGGATCGATCGCCAGGAAGGTTGCGGGATCCACCTTTGCTTCATGCAGAGCGCGGAAGAGATCATAGGGCGGCTGATCCATAGGCTCATCGGCAAGGCGGAAGGTCTTCCAGTGCATGCCGAGGCTTAAGTTTGATCCGACTTCTTTGTGGATCTGCACAGCCTCGCTTGGACAGATGTGAACAGGACCCATGAAAACGCGTGGAGAATAGGCGCCGATCGGGATCAAAGCGAGATCGAATGATTTCCACTTCTCGCCAATCGTTTTGAAGTCATAGGGGTTGTAGCCTGTATCGCCGACAAAGTAGAAGCGCTGCTCTTTGTGCAAGCTCTCAACGACATATCCCGCCCAGACCGTCTTATTGAAGTGAACACGTCCGGAAAAGTGCTGAGAAGGAACAGCCGTGATGCGGAAAGAATCGATATCGACGTGCTGCCACCATTCAAGTTCTACAACGCGCTCAATCCCGCGGCTTTTGAACCACTTTTTTACTCCATGGGGGACCACCCAGAGCAGATTAGGGAATAGCTGATGCAATTTTTCCACGCTCTTTTTGTCGAGATGGTCGTAGTGGTCGTGGCTGATCAGCACGTAGTCGATTTTCGGCAATTTTTCCATGGAGAGTGCAGGAGGATGCTTCCGCTTGGGGCCTAAAAAGGAGACAGGCGAGCAGCGCTTACTCCAGATCGGATCTGTGAGAAAATGGCTCCCCTCAAAAGAGACGAGATAGGTGCTGTGATTGATCCACTGTGCCCAAGGTCTATTCGGATCAAATGTCTGATCAGGCAAGGGATAGGAAAAGCCCGCCTCGGGACGTTGAGGAGGAGGATCGCGGTAGTAACCCACCATCCAGAGAATAAGATCCAAAAAGCGTCTGCGCGTTTTGATCACATGTGGATTGTAGAAGTTCACACCCCTGCCTCGAGCTGGAGAGTCAGCGTCGTGGCATCCGTGAGCTCTTTATCGCCAAAGAACTGAATAGGTCCAGGGAAGCGGTAATCGCTTCCAAGCGCCCAGGCGGCGCGCTGTTTTTCCAGCGCCGCAAAGGGCCTTCCTTTAAGGTCGACAAGAGCTTTTTGAATCACGGGCCTCGATTTGCCTTTTCGCATCTCCATGTTCATCATCTGGGTAATCGGCAGCCCTGCCACCGTCCATTGAGGGGTGGGGAGGTGCAGATTGCCCACACACGAGATATAACCTGTCAGCCCCTCTGAGCACAAGAGAGAAGCGACATGACCGAGCGCATAGCAGTAGTGCGCGTCGAAATTAGAGGGAAACCCGGCTCTGCCTTCGTAGCCGAAGAAGTGCGCCTGGGAGGAGAATTTGCCTTTGATCTGACGGGACACGGCGCTAATCAGCAGCTTTTCCGTCTCTATCAGCGATACTTGCACGTTGCCGTGCGGATCGCGGTCGAGGAGGAGCTGCTTCTGGATCTCTTCAGGCAGGGAGTCAAAGCAGCTTTTGCTAGCGGCAGAGATCTTATCAGGGGTTCCATGTTGATTGAGTTCGCCGATTAGAGTACCCACCTCGGGGATGAATTCGATGAGCCCCTCGGGGACGAGGATAACGCCGTAGTTTAAGCCCCTTTCCATGCGTCTTGTGATCACGTCGACGACTTGCGCCGTCAATTGGGCGAGCGTCATCTTTTTGTGCGCCACTTCTTCGCCAATCAGAACCATATTAGGGTGGCAAGAAAGCCCGCATTCGAGGGCGATGTGCGAAGCGGATCTGCCCATCAATTTAATGAAGTGCGTGTACTTCTTTGCTGACATCGCATCGCGTCCAATGTTGCCGATCAATTCGTTATAGGTCTTGCAGGCCGTGTCGAAGCCAAAGGAAGCGGGAATGTAGGAGTTTTTCAGGTCGCCGTCGATCGTTTTGGGCACGCCGACAACGACAGTTTTGCAGTTATTCGCCAGAAAATATTCAGCGAGGATGGCAGCATTGGTATTGGAATCGTCGCCGCCAATCACGACAATTGCGTCCAATTTCAGGGCCACTGCAGTTTGGAGTGCTCCTTTCAGCTGCTCATCTGTTTCGATCTTGGTGCGGCCGGATCCGATCATGTCGAATCCCCCTAGGTTGCGGTAGCCGCGCACGAGGTCGGGAGTGAGTTCTTTAGTTTTGTTGTTCACGATTCCGCTGGGGCCGTCTAAGAAGCCAAGCAGACGGCTCTCGCTGCTTAGGCACATCAGTCCATCGAGTAGACCTGCGATCACATTGTGTCCGCCGGCAGCCTGTCCGCCTGAGAGTACAACGCCCACACGCATAGCATGACCCGGGCGACTTGCTCCCGCTGTAGCACGCATAATAGGGCGTCCGCAGGTGCGAGGGAAAAGGTTCTTGATCTCTTGTGGGGAAGAGGTCGCCTCACCTGGGGAAAAGTGAGGACGGCTTTGCAAAATTTTCGGAAGGCTCGGCTCGTAGGCAAGACGGAGCTTCTCTAGCGGACTTCGATCCATGGTTAACACTCCGGAACGCTGACCGATACATGCAGAGCGAGCCCGCCTTCGGACGTCTCTTTGTAGATGTGTTTCATGTCTTCGCCGGTGTGGCGCATCGTCTTGATGACCTCATCTAAAGAGACGTGGTGCTGGCCATCGCCGTGCATTGCAAGGCGCGCTGCGTTGATGGCTTTGATCGATCCCATCGTATTGCGCTCGATGCAGGGAATCTGCACAAGGCCCCCAATTGGATCGCAGGTCAGGCCGAGGTTGTGCTCCATTCCGATTTCGGCCGCGTTCTCGATCTGTTCGTTGGTTCCGCCGAGTGCTGCGACAAGGCCTCCGGCTGCCATAGAACAGGCCACTCCGACTTCGCCCTGGCATCCCATCTCTGCTGCAGAGAGCGACGCCCCCTCTTTATAGAGGATGCCGATAGCTGCAGCGGTAAGGAAAAAGTTCACAACGCCTTCTAAGGTGGGTGACTCGGTGAATTTCATGTAGTAGTGGAGGACTGCGGGGATGATGCCGGCTGCGCCATTGGTCGGCGCCGTAACTACCCTCCCGCCTGCGGCGTTCTCTTCATTGACGGCTAGGGCAAAGAGACTGACCCAATCAAAAATTTTAGCCGGATCGTTTTGATAGGGACTATCGGGATCGGTGAGGTTATTATAAATTTGAGCGGCTCTGCGACGGACGTTTAAGCCGCCGGGTAGAATCCCCTCCTGCTCGATCCCGCGGAGGACGCACTGCTGCATCACATTCCAGATCCGCAGAATCCCCTGCTCGATCTCCTGCTGCGTGCGCCAGACGAGCTCATTTTCCATCATGACTTCGTAGATCATCTTACCCGTCTTTCTACAATGGACAAGTAGCTCTTCACAGGTCTTGAAAGGATAGGGAATCGAAGCTTCGGAAGATTGGGCAGCCTCAGCGAAAATCTGCTCGTGGTCGACGATGAATCCGCCGCCCACTGAATAAATAATTTGAGTCATCAGTTCGCGGCCATTTTTATCGAAGGCCTTGAAGCGCATAGCGTTAGAGTGGTAGGGCAAGCGTTTGCCTTTATGGAAAAGAAGATCGCGCTCCTTTTCAAAGCGGATGAGTTTCTTATGGAGGAGATTCAGTTCGTGGTGATTACAGATGTAGCTGATGCGATGGTTGACTGAGTCGGGATCGACGTCTTCTGGGAGCTCTCCCTCCAACCCGAGCAGAAGAGCGATATCTGTAGCGTGGCCCTCACCTGTCATAGCAAGAGATCCAAATAATTCTATTAACACCCGGTCGACCTCGTGGAGGCGGCCGTTCTGTTTGATACTGGTAATGAACCGACGCGCTGCGCGCATAGGCCCTACTGTATGAGAACTAGAGGGACCAATCCCTATTGAAAAGATTTGAAAGAGGCTCACTGCCATTGGGATACTCTCCTTAGGTTATGCGGGCCACGCCCACTCCAGATTTAAATCTTTTTATTATACTTTTCAACCAAAATTGAAATTGCAACCGAGACGTGGTTTAGGATACACTAGCCCCAAGTATTTATGAAATACATCTTTGTTACAGGAGGAGTGGTCTCCTCGCTAGGCAAGGGGCTAACTGCGGCCTCGATTGCCATGCTTTTAGAAAAAAGGGGGCTTAAAGTCGCCCTCCTCAAGCTTGACCCCTATCTAAACGTCGACCCCGGCACCATGAATCCCTTTGAACACGGGGAAGTCTATGTCACGGAAGACGGAGCGGAGACCGACCTCGACCTCGGCCACTACTACCGTTTTACTCACTCGCCCGTAACCAAAGCCTCGAATGCCACCTCCGGTCAGATCTATGAAGAGGTGCTCCGCAAAGAGCGGCGCGGCGATTTCCTCGGCAAATGCGTGCAGGTCATCCCCCATATTACCGACGAGATCAAACAGCGCATTTTAAATGCCGCAGCCCCCCAAACCGACATCCTTATAGTAGAGATCGGCGGCACCGTGGGCGACATCGAATCGCTTCCCTTCATGGAGGCCATACGCCAGTTCCGCTACGAAAGACCGCGCCACTGCATCAACATCCACCTTACCTACGTCCCCTACCTCAAAGCAGCCGGCGAACTCAAAACGAAACCGACCCAGCACTCCGTCCAGATGCTCCGCAGCATCGGGATCATTCCCGACATCCTGCTCTGCCGCAGTGAAAAGAGCCTGTCAGAATCGATGAAAGACAAGATCAGCCTCTTCTGCAGCGTCCCCAAAGAAGCTGTCATGGATGAGGTCGATGTCTCTTTCAGCGTCTACGAAGTCCCTCTTCTTCTCCATGCACAAGGCCTCGACAGCAAAATCTGCGACATGCTGCAGCTTCCTGCCGGAAAAGCCGACCTGAAAAGCTGGGAAGAGATGCTCCACAACATGCGCCATCCCAAAGGCAAAGTCGTGATCGGCATTGTCGGAAAATACCTGACACACAAAGACGCCTATAAATGCGTCTTCGATGCGCTCGAGCATGCCGCCACCGCCCACCAGGTCGCTCTTGAAGTGCGCACCTTTGAAGCGGACAAGATCGACTCGATCGATGGATGCGACGGCTACCTCGTCCCGGGCGGATTTGGCGAGCGCGGCTGGATGGGAAAGATCCTTTGCGCTAAACACTGCCGCACCCATAAGATCCCCTACTTCGGCATCTGCCTTGGCATGCAGGTCATGTGCGTCGAGTTTGCGCGCCACGTCTTGGGCCTCTCAGAAGCCAACAGCACCGAATTCGACCCCCAAACTCCCTATCCGATCATCTCGATGCTGAGTGAAATGCGCGGGCAGCAGAATCTCGGCGGCACGATGCGCCTGGGCGCCTATCCTTGCCTCCTAAACAAAACATCGCGCGCCTACGCCGCGTACAACTCCGCACAGATCAGCGAACGCCATCGCCACCGCTACGAATTCAACAACTCCTTTAAAGAAGCGTGTGAGAAAAATGGCCTCATCCAGACTGGAACCTATCAGACCGAGCAGCTTGCCGAGGTCATGGAAATCGCCGCTCATCCCTGGATGGTTGGTGTGCAATACCACCCCGAGTTCAAGTCGCGCCCGACCGAACCTCATCCCCTCTTCTACTCCTTTATTTCAGCAGCCCTAGATTATGCCAAGAATCGCCGCCATTGACTATGGCAAGGCGCGCATAGGCCTTGCACTCTCCGACGAGCGAGCCTACCTCGCTAGCACCCTCGCGCCGATCCGCGCCTCCAAAAAGCTCGAAGAGACCGCCGCTGAAATCGCCACCGCACTCAAACCGCATCCCGTTTCACGCCTCGTCATAGGTCTGCCGCTCCACTTGAACGGACGCGAAAGCCTCCTCTCTATAGAAGTGCGCCAGCTCGCCACTCTTCTCGAAGCCATGCTCCCCATCCCCATCACCCTATGGGACGAACGCCTCTCCACCGCCCAAACTGAGCGCATGCTCAAAGAGTCGGGGTTTTCGCGCAAAGAACGCACCACACGCATCGATTCCGCCTGCGCGGCAGCTATCCTGCAAAGCTTCCTAGACTGTAATACTCAAAACGGTTATTTTCAAAAGGGATGACACACCCTCTTGAAGAACCAGGACTTACCCTGCGCCTGATCGATCCCTGTATTGTCGTGATTTTTGGCGCGACGGGCGATCTTACTGCGCGCAAACTCTTCCCCGCTCTCTACAATCTCGCACGCGAAGGCCAGCTGCCGAGCCAATTTGCCTGCGTCGGTTTTGCTCGCAGAGACAAGACGCACGATCAGTTCCGCGCCGAAATGCGCGAGGCGGTTGAAAAATATTCGCGCGTCAAGCCAATCGAAGAGTCTCTCTGGAACAACTTCAAAGAGCAGATCTTCTACCACAAGAGCGAGTTCCACGAAGAAGAAGGATACCGCTCACTCAACCAATTTCTCCTAGAACTAGACAGCCGTTTTGGCACCAAGGGCAACCGCGTTTTTTACCTCTCCACCCAGCCCAGTTTCTTCCCCACCATCTGCTCTGAGCTGCACAAAACGGGCCTTCTCTACGACACAGATAAAATCAAAGACAGGTGGTCGCGCATTATCGTCGAAAAACCCTTCGGCCACGACCTCGCATCCGCGCAAGCGCTCCAAACTGAGCTCCTCCAGTTCCTCAAAGAGCCGCAGATCTTCCGCATCGACCACTACCTCGGCAAAGAGACCGTCCAGAACCTGCTCGTCTTCCGCTTTGCCAACTCGATTTTCGAATCGCTCTGGAACAACCGCTATATCGACCACATCCAGATCACAGTTGCCGAAGATATCGGTATCGGCTCCCGCGGCGCTTTCTGGGAAGAAGCAGGACTTGTACGCGACATCATCCAGAACCACATGATGCAACTCCTCAGTCTCGTTGCGATGGAACCTCCGGGCAGCCTCACCGCAGACGCGATCCAAGACGAAAAAGTCAAAGTCGTGCGCTCACTCCGCCTGACCGGCGCCGTCCGCGGGCAGTATGGCCCCGGCTACATCAGCGCAGGGTCCGTTCCCGGCTACCGCCAAGAGAAGAACGTCTCCCCCACCTCCAACGTCGAAACCTACGCCGCGATGCGTCTCTTCGTCGACAACTGGCGCTGGGATGGAGTCCCCTTCTACTTGCGCGCGGGCAAGCGTCTGCCCAAACGCACCACCGAAATCGCCGTCACCTTCAAGCATCCTCCAGGCGTCCTCTTCCAAGAGCGCGATCATCATGAAGCCAACGTACTCGCTATCCGCATCCAGCCCGACGAGGGC
Organism: Chlamydiota bacterium; assembly: GCA_013287985.1. Taxonomy (GTDB): domain Bacteria; phylum Chlamydiota; class Chlamydiia; order Chlamydiales; family Rhabdochlamydiaceae; genus JABDCT01. Next base: position 139,966 of record JABDCT010000001.1, read on the forward strand.
ATCGGCCTCAAGATCAATTGCAAAGTACCCGGCCCCTACAGCCCGATCCAGCCCGTGAAAATGGACTTCCGCTACAGCAGTTTCTTCGGTACCTCTCCTCCCGAAGCGTACGAGCGCCTCATCATCGACTGCATGGCCGGCGACACCACCCTCTTTGCCCGCCAAGATGAAGTATTCGCCTCTTGGAAGCTCCTAACTCCCCTTCTCGACGAATGGGCGCGCACTAAAGCCGAAGACTTCCCCAACTACCAGTCTGGAACCTGGGGACCCGCATCCGCTGACGCCCTCCTCGCACAAGATGGCCGTAAGTGGAGGCTCCTATGACTCTCGTTGCCCCATCAGACATCCACTCCGCTCTTTCCTCTCTGTGGACCCGCATGGAAGCCACCCATACCCTGCGCGCGAGCCTCTTCAACCTCATCTTCTACGCCGAAGCGAACGAGAACCTGCCCTACGTCCGTTCTCTCGCCCAAAGCATCGTCCAGCGCTTCCCCGCACGCATCCTATTCATCACCCACCACCCGGAAAAAGCGCCCGATTTTCTCGAAACGCGCATTTCCCTCATTCCCCTTACAGACAACGCCTGCGACCTGATCGAGATCGACGCCGGCACCGCCTCTCTACAAAAAGCTCCCTTCCTCATCCTCGCGCACCTTCTCACCGACCTGCCGATCTACCTCGTCTGGTCCACCAACCCCGACCCGAAGCATCCGCTCTTCGCCCCGCTCACCACACTTGCTGACCGCTACATCTTCGATTCGCAAACGACCTCCAACCTGCCACAGTTTGCCCGCACGCTACTCTCACTCCCCCACACTTTCACCGACCTGACCTGGGCACGCATCGAAGACTGGCGCCAGCTCCTCACCGCGACCTTCTACACCCCCGATCGCCTCGCGCATCTCCTCCAGGCGGACAAGATCCAGATCTTCTACTCCAATCCACCCACCCAAGCGCGCTATCTCCAAACCTGGCTCACGAGCCAACTCGGCATCCACCCCACCTTCGAACTCATCGCCGAAGAAGCCACGCCAGGCTCCATCATCTCGCTCGAAATTTCAACTCACACCGGCTGGCACTTCTCCTTCGGGCGCGATCCCAAGCAGCCGCACCAAGTGAGCATGCGCTTTTCCACACCCGAATCATGTGCGATCCCGCTGCGCTACCTTTTTGAAAAAGGCCACTCCATCGTCCGTGAGATCGGCCATACGCGCACAAGCCACCAATTCCTCCAGCTCCTCACCCAGTTATCCCATGAATAATCGCGTTCTCCTCATCCCTGGCCCCTACGATGTGACCCTGAAGATTGCGCTGCACCACTTTGTCGCCATCTGCAGCGAATCGATCAAACGCCGAGGCCGCTTCACAGTCGCCCTTTCCGGCGGCTCCACGCCCCAAACACTCTACCAGCACCTCACTGCCCCACCTTACTCCGATGCGATCGCCTGGGACAAAGTCCATCTCTTCTGGAGCGACGAGCGATCCGTTCCCCCGGACCACCCCGAGAGCAATTACAAAATGGCGATGGACGCAGGCTTCCGCGCCCTAATACCGCCCTCCCAAGTGCACCGCATGCCTGCCGAGACGTCCATTGAATCCAACGCAGCCCTCTACGAACAGATCATCCAGTCCTTCCAGCCCTTCGACCTCGTCATGCTCGGCGTGGGTGAAGACGGCCACACCGCCTCGCTCTTTCCGAACACCACAGCCCTCACCGTCACCGACCGCCTCGTCGTCGCCAACCACGTCCCGCAAAAAGACACCTGGCGCATGACGCTGACATTCCCCTGCATCAATGCAGCACGCAGCACCGTCGTCTACGTCTTCGGCACTTCCAAGCAAAAAATCATTCAAGAGATTTTCCAGGGACCAGAAAAGTACCCTGCGCAACAGATCGGCACGTCGGAGCGTCCCAGCCTCTGGATCCTCGACACAGACGCCGCCGCCCTCATCGCTCAATCGCAATAATTAAAAAGACCAGCATCGTCGCTGACAACCAATACGCGAAGTAAAATCTACGCAACATAGCCTCTATTCTTGCATGTTCCTGAGCGTTCGTTTCATGCCACAATCTGAACTTACATATGAAGATTGACAAAAACAGAGAATTCTTGAAAAATTTTTTCGCAACATGAGGTTTGTATGGCACTTATAACTTATCCAACCACATTCCGCTGGGATACTAGTGAAGATATTGTGCAAGCAACGAATAATCCTGAACTTAAACCAGAAGTCGAAAAACTCGCAAAAGGTTGCTTCCAAATTGATGTCGCAAAGACAATGAACGATCTTGTGCAAATAGGTAACTTATTAAAAATTGCAAATGCAGGAAGCAAAGGCTCTAGCTCCAGCGTAAAAACAATCGAAATCGCTCTAGATTATCAACGACTGATTAATAATGCAGTTGCAGCCTGTGATCTATTTGTGAATGCATGCCTTTCTGCCCTTAAAAACCATCAAGCTGCATTAGACTTTGTCAAAGATAATCCAGTAAGAGCCAAACAAAAAATCGAAAAAACAGCCCAATTAGCTGGAGAAATGGCCAAAGTCTGCCAAGACCTCTTTAATCAAGCCACAGCCCTTAGCGATACAGCAAAAACAGGTATCATGGCGGCAACACAGGATGAGACGTTAAACACAGCTAAAAGACAAGAGCTGCAAAAAATGCTCGATGAGATGAAAGCACAAGAAGCGGCACTAAAACAGAAATCAGAAGACCTTACAAAAGCCGTAGAAAAAGAAGAGGCCAAAGAAAAAGAAGCTGCGCAAGAAGCAAAAACCATGAGAGGAAGAGCATTCAACCTCGCTCTTCTCTCTGCAGTCGTCACCCCCGCAGAGCACTTACTTACAACATACCTCAACGCACAAAGCGGCGGACTTGGACTATTAGCCAATGCGATTGGAAAAACCGAAGAAAGTCCACTTCAATCCTACGTCGATGAAAGAAGTAAAATGCATAAACAGCTGGAAGAAGCTCGCATAAAAAAAGCAGGACTTGCCCAGGAGCTTGCAAACGACCCTGGGAAAAAGAATACCCTCGAACCAGCAATCGCCAAATTAGACGAAGAAATCAACATCAATAAAGAAAAAGCCCAACAATTACAGATTGCTCTTGATAAGTTGAAAGGTGAGTTTGATAAAGAGGTCCGTAGAACCGAAGAAAGAGAGTCCGAAATTGCCAAAGAACTTGCAGGGCATCAAAAAGAGTTAAGGGATTCCAATGCAGAGCTTAAAAAAACAATCCAGAGACTCGCAGACCTAAAAACAGAAGATGGAACTATAGAGAAAGCCATCGTATCCTTGCAAGTGACTCTTCAAACCCTCCTCAAGGTAAGAAACGTATTCGAAAATACACGACTATTCTGGCAACTCATCGAAAGACAATGCAAAAAGTTAAGCAATATCGAAGAAATTGAAGATGCCATCGAACATGAAAAAGCTGGACGTGTCGGTAGACTTGAAACAGCCATAAAAATATCGGGTCTGACTTGGTTGGGATTAGGAAGAGTGAATCTCACGGCCTTCAACTCTATGCAAACAGTAAAAGCGCATTATGACAATGAGGTCATGACGAAACTTCCAGCCAATGCAACAGAAGCTATGCAGCTTGTTCAAACATACAGCACTAACATTCTTAACGACCTACGAGACCAACAACAATGAGTATACCTCCTTCTGCCTGCGTTGCATCCATTATTAAAAATGCAGCCCTCCTGTCGTCTCCATCAAAAAATAATGCATTGGGCACCATCCAGAGAGATTTCGACACTCTCAACACTGGAACTCAGAACATCCTAAAACAGCTAGAGGCTAAAAATCAGACGCTCTCTAATGCACGTATCGCAACAGAACAGACCTACACACAACTTTCCCAGAGGCAGAATGAAGCTGAGAAAAAACTACGTGATTTAGAGGCCCACCTACAAGGATTAAACCACAAAAAAAGCGCTCTAAATACTGAGATCAGCTCTTTAAATGCTAAGATGGGAAAACTCTCCTCGGACATTTCCCACGAAGAAACTATCCGACACAATGCCATGAGAAAGGACTATCCTGATAACGATCTTGGACAAGTCGTTGAATCCTTTAACTTTCTTAGAGGCATCTTCTCCTGGCTTGGACAGGATAAAGAAGAATATGAGATTGAGTTAAAGAAAAAAACCGCTGAACTCCAGAATCTGACAGGTCAAGCCAACTCAACTACCTTGGAAATCCAGACTACACAAGGGTTAGTACAAAGCACACGCTCCGAGCTTTCACGTCTAAAAGCCCAACTGGATCAAAATGAAATAGCAACCAGAGAGTCTACCAAAAATCTAACCGAATCACGAGATCTCGCCCTCTCCCTAAGCCTACTAACCAATAAGTATACTTTTTTAAAACTCGACGTTGATCTTATAGAACCTACTCAAACCGATAGTTTTATCCAAACAATGGAGAAGATCCAACAGTCATTCAATGCATTGCTCAAAAATTGCAATACAAATTGACCACACCGCTTGCGAAAGCCAGAGAATTGCGACCAGCCACACTAAACCAAGCACCCCACGCAAGAGTTAGATTCTCACTAAAATTGTATTCCAAGCTAGGTGCCAAGCTAAAAATCTCAGAAGAAGGAAGACCGCCCCTTTTAAATGAAGACTTGCCCTGATGCTCGTAGCGAAAATCCGTCCCAGCGCCCCAATACTTATCGAACTTATATTCTAAGCCCAAATCAGCAATAAAGTGGTTCCCCGGGCTAGCCGTTCCCTCTCCATTCCCATACACATTCAATCCACTCACCTTGACCTTCGTAGGCCAGAAGTAGATCAAGTTGAGATTAAAGTTACACGGGTGATTGGGCCAGACATAGAAGATCTTCTGAATGACACCCACAACAACCGTGACATAAGAACCCGCGCCAGAAATATCGCTTCCACCCTTTTCTGGATCCAGATGCTGAAATTTCCCTGTTGGAAAAATCTCTCCTACCAATAATCGCGCATCAGGGACCCATGAGTCCTTCTTATCGCGCGAGATCTGCCATCCTAGATCAACCTCAGTATCTCCATAGAGCACAGTCCCCCTGCCCCTATATCGATTATAGAACCCATCAAAGATAACGCTAATGTCAAAATTCTTAGTGATCCCGGTTTCCAGAGTCGTATTCAGATCCACCTGTCCAATGGTTTTCCGATCCTTCTCCTTCCAGTGTTTGTTATAAACCCCATAAAATCCCGTTACGAACAGCACAGGCTGATAGATCAAGTGTCCTGGTTCAGCGTTCTCAGAAATATAAGTTAGCAGAGTCCCAGCGAACACCGGCGTTTCATCCTCAGCGAACAAGCTGGAGCCCAAAACCAAAGCACAAAATAGCGTCTTCTTCATCGTCCCCATTCTCGCTCAAGAATGCCCCGCATGCAATTCCTTTTTTCCTTGCCTCAACACAAATGAGTTCTGCTCAGATTAAAAAGACGCAAACCTCCAAGCAGTGAAACCTTTGACTTTTTACATTCAATATGATAAAAATTTTACTACTCAAAAAACCTTTTATGGGAGGGATATGGATTCAATAGCTTCATCAGCTCAATGTACTACTTTTACTATAGGTGCTTTACACGGCTTAGCTGCGTACGCAGAATTAAGCTCTAATCCGCTAATTAATCTTCTTGTTGCTATTCCAGAAGTGCTTATAAGCAGTGTTGAAGCAATTATTGGTCTTGCACTTACTATCATTTTTGGCTCGCTTGCCATAGTTTTCTCAAATGATACTTGCAAACAGATAGGTATGTTTGGTCTAACGCACGCGGCAATGGGTATTGTGATGTTCACTTTTAGCGCCGGAAATATAATTACACTCGGTTTTCTTGGAAGGGCCATCCCAATACGCATTCAAGAACTGGCACAGGAGTTTGGAGAATATCTTAAGTCTTTCGGTAGCAGGTTTATGGGTGTTGATATTAATAACATAACACATCGAGTTGCGCAAATTACAGACGATCCTATCAAAATTGAAGAAGCCAAATAGCAGCTTCAATAAAAAATTCTCATATATTTTCCGAGGTATTAGGCTCTCATTCGAGAGCCTTTTTTTCATTTCGCTTTCATTAAACAAAACACAGTCCTCTTCATCACTTGAAAATATTCCGACTCTTGCTTAAGAATGCCAGTCATGCAATTTCTTTTTTTCCTTCTTATTGTAAATGTCCTGTTTGGGAATGTTGCAACCACCGAAAACGAGCCCAGTTCTCTAGTAGAAGGTCTCGTTAGCGCTGTCACTGGTGATTTCTATGCACAAGAAGAAGACATTGTCATTGCAGGAGCTGAACCAATTAGACTGAAACGAACTTATATCAGTTTAAAGGGTGAAGGGCTCTGGGGAACCTTCACCCCTCTTGTGGCAGTCTATTTCCCTTTTATGAACAAAATAGCCATTGGCGAACATAACGGAACAACTTTGTCTTATTTTCTTACCGAAAAGAAAAAAAACAGGTCCGTCTACCGCCCCAAGATCTTGAGCAAGGATTCGGCTGGATTAACCAATACCTCAAGGGGCACACTATCTGCACAAACAAATCTAAAAAATCAATACGTCAACGTTCATAATGCTCGTTTTACCTTATTTTGCTCCGATGGAAGCACGCGCTTTTATAATATTATCGAGAATCAAAAAACCCGATAAATTAAGTGATGAGGTTAAAGGAGCTAAGATCTATACCAAGCTATCATATCTTCTACAAGAAGAACATCTAGCAAATGGAAATAAAATCATCTACACCTGGGACGAAAAGAATAGAACCATCCTATTGATCCAAACAACAGATCCTTCTGGTAAAAAAATTTATGCTGAAGCTCACTTCCATCGCCACGGTAAGCGTAAGAAAGGCAAGCACGGTGTTTATTACTACGATGCCTCGAACTTCGAGGTTGAAACAAGTGATGGAAGAACCCTTACCTACCGTTACTTCTCGGAAGGAGAAAAAGAGAAAAAAATCTGGTATTTACATGAAGTCGCCGCCCCCGATTCTGCTCATGAAATACTCCATTATGCAGAAGGGGAAAAGCGTATCTTACACGCTGTCTCCTTGGACAACTCACGCCTTTTGCAGATTGGCTATAACGACGAAAAAAATGTGAAAACACTGGCCTCACCTGTTGGGAAAGACGGCCATACTCTTGTAACTCATACATTCACATATGCACCAGAGGCTAGGAAAACAACTGTCAATGACATCGAAGGCATCCCTACCCACTACTCTTGGAATGAGGGTCTACAGCTCGAGAAAATCGCTCGTCCCAATAACACTACCCTTTTTGCTTGGGACGCTTCCAATCTCATTTGTCGCGCTTTTCTTGTTGAAACGCCCCTTCATGCAACCCGCTATACTTACGATCCTCAAGGAAACGTCATTGAAGAGAAATTCTACGGCAATCTGACTGGCCACGGATCTCCACTCTCCCTTGATTCTCAAAACCTGCCCGAAGAGAATGGCGTCGAAACATACTCCAAGAAATTCACCTATAACGATAGAAACCTTCTCGTTCGAAAGGAAGAAGAAAATGGACTGCTCATCTCGTACGAATACCTCCCTGATGCCTCCCTCCTCGCTGCAGAACTCTCGCCCCAACGCCGGAAATTCTATGAGTACAACGAAGATCACATCCTGATCCGGGAGATAACTGATGATGGGGAATCGCCTGATCGCAACAATCTATCCGGGGTAACCTTCCGCCTGGTCAAAGAAATCATCCCCTATCCCAAACGCCCCTACCTCAACATGCCATATATCATCACCGAGAAAACCGGAGATGGAACCCTATTAAAAAAGACGGTCCTGCACTATACCACTGGCGGGCGCATTGCCAAAAAGGAGATCTATGACGCCCTCAATACCCTCGTCTATACCCTTAACTTCACCTATGACGACAAGGGTCGTCTCATCGAAGAAACCAATGCTCTCGGACAAATAGCAGAATACAAGTACGACGAGATCGGCAACAAAACCTATTTCAAGGACTTCGGATCAAAAGCCCCATTCCATTATTCCTACGACTGCTCCAATCGTCTGATCGAATCGAGCCAAAATGTAAGAACTACTCGCCACTCCTACGACATAAAGCACAATCGAATCTCCACGATCGACCACCATGGCTATGAAACCCGCACCATTTACGATCCATATGGCCACCCCATTCAAACACACTTGCCCAATGGGAGCACAACCTCCTCAACCTACGATGGAGCTGGCAGAGTCACCTCCTCCACTGATGCCAAAGGATATACAACTTATACAACCTACAACGCCTATAACCAGCCCACGCATATCCACCATCCCAACAATACTGAAGAAGCCTTCCTCTATAACCGGGACGGCACACTCAACACCCATACCGATCAAAATGGCGCAGAAACAAGCTATACCTACGACCTCTATGGCCGAACCCTTTCCAAAACCATCATCTTCAAAAAAGAAACCCTCTCCATAGAAACTTGGCATTACAACGGATTCCATCTCCTCTCTAAAACAGATGCCGAAGGCACCATCACCACCTATGAATATGACCAAGCAGGACGAAAAATTGCCGAAGAATGTACTGGAGAGCGCACCGAATACTCATATGATTTCCTAGGCCGCCTTCATCAAGTCAAAACAGGTGAGCTCCTGACCATCACTGAACATGACCTTCTCGATCGTATGATAGAAGAACGTAAAGAAGATCTCTCAGGCCACCTCCTCTCATACATCTACTACACCTATGACCCTGCAGGCAATCAATCCGCCATTACACGCTATATTCAGGGGCAACCCGCTCGAGAAACATTCTGTTACGACCCTTTCAATCGTCTAGTCGAAAAAACCGATCCTCTAGGTAATCGCACGTCCATCCACTATGACGACAATCTGCATCAAAAAACCACCATTGACCCACTTGGACTCCATACCATCGAAACCTATGACTCCCACTACAACCTCAGCACGCTCGAAAAGCGCTCCACCAAACTCCTCCTTCAAGAGCACTTCACCTATGATGCCAACGACAACCTCATCTTCAAGGAGAGCAACGGGATCACCACCGAATGGGAATATGGTCCGCTCGACCAACTCCTTACTCTCATAGAACCCGAGCAAAAAATCACACACTACACCTACACGCCCAAAGGACTTCTCCATCAAATAGCCAAACCCAGCGGGATCGTCCTAACCAACACCTATAACGCCTTGGGGCACCTCCTCTGCAAAACCTCCTCCGACGGCACAATCCATTACACCTATGAGTACAATCACTTAGGCCAACTCCTCCACTCCCATGACTCCCTAACCGGCACTACACTCCATCGAACCTACGACCCACACGGCCGCCTCCTAACAGAAACACTTCCCGCCCACCTCACTTTCCGCAACCAGTATGACAACCAAGGCCGTCGCATCCGCCTTGAACTCCCCGATCACACCTCGATCACCTATACCTACGACCCTCTCTACCTCCGCGCAATCACCCGTCCTCCCTACACACATACCTATCTCGACTATGACCTATCAGGCAACCTCCTCTCTGAACAACTCATTACAGGCGACTCCCTCAACCACACCTATGATCTAGCGGGCCGCCACACTTCCTCCACTTCAAAATACTTCTCCCAAAGTGTAGAGTTCGACCCAGTTGGCAACATTCTCCACTCTCGCTACCAAAACGAACACCTTAACTTCGCCTACGACGATCTCTACCAACTCACTTCAGAAAAAGATCACACCTACAGTTACGATGCCCACTACAACAGACATTCCAAAGACTCCACCATCTACCAAGTCAACAACCTTAATCAGATCTCCCTCTTCACCTACGATCAGGACGGTAACCCCCTTACCTCTCCCAGCGCTGACTACACCTATGACGCACTCGATCGCCTCATTTCAGCAGAAACACCCACACATCGTCTGACCTTTACCTACGATTCCTTCCACCGCCGTCTGACCAAAACAGTACTCTCCAAGCTCACTTATGAATCCCAAACTGAAACCTATCTCTACGATGGCCAGAATGAAATCGGCACCTCAAACCTTGAACTCCGCATCCTCGGTCGCACTCCTCATGCTGAAATTGGCTCAGCTGTCATCTTTGAAATCCAAAACAAAACTCTCGTTCCGCTCCATGACCTCTACGGCAACGTAGCTGCTCTGGTCTCAAACGGCTCAACCGAATACCATCAATACACCGCATTTGGTGAATCGAAAACTACTCCCACTCCTTGGGGCTTCTCTTCCAAGCGCCTTGATGAAGAAACAGGCCTGATCTATTTTGGCCGGCGCTACTACGAACCAGCCTTCGGCCGATGGCTAACCCCCGATCCCTTAGGCCTCGATGCGGGCCCTAACCTCTATGCCTTTGTCTCTAATGCACCCCTAACACACTTTGATGACTATGGTCTGTTTGGGATGTATAAAGACCAACTCTTCCGAGAGATGAATTGGCAAACCCCAACCCCGTATGAATACAAACAAAGAGGAATAGGGTTCCTCCATGGCATTGGAGAATTTGGATTAAACGCAGCTTCTACTCTTTCACATATTGGCTACGGTCTCACTATGCCTTTCCGTTCTATTAACTGGATGTTTGGAAGAAGCAGTTTCACGGAAGATTGGAGAAGTTTCCAAAGCTCAAATCAGGCGCTCCTCGAAACAGGTGAGTATTGGATGCAACGCTTTCTCCCAGGAGATCGAGGAAATTCCTACCGTTCCTCTCGCTCAATAACCAGTGTTGGCCTAGATGTAACAACAATAGGTCTTGGCGCTGCTGCTATTATCGAAAAGTCAGCTACTGCGCTGACCATGAAATTGATAAAACAACCAATACAAGCCTCTCGCATATTACAGCCAAAAAATATACAATTAAATAGATTTCACCAAGCAGCGCGCAACCTCTCTGAAACCGGACAAAATAATATCCGCATATTACGTGGTTGGGCTAAGAGCAAGGGATGGGAAAAATTTCCTAGCACCAATGGAGCCCCTGAAAAGTGGGGAACCTGGAAGAATGGTATTCCTGAATGGAACCTAAGAATAAAACCAGAACCAGGTTTTAGACCAGAATTAGAGCTTGGTAGTATGCGTCCCCGTTTTGATGCTCGCCTTGGAAATCAACCTCCATATGAATACATTAATCCTTTTACTGGCACATTAGGAAGCAAGAATATTGGAACTCATATTCCTTTAGAATAGGTTTTACGGAGAATCGTGGATAAAATTGACCAACTAGTTCAGGTTTTATTGGACATCAATGCTCGAATTGATGAAAGAGATGATGCTGCAATGGATCTGGGAAAATACAATGACGACAGAGCTTTAAATGCTCTATTATCTATTGTATTAAATCCTAATTCTGATCCATTTATTCTGGATGTATGTGGGGAATCAATTGCTGAAATATGGGTTTCTCGAAATTATTTTAATCTTGAATTATATAAAAGAATGGCTCCTCCTGCTCAGCGCGAATTGTTTAATTACATAAAAGGAAACAAGCCAGAATTGATTGATAAGCATGGTTTAGACAAATAAAAATTAAATATGTCGGATAAAATTGACCTTCTTATAAATACCCTTCTTGATAACGCTGCTCGAGAAGATGAAAGACATGATGCAGCACTGAATATAGGTCATTATGACGATGATAGAGCTATAATGGCACTCACCAAAATAGCATCTAATCCTCTTGAAGATAACATCGTCTTAGATGCTTGTGGAGAATCCCTTGCAAAAATACTAGTAACTCGGAATAAATTTCAAGGTGACCTCATCGAACAACTGACTTTTCTAACAAAAAGAACAGCCATAGCTTTTATTGAGCATAACAAACCCGAATGGATTGAAAAGTATGGATTAGACAAACAGCCCTTCATCGATTGATAAAATTTTGACTGATAAACCCCTAAGAAAACGAGTTCGCAATGGTATATAATTTTTCAGGGACGATTGAAAAGAATCACATAAAAGGAGGATTAAAAATAGAAAATATGATAAATTGGTAGTTTTCATAAAGAGGTGTCTATGGCTTCTATATTACAAACGCCAAATATAGAAAAAGCAAAAACCGTTCTACATTTCATGCATTTAGCTGAAAAGTTAAAATGTGTTCTAAGACATGGGTGGACCTCTACTGGTCGACAAGAATCCGTTGCTGAGCATTCTTGGAGAATTTCTCTCTTAGTGATGGCATGTTCTTCATCTCTCGATTCCAAAATTAATCTTGAAAAAACATTGAAAATGGCCTTAATTCATGACATTGCTGAAGCAATTACCGGCGATATTCCTTATTTTTTAGCGCCCGAGGGCTCAAAAAAAAGAGCGGAAAAGGTTCAGAATGAGAAGATTGCAATAAATGCAATCAAGGAAATGTTTCGAGACGTTTTGGGTCCGGACTGGCTCAATTTGTGGTTAGAATACGAAGAATGTAAAAGTTATGAAGCAAAAGTAGTAAAAGCTTTAGATAAAATTGAGGCCCAAATCCAACAAAATGAAGCTGATCCATCAACATGGCTTGAATGTGAAGAAGTTGACGCTACAAATGGGTATATTAAAAGATTTAGCAATTTTGATGCCTTTCTTTCTCTTCTAAGTAATGAAGTGATAAACGAGTCAAAAGAAGTATCAGAAAATCTATAAACTTGACACCCGTACATATGAGGCGGGTTATTCTTAAAAAGAAAATTGCAAACACAAAAAAATGTTCTATAACAAAATAGATTTATTATTAGCGAATCGATTTACTGCATGAAGATCGTATCGAAAACAATTTCACGACAAGTCTTAAAACACTTGAATAAACAATTTCTCTTAAAATGTCAGCATATTTGGCGAAGCAACCCTTCCTTTGGTACAACTCACCAAAGAAGAGCTTGCTCTTACACTAATTAAACACTCTAAACTATTGATTCTCTACACATAAATTTGCCATATAGGTTATGGTTTTGTTGCTTCTATAATGTAGTAATCAAGCATGCCAGCTTTATAAGCTTGTATCCAATATTTATCCCAGGTATCTTTATATCGCGTCTGTAAAATCCATCGATCAAACCCATGCCAAACAAATCTTCCTATACTCTGAGATTTGATTTGTATAAAACCTTGATCCTTTAGTTTGTTTAGAAATGAATTTATCCTAACAATTTTATCTACACCACTTTTAAAGTTAGGGAAACAACGAAGAAGATCTGATTTTAAATCGTTTTTAAAGAAAAATGTTGTCACCACAATCTTTCCATTGGATTTTAAAGATTTAAATGAACTCTGTAAAAATTGATCAACTGAATCAAAATGTTGCAATGCTTCTATAGAAAAGATTTTATTGACGCTTTCAGCAGAGACCGGAATATTCTCACCTGAGCCAACAATAAAGTTGATTTCACTTCTATATCTAGATAAATATTTTTTGTGGTTAGAAATGGTTCTTTCAATTTGCTTTGGTGAAGCATCAACTCCTATAATAACTCTGGGCTTGAATTTACTATGTAATAATATACATCCATTTCCTAGCCCACATCCCACTTCAAGAACCGAATCACTTTCATCAACAGCGAGCAAATTAAAAACTCTTTCATATAATCTTTTCGATGCGAGTGCCCTTTTGTTTTTTGTAATTCTAACATTAGTTTTAATATTCCTCCAATAACCAAAGTTAATAAACCCTCCTGCAAACAAGCACGTGTTTGCAAGGTTCTGAATGCCATATAGATCAATAACATTAGTAAGGTCAACAACGAGATCTTTAGAAATATTCAAGGAGTTCATATAGATCCTCTTTTTTGAGAAAGATAAGTCCATATTATAGCAAAGGACACAAAAAATCCCAAGCTATCAATGAAAAATACAAGATTTAAATTAAATGCAGAAATAAAAAATAAATATGCCAAGAACGGAGAAATTATTTCAGCTAATGTCATCGTTGATTCAAGCAAACCGCATATTGTTCCTTGTTGGTGAATTTTAAATTTTTCGCAAATAATTGCGTAGATTAAAGGAATATAAACACCGCTGACTACCCCCAACACTGTTTTTTCAGTATAATTCAGAGCATACAACTGATCTTCCCAAGAAAATGAAACAAATTTGACAAAGAAGTACAAGAATGTGATGAAAAATGTGGACGCACAAATTACCGAAAGACTAATGCCTTTAATTTCCTTTATAAGAAGGTGTAAGCCGCAGGTCAAGCTCATACCAAGGCCAAAAAGAATGTATGATTTTGTCAGCGAAATAATTTCCTCTTTTTCTTCTACTAAATATGAAATGGTCTGATAGGAAGACTCTGAAAAAAATAAAGACATAAGAAAAACGAAAACATAAGCAGTATAAATTGATGATGATTTTTTCCCCTTGTTCGCTACATGTAATTTATGAGTATCGTCCTGAACATCATTGAAAAAAAACAGAACTATTACACTTAATAGAGATGAGATTAATAAAGCATTTTCCCAGAATGAATCTGAAAACTTACTTATGAGAAAAACTGTAGGAACTATCAGCCAAGTTATAGCTCTTGCTAAAAAAGCTTCAGCATATATTAATCTTTTACTTCTTAATGGATTTTTGTCACTCTTCGCAGCAAATGCAATAGGTAAAGTTGCGACTAATAGGCCATCAATAAAAAGGGCGTATTTAAAACTGGTTTCATATTTCGCAAGAAAACTAACAACTACAGATGCGAATACTGTGAAATACAATACAAACTTTCTTCCTTTTATGTCTGACAATTTACCTAAAATTACTGAAGATACTAATTGCCATAATAGCCAATAAAGTATCAACATCCCTGCAGACTTAAAGTTGTATTTGTATGCGAGGTACAATAGAGACAGCTTTTGGACTTCAGAAAAAATTATAAGAAGATTTGTATTCATATTACCTTATCATTTTCCAAAGATTTTTATAAGCATTCAAGTTAACTATTTTCACCAAGCAGCTTTGCAAACTTTGATACGCATGAGCCGTTTAAAACAACCGGTGACATATTTGTATTTCCTCAGAAGGCGAGGAGGTGCGTATCAAAATATATTTGTATGTTATCCTACCAAATTACCCGCGCCGTATCCAGTAAAAATTACTGCAACTAGAAAGATTCACCGTTTAAAAAAATGAGAGCACTTGCTCGTACCGAAAAAGAATTGTGAAATTATTAGTTTACGGCTGATTTTAGCAAGTTACACTGCTTGCCTTCATTAGGATATATGAATCTTTTATGATTGCCCTAGGAGCATTAAATCCAATCTTAGGGTATAGACAATTGTATCCTATGAAAAAGCGACTGTATCTCTTTTTTGTCATCCTAGTAGCAACTTTTGAAGCACTTTCAGAAGAGAACGCAACCTACGACCCTCTATATGCTGGCACATTACTTGCTTTTTATCCATCGAATGCTGAACCAGGCAGAATGTCTATTCAACCATATCTATTTGCTTCAAGTAGATATGGGATTTACAACCATCACTGGAGAAATCAAGAGCATAGCACTATTGTACAAGAAGAGATCTTTGTTGCTTTAGAAACAGGGATTACGAAGAGTCTTGATATTAGCATGTTCGTTTCATCTTTCTATAGTCAGTATAGGAGTCAAAAAAGCGTATGTTTTGATGATCTGAATGTGTATCTGGGGTGGCAGCTCTCTCGCGATAAGAAAGGAACATGGATTCCAGACTCTAGGCTGCTTGTGGGAGAAATCTTCCCCACTGGCAAATTTCAACATTTGGATCCCAAGAAAGGCGGTTCTGATATTTCAGGAGCTGGCTCCTATCAAACTAGTGCTGTACTGGTTCTGCAGAAGATCTTCTATACATTCCCCAACCATCCCTACAATGTCAATCTGAATCTGATCTACATCGTCCCTACCAAAGTCGAGACTCATGGGTTAAATTTATATGGTGATGGGCATGGTGTTGCTAACCCTGGGAATCATTTCATTGCTAACTTAGGCTATGAGTTTAGCTTTACGAAAAATTGGGGCTGGGGAATCGATCTTAGATATGAACATCAGAACAAGTCTCCTTTTAAACTTAGAGGGAGCGACTTAAAGGGAGGGCTTCCATCCTCCGAGGTGTTCAGTCTTGCTCCTAGCTTGGAATATAATTGGAGTACAGATTTAAGCGTCGCTTGGGGTGCTTGGTTTTCCATCGCCGGTCGCAATGCTGAAGCATTCGCAAGCGGTGTATTCAACGTCTTCTACTATTTTTGAAATCAATAGGCTGCATAGTGCATGCCAAAGCATCAGGAGAATGATGGCTCTGGTCTCTTCTCTTGCAATAATGCATCATTCCAAATAGCTCAAAAGAAAGGCTCTTTATTAAAAGAAAAGAGCCTTGTAAGGAACGCTGTTTCTAAACCTTTCGCCATTCTCTAGGTGGTTTCCATAATAGAAGACTTCCAATTTGATCAAACTGGACAACAAATCCTCGTTGTTTGGCCTCTTGAGGGGTACACCCAAAATCAGTTTTGAATTGATCTTCTGTGTAAAAGTCACATCGCCTGTTATATCCATAAGTAATTTCACTCATCCAATCACTTCGAACTGGCCACCCTCCTCCAAAACCCCTTTCTTTAGTGTAGTTCCAGATACCTGCAAAATACTTTCTTAATTTACAAAAAATCCAAGTAATGCAATTGGATCTGTCTACTTGAGCATCACTATCTGTGTATAAACGATTGATAAACTTTGTGACCTGCCTAAGTTCATCTCTCTCGTTATTTTCAAGAACATGATTTTTCTCTCTAATAATGCCTATGGTTTTTTCTGCGAGAGCATCAATATCAAGAGCTCCTTCATATCCTTCTACTATAACATAGCGAGATCCCCAAAAGGAAAGCTGAGCATCAGCTTTTTCAGCAATTGTTAGGATGTCTTTGTAAGAATTGGTAGTTGCTAGCGCATTTTCAACTTGCATATTGTCCTCCTTAAATTTTCTTAAATTCAATTGATTCAACTAAATTCCTAAGACGATACCCAAAAAATAATTCAAAAATCCTTCTCATATTTTGTGACGCATCCGACCTCGTAAACATTGAAGTAATAGTCGCTATACCACATATCCAACTTGTTCCTAGATCAATTCCAATTGTGCGAAGATGTCCTCTTCCCCATGTAAAGCAGCTCTCATCGCCGTTTTTTATCCCCCATGCATCAGATCCTCTAACATCAATCTCTGGAGGAATAATTTTGCGACAACTTTCTAGAATAATAGAATTAAGCATCTCTCTTCCTTTGGTGCTTTGAACGAGGAATAGCTCTGTTCTTGAATGATAAGTTAGACTAGTTGGTCTTTTAGAGAAATCATGGATCTTGACTACACTAGGATAGATTTTATCTGGATCACGTACAAGATGTGACACCAACAGAAAATGTTTTCCTTTTTCGATTCCTTCTATAAAGATCTGTGCATGATTCATAGCATCATCGCGGATATCAAAGCATCCTTTGACACAAATTAATCCAACAGCCCAACAACCCTCACTCAAAATATAAGTGGGATCGATTGTACTCTGCTCGATTTTTGTCGGCTCTAAAAAAACTTGATAATCTCTTGGTTTTCCAGTTTTCGTTTCGAAAGTGTATCTAAAATCATGTAGAAGGACGGAGAAGTACTTTTTGGCAAAAGCCTCTTTCGAAAGAGCGCTATCATTCCTGATGGCAAATTTTAAGCTCTCTAGATTTTTTCTTGCCTCAGCATTATACCTTTCGTACGGAAGAATATTTTCTATTCTTGACCATATGTCATTTGCTTTTATTTTACCTTGAGATACTGACATCCTTAGAGATAGGAGCTCTGCGTTTTGACATTGAAGTACTGGATGAACAAGAAGACCAATAGATTGAAGCTCTGGAAGATGATTAAAACCAGTAAACTGATGAATATGATTTTCAATTTGCGCTCTTAGTTCTTTATCTGAAACAGGAAGCTCTTTCGTTTTTGTTTCTGAAAAAGAAAAGAGGACTGAGGTTTTAGTAGCGCGAAGAAAAATCTGCCAATATACCTCACCATTTTCCATACGTAATAGGCTGATCTCCCTATGATCACTCGATTCAGTGCTTTTCAGGGGCAATTTGAAAGATGGTTCGGAGAATTCGCAACAATCGCTGCTGGGAAGTGGAATGCATTTTTTGAGAAAGCCAATTTGCTGATCGATTTCTATGTCTAAGGGTGCATCGAGTTGATCATTGCGTGTTTTGCAATCGGAATTTGTGACATGGCAATAGAGGCTATTTTGATTCTGCCATAATTCGACCTGTTGGTTAGAGATGACCCATCGGTGAAGATATGCTGTAGACATGGTTTTGACTCCTTTTTGAAAAAAACAACAAAGCCGACAATCAACCTGTTTTATATTTCCGTCAATTACCAATAATTATTTAAATTAAATAAAATAAAGATTTATAATTGACGCTGTATTGTTTATGTGTAAACTCCAATTCGTCGTTTTAACCAAACCTTTAGGAGGTAATATGTCAGCGACTTCAAACGCACTCGTAGTATACGGGACAACACAAACACAAAAAGCATCGGAGGCACCAAATCTAAAAGTGAAAGTGAATTGGAACAGAGCATCCGAAGTATTGAACTCGAATAAATTATGCGATGGATCAGGAGTAAAAACCGCCTTGCATGATGCTGTTGATGCCATTATTCCAAAATTGGAAGCTTGTACTGGGCCAATTATTAAGGGATCTTTGATGGTCGGAGCAGCTTTTACTGCAGATTATGTGATTGGACCTGTTGCACAATTCTGCGCAGGTGGTAAAACACCCTCATCGCTAAATTATGTTGCAGGGAAGGAGCTTATTGATACTTCAAATACAACTATTGATGAAGGAGTAAAAGCGTCTTGTGATACGACACAGACTGTGTGTCACCAAGGTGTTGAGTATTGTGTTGATGGCATCGAGACTTGTGCGAACAACGTTTTTTCTTCATGTTGGTCTAAAGAGTAGACTTAGAGTATGGGGCTCCCGTTCTGGGAGCCTTTTTCATGTCAGGATTTTTTCGACGTATTCCTTAAATGCTTCTTTCTCTCGTACTGGATCGTAGGTTTGATCTGGGAGGAGTTCTTGGTGCGTTCGTGTTCGGGTCGAACCGGGAGGCGGTTTCGATCCAGACTCCCATTCGGAGAGCCTTTTTTATTGAGACAAGGTCCTTGCCGCGCGCTCCTCTACTGTTCTCATATTCATATGCCAAAATTGAGTCGGGTGTAATAATGCTCCATAAATTAGGAAAAGTAAAAACCAACCCTCAGGAGATAGTATGTCAGGAGAAATACCTAAACTTTCCGACGCACGAACAACACAAATTCAAAATCCATCAGATGTGCTTCCCAAAAGAATTATTATTGACTGGCACAAAGAAGCCGCTAAATTAGCTTTAAAAGATAAAATAAAACAAAACAAATCCAAAAACGATCTAGATAATTCAAGTGAACGCACCTCTCAAAAAGTTGATTCATTTTGGAAAGATATTCCTGAAGAATACTATATCGGGAAAATCTCGGCGGAATATAAGCCAACGGTCGTAGAAAAAATGATTCCTTTACCTACAGATAGTCAGGGCAATGTCCGTATACCCGCTGATGAAGAAGTATATACCTCTAGTGATACAACTACGTCTATTTCTCAACAAAATGATGAGCAGAATGTGCAAACGGTCAATAAAGCTACGAAGAGCGTTTTTTCTTCTTGCTGGGATAAACAGTAACCTTAGAGTATGGGGCTCCCGTTCTGGGGGCCTTTTTCATGTCAGGATTTTTTCGACGTATTCCTTAAATGCTTCTTTCTCTCTTACTGGATCGTAGATTTGATCTGCGAGGAGCTCTTTTGCGCGCTCTTTGTATTCGGGGCCGAATTGGGAGGCGGTATCGAGCCAGGCGCCGGACAGTTGTGGGTCTTGAAGATGCGCGAAGGCCTTTGAGTTGAGGAGCGCGGTCTCGAATGTGGGGTCTATGTTGTAGATGTCGAGCGAGTATTGCGAGATCAGGCGGTAGTTTTGGCGGTCATAGGCAAGCTTGCAGAGCAGGGTCTTGCCTTCTTTTAGGTATTGCGGATCGGCATTTAGGAGAAGGTCGTAGGATTTTTCGGAGGCGCCTTCCTGCAGGTAGACTTTGGCAAGGGATTCGGTTGCGGAATGCTTGATCTGGTTGTTCTTGGACTTCAGGAGCTTTTTGAGGATCGCTTTGGCATTTTCGAGGTCATTATTTTTCAGGGCTTCCATGCCCTGGAGGTAATGGCTGAAATGGCTGGGAGGCGCGGCTTTGTATTGCTTGAGAAGCTGAAAATGTTGGATGCCGAATATGAGGAGCAGGACAGCAAAGAAGTAGAAGCCGAGGAAACAGAGGATCGGGATTGCGATGAGTGCGGAAAGGAGGCCGATGAGAATGCTGGCGCGCTGACCGCTGGGTCCGAATTTACGCTCGAGGAAGTAGCGCAGGAGGTAGCCGCCATCGAGAGGGGCGATGGGTATGAGGTTGAGTAGGCACCAGAGTATATTGAGATGCATGGTGACATAGAGGGCGTATGCGATATAGCCGTCGAACAGGTGGAGTTTGAGGAGGGTGTAGGGAATGGCGATGAGGAGGGATTCGAGGAGAGGTCCGTTTAGGGTGATGAGGAATAGATGCTTGGGGGTGAGGCCAATGGGATTGAAGCGCGCATAGCCACCGAAGGCTTCAAATGTGATGGTGGGCTTGGCTCCAAAGTAATGGGCTGTGAGTGCATGGCCATACTCATGAACGAGGAGACTGAAAAAGAATACCCCTCCTAAAATGAGATTTTGTGGAGAAAACTCTCGATAGATATTGGTGAATAGAAGCAGAAAGATCCAGAAGGTTGGATGGATCTGCACCGGAATGTTTAAAAATCGAAATTTCACAGAAGGTATTATAGGGGGTGGGATTTTTTAATGGGAGCTAAAATCCCCACCCGTAGGAAAAGGTCAGGAGCGGGAAGCGCCAGTTCAGCTCATGGCGATGGGAGTAATAGACCGGCCAGTTCATCTCAGCCTGCAGAAATCGCTTGCTTCCACATCGATTGTAGTAGCTCTTGCCTAGAAGAATGTTGGGATAGGCAATGAAGGCTTTTCCTGAATGGACAAACCAGGCGCCTGCTGATGCGCCGAGGCCAAAATAGGCTTCGTTGTAAATCCACGGGTTGAAGTAGTGGATCCAATTGGCATAGGCCCGGGCTTGGGTAAAAATGCCCGCAGTTGCAAGGTTGACGCCGATGTCATAGCCATTGTGAATGTGCTGCTTTCTGTATCCGAGGGAAAAGTTGGGAACGGGAATAGGAGCTGGACCTAGGCCTAAACTAAAATAGGGATAGGTTTCGCATAGTTCACAGGATGAGGGATAGGCTTTTGTGGATATTAGGAGGGCTAGAGTGATCAATATCTTCTTCATACCTGAAAATTCTATTCATTTTTAATTAATATTCAATTACAGTGTTTCTTTTAAAATGAGGAAACTGTGCGATCTATTATTCTATTTTTACTGCCTATGTTTTTTCTTGGCGCTGCCAAGATCCAAAATGAGGAGGAGTATTTTGCTCAGGGTCCCGCCCCTGAATGGGTCGTAGCAACTGATTGTTCTCATGAAGGGCCGTCCACTCTACTGATTGATACGCAGTATAATTTGCAGGAAAAAACCATTTATCAGCATCGCGTTGTCAAGATCTTGAGTCGAACTGGAGCCGATGCTTTTACTCAACTCGATTTCGAATTCAATCCTTCACATCACAAAGTTATCGTTCATGCTATTCGTGTACTTAGAGATGGAACATGGTCCGACCGATTGGAAAATGCCCATTACCATCTCATCCAACAGGAGAAAAAACTCCATGACAGGTATTTTCTCGGCAATTTGACTCTCTTGTATCTGCTTGATGACCTGCGCCCGGGCGATATTCTTGATTATTCCCTTTCTTTCATCGAAAATGATGAGTCCCCCACCTTCCAAGAATTTGCTGCCTTTAAGTTCCAACATTCGTTTCCGGTGGGTAAAATCTTTTATCGTCTTTTGACTGACACCCGAGCACCTGTTTCCGTGAAGGCTTTTAATACTTCCATAGAACCTCTGGTGCGCGACTATTCCTCCTCTCTACAAGAGTGGATTTGGGAGGCTAGTGATATTCCTAGGTGTTCATCTGACGACGATGCTCCTAATTGGTATAACCCGTGCGGGTGTATCCAAATGAGCAAGTACCAAAATTGGAAAGAGGCCGTAGAAAGGTTAATCCCCATCTACTCTTTATCGGAGGCTCCTTCTATGGAATTGATGGAGTATGTCAAGCAGTGGCAAGGAGAGCCGAAAGAACGGGCCCTTCAGGCTCTGCGCTTTGTCCAAGATCAGATCAAGTATTTCTCTCTCGCAGATAAACGAGAGGGTGGCAAACCATGGGATCCTGTCACTGTCTTGAAGAGGCGCTATGGAAATTGCTTAGACAAAACGTTTCTTTTGCATGTTTTCTTACGTTTAATGGATATTCCCTCGACTCTGGTTCTTGTCGATACGAATGATGGCAAAATATTCCCCGATCTCTTGCCAGTACCCTTCGGTTTCAACCACGTGATTCTGCGGATTGAAATCGACGGAGAGAACTATTGGGTGGATCCGACGGATTATTTGCAGGGTGGAGCATTGCAAGATGTGTATTTTCCCAATTATGGTTGGGGTCTGCCTGTTTCCAAAGATACAACAGATCTTGTGCGACTTCCTGATGGACAGGTGAAACACCCTACTGAAATCGAGACTTATTTCACTGTGCGGTCACCGGATGAAGCATCGATTGGGGTGACTTTTACTTATTACGGTTACGAAGCGGATATGAAGCGCCAATTTCTCGACAGAGAAGGCAAGGAAGCGCTGGCTCAAAAACATCTGGGGATGGTGAAACGCACTTATGGAAATGCCACGTTTAGCACACCTCTTGCTTTTACCGATGATCGCGAAAAAAATATCCTGACCGTCACTGAAGAGTTTTCCGTTCCTACTCGGAAGCGCGGATATAAAAAGGGCCTGGAGGTCTTTTCGATCATCAATAGAAGTTACCGCAGTCCGCAGGTCGATCGCGATAGATCTTCTCCCTATGAAATTGAATACCCCCTTTGGGTCAAAGAGCACATCCATATAGAAAATCCTTTTTATGTCTGGGATCCCGATCTAGAGGAATTGATCGTCGATCAGAGATCGCTTTTCTACTCCGAATCGATGAAAAAAGAGGGGGAAAATAGCACCGACCTCTATTTCGAGCTTAAACACATCCAAGACCATGTGCCTCAAGAGGATATATCGGAATTCTGGGAGATTATCGACCATATGGAAGACAATACGTATTTCAAAATGACGATTAGATAGGTACAATAGGCTCCATGTTAGTCCTTGGAATTGAATCGACGTGCGATGAGATGGCTGCGGCAGTGGTCGAAGATGGTGTGGTCATCCATACCAATGTGGTTGCTTCGCAAGATCATCGCCGCTATGGCGGGGTTTTTCCCGAGCTCGCAGCACGGACCCATGTCGATCAGCTGCTGCCTGTGCTGAGCGAGGCGCTGGTCGAAGCGGTGGATCTGGTCGCTGTGGCCAAGGGGCCTGGGCTGGTGGGGCCGCTGCTGGTCGGGCTGACTGCGGCAAAGGGACTCGCACTGGCATGGGATAAGCCTTTTGTCGGCGTCAACCATGTCGAAGCGCATTTGTACGCAGCAATGATGGGCGTAAGAGAGTGGCTCTTTCCGGCGCTCGGGATCGTCATTTCCGGCGGGCATACGATCATGGTCAAGATCAAGGATGTCGGCGTTTATGAAATGATCGGCAGAAGCGTCGATGATGCGATCGGCGAAGCATTCGATAAGGTAGCTGCTTTATTGGGTCTGCCCTATCCGGGCGGTCCTGCTGTTGAGGCAATGGCGAAAAATGGGGATGCCGGGCGTTTTGCTTTTCGGGCGGGCGAAGTCAAACACCACCCCTGGGATTTCTCGTTTAGCGGGCTAAAGACGCAAGTGCTGTATGCCGTCAAGGGTCAGAATGGCAAGAAGGGCAGTGAGAGCGTAATTGCAGAAAAGGACAAACCAGATATCGCAGCGGCATTTCAAGAGGCTGCTTTAGGCGCCATTCTCGCCAAAGCGCGCGAAGCCGTGCAGAGTTTTGATTGTAAAACAGTATATGTGGGCGGTGGCGTGAGCAATAACCGCAGGCTGCGCGCCCTTTTTGAAGGGTTCGAGCGGCCCGTTTTCTGGCCCCCTGCGGGTCTTAGTCTGGACAATGCGGCGATGATCGCCGGCCTTGGCTATCATGTGTATAAAAGGCAAGGCGGCGATCGTCTGGACTTGGAGGCTGTGCCTATTCTTCCATTAAGCGCTGGGTAGGGCGCGCTCTACGAGCGCCTTGAGCAGCCACTTGGCCTCTTTTTTGCACAACTACTTTGCGCTCTTGGGGCTGCTGCTCTTGGCGATTTCTCACCGATCTTCTTTGCTGCTTCTGCGAGCGAGGCTGCTGCTGTTGCACCTGCTGCCTTTGACGTTGGGATACAACCTTGCCGGCTTTTCTGGGCTTGCCTGGAGCGGTCGCTACTTGTTTGCTTGCGCGCTTTGGCGTGCTTTCAGCTTGGCCGATTAAAGGCTTCGACTCAACAATCTTGGGTCTAGAAGCAACAACAGGCTCTGGCTTGCCAGGAATGCGCTCCATCGAAGGTCTACGCGTTGTGTAACGCACTTCTTCTTCTGGATAGTATTCTTCTTCATAACGCGGGGCGCGTCTGTATCTCTCTTCAACAAATGCGGAAATATCTTCGCGAGAATCAAGGCCCCAGGGAAGGACGACTTCCTCTTCTTCTTCAAAGCCCATACCGACATAAGGATCATTATCCCCTTCAATCTCGCCATATAAGCTAGCTAAATCCTCTTCTTCATCTTCGTAATAGTATGCCACAGGCTGCAGATCTTCTTCATAGATCGCATATGCATCGCCTCTGACGAAAGCAACTAAACCTAGCGCCGTAATCGAAAGAACCATCGATAGTTTTGTTTTCATGAATCCCACCCTCTCGCACCACAGTTTCATAGCAGTGCTTATTTCGCACTCTAACCAGCCATTCTTTTTTGTAAAATAAATTTTTTATTTAGCGGTCAGCGATTTTTTTATGTTAAAAATCTCTGATTTTGAGTACACGTAGACGTTCGGTTAGCAAATGAGCAGTGATTTAGAGGCTCTACTTCCTAGGGAAACTAGACTGACGAAATATCCCGTCGCCAGTTTGCGGGAGCTTATTAATCTGTCTCTCCCGCTCATGCTCGGCTTATTTTCCAGCTGCGTAATGGCATTCTGCAATCGCCTCTATCTCGCGCACTATTCATTAAACGCCCTCGAAGCATGCGCCGGCGCAGCCTATCTCTGTACGCTCTTTCAACACCCCTGTATGCGCATTACTTCAATGGGGCAGGTCTTTGTCGGCTATTTTATTGGGGCGGGGAAACTCGGACGGATCGGCCAGTCGGTCTGGCAGATGATCTGGTTCTCCCTCATTTCCTTTATTTTTACCTGGCCGGTTAGTCGCTGGATCGGCAGCTCCTTCTTTGATGGAACGAGCATCCAAGCCGGCGCCATGTCCTACTTCACTGTCATGATGTATAGCAACTTTCTCTTCCCACTTGGAGCGGCCCTTTCATCTTTCTTTATCGGCCGAGGAAAAACGCGCATCATTTTTCTCACGACGCTGGTCTCCCACGCATGTAACGTCATTCTCGATCCGATTCTAATCTTTGGCATCGATGGCTGGATCTCCCCTCAAGGGGTATTTGGAGCAGCGGTCTCCAATTCTGTTTCCCAAGCTCTCTTCTGCATCATTCTCCTAGGTCTATTCTTAAGAAAAGATGAGCGCGAGAAGTATGGAACCCATGCATATGAGTTCCACTGGAAAACGTTTTGGGAGCAGGTCAAGGTGGGACTGCCGCGTGCGATCACGCGTATCTTTATTTTAACAAGCTGGGTCTATACCGCACGCATCATGACGGTGAAAGGCGGCGATTTTTTGCTCGTTCTGTCCGTCGGTAGCAGCCTGATCCTGCTCTTTACCTTTATTCACGACGGCATGGGTCAAGGAATTGTGACGGTTGCCTCCACCCTTATCGGTGCGCGCGATTACAAATCGATCTGGAAATCGGTCCGCTCAGCGACTGTCCTGCTCACCTGTACGACCATATTTTTGGCATTTCCTCTAATCGTCTTCCCTGGTTGGACTCTATCTTTCTTCTTCGCAGCCCCCATCGATCCCCATTCGCTCGTCGTCCTTAAACAGGCTTGTCTCTGGATCTGGCTCTACTTCTTCTGTTATGGCTATGCGACGGTCGGCTTAAGCCTGGTGATCGCAGGGCGCGACGTGCACTTCTATATGTTCATCGCCCTCTTTGTCTGGTTGACGACCTATCTCCCCGCCTATTTCGCCTTTAATTACTGGGGATGGAGCCCCGACAAGCTCTGGGGGATCATGGCGGTCGACTCCTTCATTGTCGGCGTCCTCTTCTTGGCCCGGGCTTCAAAAGAAAAATGGAAAGAGAAGGCATTGCAGTTTTCTTAAGGATAGACTAGAATGTGTCCTTTTATCGGAGGAATTTATGGCAAAGGGTGCCCGCGAAAAGATTAAACTTAAAAGTACAGAGAGCCCTGAGGTCTACTGGACTGTAAAAAATAAACGCAATACTACTGATCGCCTCGAGCTGAAAAAGTATGACAAGCGTCTAAAACGCCACGTCGCTTTCAAAGAAGCAAAATAGTTTTGTGTACGAGCTATCTTTTGTAAAAAAATATCTCTCACCTAAAAAAAAGCAGCTATCAGTCTCTTTAATCGCCCTGATGTCCATCGGGGTGATTGCGCTTGTCGTCTGGCTGGTACTGCTTTTTTTATCTGTTACCGAGGGGATAGAGCGCACCTGGTTAAAAAAATTAACTGCACTCAACGCCCCGCTCAAAATCCAACCGACTGAAAAATATTTTTCCTCCTACAGCTACCTAATCGACCAGTTCAGCTCAGCCACTAGCTATAGCGCGCGCAGCATTGGTGAAAAGATGCGCGGGCTTGCTTCAGCCAGCTACGACCCCGAGACCGATCCCGCCCTCCCCGAGCGCATGCCTCCTCTCGACCGCGACCAGACCGGCTCTCCTATCGACCCTGTGGGCAGGGTCTCAAGCGTGCTTGCGCAGCTCCAAAAAAAAGAGCAGGGACTCGCCTATCAACCGTTTGAAATCAGCGGGGCTCTTCTACGCCTTTCCCTGATTCGCCAGCAGCAGACAGGTGATACGGAAGCGCAGCTCACACAAGTCGCCTTTCTCGCCTCTTTTGCCGAAGAGAACCCACGCTTAATGGATCTGATCCTCCCACCGACGGCGGACGATATCAACCAGCTCTTTTTCGCCGCTCAGAGGGCGCCTGATCTTTGGAACGTCATCGACTCCCATATCTCAGTTGAAGCGATACGCCCTTTCGGCAGTTATTTACGCCTGCCGCCTGCTCTTCTTCCGGAAGGAGTGGCTTTTGCTGCGGATTTTTCCAGCGGCAAGCTGGTCGTTCCCGCCACGCACAGCGATAAACTCGGCAGCGTCGTACGCACAAAAGAGGGATGGATCTACAATGGGAAACCTCTCCCCTTTACTACAGCTCTTCTCGTGGAGGGTTTCTTTGAATGGGATGCACGCTTGACCCTTGCGCATACCTTTTCAGTGCATGGTCAGCTGCAAGGCGTCGCCATCAGCGGTGAGATTCCCCAGCAGGGCGTGGTCATTAGCCGCGCAGCTGCGAAAACGGCCTTTGACAGCTCGCCCTCTGTTCTACCTCTTTGGCCCTATGCAGTGAAAGGCAAGCCGGTGCTCCCTCAAGGCGGCGTTCTGCTAGCCAAAAACCTCCAAGAGAGTGGCGTCAAAATGGGCGATGAGGGCTACCTCTCCTATTCCGCTCCGACTGCCAGCGCCATACAAGAGCAGCGGCTGCCGGTCCGCGTAGCCGGTTTTTACGACCCGGGCATCCTGGCGGTCGGCAGCAAATGCATCCTCGTTGCATCGCCGCTTGCCGAGATGATCAACGCCTCGCAAAGCGCATATAGCCTCGAGCGTACAAGTGCCAGCGGCATCCAGGTCTGGTTCCCCGACTTTAATCAGGCGTTTGCCATTAAAGAGGAGATCCAGCGCGCTCTTAAAGAGCAGGAGATCGACGGCTATTGTAAAGTGGTCACCTATCACGACTATGACTTCGCCAAAGATCTGATGCAGCAATTTGCCAGCGATAAAATGCTCTTTACGCTGATCGGCTTGATCATTCTGATCGTCGCCTGCTGCAACATTATTTCTCTCCTCATCATCCTCGTCAGCGACAAGAAAAAAGAGATCGGGATTTTGCAAGCGATGGGAGCCTCAAAGAGGAGCATCGCCCTTATTTTTGGACTGGCGGGTGGCGCAGTGGGCCTGATCAGCAGTTTGCTCGGCGCCCTCTTTGCTTACGTGACGCTTAAAAATATCGATATCCTCGTTCAGCTCCTGAGCTTTGTCCAGGGCCACCAAGCATTTAACACGCTCTTTTTCGGAAAATCCCTCCCTCATGATTTGAGCACAAGCGCACTGACCTTTGTCCTGATCGCCACTCCGCTGATTGCACTTGTCGCGGGCCTTATTCCAGCGAGCAAAGCGTGCCGCATCAGTCCGGCTGAAACACTGAAGGCCCCTTAATGATCTTAAAAGCTCGGAACATTGTTAAAACCTACACGGGAGCGGTGCCTACTCAGGTGCTCAAAGGAGTCTCTCTTGATGTGGCTGCCGGCGAAAGCGTAGCCATTATGGGCAAGTCGGGCGAAGGCAAAAGCACCCTGCTGACCATATTGGGAACTCTTGAAGAACCTACCAGCGGCACGCTAGAGATCTGCGGCTCGCTCCCCCCAAAGAGCGACATTCCCCTCTTGCGCAACCAGAAGATCGGCTTCATCTTCCAATCCTATAATCTTCTCGAAGATGCGACCCTTCTTGAGAATCTCCTGCTCCCTCAGCGCATCGGCCGGCAGAAGCCCGATGTGGCTCGCGCCCTTGCCCTCCTTGAAGAGGTCGGACTGAAAGAGCGCGCCCCACTACAAGCTCGATTCCTCTCCGGCGGGGAAAAACAGCGCGCTGCCATCGCGCGCGCGCTGATGAACGACCCTCCCCTCATCCTCGCTGACGAGCCCACCGGGAATTTAGACCACAGCCACTCGACAGCAATCCAAACTCTTCTCATCAACGCGGTTAAAAAGCGCGGGAAAGCACTCATCTTAGTCACCCATGACCCTGAATTCGCTGCCCTCTGCGACCGCCTGCTTTTGCTAAAAGACGGCACGCTATATAGTTAATAGCATATGCAAATCGTCGTTATTGGCACAGGCTACGTCGGCCTCGTCACAGGGGTTAGCCTTGCCGAAATGGGCAACCGTGTCACCTGTCTAGATATTGATGAGGCAAAAGTCGCCGCATTAAATGCCGGTGAGCTTCCCTTCTACGAACCGGGTCTGTCCGAAATCGTCACACGCAATCGAGCTGCCGGACGCCTCACCTTTTCGACAGACTATGCATCCGCTATTCCTTCGGCTCAGGTCTGCTTTCTCGCCCTTCCCACACCCTCTTCTGAAGAAGGCGCCTGCGATATCTCCTACGTTCTAAGCGCCGCTGCAACCATTGCGCCGCTCATCAAAGACTACATGGTTATCGTCGTCAAATCGACTGTGCCTGTAGGCACCTGCGATGCGGTCCGGGCCATATTGCAAGAGCACACCTCGGTTGCTTGCGATGTCGTCTCCAACCCTGAATTTTTGCGCGAAGGCTGCGCTCTGATGGACTGCATGAAGCCCGACCGCATCATCCTCGGCGTTTCGAGCGAACGAGCCGGTGAGATCATGAAAAAGATCTACGCCCCTTTCACGCACAATCACGATCGCATCCAGATCATGGATCCTTATTCGGCAGAGCTCGCTAAATACGCCGCCAACGCGATGCTCGCCACCCGCATCTCTTTCATGAATGAGCTCTCCTGGCTCTGCGAAAAGTTGGGCGCCAACATCAACGACGTGCGCAAAGCCATCGGCGCCGACCATCGCATCGGCTTTAACTACCTCTACCCGGGAATCGGCTATGGCGGATCATGTCTGCCGAAAGACGTCAGCGCCCTGCGTGCAACTGCTCGTGCATCGGGCGTCCCCACCCCTCTCCTCGACAGCGTCGATGCGATCAACCAGCAGCAGCGCGTCAACTTCTTGGGGAAAATCCTCTCCTACTTCGAGTCGGTGGCGGATATCACACTCGGCATCTGGGGCCTCTCCTTCAAGCCCGACACCGACGATCTGCGCGAATCTCCCGCTCTCTTCCTTATCGACGAGCTCTCGAAGCGCGGAGCGACGCTGCGCCTATTCGATCCCGTAGCGATGGAAAAAGCAAAACGGCTTCTCCAAGACTACACGAACATCACCTTTTGCAAGGATGAGTACGACGCAGCTGAAGGCGCCGATGCCGTGGTTCTTGTGACAGAATGGAAACAGTTCCGCTTTGTCGATTTTGCGCGCCTCAACCAGTGCATGAAGGGCAGCGCCCTCTTTGATGGCCGCAACCAGTATTCGATTGCAGATATGCAAAAACGCGGGTTCGACTACTTCCCGATTGGATTCCCTGCACGTACCCTGGTCGCGCGATGAAAGCTGCTATCGACGCCCATCTACTGCATCTTTTGAAAGGGGAGACCGGACTCTTTGAAATGGCGCGCTATGCCATAGAGGGCGGCAAACGCCTGCGCCCGCTCATTGCAGTTACGGTTGCGTCCCTTTACGACGTCCCTATCGAAAACAGTCTCACCCCTGCGTGTGCGCTCGAGCTCGTCCACACCTATTCGCTGATCCACGATGACCTTCCCTGCATGGATAATGATGACTTAAGGCGCGGTCGCCCTACTTTGCATCGCGCCTACCCCGAAGGCCACGCAGTCCTTGCGGGAGATTTTCTTCTCACCTACGCATTTGAACTCCTTGCAGACGATCCTCTTCTTTCTTACAGCCAGAGACTGCGCCTGATCTCTTGCCTGGGTAAACACGCAGGGGCGGAAGGCATGGTCGGCGGCCAACTCATCGACCTTGACTCCACAGGCGAGAAGATCTCTGCGGATCAGCTGCTGACCATGCATGCGATGAAAACAGCGGCACTGATTAGTGCAGCTTTTTGCTTTGGCGCAATTATCGCAGACGTCAACCAGAAAGAAGAAGGAAAGCTGAAACAGATCGGGCACTATTTGGGGCTCGCCTTTCAGCTCGCTGATGACTTGAGCGATGGTGAAGAGCTCGAAAAAGGCAAAGCGACAGCGCTCTCGATTCTCGGCAAAGAGAGAGCGATTGCCCTCTTGGATCAACTAGCAGAAAAGGCCGAGGCAGGAATACTCCAATTAGAGCAGCAGCCCGCTTCGGAACTCCATCACTTAGCATCTTTCATGCTAAAGATTTAAAAAAAATCACCACAGAGATCACAGAGAACACAGAGAAAAAAGGAAGAATTTTTCTCTGTGTTTAAAATTTCTAAGAGCCGGTTGAGAGGCCTTTGATCGTCATAGTGGCAATCGCAGAACCCGGAACTGCTGAAAAGAGCAGATGCGGCGTCTTGTCGACGTTGATCAAGCGCAAGCGATCTTTCGCTTTTGCTTGGAAAATCAGCGTCGCTGTCACTTGGTGATTGGCTGCGCTGCTGTCGCACACGCTGCCCCCAATTGGGGTATCCGAGTGGTTAAGAGACAACCCGAAAGGCCCTGTCGGTCCTTTGACGGTGTAGGTCACCTCATACCAGCCCGCTTTTGTAAGCGTGATTTCGCCTGTCGACATATCATACTTCATCCCGTTAGCGGCACTTGTGTGCGCAAAAAGAACCGACTGATGCGGCATGATTTCCATTCCAGACGAGCCTTCGATTTGAACAGAATAAAATGATCCGAAAATGGATAGCTCGCCAGGTGCGCCATTTTTCCCGACTGGGC
>JABDCT010000002.1 GCA_013287985.1 Chlamydiota bacterium
AACCGCATAAATCGTTAAAGCCTTTTATCTTGAAAGGTCTGATCACCTGTACCACTTGTGGGTGTGTTGTCACTCCTGAAATCCATAAAGGTCGGTATATCTATTATAGCTGCACAAATGGCAAAGGGATTTGTAAGCGGACTTATGTGAGAGAAGAGCCTTTAATAGCTTCCCTGTTGGAATATTTTGACAAGATTGCCTTGAATACGGATCAGGTAGATGAAATCACAAATTATTTGAAGGAGATCCATTCTTCCGAATCGGTATTCCATCGTGAGAGTATGCAGTCTTTAAGGAAAGAGCAGGACAAGCTCCAGCAGAGGATTGGGAAAATGTATGATGATAAACTAGATGGATTGATCGACGAAAAGCTTTATTTGGAGAAGGTCAAAGCATACAAGTCTAGACAACTGGAAATCCTAGAGGAGATGAAGCGGCATGAAGTGGCTGATGAGCACTATTATATCACGGCTAATACAGTCCTAAACCTAGCTTCTAGAGCTAGAGAAATCTTTGAGAGTTCTGAAGTGGGTGAAAAACGACAACTTTTGAATTTAGTGTTTCAGAACTTGCAACTGAGAGACGTAAATCTCTCAGTACAAGTGACTGAACCGTTTAAAACGATGGTGGACTACAAAGACTGTCCAACCAATTGGAGGTGGAGAGAATCGAACTCTATGACAATTTCTAAACTAGATTAAACTGGAATAAACAACGCTAAGAATATCAGTGAGTTAAGTGATTTTCAAATGCTATAGCTTATGCTCGTTTTAGCTGCTTTTTGTCAGTCTAGTGCGTAAAATTTGCGTAAATAAAGAGCATCTACACCCCTCTACAAAACTCGATATTTCTCTAACTTAATCAGATTGCGATTGGTTACAGAGAAATAAGTCTTGAGATACTAAAACTCTATTCTTATCCACGGGAAGAAATAGGGCTTGCATTAAAGGAGCCTTCAAGTCCACTGCATATTGAGAAAAATCCTTTATCCCCGCTTGTTTAAGGAGTGCTTCATCGGTAAAAAATTGACCTGAACATTTTCTTCTTAAGGTCAATTCATAGGCTGCAATCATTTGATTTGCAGTCTGTTAAATATTCTCCAGAGTATCTTTAGTTAAAATTACAAGGTTAGCCTTGTCTACAGCAAATCTCAACGCAATTGCCTGTCCAATTCCACGACTTCCGCCAGTAATAACTACTGTTTTTCTTTCTAATTTTGACATAAGACTTTCCTTTTCTCGATAAAAAGCTCTTGAAGAGCGGAATAAGAAACGGCATTTTTTGTTAAGCTTTGATACGTTCCAAATTTTAAGAGTTCTTGAGAAATCTCTTCTAGCAATCCTAGAGTAGCTCTCATTGCTCCTGATCCCAAGCTAACTCGGGCCACTCCTAGCTTTTCCAGCTCTTCGATAGGTGGCAGTCCAGGATTAGCTAAAAGATTAAGAGGAGCTTTAATTTCACGTATAAGGCGAGAGATTGACTCTTTGTCATTCACTGCACCAAAAACAAAGATAGAATTTACGCCAGCGTCTAAATAAGCATGCGCTCGTCGGATCGTTTCCTCTAAAGCTGCCTCTTTTTCCAATATTCCTAGATACATCGCATCCATACGTGCGTTAATCCACAAACGATCTGTTGGAATTTCTTTCCGAATAGCTCGAATTTTAGCCACCTGCTCATCTATTGGAATAAGTGGAGAAGTCATGCACCCTGTGCCATCCTCTAAATTAATTCCGACAACTCCTAAAGACACTAATTTTTTTATATTTCGCACCAGTTCTTCATTGTCTTTGCCAAACCCTGCTTCTATGTCTACGGATACTGGAAGTGCTACAACTGAGAGAATTTGCCTCACAGTATCAAGCACTTCTTCTAAAGGGATGTTTTGCCCATCTTGATATCCCTTAGAGGCAGCAATGCCTGCACTTGTTGTTCCAATGGCTTGAAAACCCGCTTTTTCAAAAATTCTTGCACTTGCAGCATCCCATGCATTTGCTAAAATAAAAGGCTTCTTTTGGTAATGTAACTCAGCGAAAATCTTTGCTTTAGGATGTTTTTCAACCGATTCTCTTTGCATTTCTTGCTCCATTATTTTTTCCATATTTGATCCAATGAAAGTTTCCTCTGCTATCAAACAACTACAAAGTAGCTGTAAAAATAAATAACCCACCCATCTCGACCTCATCCGATACGCTCGATTCCATTTAAGGCAACAGGCTGTTGCCCAACAAGATTCAAAGGACATATGCACTCTCTTCTTTTAATTTTTCGAGATAAAATTCAATAAAATGACGCACTTTCGGTTGTAAATATTTTTCCTGAGAGTAGCCTAGATAAATGGGTTGAGTTGACTCTCTGAATTCAGCTAGCATTTCCACAAGAGTCCCAGCAGACAGATATTCTGCGGCTTCCAGCTGATGTAGTTTGATAAATCCTAGTCCCTGAAGAGCACAAGAAATCATCATGTTAGTGTCATTTACGCTTAATAAAGGGTTAAGATAAATCTGCTGTCCATTGCTAAAGGAAAGCTGCTGGCATGATTGCCTTACCCTATAAGTAATAAAATGATGTCGTGATAAATCTTGCGGATTTTTAGGAATCCCATGACGCTCAAAGTAAGAAGGAGAAGCACATAAAGAGAAGTAACCCTGAGAAATTTCCTGCTGCATTATATTTGGCGGCATAGCATGAGCCAGTCCAAAAAACAGATCGATATCAGACCTAGATAAATCAGAAGTTTGGCCAACAATAGTAAGGTCGATCGTGATTTTAGGATATTTCACAATAAACTCTTGCAAATGAGGAATAATCCAGTGATTAGCAAAGTAGCGACTAGAGAGTACGCGCAATGATCCAGATGGCTCAAGTTGTTGAGTATCCATCATCTCATCGAGGTCTCGTACTTTCCCCATAATTTTTTTACAATGCTCGTAGTAAACGCGACCTATTTCCGTCAGCTCTAAGCGCCTGGTTGTGCGAGACAGTAAGTTCAATTTCAAATCATGTTCTAATGCGCTTATTTGCTTGCTGACGGCTGCAGCAGAAAGACCTAACCGTTTGGCTGCTAGAGCCAGACTGTTTGCCTCTACCACTTTTACAAAAGTCTCTAAATGCTCTAATTTTCCCATTGATTATTGAAAAATAGTGATTAATGAATCGAAATGTTCTCATATTGGTGAATATTTGGCAAGAATAGGGGCGCGAAAAATCGAAAAATAAGGATGCGCAAGAAATTTTTCTGTGTGAATTTCGCGTGAATTTTGTCTATGAAAAAGGCCCAGAAAATTCTGGGCCAATTTTGATTGGAGGTCACCTCCATTTGAAATTGTAACATGCAAAAAGCCCCTGCAGCGGCCCATCTTTCTGACTAGCGCTCCTTGGCCAACCTAGCGGTTGGCCTGCAGAGCGCTAGCAAAAATCTGGACCCCTGCAGGGGCTTTTTGCTGTGTTAAAATTACAAATTGGAGGTGGAGAGAATCGAACTCTCGTCCTTAGCAAACTCCCCATACCAGACTACATGCTTATCGCCTCCTATAATACGGCCGGCCCTGCTGGAAGGCGCCCCACTCTGGGACGGTCGGCTCTTTATGATCTCGAACTCCTGCTCAAAGAGCGAAAGAGACAAGGTTCATACCAGGGTCGATTACAGTGGTTACTAGAACTCCTGGTCAGGTTCTAGGCCACCGAGCTACTTAAACCGTTAAGCTTAAGCAACGTTCTCGAGTGCAACTTCCTCGAAAGAAGGCTGCACTAAAGTAACAACTTTTTGGTTGTCATTTATGGTTTTACCAGATGATTAAGGAGGCCAACTGATATCCTCCGCATGCCTGAGATGCTTTATTTCTAAGTCGAAACCTTTACACCCCCATACGTATTGTATCAAATTCCAATTTTTTCAGCAACTTTTGTAAAGTCTTTAGTTTCAATTGGCTTTTAAAAGGATTTATTGTATCATATTCACAAAAGGAGTCAAGGTTATTATGGCAACAGGTGTTTTTGTAGGCGATCCGCATGCAGCAATGGCGCCCTTCTTTATTTCCATGAAAGAGGTTGTCAGGGAATATCTCCCGCAATCCTCAGATGAGATCTCTATGCTGCTCGATTCTACCGGGCTAGTACATCTCACTCTCACCTCCTTGAAAAACCTCGCTTATATCGGCGCAGCGAGCACTTTAGGCATTAATGATCCTGCCCATTTTCTCAGCGCACGCGTCGACTATTTGGAAACAGCTATTGTCGGTCTTGCGAGCCTTATCCACAACGTAGTGATGGGTATTCTATATACACTGCTTGTCGGTGTTACCCTTGGCCTTTGCCAAAGTTTCAACTATGGATTCTATAAGCATTGGTTTCACACTGCTTATGCGGCTGCAGCGCTGGTTTCAGGGCTTATTGGAGCAGCTGTTCCCACTTTTGGCGCTGCTGCCAATGCGGGTCTTCTCTGGTTTTCCGGAGCGCGCCTCTATGCGAAATATGAGCAGGATATTGCTCCTCACGAAGAAAAAATCATCCAAAAAGTGCGTCAGGTTTGCGTCCAACACCATGACTCTTTTGCTCTAGTTATTCAGCACTGGACCAAGTCGCTGAATTTTGATCGTCTGAACAATATCGAACCTGCAATTAGGGGGTTTGAAGATGATTTGGGCAAAACGAAAAAAATCATCGATCTCAAAGGGCCGATCAAAACCTTTGTCAATAAGTTGACCACTTTGAATCGCGGCGGTAGCACGCCCTATAAAAAGTAATAATCTTGAATTTTAGCTCATTTTAGGCTAGATTTATCCCACTATGTTTACATTCGAGCAAGGGGAGAGCTTTCCCAAAAGAGAGCAGCGCGTTCTAAATTTCTGGCAAATGGAGCAGATTTTTGCAAAATCGCTCTTCAACCGCCGCGAGGCGCCGCTTTTTTCTACTTACGACGGTCCTCCTTTTGCAACGGGACTTCCCCACTATGGACACCTACTCGCCGGTACGATCAAAGACGTCATCCCGCGCTACAAGACGATGCAGGGTTTCCGCGTTCCCCGCCGATTTGGGTGGGACTGTCACGGCCTCCCTGTAGAAAATGAGATTGAGAAGGCGCAGGAGCTCTCTGGAGCGCCCGCTATCGAAGCTTTCGGCGTCGCACGCTTTAATGAGGAGTGCCGCAGCATCGTGCTCCGCTACACCGAAGAGTGGAAATCCACCGTTCAGCGCATGGGCCGCTGGGTCGATTTTGACGAGACCTTCCGCACTATGGATCCGACCTTTATGGAGTCCGTCTGGTGGGTCTTTTCGCAGCTGTATGCGAAGGGCCTTGTCTATGAAGGCTTCAAAGTGATGCCCTTCTCTGCAAAGCTCGGCACGCCGATCTCCAATTTCGAAGCCAATCTCAACTACCGCGATGTCGATGATCCTTCCGTTACGCTGTCTTTTGCTGTGGAAGGCGCCCCCCACACTTATTTCCTCGCGTGGACAACTACCCCGTGGTCGCTCACTTCCAATTTGGCGCTCGCAGTCGGTCCGCAGATCGAGTATGTCAAGGTGCGAGACAAGAAGAGCGGCAAGTTCTACATTCTAGCGAAAGCATGTCTGGCAAATTACTTTAAAGAGGAGTTTGAGGTTGTCGATAGCTTCCTCGGAGAGACTCTGCTTGGGCGTCGCTACGAGCCGCTCATGCCCTATTTCGCCCAGAGAAAGCAGGCGAATGCGTTCCGCGTCCTAGTCGAAGATTTTGTCGAGACGGGGGAGGGGACGGGCATTGTTTCTATCGCACCGGCCTTTGGTGAGGTCGATTTTTATGCGTGCGCACGCGCGGGAATCGAAATCGTGTGCCCCGTCGACCAGAATGGCCAATTCACCTCTGAGGTTCCCGAATACGAGGGACTTTTTGTTAAAGACGCCGAAAAAGAGATCATCCGCCGTTTGAAGAGCGAGGGCAAGATGTTTGCGCATACGCAGATCCGCCACCGCTATCCCTTCTGCTGGCGCTCCGACACGCCGCTGATTTACCGCGCTGTGCGCACCTGGTTTGTGGCGGTTGAAAAACTCAAAGATCAGATGATTGCGCTTAACCAGGAGATCCACTGGGTGCCCGGTCACATCAAAGACGGGCGTTTTGGCAAGTGGCTTGAGGGAGCGCGCGACTGGGCGATTTCCCGCAATCGCCACTGGGGCACCCCTATACCGCTCTGGCGCAGCCAAGATGGAGAAATTATCGTCATCGGCAGCGTCGCAGAACTGGAGAAGCGCACCGGCAAAAAAGTAACTGACCTGCACCGCCACTTCATCGACGACCTGACTTTTGAAGAGAATGGCAAGGTCTTCAAGCGCATTCCGGAGATCTTCGACTGCTGGTTTGAGTCGGGCTCTATGCCCTATGCCCAGAACCACTATCCCTTCGAAAATCGCGATATGACGATGGAGGCCTTCCCTGCTGACTTCATCGCTGAAGGGATCGATCAGACGCGCTGCTGGTTTTACACGCTTCTGGTGCTGTCTACAGCTCTTTTCAATAAACCTGCTTACAAGAATGTGATCGTCAACGGGATTATTCTCGCGTCTGATGGCACCAAAATGTCCAAGCGACTCAAAAACTACCCCGAGCCGCAAAAAGTGATCGATGAGTATGGCGCTGATGCGATCCGCCTCTTTTTGCTCAGCAGCCCTGCCGTGAATGCAGACGACATGCTCTTTTCCGAGTCTGGAGTAGAACTGGTGCTGCGCCAGGTGCTGATCCCATTCTGGAACTCATTTGTCTTCCTATCGACTTACGCATCTATCTACAAATGGCATCCGAAAGAAGAAGAGCCCAGGGCAGATATCGACCGCTGGCTCCACTCCAAGCTGCAGAAGCTGATCCACGAAGTGACGAGTGCAATGGACCGCTACGAGCTGAGTGAAGCGGTAGGGCCCTTTGTCGGTTTTATCGACCAGCTCACCAACTGGTACATCCGCAGATGCCGCTCGCGCTTCTGGTCAGATGAGGAAAGCCCAGACAGAAGGGAGGCGTTCTCCACGCTCTATACTGTGCTCCTCACGCTAAGCAAGGTCGCGGCGCCGTTCATCCCATTCTTAAGCGAAGCGATCTATAGAGAGATGCGCACCAAATCTGACCCGGAATCCGTGCATATTTGCGACTTTCCTCTCTACAACAGCGCCCTGCGCGATGAGACGCTCGAACTCCAGATGGAGCTCGTACAGCTCGTCGTGAGCATGGGTCATGCCCTGCGCAAGGAGAATCGTCTGAAAGTGCGTCAGCCATTGCGCAAAGCCCACATCGTCTGTGCAGACGAAGAGAAGCTGGGAGCTCTGCGCCAGCAGGCTCAGTTGATCGCCGACGAGCTTAACGTCCATGAGATCGACTTTTCGAGTGATGAGACGGGAGTGGTGGTTCTTTCGAGCAAACCCAACTTCCGCCTTCTCGGCAAGAAAGTGGGCTCCAAGATGCGCCCTGTCCAGGAGAAGATCCAGAAATTTGGCCAGAAAGAGATGAATACGCTTCTCGATGGCAAAACCGTTACGATAGAAGTCGAAGGCGAGCAGATCGAGCTAACATCTGAGGATGTGGAAGTCCAGCGCCAAGTCGTTGAAGGCCTTGTGGCCGCAACGTCCCATGGCGTGGCACTAGCCC
Organism: Chlamydiota bacterium; assembly: GCA_013287985.1. Taxonomy (GTDB): domain Bacteria; phylum Chlamydiota; class Chlamydiia; order Chlamydiales; family Rhabdochlamydiaceae; genus JABDCT01. The sequence goes on from JABDCT010000002.1 coordinate 7,613, forward strand.
TCGATACTGCCCTAGACGAAGAACTTCTTACGGAAGGACTCGTCCGCGAGCTGATCAACAAGATCAACACCATGCGCCGTGAAGGGGGCTTTGCCGTCACCGACCGTATCGCCGTCAAAATACAGACAGGTGAGCGCGTCCGCCTAGCCTTTGAAGCAAGCCGTGAGATGATCTGTCACGAAGTCCTGGCTACAGAAGTGCTCTTCACTGAGTGTCAGGGAACGGAGTGGGATCTCAATGGCGAACAAGCCATTATATCTATTGCGGTGGTAGTTTAATGCGGTAAACGCTGTCGACCTGGTCAACGCCGGAAATGCAGCAGTCGAGGTCTTTGAGCTTTCCCGTCCGAATATCATAGATCCAGCCGTGCACAAAAAGCGGCTGTTTGCGCTCCCACGCGCCCTGCACAATGGTTGTATGGCAGATGTTTAGCACCTGCTGGGTGACATTGAGTTCTACCAGCCTGTCATAGCGCTCTTGCTCATCCTCTATACCTTCTAGCTCATTTTTGGATTGAGCGTAGACATCGCGGATGTTGCGCAGCCAATTGTCGACAAGGCCCAGCTGGTGGTCTTCCATGGCAGCTTTTACCCCGCCGCAGCCGTAGTGGCCGCAGACGATCACGTGCCGGATCTTAAGAAGGTCGATCGCGTATTCTAATACGGATAGAGAATTGATGTCGGTATGGGGGAAGAGATTGGCAACGTTGCGATGGACAAACACCCGCCCGGGGTCTAGGCCAACGATCTCGTTGGCAGGGACGCGGCTATCGGAGCAGCCGATCCAGAGAAATTCGGGGAGTTGCTGACCAGTCATTCGACTAAAAAACTCGGGATCGTCAGCAGTCCTGCTTCTCACCCACTCTGCGTTGTTTTCAAAAAGTATCTTAAGCGCCTTCATATCCTCAGTGTAACGTGTCGACAGGTTTTTAGTCTCTATGAAGACCGTGTAAGCGTTGTGTAAAAATTAAGTAAATATTAGACTTGTCAGCAAATTCGCTTCAGGAGCGAAAACTAGGAGGTTTAAGATGAGTACACCAAGTAAAGTAATGACACAGAGCATGGTTGGAGATGCCTACAGAGGGGATTTTGACAATCAAGCGAAGGAATTTTCTGCCCTTCACGCAAAAAACAAGGGAGGTTTTGAGAAGCTACCCCAGGATTTGGACGCTCTAAAAAATGAGGCTGTTCAAGCTTCTGTAGATGCTGCGATACCAGCTGCCCCAATTGTTCAAGAAAAGCTGCAACAGACACATACTGTTTTTGCAAAAAGATTAGAGATCCTGAAAAAGTGTGTCGACGCTGAAGAAGATATATGCAAAAGGTTCGACTCCGCTGTAGACCTCTATAAGGACGTAAAATTTGATGAAAAAGCATTACAGGGGATGCAGCTCATTAAAGAAAAGCTCTTTAAAGATAATGAGAAGGAAATTAAGGGATTTAACGAAAAATTCCCTGTTCTTAAAGCGAACAGCGACGAGTTCCGCACATTAAAAGAGCGTGCTACTCTGCTTAGTGGAGAGATTGAAACATCATTGGCATTCTTCTTAGGAGTTGCTACAGCAGGCAAGCCTTACAGCGATGCGCGTGTTCTCAATAATCAGTATGCGGCAAGCAGTGAAGCGTTTGGAAAACTCCCGAAAACAGCAGAAGACTATACAAAAGAGATCGATGCACGCTACTACGAGCTGAAAAGCGGCAAAGCGAAATACGAAGAGGAAGGACAGAAAAAAGCTGAATTCCAAGGGAAAATCGATGGCTTGAGAAACAAGGTGAAAGAAGTCGAAGTTCTTCTTGGTGGCGTGCAAGCAGAGCTGAAAGCTGTGGTTAGCCCGGAGCTGAGCAAAGTTAAGGCTGTTTTTGATTTCCATAAGCAGCAGATCGAAGAACTCAAAAAGGCTGAAACTACACTCAAAGCTCTGAAGGAAAAACTCGTTGTTGTAATGCCAACGCTAGAAGATTCGTTCGGATGGTATGTCCAGCTAGTTGATAGCAAAGGTGTGATCACGACTCGTCAGATGTTGACCAATAAGATCTGGGGAGCAACAGTACCGGCTGCTCCAGTGTCAGCTACGCCCGAAACAGTTGTGCCAGAGAAAAAATAAGTCGTTTGGCTAGAGGCACGCTCACAAAAGGCCTTGCTCTGCAAGGCCTTTTCTTTTTCAAGGGAAAGTGAAAACAAAGGGTTCTTAAGATGAGTATCAGTGGCGATTATGTTGATAGGGTAGCACAAGCTGCTCAGCTCTATGAAAAAAATAAGGAGGCTTTTCATGCATCAGCCAACCAATTAGAGGCTGCAAAATACCAGATCGAGGGATGTTGCGTAGATAGTGCTATCCCAGAGAATGGTGTATTAAACAAGGCGGAAGTGCGAAAAACTCATGAAGAATTTTGCAAAAGACTAAAAGAATTAAGAGAGCCTTTTGAAAACTACGAGACAATTTGTCGAGAAATTGAACAGGTTGTTGCTGCTTACAAGGGTCAAAGTGGTGAAGAGGGTGGATACAGGTTACTAGAACTATGTAATCCAAAACTCTTTGAACAAGTGAAGCAAGAAATTGTACAGTATAATACAACGTTTCCTCAATTGGAAAAATATAGCCAAGAATTACGAGACTTAAAAGATCGTGCAGTTAAGCTCAGCCTAGAAGCAGAATCAGCTTTGTCGTTCATTTTTGATCTGGTGGAAGCAGATTCAATTTATAGCCCTGTCCGTTTTTTAATCGCTGAATGGGAACAGAAAAGAGGCGAATGGCAAAAACTCCCCTCAGATGCTCTAGAACTTAAGAAAAAGATTGATGATCGTTACTATGAACTTAAAGAAGGCAGGGTCGACTATGAAAATGAGAATGTAACGACTTTTAAAGATGAGGTAGCTGTACTGCAAAGTACACGAAAGAAAATTGAAAAATTCTTAAGTGCTGCTGAGAAAGATATCCAATCAGAGGAAAAGCCAGAGCTCCGGAAAGTTCAGACTGTTTTTGAGATCTATGTGAATCAGAGAAATGAGCTCAAGCAAGCTTCAGCGGGAATTGAGACTGTGAAAATTATGCTCGATAAGACGATGCCATCATTACAAGACTCCCTAGGATGGTACGTGCAACTAGTTCAAAACAGAGGTAATATCTCTTTTTATCAGAAACTCTCAAACGCATGGTACGGAGCTGTTTAGTTTTTGTGGAAAGTTTGTTCATAACTCATGATCCAGCAATCTTTAAGAAATTCTTAAGACGTCGATTAAGATCAGGTTAAAATTGACTTAAGTATCTAGAAGAAAGCGACTTGAGTATCTTCTCTCCTTCAGGGCAGATCTTTCCTTTATAAGGCTTTTAATTTTTTGTTCATAACAAGCATAATATTTCTAAAAAGTGGAGGTTTTTGTGGAAGTGCATAATGATCGGAAAACGCAGTTCATTTCCGAGCCTACAGCGATAAACAGGGGGACGGTCTATCAAGGGGAAGAAAGCTCCCTCTGTTCTTGCTCCTGTTTCACATCCATTACCAGTCTCATCTCGTCGATTTGGCACTGGTTCATGAGCTTTTTTACAAGTTCTGAGAAAGCTAAAGATAACGATACAAACATTAGCTTGCCTGCAGAAGTGAATAAACCGCTTTCAAATAATGCAGAGTCTCTCCTCCTTGAGTTGGAAGGGAATTTTTGCCATAGTGATGCAAGAGAGCGCATTTGCTGGCGTATATTTACTGCAGAGAAGCTCCTAAGTTGCAGGCTTTCCAAGGAACAAGAGAATAGATACAAAAATATGCTCTGGGGAATGTGGAAGCAGATGGGTATGAATGATCTTTCTATTCTTGATTTACACCCAAAAGAGGCGGTAAAAGCACTCTGGAAGAATTTTGACAAATGGAAGTATGAGAAACGCGTCTCACCTGCCACACGAGCAGAACTTGCAACCCTTAGAGAGAAACTAAAGGATAAAACCATCGTGGATGTTATCGATAACGGCGACTGCTTCCCCGAAGCATTTGCTGTAGCGCTTACTAAGTTAACCGGCCAGCCGCATAGTGCTTATACGATAAGAAAGATTGTGGAAAGCGAAGCTCCCAAAAGACGAGCGGATATTGAAGGGGATGCCAAATGGGGTGGCTATAACGATTGGAATGATTATCTCTCAAAAGTAGGGAAGACTTATGAGCTGCTCGTAGTGACCAATGCACTGCCCATTTGGTTGCGCCCCCATTTTGAAGGGGAGCTTCTTGCCAATTACTTTGGCGTGACATTGGTTGTTCATGATGTACGTCAAACACAAACTTTCGGCAAAGGCGCCAAAACCATCGAAATTGCCCACTACGGGTCTCATTTCGATGCAGTGCTGCCTACGTAAGGCATGGGGGAGACCATCCCCCTTCCGGAGTCAACCGCGTGGATCTTGAAAGTGTAGTGAGGACTCTGCACCTCAAGCCAGTAGGGGAAAGGAAATGCCAGCTCGCTATCGAGGTAGAGTTCTATTGTGCAGCCAGCTAGCAATGTTTTATCACTCGGCCACTTGGCGCGCATGATGTCAAAGCGCGGCGCGTCCACTTTTTTGCCTTCTCGAATGAGGGAGGGCAGCCAGATTTTACGGCGATCGATCTCTCCAGCTTCAGGTGCGGCGCCGACGCGTTTGCGCTCACTCTCTTTGGTGGGATTGAGCGGCATCGTGATGAGCGAGGCGAGAAAATAGTCAGCCTTGTTAACGAAGAGGAACTGCTTCTGCTGATGCGAGTAGCATTGCGTGAGTCCATTATTTTCACAATCGAAGACGTAGGCGACCCAGCCGGTGTGGCCGGGGGCTTTTTGCGCGACCCACTCTTTCCATGAGGAGGGGCGCGTCTTGTGAGGGACGGTGATCTCTTCGAGAATGAGGCGAGGCGGATCAATGGCGCGCACCATGAGCACACTAGTCGTCGAACCCTGCGTGGTGACAATATAGTCGCCTGGCTGAGCGTTCAGGAGTCTCTCTTTGAGCGAGGTTTCGGCATAAAGAGTGCCCATGAAAATACAGAGGCAAAGTAATATGAGGCGCATTTCTTTATTATAACTTGAGTTTTGAGTTTTTTTCCTTCATGAAAAAGATTATAGACCTCATTCGAAATTAAGGGTTCGTCGATTTTCGGGATTATTTTGGCCGATTTTCGATTCAAATCGCAGAGGTCATCTAAATCGACAGAACCTTAATTCCGAATGAGGTCTCATATGACTAATTACTTACAGCGCATTTACCGCGACTCATTGGGACTGCTCACCGATTTGTATGAGCTTACTATGGCCTATGGCTATTGGAAGCAGGGACTTGCAGAGCGGCAGGCGGTCTTCCAGCTCTTCTTTCGCAAGCGCCCCTTTGGCGGCAGTTATGCCGTTTGCGCGGGGATGGAAGTGGCGCTGGAGTTTATCCGCGCGTTCCACTTTTCTAAAGAAGATCTCGCCTATCTCGAGTCGCTGCATCTTTTTGAAAAAGGCTTTCTCGATTACTTGGGCGCATTGAAGATAGAGCTGGATATCGATGCTGTCCCCGAGGGGACGACGATTTTTCCCTATGAACCGCTGATCCGTGTCAAAGGCCCCCTACTGCAAGCGCAGATTATGGAGTCGGCTCTGCTCAATATCATTAATTTTCAGACACTTGTGGCAACGAAGGCGTCTCGCGTCTGCTGGGCGGCCAGGCCCGACCAGGTGGTGGAATTCGGCCTAAGGCGGGCGCAGGGCATCGACGGAGCGATTGCAGCATCCCGGGCGGCGTATGTTGGAGGCTGCCATTCGACCTCGCATGTGCTAGCTGGCAAGCTGTTTAACATCCCCGTCATGGGTACCCATGCCCACAGTTGGGTCATGGCCTATAAGCGCGAGGAAGAGGCCTTCCGTGCGTTTGCCGAGGTATTTCCCCAAAACTGCATCTTCCTGATCGATACCTACGATACGTTAGAGGGCGCCAGGCATGCTGTCGAGGTGGGGAAAGAGTTCCGTGCGCAAGGCGTTGAGCTACAAGGGGTTCGATTGGATTCCGGCGACCTGGCCACATTGAGCAGCGAAGTGCGCCAGATTCTCGATGAAGGGGGCTTCCCCAAAGCGCAGATCATGGCCTCCAATGAGCTCGATGAGTCGATCATCTCCGATCTCAAGCATCAAGGGTCGCGCATCACAATCTGGGGCGTAGGCACGAATCTGGTCACGGCCAGAGACCAGCCGGCGCTCGACGGAGTATATAAACTCAGCGCGATCGAAGATGAGACAGGGGAGTGGCGCTACTGTTTGAAGGTCTCCGATCAGGTGATCAAGACCACGCATCCGGGCATCTCTCAGGTGCGGCGCTATTTCGACGGACGAGGGGCTGTTGCCGATATGCTCTACGACGAGCGCATCCCGCTGACTGCGCGTCCACACATCATCAATCATACCGATGCATCTGCCACGCGAGACGTGAAAGAGAACTGGACCTTCCGCGATCTGCTCGTGCCTATGCTGCGGAAAGGGCAGAGCGTCTATGTTTCTCCTTCGCTGAAGGAGATCCGTGAGAAGACCTACCGAGAGCTCGAGCAGTTCGATCCGGCCATCCGCCGCTTCCTCAACCCTTCGCCCTTTTTTGCCGGGACGGAGCAGCAATTATATAACCTTAAACTGAAGATGATCCATGAAATCAAAGACTAGAGCATTCATTATTACTGATGTCCAAAACGATTTTCTCCCGGGCGGAGCGCTCGCTGTGCCAAAGGGAGATGAAGTCATTCCAGTGATTAACCACCTTTCTAGGCATTTTAGCCTGGTGGTCGCCACATTGGATTGGCATCCTCCGGGGCATATGAGCTTTGCTTCGAGTCATCCGGGCAAAAAACCGGGAGAGAAGGTGGGCAGCCAGATCCTCTGGCCGGATCATTGTGTGCAGCATTCGCGCGGTGCCGCTCTTGCGGATGCGCTCGATGACACGGCGATTTCTGCGCGCTTTTTAAAAGGCAGCGATCCCGCTCATGACAGCTATAGCGCGTTTTTTGACAATCAGCATAAGCGCAGCACAGGTCTTGGCGATTATCTCAAAGAGAAGGGCGTGGAAGAAGTGGTGATTGCGGGTCTTGCGACAGACTATTGCATTCTCTACTCTGTACTCGATGCACTAAAGCTTGGATTTGAGGTGATCGTGGTGAAGGATGGCTGCCGCGCGATCAATCTAAAGCAGGATGATGAGAAGAAGGCCTACGCCCAGATGCGCGAAAAAGGCGCTCGCCTTATGACGTCTCAAGAGCTAGCAAAAGAGCTGCCCGATCGCGCTCCTTACTAGAGAGATTTATTAGGCGAATCTGCTTGTGGCGCGAGGTCGCGCCGCGGATCAGCTCGATGCGCGATTTGGGCAGATCAAGAAATTCGCTCAAAAATTCAATCAACTCTTCATTCGCCGCTCCCTTTTCAGGAACAGCGTTTAAGCGGACTTTAAGTTCTTTATTTTCCCAGCCGACAAGAGCATTTTTAGCTGCTTTGGGAATGACTTTAATAGCTATCGTAAGATCAGAGTTGCTTTCGTTCATAAAAGTCTTTAGGATAACCTATCCTATGTTTAAAAACGATTTTTCACGTGTAGTTAGTGGCAGCAGCTTAATCGCTGGAACTGCTATTGGGGCCGGAATGCTCGGTATCCCTCTTTTAACGGCGAAAGCGGGCTTTCTACCTGCCGTTGGTATTACTCTGCTCTGCTGGGCATTTATGCTCTGCACCGGACTCTTTCTCTTAGAGGTTTCGCTGAAGATGCCCGAAAGAAGTAATCTGCTTTCCATCACAGCGCATTTTTTAGGCAAGAAAGCGCGCTGGGGAGTCGGAGCACTGTTTCTCTTTCTCTACTATTTGCTGCTGGTTGCCTATTTTGCAGCCGGGGCTCCGCTGCTTGCCGCGGGCTTTACCCACTTTACTGGCGTGGGGCTCGATGGTCTGAACGCCTATCTTGTCTTTGGAGCGATTTTTGCGCTGATTGTGGCTCTGGGAGCAAAGTGGATCGACCGCTCTAACCTCGTTTTGGTGGTAGCGATGTTTGCGGCCTATGCGCTGCTGCTCATTATAGGCAGTGGACAAGTCAGAATGGAGCATTTGCAAGGCTCCAACTGGGGACCGGCTCTTTTTGCCGCTCCGGTGCTTTTTAGCGCCTTTGGCTACCACAACATCATCCCCTCGCTGACGACCTATCTCGGCAAGCGCAAACAGGCTCTTAGACTATCTGTGATCATCGGTACGAGCGTGGCTCTTGTGGTCTATCTACTCTGGCAGTGGATTATTCTGGGAGCTGTGCCTAAAGATGCGCTCGCTGAGGCATTAAAAAAGGGACTTCCTGCAACAGCTGCTCTCCAGAGCGTCACGCAAAATAGCTGGGTCTTTCCCGTAGGACAGGCCTTTGCTTTTTTTGCCCTGGTGACATCGCTTCTTGGGGTGTCTTTCTCGATGGTCGACTTTTTGGGAGATGCGCTAAAAATAAAAGCAGCAGGCGCTCGGCGCTTGCTGCTTACATTACTGACTTTTGTGCCGCCCTTCATCTGCGTCCTCATCGATCCGACGATCTTCGATCGCGCTTTGGGCCTGGCAGGAGGCTTTGGCGAGGCCATATTAAATGGCCTGCTGCCTACTGCACTGTTGTGGATGAGCGGGAAAGGGAAGCAAGCGAGTTTGCTCTTGATGGTGTGCCTACTGGCGTTGATGGTTGTGATTGTGGAGATCGTTTCGCTCTGGCGATGAACGTATCTTTGTGCGTAACGAGTTCAACGTAGCGCTGGAAAGTCGCTGGATGGTCAAGGAGTGGATCAAGACTGTGGCCGTTTTTCGCTTTTTGCTCCATTTCGCTCTGTTTAGCTAGCATGTGTTCTGCGTACATGCTGCAAGAGCTTGCCGCATCAAATAGTTTCTGGTGAGCTTCTGGGCTCACGACGGTGTCGGTGTCGGTATTGACTACAAAACTGATGCCGCCTTTTGTTGGAATAGAAGCGAGCTTGCCTGCGGTATTGAAAGAATCTTGTTCGACTCTAGTGGTGATTTCCTCTTCTTCGGCACGCACATCGTCGACTGCCCAAGCAGCAAGTCTATTGATGGGGAACGACTGTTGAAGCAGAGTATCGTATAACGATTCAAAGCTATTGACCGGAACATAGTTGACGTCAGGAGCGACGCGCTTGAGATCGGCAGCAACGGCACCGCCTAGGCAAAAGCCAACAGCCCAAATGTCTTTAGAGGCGTAGCGCTCTTTAACCATAAGGTGCTCAAACACTCTTCTCACATCCATGTAGTAGCCGCCTTCGCTTGCGACTCCTGTACTTTCGTATGTTCCGCGCGTATCAAAAATGCATACATCGCCGCGGAGTTGTCCTAGGTGCGTGCCGATCCATTTTCTTTCGAATGCGTAACTTTCAGTAGGCGAGTGGCAGCGGAGGAAGCACTGGTCTACAGGACGCTTTGCATCTTTATTGTTTTTCCAATGGGCAGTCATTAAGGCGGGGTACTCTAAATCGCCATCCTTAATTGTGATGATCTTCCATCCCATATTGCAGATGCGTTCTTTCTCTCCTGTCTGCTTATTCGTCACTTCTTTTGTTAATACTTCTGTGTAGAACTTACTCCACTCAAAAACTTTAGCGGGGTTGCCTAATCGAATGATGTCGTATTTAGAATCCGTGCCATTAAACATGCTTCCCAGGCCTGAAGCTTTATAAGTATGGCCTTGATGGTGACCGGGAATATGATCGAGACGGATATCTTCGACCCATTCGCCGCCCATTTGTTCAATTTTTGTTTTCAGGTCTTGGCGTTTGAGCGTCATGCCTTTAATTTCAGAAAGGCCATCATTTGGCTTTAGAGTGAAGCTTGTGGCGCCGATGCCTTCAAGAGTTCTAATAGATTCTTTTAATCGGTTGGGATCAAATGCTGAGCGCGTATTCGTGTCGCACGGAGTCCATTTGAAGATTTCAATGATGGTGCGTTGCCCACAATTGTTGTATACTCCAAAGCTAAAGATGCCTGTTTCTGAGAAGTAGCCAATGATCCGTGTAAAAACTTTTTTTATCTTTTCAATTACCCAGGTAACAGGGTAAAAGACATAACTTGCGACTGTATAAGCTGCATCGACGGGAAAACAGGCGATTTGCCAGCAGCTGGCAGCACAAGTAGGATCATTGTTTGTTGACACGGTAACCTCTTCAAAAGATTAGATTTATAGTAAATAACTACAACTATGATAGTGAAAAAAGACAGAAATTGTCAAGTTAAAGATTATATTTCCAAGAAATTCTGCATAGAATCAGATGAATTAGTCTACATTCGAGAAAATTCTTTAATAGAGGGCCTGCGCCCTATCGCCGTACCCGCGCATGTGGGCAAAATGCTCTATCTTTTAGCGCGGATGCAGAATGCAAAAAAAATTCTTGAAATCGGTACATTAGGCGGTTACAGCACTATCTGGCTTGCACGCGCTCTTGTTCCAGGAGGTAAAATAATTTCTTTAGAGCTAGAGGAGCCTATTGTTGCTCTTGCTCGCCAGCACATTGCGCATGCGAAGATGGAAGATAGAATCGAAGTGCGGCAAGGCGATGCGGCTACGCTTATGCGAGAGATGATTGCGTCAAAAGAAGAGTCATTCGATCTGATTTTCATCGATGCGGACAAACAGAACTATCCTACCTATTTAACTCTTGCGCTCGAGCTATCTAGATCGGGGACTCTGATCCTGACAGACAACTTAATTCCTAAGCGCGATGAGATCGGCCCCCATGATCCGCAAGACAATGAAGCAGAGGGAATCTATGCGTGTAATGACATGCTTGCTTCCGATCCGCGCCTTGAATCGATGCTTTTTACTACGATTGTCGGCGACCACGGCAGGGTCGATGCGCTCGGTGTTGCAATAGTTCTATAATTAAATTGTGGCCTAACATATTTTAGTAGGTATGTACTATTAGCTCTACTTAGGGATATAGCATGATGCGAGCACTTCTTGTGCTCTATATGGTCATAGTCCTCAAATTTGGTGAGGCGTTTGGAACTAGCCGGTATGCCGACTACTATGGGCTTATCGAGCTGGGAGCAGTCCTCGGAGCGCTCTTTGCGGATCGACTCTTAGGCCTGAAGCGCGCCATCCTATTGGGCGGCTGGTTTATGGGAAGCGGACATCTTCTGCTGGCCCTCGACTATTCATTTGTTGGCCTAGCCCTAGTTGTCGTCGGTTCTAGTCTCTTTGCCGCTAATATCATTCAGCTCTCTGAAAATGGCCAGAAAGGCCCCACCTCGATCTATCTTCTGCTTAATGCCGGCGGATTCATCGTCACGCCCTTCTGTGCGCTTTTTGCGCAGCACGGCTGGCATATAGGTTTCTGGATCGCTGCAGGAGGCACTCTCATTGCAAACGTGCTGCTGCACCGTTTTGGATCTTTTCCCGAAACGCCGCGCCGCGTCTCTCTCTCTAAAGCAGCTCTTTTCATCTCCGCGGCTATAGTTGTTGTCGCAATCGGGATGGTGCGCACCGATCTCTCTCTCGCTCTGCTTCCCTGGATAGAGCTCGCTGTTTTTGGATATATCGCCTACTGCCTTCTGAACGAGGGAATTCTCACTATCAAGCAGCTGAGCGCACTCGGAATTTATTTAGTTGGACTTACACTTTTTTACACAATTGAAGAGCAGGTGGGAAACAGTGCCTATGCACTTGCCGATGAAATACAGGCAAGCCGCGGCTTGACGCTTGCGCCCACACTCATCGCAGCGATGAACCCGCTGATGATTTTGCTCTTCGAGGGACCTATCGACGGCGTCTGCCGCAAGCGTAAACAGCCCTGGCTGCGTGTAGCGCTGCCCTTTGCGATCGGCTCGATCTGCTTCCTCCTCTTGTCACTAGGCGGCAACTCGCTCTGGATGGCCGGGCTTGTGGCTTCTAGCATTACTCTAGGAGAGCTGATCATTGGATCTGCTGTCTACGACACGTGCATTGAGATCTCTCACCGGGGGAAATCCAAGGCGATAGGCCTCGTTTCCATCGTCTTTGCTCTTGCCACATCCGTCGGCAGTAGATTCTGCAAAACTGCGGCTCATGGCTTTACATTTCAAGCCCATGATCTTGCTCTGCTTCTCGCTGCTGTGGGGATTGTTTTAAGCGTTGGATTATTAATTCTCCACTTGAACAAAATGCCTGCTATTTTATATAATACTTTGCATAGGAGGTAAACTATGCAACAGCATCTAGTCTGTCACATCCAAAAGCATTCTTTTTACTCCTTCTTTTCTTATTTTTGGCTTTAAGCCAAGAGATACGTATTTTCCAACCCAGATCCTATTTAACTAACTGAACCAAAACAAGTCATTAGGACTTTTTTCGTGAAGAAATTTTAATTAAGGGAGACTTATGTCTACGCAAATTTCCCTTGCAGGTGCGCTTTTGCCTGCAGGGCTCTATAAAGCACTCGAGCCAAAATTGGAAGATACGCTCTTTCCTCAGAAGGCAATTGAAAGAGCGGAAGATCGCATGCGCGCCTCGGCGCAGCTCATCATTAATCTGGTTTTAGAAACAGCGAAAGTGTTCGAAACCGGACAGCTCAAGAAGGAATCAGACCCCAATCCAGGAGATGGAGGGTGTCAGCTCCGCGCTGTCATTCAATACGGGCATTACTATTCGCCGGCTGTTAGAACAGAAGCATTGGCGCTTAAAAAAGAGGCCGAAGCGGCAAAAAAGGCGCTGCAGCAGCGCAATCAAAAACCGGGTAATGAGAGTAGCACTGCATTCTTCAATAGATGCATTGAAACGCTTGTTGTTTCTCCGGAGATGCTCTACCAACTGCGCTGCCATCTGCTCACTGTGACCAAGGTCAAGGATCATATCACAGAAGATGGCGTGCTCGTGACGAAGACAGACTTTGGTCGTTTGGTCGTGCTTTCTCCAAAAGCCGATAAAATCGATGATATATCCCGTCCCTTCCGCAAGGCGATTGTCGATAATGCTGCAATCGATCTTGCAAGAGAGTCGATTGCACGTCTCAACATCCCTAAGGAGCTTATCATGGGAACAAAGCCGATTGCTTGTCTTTTACCCAGCATGAAGGCGTGCTTAAAGATGTTAAAGGAGGCAAATGCTCCTGTCGTCTTCAAATCGATTGTGAAAGAGGGTAAACCATTTTACTTGCATTTTGCTGCAACCCAGGGGAAATTGGTGAGAGTGCCTGCGGGTAAACTCGATCCAAGTGCTGCTCTGATTGTAGTGGAGGGGGTGACCAAGCTCAAAGAAGAGGAGCTTGCCAAGTTAATCGACGAGGCTGGTTTCGAGGAGCTCTTGCTCGCGTGTTCAGCATCTGAAGCTCCATTCAATGGAAAGACGACTCTGGATGATGTGAAGGTTCCAGAGGTGCGCAAAGAAATTGAGGCATACCGGCAGTTCGCAGAGAAGCTGGGGTGCGCTAAAGATAAAAATCCGGTTGTCTATATCGACCACGTGTTTTGTAATACAGTAAAGGCTGAAGCAATATGATTCTCAAAGAACTTTTTCAACAACCTAAAGCGGTTTTCATGCTCATCTGTGTGCAGATGTGGAACCGCTTTAGCCATTATGGCATGCGCGCCCTTCTTGTCCTCTACATGGTCAAGATGCTCGGACTTGGTGCACCGGCTGCGCTGGGTATCTACGCGGTCTATTGCGGCCTCGTGGAGCTCGGCGGCATTTTTGGCGCGCTGCTGGCGCGTCGCGTCTTAGGACTCAGGCGCGCTGTCATGACAGGTGGGTGGTTGATTGGTATCGGGCATCTGCTGCTCGCTGCGCAAGAGATCTGGGTGATTCCTTATGGGTTTTTCATCGCGCTTGGTTTTGTGGTAGTGGGCTCAAGCCTCTACTCGACGAATTTAAGTGCGCTGATCGGCTCGTGCTATGAGCTGGAGGATCCGCGCCGTGAGCAGGGCTTTACGCTCTTCTACATGGGGATCAATGCAGGGGCGTTTGTTGCGACTCTGCTCTGCGGCTTCTTGGCAGAGACCTATGGCTGGCAGTGGGGCTTCGGGGTTGCGGCAATCGGCATGCTGATCGCCAACTTGACCATCTGGGGATTTCGCCGTCTGTTAAATGGCAGAGGCGAGGCGCCTGCTTTAATAGAAAAGCGTGATAAAATGCTTGTTGTGCCTGCTCTTGCAGGCGCTTTGGGCGTTGCATCACTAGCAATGGGCATGCAGCACATTTTCAGCCCGCTTTTGCCCTATTTGGCAGCGGCGGCGCTAGTGCTGCTCGGTATTCACCTCTGGCGCACGCAAGTGGCAGGAAGAGCTCTGCTTAAACGCCTCTTTCTTGCGCTCGGAGGACTGACGCTCTTTTTTACAGCCGAAGAACAGATCGGCTCGTCGCTGCTGCTCTTTACGCAGCAGACGGCGATTTTGGCGATGAATCCTCTCGTGATCATTCTGGGTGGAGCGCTTGCTACTCTCATTCTGCGCAAGGTGGCATCGCCCGCTTTGAAAAGCCTCCTGCCCTTTATTTTGGGGGCGGTGGCGTTCGCTGTGATAGGTGTCATTCCCGGAGTGGGAACGTCGATAGCTGTTGTGGGGATGATCTCGTTTGCCGAACTTTTAATCGGGCCAACGGTCTATAGCCAATGTTCTAAGGCGACCGATGCGCTGAAGGATCCGAAAGTGATGGCGCTGGTGCCGCTCGGCTTTGCTTTGGCCGCTTCGCTCGCAGGACCTGTGAGCAAAGCGGTGGTCGCCAACTATGCGCTCGGATTTAGTGGGATTGGAGCGGGGCTTCTTCTTGGAGGCCTTCTTCTTTCCTACTTTCTGCGAGAGCGAGGTAGAGATCAACCCGTGCATTCTCTGGATTGAGGTCTGCGGGATAGACCTCGAGGTCAGCTGTGTAGCTGCGATCGGGGGGAAACATGCGGATCGTGTCCCAGGTTTGGGCCAAGCGATCGGGAAATTTCCCCACGATCTCGTAGTGCGCATAGCGCCTTTTCGGGAGAGTCACGCTCACCATGCCCTTGGGCACGGAGACAGCAAAGACCAGGCAGCCTAGGATATAGGTGTAGGGCTGTGAATAGTCGCCCTCGTAGTCGGTGTAAACAGCTACGGGGTAGCGATAAATTTTGTTGGGGATCTTTTCGATGATCCCCTCTTTGTGGAAGCGCTCCCAGTGAGCGGGGATCTCCGCTTGTTCGCGACCATCTTGCATGGTGGTGCGCAGGGCAATGCCCACGACTTTAAGCGGTCCAAATTGTTGTTCAATGCTCATATCGACTGACTCCTTGTACGATATTGATAGAGGAGAACGGTCGCTGCAGCGCAGAGTGCAGCGCTGACGAGCATGACCCCCATCGATCCAAATGGCAGCGCGATCAGGCTGCCGATAAAGGGCACGATACAGCCGCGCACCCCAACAGCTAAGAGATTCGTTTCGCTAAAAGCCAGGCTGCGTCCTTCGCGCGCAAAGGCGACAGGCGCCATGTGCCAGCTCAGCTCGCTGCCCGCCTGCATAAAGCCGTAGGCGAGGTAGGCGACAAAGACGAAAAGCGGGCTGATGCCAGCGGCAAAGAGCAGCAGAGGAAAGAGCACGGCGAGCAGAGTGACGAGCGCGCTGAATGTGAAGAGATTGATCTTTTTGAAAAGCGAGGACCAGAAGGGAGAGGAGAGCGAATAGGCGATGCCTTTGCAGACGACAAGAGCAAGGCTCATTTCCGTATAAGAGAGCTTGAGTTCGTCGACGAAAAACGCAGGCAAGACGGGCTGGATGATCATCAGTCCGGCTCCGCCGATCATAAAGCCGGCTAAATAGCGCAGGAAGGTGGGCTGAGTGCGGAGGAGTTCAAGAGCGCGCTTCCACGGTAGAAGCAGATTTTTTGTAGGCGTGGGAATGGCTTCGCCCTCAGGTGTGGGGATGCGCATAAGGAAAAAAGTAGAAAGCATGCCTAAAAAGGCGGAGATCACAAAGAGCAGCTTCCACATGTGCGAGTCGATGTCGAGGATGATGCCGAGAAAGAGGGGAAGGATCGTCATGCCGATGTATTCAATCGCATTGCCGAGCGCGACCACCTTGGACTGCGCTTCACCGACAATGTGCGATTTGAATATCTCCATCCAGGCGGGCATTGCTCCGCGGCTTAAGGTCATGTAGAGGGTAAATCCGAGAAGAATGAACCATGGCGAATCGGTCAAGAAGAGGAAGAGGAAAGGGAGGAAGCGCAGAATGTTGGTGAGGACGAGGTTGGGGACTAATAATTTTTCTGTGCGGCAGAAGTAGCAGCTCCAGTAGGTAGCGAGAAGAGCGCTTATGGGTTTTAGGGCAATGGCGAGTGTGATGATGAGGGGAGATGCGTGCAGTTCTTTATAAAGCAGAATAGGGAGGGTGCTGAGCATCGCCCAAAAGGGAGTGCCCAGGATCCTCGACCAGATGAATGCACTGGTTGTGTGCTTGCTCTTCGTTGAAGAAGACATGGGGCTATAATACCATGAAAAGGGCCAACCGAGGTAGTTTTAATTTTTTGCTTTGATAGAGAGAAACAAAGGGATGGAGATGAGCTGCATAACGAGTGAAAAAACTACTAGATAGATGAGGGAGATATCGTAAAAAAGTCCCTTGATAGCGCTTCCGGCGGCCCAGAATACTCCAAAAACCAAGTTGAGCATCCCATACCCCGCGCCGCGTTTTTGTGGGGGGACGAACGTGGCAACGGCCGCGCGCATGATCGACTCCTGCGCCCCCATGCTAATGCCCCATAGAATCATGCCGACGAGCACGGCCGTGAAGCTTCCCAAGAAGACAAGGGGGGCAAAAAGCGAAGTGATGGCGGTAACCAGTGCTAAAACAGATAAGCCTTTCAGATCGAAGAGTCTTCCCATGATAAGAGCAGCTAACCCATCGACTGCCATGGCAATAGCGTAGAGGAAAGGAATCCACGCCGGCGAAACAGTCGCAGCCTTCTGGAAGTGGTAGGCGATCAGCGCAAAATCCACAAATCCTGCACCGACAAACCCGACAGCGAGAAGATAGATCCAGAAAGTCCTGGAAAAACCTGTAGTATGCAGTGAGGGAGTGGCGACTTCGAGCATTTGGGGCTTCGGAAAGGAGATGCGCGCCAAAACAAGAGTGAGAATGGAAAGTAGCGCAGGAATGAGCAAGACGGCAAAACCAAACCTGTAACTTTCGTGCAAGTAGAGAAGAACCGCAAGCGCTAGCGGGCCGATGACGGCGCCGATCTGGTCGAGCGCTTCGTGCAGGCCAAAGCCCCATCCTCTACCCGTGTGTTTAGTGGCGTACGAGAGCATCGCATCGCGCGCAGGAGTACGGATCGCTTTGCCCAGGCGTTCTAAGATGATCAGCATGGCTGCCATTTGCCAGCTCCCTGCAAGAGCAAGCAGGGGTACTGCGGCGAGATTGATGATATAGCCGATGAAGGTCAGCAGCCAGTAGCGCTGGGTTTTATCGCTGAGGTAGCCCGAAATACCGCGGATACCGTAGCCAATGAGTTCGCCGAGCCCGACGATGATGCCAACCGCAGCTCCGCTTGCGCCGAGGAGTGAAAGGTAGGGGCCTGAGATACTGCGCGCTCCTTCATAGGTCATATCGGCGAAGAGGCTGACGATGCCAAGTAGAACGATAAATCGAAGAGCGAGCTGTCTTAATTTCATTAATTTGGGTTATAATGCGAATAGTAAATAATGGAAAGCGAGAATCAGACATTCAAGAAAGAGGCTTTTGGGGGACGCAATCTGGCTCACTCGGTCTTTTCGCATGTGCGCTTCGAGGGGTGCGATTTCACTGAAACAAAACTCACGAGCTCCAAGTTCGCCGCATGCGTGTTTGTCAAATGCACCTTAGGGCTTGTCAAGTTAGATGGGGTGCGGCTGCACGACGTGTCGTTTGAGGGATGCAAGCTCGTCGGGGTAAATTTCACCCCTTGTGAGCGCATGTTTTTTTCGCTGAGGTTTAAAGATTGCCTCATCGATACGTGCAATTTTGCGACACTCGATCTGAAGTCGACGGCTTTTTCCCACTCTGTCATTCGCGATACACATTTTACGGATGCGAATCTGACTGGAGCAGACTTTAGAGGCTGTGACCTGCGCGGCTCGACTTTTCATGCGAGCAACCTCTCGAAAGCCGATCTACGCGGTGCGATCAACTACTCGATCAATCCGCTCACCAACACACTTAAAGGTGCCAAATTTTCTCAACCTGAGGTGATGGCGCTCCTCGAACACTTAGGAATCATAATAGAATGACAAAGATGGAATTTACATGCGATGAAGATGGAAAAGAACTGCTCCTCAAGGATGGCAAATTCCAAGTCATGATGGAGTGGGAGCGGCCCTACATGGAGGCGTGTATCGATGCGCTGGCATCCACGGGTGATGTTCTAGAGATCGGTTTTGGCTGTGGCTATGCTTCGACCCATATCCAGCGCTATAAGCCGCGCAGCCACACGATCATCGAATACCATCCTGTTGTGGCTGCAAAAGCGAGAGAGTGGGCAAAAGAATACGCAAACATCACGATCATCGAAGATACGTGGCAGAATGCTATAGAAAAACTGGGTCAGTTTGACGCGATATTTTTTGACGATTATCCTCTCGAGAGTGAGCAGGAAGGGAAGCGGATCGAGGAGAAGAAGCAAGAGGCCCACGCTGTCTTAGCGAGCGGAGAGAAGCTGCTGAATGAGATCCATCAGCAGCTCCCTACATTGAAGACACAAAAGTATACGGAGAACGAGATCGATCTGTTGGAAGGGGATCCTGTGATGATAAGCCGCTTTATAAGCGATCTCTACAAGAATGGCCAGATCGATGACGCGGTTCTTTCTTATGCGCGCAAACGCTTTTCTCTTCCTGAACAAGTGGAAGAAGCTCCGCTTTTTCGCCATCAAGGCGACCGCCTCTTCAAATTCTTGCAGCTCTGTCTTAAAGCGCACATGCGCCCCGGAGCGGTCTTCTCCTGCTATTTGGAAGACCCTACATCGAAATTTGAAGATGATACGTTTTTTAATGCGATTATCACGAATCCTTATCTAGAATACGCAGAGAGGCTGATCCAGGTAGAGGTGCCCGCCCACTGCAACTACTACAGAGGGAATGAAGCACTCGTAATCACGATTAGAAAGGTATGATAGGTATTCTTGCAGGAATGGGACCGCGATCAACGGCGCCTTTTATTGATGAAGTCGTCAGCGCGTGTCAGCGCCTTTATGAGGCAAAAAATGACATCGATTTTCCGCCGATGATGATCTACTCATTGCCTACGCCTTTTTATGTCGATCGCCCTATTGACCATCCAGCAATGGAAAAAATCATCTGCGAGGGCTTGAAAAAGCTTGAATCAACGGGCGTAGAGTTTATTGCCATGCCTTGCAATGTGGCGCATCTCTATTTCGACCGTCTGCAAGGGTGTATCCGCATCCCTCTTCTAAATATCGTCACTGTGACCTTGGCAGCGATACCTTCCGGAAAACATCGCTGCGCGATTTTAGGAACTAGACCGACAATGGAAGCAGGGATTTATCAGAAGGGACTTAAAGCAGCGGGGATTGAGCTTGTGCAGCAGCCGCACTGGCAAGGGATTGTCGATGAACTAATCCTCACGATCAAGCCCGGAGGCAATGCCCCTCCTTTATGGGAGAGGTTTGCGAAAGAACTTGCAATGGAGAAAGTGGATCTGGTGCTCCTAGTGGATACAGATCTCACGGTAGTCGTGCATGGGCAGCAGCCCTTTCACGTTATTGATTCGTCGCGCTGTCTTGCTGAGGCGACTGTTGCGTCTTATCTTTCTGCACATAGAGATGTTCGCCATCGGCCTCGATGATCATCGCACTGCTGTAAGGGATGCTGATCGTGCCGTCTTGCGTGTATTTTCCGCGCACATAATTTAGAAATTTAAACAAACCGCCGTGGGAGACAATCACGACTGCTTGGCCTTTGTGTTGTTCTGCTATTTTTTTCAGAGCAGGAACGATGCGCTTTGCCACGTCGGCCTTACTTTCGCCATTTGGTCCGCAAGAGAAGAAGATCTCCTCTTCAGTGGGGAGTGAATAGTAAAATTTAAAATGAGGGTCTTGCTCATACTGTTCTTTTGTCATGCCTTCAATTCCACCGTGGAACTCGCCGCGCAGCTCATCCATCGGGACAACAGGGGCTGTAAGGGTTTCTTGAAGGATTTTGCCCGTCTCGATAGAGCTTTGTGATGAAGAGGTGTAGATGGCGGCGACTTTGAGACCTGACATCTCATCTGCGAGTTCTTTCGTTTCCTTTTTGCCTAACTCATTGAGCGGCAAGTTATTCCACCCTTGTAGGCGCTTCGTTTCAGACCAGTCGGTTTGCCCGTGATGAACGAGAATCAGGTGGGTCGTGAGCTTAGAAGCTGTCTCTTCGCCTTGGACGACTTCTATCCCCAGTTCTTTCTCGAATTCATTAATAGTAGGATGTGGAGGAACAGTAAAAGCAAACAGCGAAGTACTAATTAAAAGAGAGAATAATAATTTTTTCATCATTTAATCCTTGTTTGCAATCATTTTATCAAATACATGGCTTGATCGCAAGGATTGAGATAGTCTCAAGAAAAAATTAAATTAGTGGGTTAATAGCCGCTGCATTATGCAGGATGTGAGATGTTGTACTTGCGGTGATATTTCCTGTGTATTCCCGCAGAGCAGCAAAAAGGCATCCTAGCAAAAAGGTTGCGAGAAAAACAGGAAGATTCGTCCATCCTTGGAAAGGAGAAAGATGCATGGCGCCGAATAGGAGTCCGTTGCCTAGCACACACAATGCCTTCGATAAGTAGCTATCGGGATCTCCGATCCATTCTTGCATCAAGGGATAGAGAAGGCCGCGGAAGAGATACTCCTCAATCAAAGGTCCCAAAAAGATCACATATCCGATAAAGGCGACTTTTAGCACTCCGGGTTCCAAGGCCAGTAAAATTTGAACAGCTTCTTGCGCAGAAGAAAAATCGAAGCCCCACTGTTGCATGAGCTCAAAGGATTTTTCTGTGAGATAGTTAATAATGGGGCTTATTGCGAGAGTAGCCAAAATACCTAAAGCGATACTTTTTACTGTATCGACAATGGTGTCTGTCCAGGTAGGTTCAGCCTCTGTTGTAACGTATGCTCGATTAATTTCTAATACTATAGCCATAAAATACTGATCCAAACTGCTATGCCAAAGCCTATTGCGATTCCTTTCAGAAGAAAATTCATCTCATTACCACCATGCGAAAAAAGGTATGTAAAAAAAATATAACAAAAATTCCATCCTATGATAAGTAAATTTGTATTACCCGAGGAGGGGAAAGATGAGATTTTTACTTATTTTAACAGCAGGGCTCTTCAGTGTACTTCAAGCTGAAGATAGCAAAAATGAAAAAGAAGTCGCTCAGATCGGCGTTGGCGTCGGAGTTGATGTCGATGGCGGTTATGATGATGGATATAATGATGGTTACTATTATGAAGATCAAGGGCCAGTAATCTGGGTAGGTCCAGGTTGGTACGGCGGCGTCTGGTATGATAATGAAGGCGACTGGGATCATGGACGCAGAAATCGTGACGGCGAGCATCGCGGCGACGGAGGCCGTGGTGGACGTGGCGGAGAAGGTAGAGGTGGCGGCGGTGGAAGATCCGGCGGCCATGGCGGACGCCATTAATTAGAGACTAATAGTCCTTAACAAAAGATAGAAGCGCTGTTTCCAGCGCTTCTTCTATTTATTCGATTACAAAAAAATCATTCAACTGTTAATTACTGAATTAAGGATTAAATTGAGAGGGTGGGATGAAATTATCTGTCTTTTTAGGAGCTATTGCTCTAAGTATTGCATCGCTAGGTGCTAATGAAAATGAGGTAGCTCAAGCGGGAGCAGCTGGACATAGTGGATACTACTATCCAGATGGGTATTACGTAGATGGAGACTATATCGACTGGGGCTGTCAATGGAATGGCCCGGGCTGGTATTGGGGCTATTGGTTTGATAAGGAACATGACTACTTTTCGTACTGCCAGAAGTATAACTATTACTACGATTGGAATAAAACTGTTTGGATAGGTCCAGGTTGGTATTGGGGTTTCTGGTTTGGCGCTCGTAATGATTACGATCGCTGGCATAAAAACCACCGTGGTCATCACGGCCATGGACGGTGGCGTGGAGGTCAAGGAGGAAAAAGGGGGCATGACCGACATGCATCTCGCCATGAAAAATCCAGTAAACGCGCAACTTCGAAACCATCTAGTAAGGAAAAACGGGCAAGTGGCAAATCTTCGAGTGGTGGACAAAAGGGTGGAAGTCGTGGCGGCGGAAAGAACAAAAAGCAAAAATAAGGCAACAGGATCAGTCGCTTATGAATTGTTTTTATATATTTGCTTACAATAAATGGTGCAAGTGCTAATTAGAAGTTATTACCTTTAAGTGAGAGGGTGGGATGAAATTACATGTATTTTTAGGGGCTATAGTCCTAAGTGCATCGGCTCTTATTGCCGATGGCAGTAAAGTTGCTCAAGTCAGCAAAGCTACTCAAGGCAATAAAGTCGCTCAAGTCGGAGTTGGCGTTGGTGTAGATGGAGTGGGAGTAGAGGCAGGTGCGGGTACTCGTGAAGGGTACTACTCTGATGATGGCTATTATGAGAATGATGGTAACTACGATGATAGAAATTCCGATCGAAGATATTACGATGATAGAAATCCTAACAGCAGAAATCCCAACAGTAGAAATCCTAACAATACAAATTCAGATCGGAATTTTTCCAATACCAGTAATGCACCTGAAGGTTATTTAGTCGACGGGGATTATGTCGATTGGGGCTGTAACTGGGCTGGTCCAGGTTGGTATTGGGGAACGTGGTTTGCAGATGAAACTGCTTATACCAGTTTTTGCCAGAAGTATGGTTATTACTACGATTGGAATACGACTGTTTGGGTAGGACCAGGTTGGTATTGGGGCTTCTGGTTTGATACTGCACCTGATTTCAACGATTTCCGTAACAATCACCACGCATATAATGGAAATGGCAGTTGGCATGGTGGACGAGGCGGAAAGACTGATACTCAGCAGCGCGGAAACCAGGGTTCAATGCAGCAGCGCAGTAATGGCGGAAACCAGGGTACTATGCAGCAGAGCGGAAACCGGGGTGGAATGCAGCAGCGCAGTAATGGTGCAAGAGGTAATAATGGTAGCGGAAACCGTTATTGAACTTGTTTAGTTGCGTTTATTAGTATTCATTTTGTTTGTTGTTTTTTGGATTAAAAATAACGCAACAAATGATAGTTTGAAGATATTACCTTAATTGAGAGGGTGGGATGAAATTATCTGTTTTTTTAGGGGCTGTGGTCCTTAGTGCATCGGCTCTGTTTGCCGGTGGTGAAGTCGCTCAAATCGGCGTCGGAGTAGGCGTGGATGGAGTGGGTGCAGGTGCTAGCGTAGGCGGACCTGGTTACTATTCTAATGGTTACTATTCTAATGGTTACTACACGGATGGTTCCTATGGTGATGATGATGATGGGTATGTAAGTTATGGTTGCCAATGGGGCGGTCCTGGATATTACTGGGGTTACTGGTTTAATGACGAATACGCTTATACCAACTATTGCCAGCAATATGGCTACAGCTATGATTGGAATACAACGGTATGGGGTGGTCCAGGCTGGTATTGGGGCGTCTGGTTTGGCAGTGCGTGGGCATTCAACAACTGGTATGGCTGGCACCATGGTCACAATGGTCACGGACATGGACATGGACACGGACACGGTCATGGTCACGGTGGTGGACATGGACATGGCGGCGGTGGACACGGACACGGTGGTGGTGGACATGGACACGGCGGTGGTGGACACGGACATCATTAATCGTAAATTGTCATTTTAATTCGTACGCCTCAGAGAGAAGAACCTCTCTGAGGCATTTTTATGAGGGGTTATGAAAGTATCAGTCTTTTTTGGAGCATTGGCTCTTAGTATAGGGTCGCTAGTTGCGAATGAAGTGGCTCAAGTGGAAATTGAAGTGGGTGCGCCTTATGGATACTCCTATCCAGAAGGATATTATGTAGATGGGAACTATATCGATTGGGGCTGTAAGTGGTATGGCCCGGGCTGGTACTGGGGCTACTGGTTTGATAATGACAATGACTACTATGCCTACTGTCAGCAGTATGGCTATTCCTATGATTGGAATAATACTGTTTGGATAGGCCCAGGCTGGTATTGGGGCTTCTGGTTCGGCGCTCGAAATGATTACGATAATTGGCATAAAGAGCATCGCGGTCATAATGGTCATGGCCGTTGGCGTGGTGGTCAGGGAGGAAAAAGGGGACGCGGCGGAAATGAATCTCGGGCTCAAGGGGCTGATAGACATGCAGGTAGTGCTCAACCCCAAGGACAGGGTAATCCATCCGGTTCTCAGCAGCGAGCTGGCGGGCACACAAGGGGCACTCAACCTCAAGGACAGGGAAGGCCTTCTGGTTCCCAGCAGCAAGCTGGCGGACACACAGGCGGAGCTCAACCTCAAAGGCAAGGGAAACCTTCTGCTACTCAGCAGAACACCGGCAGACATGCAGGTAGTGCTCAACCTCAGGGGCAGGGTAAACCTTCCAGAGGGGAGCAGGGTGCAAGCGGCAAATCTTCAAAAGGCGCCCAATCTCATGGAGGCGGGGGCAGACCTGCTGGTGTCGAACAGGGTGGATACCATAGCGGTGAAAAGATTCAAGCGCCCAAAAAAGCACCAAAAAAACAATCTTAAGCTGCCTTAATTTAAGGCATGTTTCATGTATTTTTGCACCTGCTTGAGAGGGCGGGTGTTAAAAATCTGCTGCTTTTCGAGCCAGCCTTTGCGCGCAATGCCGATGCCTATGCTTAAAAATTCCAGGTGGTCGGCGCTATGGGCATCGGTGTTGATGCAGCAAAGCAGCCCTTTCTCGCTGGCGGCATGCCAGAGCCGCCAATCCATGTCCAGTCTAAGCGGGCTTGCATTGAGTTCGATGATCGTCTCATTGGCGATACAGGCGTCGATGACTTTTTGGATATTGACTTTGTAGGGTTCTCTGCGCAGAAGCAGGCGGCCGGTTAAGTGGCCCAGCATGGTTGCATAGGGGTTTTCGATCGCGCGGATGATGCGTTTTGTCATCGTTTTCTCATCTTGTTGCAGAGAGTTGTGGACGGAGACGACGACGTAGTCGAGTTCTTTGAGCACATCATCTTTAAAATCGAGGCTGCCATTGGCAAGAATGTCGCACTCTACGCCTGCAAATACGTAGGGGCGGAATTTTTTGGAGCGATTCAGGGCGCGGATCTGCTCGATTTCAGCAAAAAGGCGCTCCTCGCTCATGCCATTTGCTTGAAAGCTAGATTTGGAATGGTCGGAGATCCCGATGTATTCCCATCCGAGTTCCTGGGCTTTTGCGACCATCTCTTTGAGTGTACTTCTGCCGTCGGAGGCTGTGGTGTGGTTGTGGAATGTCCCTCGGATATCTTTTTCTTCGACAAGCGTCGGGAGCTTATTTTTGAGAGCGGCTTCGATTTCACCTAGGTTTTCGCGTATTTCGGGGGGGATATAGGGCATGCCGAGCGCTTTATAGATATCCGTTTCGGTAGGATTTTTGGGAAGTTTGGGGCCTTTGAGTTCATATTCACTGAGCAGCCAGCCGCGCTTTTTGGCGCGCTCGCGGATTTTGATATTATGCTCCTTGGAACCTGTAAAATAGAGAAGGGCGTAGCCGAATTGGCTTTCGGGGACGATGCGCAGATCGGCTTGCATCCCTTCTTTGAGGCGGATGCTCGCCTTGGTTTCGCCTTTGGCCAGAACGCGTTCGACAAAGGGCTGCGAGGTAAACCAGCGCATGATGGATTTAGGAGCTGCAGCTGCGACAACAATATCGAGATCGCCGATCGTTTCCAGCCGCCTGCGCAGGCTTCCGGCAATTTCTGCTTTTTTTACGCCTTTCAATGCGCGCAGGCTCTCTAAAATCGGGGCTGCGATCTGCATCGCCTCCCACCAGAGATGCCTCTTCTGGTAGCCCTCTAAATGCGCAATCGTATCGAGGATGTTTTTTTGCGTTTTTTCGCCAAAGCGTGGGAGTGTAGCGATCTGGCCTTTCTCGCACGCCTTCTTTAGCCCTGCGATGGTTTTGATCTTGAGCTTCTTGTAGATCGTGTTGATTTTCTTGGCTCCAAGCCCTGGTACCTGCATGAGTACCAGCACGCCTTCAGGGGTGGAGCGCTTCAGTTTCTCGTAGTAGGGGAGGCGACCTGTTTTCACTAGTTTTGTGATCTTTTCTGCAAGCGATTCGCCGATTCCCTCATACTCATCGAGCGTGCCTTTTTTGACGATATCGGCGAGGTTTTCATCCAAGTTGAGAACGGCTCTTGCGCCAGTGCGATAGGCGCGCACTTTGAAAGGGTTCTCCTCTTTGAGTTCGAGGAGAACCGCTATTTCTTCCAAAATGGCAGCGACTTCTTTCTTATCCATAGATTTTAAAGTTGCCCGATTCGTAACGCCTTAGCCCACGATAAAAGATATAGGTTCCTAAAATCAAGAACGCTCCCGTTCCGCCTATGCCATTGGGGCCAATAAAAGCGACGCGCTCGCCCGATTCAATAGAGACAGGAAGCGACTGCCTAACCGTAAACGTCTTTTGAGCTTTTCAACGAAAATCGCTTCCATGCTCTAGCATTCTTTCCTTAATAAGAAGATCTAAGGTCTCTTTCATGGCAGGATCGTTTAGCAATGCATTGATATTTTTTGCCTCTTGCAAAGCTAGGATGGAGTTTTTGAGATGTTCATGAGAGGAAATATCTGGTCTAACCGCAAAATAAAGATTGTAATAGATCTCTCCGAGCATTCTGAGAATTTTCACACGTAGTGCGGGTGTTATTTGCAAAGCAAGAGCCATGCGAAAAATATCCTGTTTAACGCTGGGATTTATTTCTTGGACTCCCATGTTCAGGAAAACAGTTGCAGTTATAGGCAGCAATACGCGCTTTTAGTTCAGGATCAGAAGTACATGGACATTGAAGCGCCGCGTAAAAGGATTTTATTCCTTCCATAGGATTAGTTTTGACGAGATGCAAACCTTGATTTAATAGTTCTTTTGCTTTTTCAACTGCTTCGTAATCGGCTGGTCGATAAGCTTTAGTTGTTTCTTCGAAAGAATCTTCTTCTCTTGCTCTTTTACGTGACACTTCTGGTAATGACATATAGTCTCCTATTTAATAATAAATTATTTGAGTAAAAACACTCTCTAAAATGAGGAGATGAGGATGTAGAGCCATCCTACGATGAAGAAGAGCGGGATGAGCCACCTTCCCAATGCATCGATCTTTTCAGCCCGTTCTGGACGCGTCAGGAAGATGCGTTTTTCGATCACTGCAACTAGCACAGAGAGGCCGATGCAGAGATAGGAGAACATAAACGCCTTGTCGATGACTGTCATGTAGGCGACCTGAGGCAGACTCTGATTGATAGTGAATTTCGTCGCCAAAAAGACGAGCAGACAGGTGAGGAAGATCATGATGCGGTCTAAGAAGGGATCTTTAAGCGCAAAAAAGACGGAGCAGGAGATCCCAAAAACCAGAATCAAAGGCACAAAGACCTGAAAGACAAAAAATCTCGGCTGCCGCTTCGTGAAAATCGATACGACAAATGTCGAATATTCCGCAGTCTGATTGAGCTTCCCGAGCTGTAGACCTTTTGTCTCGGTTATACTCTCATCGATTTTGATAATATCGAGATTGTCGTGGATTTTTCTTACAGAAGTCGTACTTGTGAGCTCCTCATGTTCAGTGGGAACAAAGACAAGCACGTTCTGGTCCCATAGAAAGGAATCGACCTCAATCTTGAGCTGCTGCTTGTCGAAAGGAAAGCCCTTAAGATCCAAATGGGTGCGAAAGGTGCCAGTAATACTCATGTAGTGCTGCACTCTTCCGTCTGGATAGATAAAAAGGCCTGCATTATTAATGATGGGCGTGCCGGAGTTGAGGAATTCAATTTGCGGGGACCAGATTTGCGTGAGCTTTTGCTTGGCCGCGTCATCAAAATAGGCTCTTACAGTTTCACCGGGCTCTGGGGAATAGATGAGGCGCGGATCCTGCCATTGAAACGTAAAGTAGGCATCTGCTGTAAATGTTTCTTCCTTTTCATTGAGGGAGATAAAGTTGATTAGATAAAAGCGCGTATCGACGCGAACAGGAGTCGATGGCGGGGGAGACGTGATAATTTTTTCTTGGCATACTCCTTGTATGAAGAAGAGCAGGAAGCACAGGATGCGAATCATATAAATATTATTTATCCCATATCTAAGTACATAGTCAATATCGATAAAAACTTTATTGACCATGTACCAGATTCCAGGCAATCGTATATACTGTTTGTCAGCCAGAGGTGCCTCGAAAGAGGCTGAGAAAGTCATGGGGACTTAACTCTTAAACACCTGATCTAGATCATACTAGCGGAGGGAGAGCATGAGATCACGCTTTGCCGGAATCATCGGCAACATTTTAGAACATTACGACAACGCCCTTTTTGGGCTGCTTGCGCCATTTTTAGCCCCTTTATTTTTTGATCCCAGCGATCCCATAACGGGTTTGATTTTAACGTATGGGATGCTTCCGCTCGGGATTCTCACAAGACCCCTCGGTTCGCTCTTTTTCGGGCGGATTGGGGACCGCTATGGAAGAAGCCGCGCGCTCTTTCTATCGCTGTGCGGGATGGCGATCGCCACTATGGCCATCGGCTGCCTGCCGCTTTACAGCCAAGTGGGTCTCTGGGCGCCCTTTTCTCTAGCACTCCTGCGCATGACGCAGAGCTTCTGCGCTGCCGGTGAAACGACGGGTGGCTCGCTTTTTGTTTTAGAAAGGACCCCCGAATCGCAAAGAAGCTTTATGAGCAGCATCTACGGCTGCTCGACCATTGTGGGGATTATGATCGCCTCGGCCCTTGTCGCTCTTTTTAGCGAAGAGTGGCGCCTTCTCTTTTTGCTGGGCGGTGCGACAGCTATAATCGGTCTTTTTATGCGTCTACGCATAACAGACACTATGTCGCCTGTCAAAACCAGCAGCGTCTGGCAGCTTATAAAAGAGCATAGACGTGCGCTTGCCGCTATTATCCTCGTAGCTGGTTTTTCCAATGCGACCTACGTCTTCTCCTTTACTCTGATGAATGGATATGTACCTCTTGTGACCGAGCTCACAAAAGCTGATGTGATGAAGGTGAACACCTTGCTTCTGCTCTTCGATCTGGCGCTTCTGCCCTGCTTTGGTTATTTAGCAAATCGCTTGGGGAAAGAGAAGGTGATGGGCCTGGCTGCCCTTGTAATGGCTATCCTGGCCGTGCCGCTATTTTATCTCCTCGATGGAGCGACACTTGCTCTTGTGATCGGTATACGGATGATTATTGTGACGTTGGGTGTGGCTTTTGGGGCTTCATATAGTGCATGGGCGATGGAACAGGTGCCCGTCCACACACGTTTTACCCTTCTTTCACTGGGTTATGCGATCGGGGCACAGCTCATCGGATCGCCTGCTTCAGCAGTCAGCATCTGGCTCTACAAGGAGACGGGATGGGTCTTTGCTCCGGGACTTTATTTCATGTTGATGGGACTTGCAGCCTTTATTGCTATTCGAAGAGTTCAACTTCGGAAAGCAGTTTTTCCCAGAGAGGCCTGATTTCTTCGACTTTGTCTAGTTTTTTGGTGGTGTAGCGCACAAGAAAGAGCGCATCGGGCGCGCTGATAATGCTGCACCATTCGTGTTGAGCAAGAGATCCTTCATTGATCCACCACTCAAAAAAAAGACTTGTTTTGCTGCTGCTGATGATGCGTGTGTTTAAAGGGTATTCAGAAGAAAGGTGCCTTAAGAAAGTGAGGCACTGGTTGAAATAGCGAGCGAGAGTGATTTGCAAGGGCGGTGAATAATGAATAGTGACGAGTTCAGTCCAGTTGTCGACTGTTTCGTTGTTTAGAGTGTATTCGTAAAGAGACATCGAATCATCTGTAGCTTCATAGCCCAGTTTCCAGGATTGTGGATCTAATTCGAGAGAAGAAGCTGAAAGAAGTGAGGGGATAAATACGAAGAAAAGCCATCTCATCTACAAGAAAATATAGAGAATGGAGTCAATTTTTACGAGGAGCTATTCTTCTTTGTCTTTGACGAGTTCATCAAATTTATTGGTGAGAATATCCTCAACTGTTCTTTGTGAACGATCGATGATGGACTGGATTTCGTAATCTTGGAGTACTTCGCACATAGTCGTCATCACTTTGTCGATATGGGCGCGGTTGCCGTTGATATGACCGTGGCGCAGTTTCTCTTTTATATCTAAGCCGTATGCAGCGATATTGGCTTCATCAAACCCATATTTTTTACGATAATAATTCATGATTTTCTTCGCTTCTTTGTCGAGCTCCTTTTCTTCTTTTTGCTTTTGGACAAAATCAGCACGAATCTTATCCTCGATTGAAGGCTCTTCTATTAAACCTGCAATAGACGATATATTTAAATCTGATTCAAATGGAATAAAAAAGCTGCTCATAATAATAATTATAATATAATAATTATTATTTGTAAATTATTTTTGCCATATTATTTGTGTGGCTTCAAGGGGGACGGATACCCCAGGGAAAAAGGGGACGATACGAGCTGTATAATCCGTTATGGGGCGGGTATTGGGAAGTGTAGCATGGTAGAGGAAGGTATTTGCTGAACTGCTTAAGGCGCGCACTTTGGCCATTTCAACCAGACTGCCATCGGCATAAAGCTGCAATTTAACTGCCTCAGGTTCAAGGCTATTGAGGTAGACTTGAACGTCAAATACATGCTCTTTGCCTATCGTTTGGGTTTTGACCTCTACAAAGCGGAGGTAGGACCAATTGAGATCTATTTTCTTTCTCCAATCGACAATCTTCTGTCCCATCTCGCCCTTATTGGCAGCGCGTTTTTTAAAGCTCTCAGCCGCAGGGAGATAGTGGCTCTCTGTGTATTCCCGCACGGCTCGATCGGCAGAAAAGCAGGGAGTGAGCCTAGCCATGCTCTCGCGGATCCGCGCCAGCCAGTGGGTCGGGAGGCCTTCCGCATCGCGCGAGTAAAATTGCGGGATCACTTCTTTTTCGAGGATGTCGTAAAGGGCATTAGCTTCTAGCGCATCCCAGGCGGGGTCTTCGCCGTGCTCTTCTCCATCGCCGAGCGCCCAGCCCACCTGTGGAGAATATGCCTCTGCCCACCAGCCGTCGAGTTCGGAAAGGTTGATGCCTCCATTGCCGAGCACCTTCATGCCGCTCGTTCCACATGCTTCCCAAGGCCGTCGCGGGGTGTTGATCCAGACGTCGACCCCGCGCACGAGGTATTCGGTCACTAGCATGTCATAATCGGTCAGGAAGATCACATGCGTGCGCGCTTCTTGTCGCTGGAAAAGTTGAATCCACTGCTGGAGCATGGCTTGACCGGGTTTGTCTGCGGGATGTGCTTTGCCGGCAATGATGAGCTGGACGGGGCGCTGTGCGTTGGTGAGAAGGCGCAAGAGCCTCTCTGTGTCATGTAGCAGAAGGTTGGGCCGTTTATAAGTAGCAAAACGGCGTGCAAAGCCGAGTGTCAGTGTATTGGGATCGAAGATATGCTTGGCTCGTTCGATTTCATCTGGAGGAAAGCCGCGCGCTTCCCAGATGCGCACTAGGCGCGCTCTGGCATATTCGATAAGGGATTTGCGCTCTTCTGTGCGCATCTTCCAAAGGGTTGCATCGGAAATACGGCGGATGTCTTTCTCTGTCGTTTCGCAGCTGCCCGACCAGCAATTTTTCCCACAGAGCTCAGTCCAGCATGCGCCGGCTGTAATGGAATTCCAGCTCGGCATATGGACACCATTAGTCACATAGCCGACGGGCACTTCTTCCGTGGGCCTGCGCGGGAAGAGAGGCTGAAAGATGTGACGACTGACTTTGCCGTGCAGGCGGCTGACGCCATTGATGGCTCCGCTTCCGTGAATGGCGAGATAGGCCATGTTGAAGGGTTCGGTTTCGTCTTGAGGATTGAGCCTGCCCAAACTGAGCAGCTCGTGTAAGGAGAGCCCGAGACTTGTTTTCGCGTATTTGCCGAGGTACTGTTCGATAAGTGCAGGTGCAAAGCGATCGAACCCAGCCGGAACGGCGGTGTGAGTCGTAAAGAGGTTTCCTGCGCGAGTAGCAGCTAAGGCGACGTCAAAAGGCTTTCCCGTCTCTTTCATGAAACTCGAGGCGCGCTCAAGAATAGCGAGACCTGCGTGGCCTTCGTTGAGGTGGCATACTTCGGGCTTGATTCCTAAGGCCTCCAAGAGGCGCCAGCCGCCGATGCCGAGAACGAGCTCCTGCTTGAGGCGCAGCTCGGAATCTCCGCCATAAAGTTCGCTGGTGATCCCGCGGTGCGCGGGGTAGTTGGCCGCGTCGTTGCTGTCCAGCAGATAGAGTTTGACGCGTCCGACTTTTACTTCCCAAGCGCGCAGAATGACCGACCAGCCGGGGAGTGCGATTTCTAGCCTCAGCCATTCACCATTGGGTAAGCGCAGGGGAGTGATGGGCAGCTGTCCTGGGTCGTTATAGGGATAGAGAGCGTGTTGCATCCCTGCTCTATCGATCTCTTGGCGGAAGTAGCCGCGCTGGTAGAGCATACCGATCG
Organism: Chlamydiota bacterium; assembly: GCA_013287985.1. GTDB lineage: Bacteria > Chlamydiota > Chlamydiia > Chlamydiales > Rhabdochlamydiaceae > JABDCT01. The sequence continues at coordinate 40,182 of JABDCT010000002.1, forward strand.
CCACGACGGGAACGCCGAGATCGCTCGCCGCTTTGAGCTGATCGCCGGCGACGTTGCCAAGCCCACCTGAATAGATCGGCAGTGCTTCGCTGAGCATATACTCCATGCTGAAATAGGCGATGGCAGAGAGAGGGGATTTGGGGTGCTTTTCCTGAAACCAGGCGGGGGTCTTTTCTTCTTGTTGATTAGTTTTAACAAGCGATTCGACAAGCGAGCGGAAGGCAGGATCAGACAGTTTTTTCTGCAGCGTTTCACGCGAGACAGTCTGCAAAACGACCCAGGGATTGCGCAGTATATTCCATAACCCGGGGTCGAGCGCTTCCCATACTTTATGGGCAGCGTGATTCTGGTTCCACGACCAGAGAAAGTCGAGGGCAAGCTGTTCGAGCGCGTCATATCCTTCGATATCTTCGCGTCGATAAGTCGTTGTGCGCTTGATCATATAAAGTTCGTTATAGATCTAAGCTACTTTTTTTTAAATAAAACGCACTGGTTCTTAAGAGATTTTTTCTTGAGCCATTCACAATTCCTCATCAGAAAAGCGACAGCTTTGTTCTTTGAATCATAGTGGGCGTCGTTGAGCCAGATGTAGCCGCCCTGTTTCACTTTCGGGAAATAGAGCTCCACTTCGCGCAAACTAGCAGCGCTCCCGTCGACGTAGAGAAGGTCGATCGAACCATCGGCAAATTGGGCAGCCGCCTCTTCAAAACGCTGCGGTATTGCTTTGCACCTGGACAACTGCTCCTTTTTAATCAAGGAAACGAACCCGCTGCGAATAGCCTTCATATCTACTTTTGACCACCAGTCGTGATCAGGTTCTCCGGGAGCAAAACTCTCTGCGGCTGCACTATTGTCCCATGCATCTATCGCATAAAGAACGCCCTTATGCTCATACTGTAGAGCGCGGGCGAGGGGAAATGTCGTCGAACCGCCGAAAGCGCCGATCTCTACACAAATCTCCGGCTTATGCTCGTGGATGAAGTCCATGAGAAGACGGGCTTTTTCCGGACTGCACCAGCCAGCGATTTGAGGCAGTTTGCTGATCGTCTCGGATTGATAGGTCTCCCATGCTGGGATGAAGAGTAGAAGACTAAGGAGTTTGAACATCGGAAGGGCCATCATAATACGTGATAAGGGGAAATCTCAAACCATAGAGTTGAATATGGGGGACAATAGCGAGTTCATGGTCAAAAGGGATGAACATGCCGCGTGCTTTTTCAAAGTCGAGGATCTTCTTCATGCCTGAGCGCCGGATCACCATGGAATAGGTGCCGGTGCGATTGCCAATCTTGGCAAACTCTTCGCTGATTTTCTGTTTTTTGCCCAGCGCTTTGAGATCGAGGGAGAGATCGGGGCGCCAGAGATACCACAATTGGGAGGGAGAGTCTTGATTGCATTCTTGCGCTGTTCCATCGGTATAGAGAATATCCCAGCCCGCTTTCCCGACGAGGGCGTCGAGTTTGTCGATGAGCGCTCCCAACTGGTGGGGGTCCCGTACAATGAGAAAATCATCTTCGAGCACCCAGATGGTTTCATACCCTGCGTCATAGGCATCCTGGAGAACGGAGAGGTGGCTCATAGTGCATCCAATGGCGCCGCGCGATGTCCAGCGGGAAAAATAGCTCTTGCCCAAGCACTCTTCTCTTAAAAAGTCATAATCAAGCTGTCCCGATTCTTCTTCAGGGAAATGGATGACCCATCGATCTGCTTCCATCCCAGGGCGAAAAGTCATTCCAATCTCGGCTAGGGCTTGAGGGGAAAGATTCAATCCATAAACAGCTGAGAAACGGTAAGGCGTGATGTGATAGGGCTTCAGCTGAGATAGGGCTTTTTCCCATCTTTCGGGGCGTTTATCGAGATTGATGGTATAGATGTAGTCGATATTTTTGATCTGCTGTGTCTGAGGGGTTTTGTTCTCTGCGTGTTTAAAGTGCTTTTCAATCGATCCCCAACCACTCAGCGAAAAAAGAAGCAGAATAATAGTTTTTATCATAGAGGAATAAATTAGCAAATAACGCTCTATTTTCTAAAGTGCGTCTTTGACGAGCTGTGAGAGTTCCGCTTGGAGTTTAGTGTCAATGAGCTTTCCCTTTTCGTCGAATGCAGTGAAGGCATTTGGCACGGTCACCTGTTTGGCGATGACATTTCCTCCCACAGCTTCGATAATGCTGCGCAGATGGACGAGAGTTCTAGCGCCGCCGCCGGGGCCCGGTGAGGCGCTCATGATGCCAAACTTCTTTCCTTTGAACGCGTCGCGCGAAGAGCCGCTCGCTTCTGTGCGCGAAGCCCAGTCGATAGCGTTTTTGAGCACTGCCGGCAGCGAGCTATTATACTCCGGAGAGGCGATTAGGATTGTCTGACTCTGGATCATCAAATTGCGCAGCTGTTTGGCCTTGGCGGGCATGCCATCTTTGGCTTCGAGATCGCCATCGTAAAAGGGCATCCCATAGTCTCTAAGATCGATGACTGTGACATCGGCCTTTTGCTCACGTGCGAGGCGAGCCGCTTCGTTAATCAGCTTTTTATTTACAGAATCTTGCCTGGTACTCCCTGCAAAAAGGAGGACTTTGTTTTCAGCAGAAAAGACTGCTGTAGATGTTAAAGTGAAAATAAGGAATAAATATCGCATAGCATCGAGGATACCTCTTTGCACAGGTGTTGAAAAGAGCAAAAATTATTATGATATGTGTACTTCCATTTCTCCTTTTCTCAGGATTCTTATGGGAAAATAAAAATTACTGTATCAAGAAAAATTACACATCAAGAGCGCATTATACCCATTACGATGATAGAGAATGCAAAGACGAATACCAAGATGAAGTCTATGCGACCGCCGCAGAAATTGTATACGAGAATGGATTCAAAAATATCTTCGATGTTGGCTGTGGATCCGGTTATAAATTGGTAAAATATTTTGATGGCCTTGATACGTTAGGTTGCGAGATTCAGCCCACTTTTGACTTCTTGCTTCACGCCTATCCCCATAAAAAATGGATGCTAAGCGACTTTAGTTGCCCTTACCCTGCAAGAGAGAGGGATCTAATCATCTGTTCTGACGTCATTGAGCATCTCATTGATCCCGATCTACTTCTCAATTGGATCGATCAAATAGACTTCAAATACCTTGTCATTTCAACACCTGATCGCGACAAGCTTCCTCTAGCCGGGCAGTCGGGCCCGCCTATAAATCCCGCGCATATCAGAGAATGGAGCTTTGCTGAATTTGAAGAGTATCTGAGCCGTTATTTTCACATTGTGCGCCATTTTCACCATGAGAGAAGCGGTGACGGTCAGATCATAATTGCTACCAAACGCTCCTAGCAGACCACCTTTTTCTCATCGATAGCGCGCTTAAATGTCCTACCAAGGAAAAGGGCAGTGACTAGCCAAAATGCCAGCAGGGGAAACCCTATGGCCCCGCTGAGCATCAGGTAGTGAGCCCTTCCAGCCACTGCGCCAAAGGCCGATTGAAGAGGGGAGAGGAGCATGTTGAAGAGCGATCCCGCCTCTTTGGAGCTACGCGAACCGAATGTTTCGATCCACGCCTGTGCTTTAAAGCGCACATCCGGAGTCGTCGGGATGTAGAGCTGTTTGAGCGCCGGGCCATTCAGGGCGTAGTTGATCGCTTTAGACCCTACCATCAAGATGAAGAGGAAGGTCAAGCTATCAAGCGTCAAGAAGCCGAATAGAGCAAGACCTACAATGACGGGCATAGCAGCAAGAGCCGTTCCGACGCCGAGATAACGGGTCACATTGCTGATCCCGAGCAAGAGGCAGGAGAGCGAGACGATATTCACACTCGAAGCATAGAGGCTCAAGTAGTGGCTGAGCGCTACTCCAGAGTACTCTGCTCCAGCCGCCACCTTGAAGTTGAAGTCGAAGATCGTGACGACCACTTCATAGATGAAGTTAGCCGCAAAAATCCCCAAGAGATAGCGATGCTTGAGCATGAGCTTGAGGCCCTCCAGGAAGCCGGGCTCCTGTTTTGTCTCCTCCTTTTTCTCATTTTTGCCGTGAAAGGAGGTCAAGAGATGCTTGGGCGTTGCTTTGAGGAAGTAGGCGACGGTCGGGATGATAAGAAGGGTAAGCGCCCCTAAGCATGCCATCGATAGAGCATCCGTTGCAAGGCCCAGGCGATGGGGCAGTCCTCCGATGCTATAGGGAAGAATGATACCGCCCGTCTGGCCTAGAGCAACGACGAGAGGAAAGCCGCGCTTTGCCGGTGTGGGTTCTGTCGTATCGGAAGCAAAGGCCCAGAACAGCGCTACGACAAGCGAGCCAAAGCTCTCTACAAACACATACCAGACATAGCCAATCACATGGGTCAGAAGCGATGGAAGAGGGGAGTTGTCGATTTGTGCAATGAGCATGAGGGCGCTGAAGCAGAGAATAGCGATGCCATAGAAGGTCGGTAGGATGACGAGCATTTTTTCGCGGGATTTGCGCTCGAGGAGCTTCGTGTAAAACATGACCAGCGGGAGAAGACAGATCACCGAAACCGTTTTGGCGTAGGGGAGGTGGAGCTTGTCGACGAGTTGGATGAAAATCGCATCTTTAAGGGGACGGAGCGTCCAGTAGACGCCGATAATCAGGGCAAAGATCAGTCCCATGCGCAGGAATTTTTTAAACTCCTCGCGTTCGAAATCTCCAAAATTAAAGCGACAGATGCGTTGAAAAATATTTATGAACATATGGACCTATTCTCCTATAAGCCCCAGTATAGGTGAATTGTTTTATATTTGTATTGTCGATATAATTGAATTTCTAAATCGAGAAAACAGATGAAAAACTTAAGCGATCTGCGCGTTGCCGACCTTGAACTCTTTATAACGGCCGCTCATTTGAAAAATCTGGGCCGTGCAGCGCTGCTCCATCATCTGAGTCAAAGCGCTGCGAGCGCCGCGATCCAGCGTGTTGAAGCTGCATTCGGACAGGCGCTTTGCGCGCACGAGAGGCGCCAATTTCGCCTGACGAGAGAGGGGACGCTTCTTCTCGAGCGCGCCGAAAGCTGGCTCAAAGCCCTCCACGAGACCGTTGCAGCGGAAGAGGCTCCGCCTTTGCGGCTCGTCACGACGCATGCGATTGCGCGCATAGCTGTTCCTGCTGTATTGCCTCTTGATCTCAAACTCATGCGCCCCGACAGCGCCTACGCTGCGGTTTTGCGCGATGAGGCGGACATCGCCCTTGTGCTCGACAATGCGCCATGGGAGGGGGTAGTGACAACGGAAGTGGGGAGAGGTTGTTTTCAGCTCTATTCCAGAGTGAAAGATGCGCCTGTATGTCCTGTGCTTCTACCGGAGGATCAGCTCGAAGTGCTTGCTCTGCAGCAGCGCTGGAGTGCCGCGGAAGCGCTTGTGATTAAAGCGCGTATTCCCAGCTGGTCGCTGATAGCAGATATCTGTGCGCGTTCTTCAGAAGTGGGATTTCTTCCCGATTTTTTAGCAGAAGATCTCTATCCTGTATCCTGGCAGCCGGCACCTTCTGCCTATCGCGTCCTTGCTCTTTACCGCCGGCCCACGCCTAGTTTTCAGATGCGCCTCGATATATGGCTGCAAAAATGGCGTGAAATATTCATGAGAGTTTCTGATAGTACTCTTTAAATGAAACTTTGACAACTTCGTCAGCTTCTTCCCTAAAGCGCGCCTTAAATGCGTATTCTGCGTTAGATAATTGACCTTTCGTAAAGCTCAATCTTCCTTGAAGAGTGGCCTCTTTTTTAGTGAGAAGTTCGACTTTATCGAGTAATTCAGTGAGGGTCTTTTTTGTTTCCGCTGTGCGGGGGTTTTTAAGCAAGATCTCTGCCTGCAAGATAAGTTTGTTTTTTTCTCCGCCGACTCTAAAAAGCTCGGTGCTTACAGAAAACACATCTTGAGCGCAGCTTTGCACGCTTTCTTGGAGGGTTTTCAATTCTTTGACTTTGCTTTGCTGTTCGGGAGTCTTTTTGCACTGGATGATCGATTCAGAGCATTTTTGGATTCTCTTCTGAAATGTGCTCAGTGTTCCTTTGATGATTCCAATATCTCGGCCCTCAAAAGGGTTGCTGCTCCGAAAAGTATCGACCTGTAAAGATAGATCTGCAATCGAGTCTTTAAGTGCATCGACATACTCGATCAACTCACCGGACACTTCGCCATGCCGAATGGCGGTTTCTACACCCAATAGCCGAAATTCTTTTTCTGCAACTGAAGCCCCTAATTCTTTAATTCCACCCATAATTATCTCCTTATTATAATTATTATTTTATAATAAAAAGTATATAAAGTAAATATTAATTAGTCGAGAGTAATTACATTAAGTATTTGAAAAAGAGGGGGTTATGAAAGGGGCTTATTTGAGCCCCTTAAAAGAATAGGGGTTTAACCCCAAATAATCTGCTCAACTTCTTGTAGCTCGTTTTTCTTGAACTCCAATACAGTCATAAGGCTATCGAGTTGTTTTACCACGTCGAGGTCTATCACCTTTTCTACACTGTTTTTACCGGATTTCACCATATTATCAATTTGAATTGCTTGATCCGCCGCTGGACGAGTTGCCATAACTCTTACTGGGGATTGGTCGGGCTGACCTACCATTTTGGTTTTTGTAGCATAAATAGTATAAGCAGCCATAACGTTTATGTGCTCGATGGTGCGTTGTGGGAGCTGATTGCCGTAAGGCCCTGAAGTTGAATAACGGATAAGAGCTCCAGGTTCATCACTTCTTTTACGTTTATTAGTTGAAGCTGCTTCAAAGAGAGAGTGTATGCGTTGCTGATATATTTTCCCCAGATTTGCAACGGTTACTATTTTTGCGAGCTGTTCCTTACTCACGTTCTTCGTTGTCACTTTAGGTAATAGCATGCCTTGAGGCAATGTCTCATGCGTGCATGTAATACCTGAGTAGATCTCATTTTTAGAGTCTTTTTCGAGCGTGTGTGTGAACACGAGATCCAGCGAGGGAATTGCTACCCTCTCTTCAATTATGCCGTTTACTGGTGGGAAACTGTAATGCGTTGCTATTGCCATATTTCTCCTTTATATAATTACATGAAAATCTACAGAACTAGGGCGTGTCGCTAATTGCTAAAGAGTGCTGTTTTGGGTCTTTTTGGGGGCATTTTCGCTGCATTTCTTGGCCTACTTTTCAAGTATGGTCCAAGATATGCAGCGAAAATGCCCCAAAAAATCCCTCAAAAATCACTTTTTTATCAATTGACGACACGCCCTAATCTAAGCGGGCTTGAGCGTTTCCATATGCCATGAATGGTCGATCAGGCGGAACAGGAGTCGTGTGCTTTTGAAGTAATCCTCTTCGTTCGGCTCTAAGAGTTCCCACGAGCGCGGCTGGGCTAAAATAATCCCAAAGGAGGGGGGAATAGCGTGGGTCGTGCCAGGAGATGCTCTTAGATAGTTGCTCTGCCACTCTTCGGGCATCTTTTCCCAATATTTTATCGCGCATACGGGGTCGCTGTGGTAGGTCTTTAGTTCCACGGTGCCTTCTGCAACGAGCTGGCCGGACGACAGGTTCAAAAAGCAGGCGGAGAAGTGGGGATTGTGCTGCAGATCGCGCCACTTGCGCGTTTCTGTGCGCGAGAGAAGTACAAGTTGGCCTTTTGACGTGATGTCGTAGAGCTTCATCGTTCTCAAGTGGGGGTGGTTGTTATCGGATGTCGCGACTTGGATGTAGAGTTCTTCCTCAGGAAATGAGAACCAGGAGGTGAGCTTTTCTTGGATTTGTGCGGGGAGAGCGTGCGGCATAGTTTATCTCCTGCTCCTGGTTTTTGCTTGATAGAGAAATAAGAGAAAGAGCGGGCTGATCGTCAGCACGTTCCCGATTGAGATCATAGTTAAGTAGCGAAGAGGCGTACCGATGTTCACGTTGTCAGGCGGGAAGAAGCTGACCGTGATCGTCGTCAAGCAGCCGATCATTCCCAGAAGAGAAACGGTCCAAAGGCCCATCTGTTTTCCGGGAATTCTAAAGGCGTTTGCGCGTTTAGTGTGCGAGTAGTGCAGGCGGATGCAGGCGCAGAACATGAGGATGTACATGATCATGTAGAGTTCGGTACTCAGCGCGGTTAAGAACCAGTAGAAGCCATTGACGCTCGGTTGCAGGAGAAAGATCAGCGAGAAGAGGCTGACGATGATCGCTTGGGCAAAGAGAATGTTGTATGCGACACCGGCTCTGTTTTTGCGCGAGAAAAAGGCGGGGAGAAAGCCGAACTCGGCAGCGTGCAAAAGGCCTTTTGCGGGCGAAATGAGCCAGTTGATCATCATCCCGACCGAACCGATCACGATCGAAAGAGTGAGGATGGGCGTCAGCGGTGTCAGTCCAAAAGCGCTAAAAAAGCTGCTGAAAAGTTGCATCACGCCGGCGATCAAGCTGATCTCTTTTTCAGGGACGACAAAAGCGATTGAAAGCGATCCGAGCAGCATCGACAGGAAGATGAAGAGGCTTGCCAGAAGGACTGCTCTGGGGAAGTTGCGTTGCGGATTGCGGATGTCGTTGACGTGCACTCCGGAGAGCTCCATCCCTAAAAAGGAGGCCATGATCGCAATGAGCGAGACCCAACTTGTCGTTGAGGTGAGGGGAGGGATGAAATTGCTGCTGCTGAGATGGATTTGCAGCGGTTCTCCTTTAAACACCCAGATTGCCCCCAGGCCGATTAACAGGAGAAGCGGCAGGATCGTGCCAATAGTTGCGAAGATATTATTGATGAGAGCGGAAACGTGGAGGCCTTTCAGATTGAGGAGGGTCAGCCCCCAGAAAATGATGAGAGTGATCGAAACGAGATAGGCTTTATCCTGAGCAAGATCGGGATGCACGAGGTAGGCCAGCGTCCCGGCAATGAACAGAAGCATGCTCGGGAACCAGACCATCGTATTGATCCACTGGAGCCAGATCGCCACCATCGCCCACTTCTGGCCAAATGCTTTATCGACCCAGTGATAGACTCCGCCTTTTTCAGGAAATGCGGCAGAAAGTTCTGCAGCGGCAAATGCGGTGGGAATGAGGAAGACGATTGCCGCAAAAATAAAGAAGAAGGGGAGCGAGCTTCCAAAAAGAGCGGCAGCGGACAAATTCCTAATGCTGTCGATCGAAGCGATGATGAGAACGACAAGTGAAATGAAGGAAATCTTTTTAGTCATAGGACATAAAAAATACCCGAGGAAAGAAATTAAAGTCTAGACAACAGGGCGCTGGCTGATGTAAATGTGAAAACGTGAAAAGAAAATTCAAGATTACACTTCTTGCTCTGATAGCGATTGGAATTGCGCTTCTGGCAGTGGGTTTAATGCTCAGAGCGGACATCCCTATTTTGAATCCGAAAGGATGGATCGGCGTCAAAGAGCGCAGACTCCTCATTATTTCGACGCTTCTCATGCTAATCGTCGTCGTTCCTGTGTATTTTCTGGCGTGGTACATTGCATGGAAATACAGAGAGGATAATACCAAGGCGAAATACGATCCCACCGTTGACAACAACATCCTCCTTGAAGCGATCTGGTGGGGAGTCCCCGGGGTTATCATTCTTGTTCTCTCCGTCTATACCCTACAAGGCTGCCGCGAGTTAGATCCTTTCAAACCTCTCGATTCAGAGGTGAAGGCTTTAACTGTCCAAGTGGTGGCGCTCGAATGGAAGTGGCTCTTTATCTATCCAGACCAGGGGATTGCGACGGTTAATTACATGCGGATTCCTAAAGATACTCCCATCAACTTCAAGATCACTGCAGATGCTCCCATGAACTCATTTTGGATCCCCGCACTAGGCGGACAGATTTACGCCATGCCCGGAATGAGCACGAAATTACATCTTATCGCCGATGAGGTCGGCAGCTATAAAGGCCTCTCTGCCAATTTAAGCGGAATGGGTTTTGCCGGAATGACGTTTATCGCAGAGTCTACGACTCTTGAAGATTTTGATGCGTGGGTGCAATCGGTCAAGGCAGCGCCTAGCGGTCTGACCGATCAGGTATACAAGCAGCTTGTGGAGCCGACGATTAACAATCCAGTCGCACTCTACTCATTGCAAGTTCAAGGTCTTTACGACCAGATCGTCATGAAATACATGGAGCGCTAAAAGCGTATGTTAGGAAGATTAACACTTGAGGCTCTCAGTCAAGATCCCATCGAAACGACAGCAAACGTCTTTTCGCTTGTTGCCGCCATTTTCATCATCGGGCTTCTATTTTACAAGCATCGCTGGGGGTGGCTGTGGAAAGAGTGGCTGACGACTCTTGACCCTAAAAAGATTGGCGTGATGTACATGATCGTAGCGGGTGCGATGCTCTTCAAGGGAATCGTCGATGCTCTTTTGATGCGCGCTCAGCAGGTCACGGCTATCGGCGACGCACAAGGTCTTTTAGATCCTCTCCATTATCAGCAGATCTTTACTGCCCACGGCACAACGATGATCTTCTTTGTGGGGATGGGAATCATCTTTGCCCTCATGAATTTAATGATTCCGCTGCAGATCGGAGCGCGCGATGTCGCCTATCCTTTTCTCAATGCCCTCAGTTTCTGGCTCTTTGCAGCCGGCGCCATGCTGGTCATCATCTCTCTTGCTATCGGTAAGTTTTCCGCAACCGGTTGGGTCGCCTATCCGCCTCTCTCGGGATTGAAGTACAACCCGGGTGTCGGGGTGGACTACTGGATATGGAGCGTGCAGATTGCCGGCGTGGGCAGCTTGATGTCCGGCATTAATTTCTTTGTGACGATTTTTAAGATGCGCTGTCCGGGTATGACTCTCATGAAAATGCCCATCTTTACCTGGAGCATTATTGGGGCGCTCGTTCTCATCCTGTTTGCTTTTCCTATCCTGACTGCGACAGTGACGATGCTCGCCTTAGATCGCATGCTCGGGATGCATTTTTTCACCCCCGACTTTGGGGGTAATCCGATGATGTATATCAACCTGATCTGGGCGTGGGGCCATCCCGAGGTGTACATCTTGATCCTGCCTGCGTTTGGAGTCTTTTCTGATGTCGTCTCTACCTTCTCGCGCAAGCCTCTTTTTGGCTATACGTCGATGGTCTGGGCGATTATTGCGATTACGTTCCTCTCTTACATCGTCTGGTTGCACCACTTCTTTACAATGGGCGCGGGGGCCAACGTCAACGCCTTCTTTGGCATCATGACGATGATCATCGCCGTTCCTACGGGGGTAAAAGTCTTCAACTGGCTCTTTACGATGCACAAAGGGCGCATCTCTTTTTCCACTCCGATGCTCTGGTTCTTAGGGTTTGCTTTTACTTTTACATTTGGAGGCATGGCAGGGGTTCTGCTCTCGATTGCACCTGTTGACTTCCAAGTGCACAATAGCTTGTTCCTCATTGCGCACTTCCATTCGGTCATCATCGGGGGTGTCGTCTTTGGCTTCTTCTCCTGCTTTACTTATATCTTCCCCAAAATCACCGGTTTCAAACTGAATGAAAAACTGGGCAGATACGCCTTTTATTGCTGGTTTTTCGGCTTTTTAGCCGCGTTCTTGCCTCTCTATCTCCTCGGACTCATGGGAGCGACCAGACGCCTCGATCGCTATGACGCAGGACAGGGATGGGAGCCCTTATTTTGGGTAGCTGCATTTGGCGTCGTTCTTATAGCCTGTGGTCTGGGTTTCCAGATCTTACAACTGCTTGTCAGCGTGAAACAGCGCGATCAGAATCGGGATACCACCGGCGATCCATGGGATGGAAGAACTCTTGAGTGGGCCACATCTTCTCCTCCTCCGGTGTATAATTTTGCCATCATTCCGGATGGAAGAGCGCGCGATGCTTTTTGGGTGCATAAAGAGTCGATAAAAAATGGTGTCATACCGAAGAAGCCCATTTATGAAGACATCCACATGCCCAAAAACAGCCCGATCCCGATGTATTTAGGGGTTTTAGCCTTCGTATTCGGTTTTGCACTGGTCTGGCATATCTTCTGGCTCGCGGGTTTGAGCTTTCTCGCTATCCTCGGATGTACGATTTATCGCCTTTCCGACGATCATCCCGAGTACACGATCACAGCTAAAGAAGTAGAACAAATGGAAGCAAAACGATGAGTAGTGCAGCAGAAGTAGTCCATTCACGAACGGTTTACGGATTCTGGGTCTATTTGATGACCGACTGTATTTTGTTCGGCGTTCTCTTTGCGACCTTTGTCGTCCTCCACCCCAACACGTATAACAAGGAGCTCTTCAGCCTGCCCTTTGTGCTCGCCGAAACCCTGATCCTTCTAGTCAGCAGCTTCACCTGCGGGTTTCTACCCGGAGCGATGCGAGAGAATAACAGGCATAAGGCTCTATTCTGGTTTGCGGTCACTTTCTTGCTGGGAGCTGCATTCGTCACTCTCGAATTGACCGAGTTTACCAAGCTGGTCCGCGAAGGAAATAGCTGGCAGAAAAGCGGCTATTTTTCTGGATTTTTCACCCTTGTCGGCACCCACGGTTTCCACATCTCTGTTGGCCTGCTCTGGATGATTGTATTGATGGCGCAGATTGGCTTTCGCGGCTTTAATGATGCGAATATAAAACGCGTCGACTGCTTTAGGCTCTTCTGGCACTTCTTGGATGTCGTCTGGATCTTTATCTTCACCTTCGTCTACCTATTGGAGGCTATGTAAGATGCGGATAGCGAGAATATACGTAATAGGGTTCGTTACATGCCTTATCTTGACGATGGCCGCTTACCTACTGGTCGCTGAGCATCTGTTTGACCGCACCGTGCTCATCCCTATGGTTGTGGGCCTCGCCCTTACTCAAGTGGCCGTTCAGCTGCTCTGCTTCCTCAATATGGGAGCTGAGCATAAACCGCACTGGAATCTGATGATTTTTCTCTTCATGCTCCTCGTGCTAGTGATCGTCGTTTTCGGCTCATTCTGGATCATGTCTAACCTCAACTACAACACCATGGAAATGTGATAAAGGCATATTCCCAGCTGACAAAGCCTGGAATCATTCTGGGAAATCTGATCACCGCTGTGGCAGGCTTTATGCTGGCGACAAAAGGCGCCTCCATCCAATTCGGGCTGCTCTGTGCAACTCTCACAGGCCTTGGCCTTGTCATCGCCTCTGCCTGCGTCTTCAACAACTACTTAGACCGCCATAGAGATCAAAAGATGGAGCGCACGCGCAATCGTCCTCTTGTCCAAGGGGTGATCGCGCTTCCCCACGCCCTTATATATGCCGCTGGCCTTGGGATACTCGGACTCCTGATCCTCGCCCTATTCACTCCGGCCTTGGCAACCTGGGTTGCTCTCGCGGGCTTCTTTGGTTATGTGGTGGTCTATGGCTACTGGAAATACCGCACCACGCATGGGACGGCAATCGGAAGCATCGCCGGCGCGGTTCCTCCGGTTGTAGGGTATTGTGCAGTGACAGCCAGCTTTGATTGGGGAGCGGCCTTGCTCTTTGCCCTGCTCGTTTTGTGGCAGATGCCCCACTTCTTCGCGATTGCGATCTATCGTTTGGAAGACTATGTGGCTGCCGACATCCCTGTGCTGCCTGCAAAAAAAGGCATCCCCGCCACTAAAATACAGATGCTTCTCTACATCATCGGCTTCGTCGCCGTATCTCTGATGCTCACTTTAATGGGTTATACGGGATATGTAACCCTCGCCGTTGCGGCTCTTTTGGGTCTGACGTGGCTTGCGCTATGCATCACAGGCTTTAAGAGCGGCAATGATCGGCTCTGGGCAAAGGGAATGTTTCGCTTTTCTCTAATAGTTATAACAGGATTGTGCCTGGTGATCTCACTAACAGGTTTATTTTCCCGTTAAAAAAACATTGCCTTCTTGGTCGATAGCAAACTCTGCTTTCAACGACTCAGGCGCAGTTTTTGCCACTCCGGCCATTTTATTGAAGTTGAGAGGAATATTCGCATCCACTTCATGTTTTGCTAGCATCTCTTTGTGTTTTTCGAGCACTCGCGCAATGAAGGGCAATCCCATTGTGATCGCATTGGATAGACGCTCTTCTTTTGTAGAGCCTAGCATAGGATTGTTGGAGAGATTCACCAATACAGCAGGCATGTAAGTAGGCGTGCGGCCCGGTTGGTCGCCCTTTTTCACATCGAGTTGTGCTGCGATCTTTGACGCGTCTAATTGGCCCATCGCCTTTTTGAGAATAGCTCCCTCCTCGGGAGTAAACAGGCGCAGCATAGCTCCTATGCGGGTCAAGACGCGGTCGCCTTCATCTTGAGGATTTAAGCCGAGCCAAGAAGAACGCGTGGCTACATAGTCATTGTAAGCATCCATTTCTGATTTGTTCGGATCGGAGAGGACTCTTACAGAATGGCCCATAGCCTGCATGGCGTTGTGGGTGGATTCCGTATAAACAACACAGGAGTCCTTGTTGACGTGGCCTTGAGCTCCGGCGACATCGCAGGTATGCACAAAGAGATCAAATGAGAGCGCAACCGGGTCATTATGAGGGATTTTACTTTCTTTGAGTTTGTTGAATATGCCAGTGCCACCTTCTAGGTGATACACGTGGCCATAGTGGGCTAAGTTAGCGATCTCAACGAGAAGCTTTTTGGTGGGAGCCGGAAGCCTGGCGAACGATGGGCAGAGCTCGGGATGCTTCTCGACAATGTGCATCGCTTCTCCATAGAAGTCATCTTGGTCAGGAGCTGTAACACCGAAAGGCTTGAAGAGTTCTCGGGCTTTTCCGCTTTTTCCCATATCTCCGAGTACAAGAGCGGTTTCCATTGCCTCTGCCATCTGCTGCTCAGAAAGACCTTCCCACTTGGATTTGAGTAGGGCCTGGCCTTGTTCGTGTAGGGTGCGGAAGCTTTCGCGTGATAGTTTAGCGTCTTTGGGCTGTGCGGCAGTGAACGTGGCATAGGCCTTGTCGCTGCCATCTAAAATGAGCTTGAGGCAGTGCAGGGTCATGATCGTGCGGTCGAATTCAACGAACTTTTGGCCGAAGAGCTGCTCTGAATAGGGTCCTTGGCTCGTGGCTTGTCCCTCTTCGGTTTTGCGGACATTGGCGTCAGCTAGCCACAGAATTTCAGGATGCTTGGCGACGCATTTTTCCACCCACAGCCTTCCTTCCAATGAAGAGTAGATAATAGGTGCGCTTTTTTCACTTTCTTGAGCAAATAAACCGACGCTGGTCAGAGCGACTGTTCCAAATAGTAAGAATAGACCGACTTTACTAGCTTTAGTCATATCACCTGGGGGGTTAGATTTAGTTTGGGTGAAACATCTCTTTTGATGATCAAAAAGAGGCGGGACAGAAAATTGAATGAGCGAAATACTCTGAAGCAAATTGGCCTTAACATAGAATTGTGGTATATTATCAACGTACGGAAAATTGCACATGCACAAAAAATCCCTT
Organism: Chlamydiota bacterium; assembly: GCA_013287985.1. GTDB lineage: Bacteria > Chlamydiota > Chlamydiia > Chlamydiales > Rhabdochlamydiaceae > JABDCT01. The sequence continues at coordinate 55,480 of JABDCT010000002.1, forward strand.
TACATCCTTTTTGCAGTCAGTTGCGTGGCTATAGGCTACTTTTTTCTCTATTCGAAAAAACCATCTGATGGGTATTGCGCCTTTTGCGATGAAAAAGTCGTGGAATTTCAAAAATTTTATGAGGACGATCTCGTCCTGGCGCTCTACACCCATAAGCCGGTCTTGCCCGGCCACTGCCTGATTATCCCTAAAAGGCATGTGGAGCGGTTTGAAATGCTCACCGATGAAGAAATAACGCAGATGGGGCGGGTGATTAAAAAAGTCAATGATGCAGTAACTGTAGTTTTTGAGACATCTGCTTACCTTTTGCTGCAAAAAAATGGGTACGAGGTGGGACAGACGGTCCCTCATGTCCATTTTCACTACATTCCCCGAAAAGCAGGGGATGATTCGATGGTAACACTCCTCTTCAAAATGGTCATTGCGAATGCGCGCAAGCCCCTACCACCCGCTGAAACCCAAAAAGTAGTGGAACAAATGAAAAATGCAATGAAAATGGGTTCTGATTAACAGGCCCTACCCGGAGAACACATGGATTATGAAAAACTTAAAATAAAATCCTACAAACACTGGGAAGTATATCTGCATGAAAATCAGTGTTATCTCGGACGCGTCTTTATCCAACTGAAAGATGATGAGAAAGTGGAAGATTTTTTAGCGATTGAGGGAGAGGTGAGAGATGAGTTTTTCCTTATCGGGGAAGAAGTGAAGCATGCCCTAAATACCCTTTTCAAGCCCGATAAGATGAATTATGCTGCCTTGAGCAATGTGTCTGAAAGAATCCATGTTCATTGCGTACCGCGTTACAAAACAGCGCGTGAATTTAGTGGGGTGGTCTTTTTGGATCAGCGTTGGGGCAAAAACTACGCCCCATACGATCGTTCTTTCGTCTTGGATGAATCCCTTCTTTTTAGCATCAGAGATGCGCTCATTCAATCGCTCTGAACACCCAGAGCGCGCATAAGGCGGATCCAAGCGAGGATCTGCTCGCCTTTTAAGGCGATGGTGCGACGGCCTACCTCCAGAGTGGTGTTTTCCGTGTCTGAGACGAGAAGATAGGAGATTAGCCCTGAATCAAAGCGGTCTTTAGCGAGATAGGCGGTATCTTGCGCGGCGGTTAAGGCGCGTTCTTGCGCATCGAATTGCAGACGGAGATAATGGATCCCCGACAAGGCATCTTCTACATCTTGAAAAGCCTGATTTACGGTCCTCTGGTAAGAGGCAAAAGCTCCTTTAAAGGCTGCTTTTGTGAGGTTGACCTTTGCATTGCGCCTGCCCCCGTCGTAGAGAGGCGCTAGGATGTTAAGTGCGTACTGCCAGTAGCGCGCCTGCCACTCGAAGAGGTGTTTGAGTGCAGGGCTAGACAGTCCAAGGGTCGCGGTGAGAGGGAATGAGGGAAAATAGTCTTTGATCGCCACGTCGACGTCCGAGCGTCCGGCAGCGACAAGGCTCAGCTCGCGCTGGACGTCGGCTCTTCTAAGCACTACCTCTGAGGGCAGAATGGCAGGAACGGGGGGAACGGCAGAGGGGAGTGTTCCAATGGGGAGTGTCCAAGAGGAGGGTGCTCTGCCGAGGAGCAGAGCAAGAGCGTTCTCTTCTATAGTGCGCAACCTTCTGGCGGCTTCCAGCTGTGCTTCAGCGAGGGATAGTTCGAGTCTGGCGCTGGAAAGATTCAAATCAGACTCGCACCCCGCCTCGGATCTGCATGAATAGATGTCGACCGTGTCTTTGCGCGCCTCTACCGCCTGGAATAAATAGAGCACTTCTTCTTCTAGGGTGCGCAATGAGATGTAGCGGGTGGCGACTTCAGTGACGACGTTTTGGTAGACGAATTCATATTCCCACTCGGCAGCTTCTTCTCGATGCCGCGCGCTTGTTTCCTCAGCTTTTAGTTTTCCCCACAGATCGAGTTCATAGCCAAAGTAGGCAAGGAAGTTATACTGGCGCTGCTCGACCCGTTCCAACTTGTGCGGAGAGCCGAAAAAGCGCGGGTTGATGAGCGTCTCGTCGGCTTCTACATAGCCGTTAAAATCTGCTGTGGGTCGGGTTTTTGCATGCTCTTTTTTGACGAGCGCTCTGGCTTCGCTAATGCGAGACATAGCGATTTGCAGATCAAAATTGGCGCGGATCGCCTCCTCTTCGAGATCGTTTAAGACCGGGTCATTAAAAAGCTCCCAAAAGCGATTTTTCTGGGGAAAATCGGCATCCGACTGCACCGTCTGCTTCCAGCTAACGGGAATTTCCGTCTCGGGGAGATCGGGCTGGTATTTCCCGCACGCAGATAGGAGGATTAAAAGTAGAGCGGCTTTTTTCATTTCTCCTCAACGTGGCGTTCGATGAAGACATCGACCTGCTGGCCGATATAGAGGCTCAAATCTTGCGGGGGCGTAAAGGTATAGATAAGCTGCAAAACCCGCGTGTCGACTTTTTCTTTGCTCGAACCCGTCAGCGACTTTTTCGGGATGACATAGGGCTCAATGCGCACAAAGTGGAGTGGGATGGCGAACTCGGGGCGGTTTTTAGGATGGGCGACACCAGACGCCATAGGGGCGATCCGCGAGGCATTATGCTCGTCGACATCGACGCGGACCTGATAGGCGCTTAAGTCTCCGACGACAAATGGGGGAGTGTCAGTATGGGCACATAGGATGTATTCGCCTGCTTTGATGTTCTTTTGGATCACGACGCCGTCGATCGGAGAGCGGATGATGAGGCGTTCAATCATCGCCTCGATCTTTTCTCTTTCCATTTGCGCCTGATGCCAGGTGGCACGCGCCACCATCTCATCATTTTCTTTAGATTGGAGCTCTTCTTGGCTAATCGCTCGTGCGTCTTTGATCGAGCGCAGGCGGGCGAGCTGATCTTGGACTTTTTTGTGCTCGGCAAGGGCAACTTTTTCTTTCGCCAGATGGATTTTTAGGTCAGCATCCAGCTCGCGTGTGTCTAACTTAAATAGGCGATCGCCTTTTTTGACCGGGTTCCACACATCGGCAAAGACAGCGTGCACAATACCGTCGGATGGAGAGCCAACCGCCACGTTTTCGCCTACGGCTTCGATGATTCCCGACGCTGCGATGCTATTGGACTGAGGTTTTTGGGCAGGGAGGACGATGGGTTTAGGCTCTAAGGGTGGAGTCATCGACTTTTTGACTACCCACACGGCAGAGATGACCCCCAATAAAGCGAATACAAAAGCCAGTTTTTTACGAAGCATACGATATCTTTCCATCATCCATTTTGACCATGCGGTCGGCGTATTTAAAAATGCGCGAGTCATGTGTCACGACAATGACCACGCGGTGACTGTTTTTCACGTGAGCTGCGATGAGATCCATGATCTTGCTCCCCGATTCGGCGTCGAGGGCCGATGTGGGCTCGTCGCAGATGACAAGAGCGGGCTTATGGATCAGGGCGCGGGCGATAGCGACGCGCTGCTGCTGACCACCTGAGAGGTGCTTGGGCAGGCTGTCGAATTTAGCGCCCAGTCCGACTTCTTCGAGCGCTGCGCGCGACTCATTCAGGGCTTTTGCGTAGTCCCAGCCATTCAGCAGAAGGGGTATTGCTGCATTCACTCCACACGTCAGAGTTGGGATGAGGTGGAACTGCTGGAAAATAAAGCCGATGTGGCGCTTGCGGAAGGCGGTGATTTCAGAGGGTGTCTTGTCTTGAAGCGGGAAATCAAAGAGGCGAATAGAGCCCGCATCAGTGCGCAGCGTGCCGGCGATCGCGCTTAAGAGGGTCGTCTTGCCGCTGCCGGAGGGTCCCACGATCATGACGAGTTCGCCGGCCCGTGCCTCGAAATAGACGCTCTGCAGCACGTGCAGGATATCTCCGCCCTGTTCAAAGGACTTGGAGACGTTTTCGACGAGAATTTCAGGCGCTTTATCCACGGAACACCTCAGCGGCGTCATACCTGCGGACCTTATGGATGCCGAGTAGCGATGCAAAGAAGCAGATCAGTAAAATCGCGACAAATGTAATCACAAGGACGTGGTAGGGCATATAGAAGGGAATCGCCGCTTTTTGGATCGCCATGTGACCAAAGGTGGACGTAAGCCCGACTCCAATGCCATAGCCCACAATTCCGACGAGAAACGCCTGTAAAAGGAGCATGCGGCAGAGGAGAGAGTTGCTGGCGCCCATTGCCTTCAGCGCGCCGAGATGCTTCAAGTTTTCTAAAACAAATGAGTAAAATGTCTGGCCGGCCACCGCGACGCCGACGAGAAAACCCATGATGATCGTGATGCCAAAAGACATAGGGATCCCTGTGTTCTTGACCACCCACCAGATCGAGCTCCAGAAAAACTCCTCTTCCGTAAAGGTTTTTAACCCCGTCTCCGTTTCGATGCGCCTAGCCAAGGTTTGGATATCGACCCCTTCTTCGGGAGCTGCCAGAACAAAGGATAGATTTTTTCTGCGCGCAGGGGTGAGCTGGACCGCGCGGTCATAGGTCGTATAGACGTGCGGGTAGCCGAAAAAGGAGCGCTCGGAGTGGCAGATGCCGACGAGCTGGACCTCATGGTCGTTGATGTCCAGGTAGTCGCCGATCGCGATCGGTTTTTCTCTTCCTCGGCTGAATTGCTCTATCCCCGCCTCGTCCATAATCACGGCGCCATCCTGCCAGATGTCTTCGATATTCCCTTCGAGCATTTTGGCTGGAGCCCCAATCAGCGTGGCGGAGTCGAGGCCAAAGAGTTCTACCGGGCGGAAGGCGCCGCTCTGGAGGCGCGTCTGCTGGATGGAGTAAAAGACGGGAACCGCCCATTTGACACCCTCTACCGAGCGCGCGAGCGTCAGATCGGTATCGAGCAGGGGCAGGATCTCCTGAGGCTGTTCAACGAGGGGATTTACAATCCATAGAGGGACATGGGTGTTGCGAATGGTCGCCGTGCTCCAGCGCAGCAGGCCAAGGAAAATCGAACCCTGGTGAGTGATAAGCAGGGCGGCAAAGGAAAGGGCGGAGATGAGGAGCAGATATTTTGCCCGATCTCCAATGAGCATTTTGAAGGCAACGCGGAACACGATCTCTCTACGGTAAGCCCTACTATATTAGCAGAGAGATCGTAAAATGCAATTTATTCCCGAGCGGCTAACGAGAGGAGGACCCAAGACCAGCCGGCTAGAAGAAGATCGATTCCGACAAATAGCCCAATGACCCAGAAGGCTGAAGCCGGCCACTCGGCGAGGATCAAAGCCCCCAGGAGAATGGAAATCAATCCGCTAAACACCATCCAGCCCCAGTAGTCAAAGCGGTAATAGAGAGCGGAGATAAGGCGAAAGGCGCCTCCCAGCAAAAGCAGGGCGACGATGAGCAGTGTAATCCCTTCAGCGCTCTGCAGGGGCTTAAAGATACACAGGGTACCAACGAGAATGTAGAACAGCCCTAAAAGCGTAGAATAGGAAAATCCTGTCCATTTTTTGGCATAATAGCTGCTAATGATCTGCAAAATGCCTGCGCCCAGCAACAGAAATCCTAAGAAGATCACCGTAAACTCAGTGGCCCATCCAGCAAAACCGATTGCAAGACCCCCTAAAGAAATGAGTAGGATCCCGATTAATAAAAACCATCCCCAATATTTGTGCATATTTGGCATGTCGCGAAAATAAACGATGACTTCCGATTTTTTTTTCATAAAAGCCTCCATAGGCAAATAATTTCTAGTAGATAGAGTCCGGTAATAGCGAGGAGTCCGAGGGCGTTCGCACGAAACTTATGATCCGGATGGGGATTTAGCCACCAGTGCAGTAAACGGATAGCAAGACCCATCATGGGCCAAGAGACCAGAGTCACGCTGAGCGCATTGCCGATAAAAGTGGCGAGTGAGGAATTTAAAGAGCTTGTGACAGGCGACAGGAATTTGAGTTCGAGCATCACGATAGGAAAAAGCACGAGGAGGACTAGCATCGTCTGCTTCCAGACTGAAGGAGCCTGGCCGTAACCTGCAAACCAGCCTGCAAAAGGACTCACGACTTGGTGGCTCTGCAGCTCTTCGACCATCGATTCGCTCTCTTTCAAGATCTCCTTCCGCTCTTTCGAGAGGAGCCACCCATTGAGATGCTCGGGGGTGTCGAAGCGGAGCATGGTAATCCACGTCCCATGCTGATCGGTCGTCGATGGCGCCTGGACATAGACGCCCTGGTAGCCGGGGAATGTGGACTCGATCTGCTGTACTTTGGCGGCCCAGGCGCGATAGGCCTCATGCATGTGGGGGCTGACTTTCGTGACAAATACCTCAGTGACATTTTGCTTGTCGGAGGAGTCGACTACTTTAACTTCTTCTAAGAGGAGGGGTTTTACTTCTTCTAGCAGGCGCCTCCGCACTTCAGATTTCTGCCAGGCGTCCAGGTCGCTCTCAGACAAGAATCGCTGAATGACGATCCAATCATTTTTCCCGGATTGGGGAGGGAAAATCTCCATGCTCACAAAACCCGGAAATGAGGCGACGGCCTTATCCATTTTTTCACGCCATGCAGCGAAAGGCTGCAGGGCGTCGGGCTTTACTTTGACATTGATCGTGATCGTGGTTTGCATTAGGGAGTGCTCTCCAAAACTCCCTAGTAGCGCGGACGGTCGGGCATTTCCGAGAAGCGTTTCCACACCTCAACAGCTTCTTCGCGCATGAACTCGACCATTTTGATTTTGCGATCTTTAGTCTCTTTTCTGATCTCTTCGTAGTAGCCGAGATCTTTAAAATCGCCATATTTCAGAGAATCTTCGACCCTAGCGCCGTAATAGATCTTCTCGATGTGCGCCCAATAAGCAGCACATAGGCACATAGGGCAGCAGTAAGCGCTTGTATAGAGAGTACATCCTTCGAGAAGTGGATTCTTCAGTTTTTTGCCGGCATTTCGGATCGCATCGATTTCGGCATGGCAGGTCGCATCATGATCCTTCATTACTCTGTTGTACCCTTCGGCAATGATTTTGCCGTCTTTGACAATCACGGCTCCAAAAACACCGCCGCTTTTCAGCTTGATGCCGGCTTGTTCGCTGAGCTCGATTGCCCGGCGCATAAATTTTTCATGATCTGCATTTTGCATAGGTTTTTCTCCTTTTTTTACGATGTAACAAAGAGAAAATTATAAAGCTAAAGAAAACGAAACTCGAGGGAGCCACAAGTTTCGAATGAAAAGGAAGGAGAGTTATATTCTATATTTGTCAGCAAGGTCTCTGATTTCTGCTATGATAGCATCAGAAATTCCCTTTGCTTTGAACGCAAGAGCGATTTGATCAAAATCGGTGGCACTATTCATTAAAGTATTCACCCCTTCAATCACATCTTTTCTGCTTTTGCGAAACTCTACCCATTGAGGAATGGTGTAAAGGTTAGCACGCTCTTTGTTAAATTTGTCTGCTTTTTCTTTTACTGCGGTTTCCGAAATATTTTTGCAGCTCAGTTTTTGTCTTTTGTCATCGAATTTATCTTGGCACCAATCAGTGGCCTTTGCTACTGCTTTACCTGATAATTGGCTGATAAACGCAGTACGTTCATCTCCATTTTGATGAGAGGACAGTGTTAAAAATGCAGTTTGAAACTCCTTCTTGGCAGCTTTTGTGCTTTGTGCGTGTTCACGAGATATTGGTTCATATTTAGCAAATGTTAGAGCGGATTCAATTAATTTTGTTGACATGTCTTCTCCATGGGCCTATCCGCAAACTCAGCTTCTGTCGATTTTCTGGTTCTTTTGAGCCTATTTTCGATTCGAATTGCAGGGGTAATATCAACTGAGTATATGACCCCTGCAATTCGAATTCGAAAATAGGCCAAAATAATCCCGAAAATCGACGAAGCCTGAGTTTGCGGATAGGCTTATAGTTAAAAAAGCGGATTAAGTATGCGTTAGTTGTATTTATTTTGGAACAGTTTCGTTTTGACTAGGGGATGATCCTATTTTGGCTGATCGTTTGGATCATTCTATTCTTGACTCGACTTAGCCCAGCCCGCCAGTGATAAAGAGCGTTTCTCCGGTGATCCAAGACGCATCGTCTGAAGCGAGGAATACAACGGCTGGTGCGATATCATCTGGCCGCCCAATCCTACCGAGGGGTGTATGTGCTTCAGTTTCTTTACGAAAATCACTCTCAGTAATGCCTTGAGAATGAGTGCCTTCGGTCTCGACCATGCCTGGATTCACAGCGTTCACGCGAATGCGATGAGGCCCGAGTTCCGCTCCTAGGCTTTTTGTAATAGCATTAACTGCGGCTTTACTAGCACTATAGACAGAAGTATTTGGTACAGCAGACCTACTTGAGATCGAGCTGATATTGACGATGCTTCCACCGGATGTGCCGAAGCATTTGACGGCTTCCCGAGTAGCAAGCAATAAGCCCAGCACATTTAGATCGAATGTTTTGTGAAAGTGTTCAGGGGTTACGTCTTCGAGAGCCAAAAATTCATAGATGCCGGCGTTATTTATCAATATATCGAGTTTGCCGAATCTCTTGAGTGTTTCTGCAAAGAGAAATTGAACCTCGGCTGGGTTGTTGATATGTGCTTGCAACGTAAACGCTTTGCCTCCTTTACGAGTAATTTCATTGGCAACGCGATCTGCACCTTCTTTGCTGCTAGCGTAGTTTACTACGACAGCCGCACCTTCTGCTGCGAGATGCAATGCAATGGCAGCGCCGATGCCTTTTGATGCTCCGGTTACTATTGCCACTTTACCTGTAAGCTTTGCCATAGCTCTCCTCCGAAAAACCCAAAACTATGGGAGCCAAGTTGATTTGTCAAGAACCACTAGGTTATATTAACCCATCGGCGTACAATTATTGGAAATAGTGGTGTATCTGCACATCATTATTTATGGAAATGCAGAACAGTAAAAACTCAAATAAAGGATGTTTATGAGAATAAATACGAAAATGATCATAGCCACATTTCTTGTATGTGGAGTGTTTACGAATGTGTATGCAGGCCATAAAAATACAGGTCAAGAAATTGGAAAAAAAATAGATAATGCTGAGGAGAAAGTAGAAGAAAAAGCACAAGATGCAAAGAAAAAGACTAAAGAACTTGCAAAAAGTGCTAAAAAGAAAGCAAAAGAAACAAAAGAAGCTGCTAAGAAAAAAGCCCACAAGGCGATTGATAAATCTTAGCTTTTTTTCCAATTGTGCCTTGATAGAACATCAAGGCACTTCTATTTTATTGATCTTTTAAATAAATTATATTACTTAAATGGAAAAGGAGACCAAGGGTGGAAGAAGAACGAGCATATAAGCTGCAGTATGATGGATCGCTATTTTGGCTGATCGTTTGGATCATTCTATTCTTTCCTATTGCGATTATCCTATTGTGTGTAAATGGATTTACCCTCAAAACCCGTAAGACGAGGAAGAAATGAAAGCGATTTTACTTGCTCTTGTAGTTATTTTATCCAGCTGTTCTGGTGAAAAAAAGCAGCCCTGCTGTTCGGAAGAAACGTGCGTGAAAGATTCAGACTGTCTCTGCTGGTGCTCTCAGATATGTAATTGGAGAAAGAAAACCTCCTCTGACAACCCCACGTATATCGCAGATGATCCCAATGGCAAGCACTGCTATTGCAAACAGTGGGACTATGACCACTATGAAGACAACTGTATTTTGCACAAAGGCGTCGAAGAGCCAGAAGGTTCTTTATAGCTTATTTAAACACCGAGAATTTCTTGGTGAGGGGAGATAGTTCCTCGATCTGCCCAAAGAGACCCACTCCATAGGGTTCTACTTGATCTAACGGGGTATTCCTCGTCTTAAGAATGAGATCTTCCTCATTACCGTTGAATGACATGGTGCTCGTGAAAATTCCCGAAAGAACGCCCTTTTCCCTGGCCATAGTGTAGAGTGTGAGTAGCTGAGAGGCTGTCCCTCTTAGAACAACGAATGAACAGGTCGACAGTGTGGCAAGGCCGCTGAAAGGAATAAAGGACATATCTGCGCGCTGTTCTGGCGTGGCATCGGCTTGTAAGGACATAGCGAGCTGACCGCAAGCGCTGAGGAGTTTGCCAATAGGGGCCTTTTCGTTGAGTACAATGACAAATTTGTATGTCGCTGTTTTATTGACACTGGCCATACTTTCACTCCAAATAAGCTAAGACTGCTTGCGAAGACCTATTGAGAGCGGGATTGATCGTGAGCTGTCTTCCCATCTGCTCACCCACCGCAGAAGATTCCATGCAATAGTTTCCCCCGCTTCTGGTTGAGGATAAGCGAGGATAGACCAGCGCTTTTGCGAGGGTCAGTTTCTTTTCAATGACCATCAGGGCATGCATTACGTCGCTATTGTATTCTCTTTTGAGCGCCTGGATCTTATTGCAATATCCCTTAGCAAGACCTAAGAAAAAGGAGTTTTTTGCAATCTTCCCTTTTAAATTAGCTTGCCGCTGTGCTTGTTTCCATAATGTATCTAGCTCCGCTTCAAGAAAACCTGCCACATATTCGGCGATCTCGATATTGACGCTGCTGCCCAAAATTTCCAAATAGGTAAAGTCGGCTGCGCGGCAATAGACGATGCTCACGAAAAACGTTTCCAGGATAGTGGCAATCGAGCGCATTTTGGCATTTTCGCGCTTCTGCTTCATGATGCGCTTTAGAAATACCCTCTCCTCATCGGTCTCACCGGTATATTCCATATTGTGCTTCAAGAGGAGCTGCTGCGACTTGATCATCGCTTGCTCTGCCTCGTTCGTGTTGCTACTGGCGGCAAGGGCCATGAGCTTTTGCACTTTTCTGAGTACTGCGCTTTCTTGTACAGCAGCGGTTTCGTTTTCCAAGCAGATAGTGGCCCTGTAGACTTCTTCGTCCCAGCCCATCTTAATGCAAAATGCACGGAATTCCGGAGAGTGAGGCTGATCGGTCGCTCCATGGGCGATAAACGTCATGTAGTGGGCCAGTTCATGCCGGATCACATTATGGAGCTGACTCGAGTGCATCAGGCGTTCGTGAAAGCCGAGCTCATAAAAATGCGGATCGAAGTAGCCGAGCATGCTTTTATTGTTATAGACTACTACTTTGATAGGGTATGAATAGCGTTTGTCGTAGAAGCGATCGCCTGCGACTTTCAATCGGATCTCCTTCGATAAGACATCCTTTACCGCGCGTTTGATCTCATCAACAAATTGAATAATTTTCTTTGAATAAACGATCATGCCTAAAGAATAGCGAAATGTGACGCTTTCGATCCATCCTCAATTGTGGTATACAGGTGGAAATGCTGCAGTTAATGAAAAAAAACCATGTTCCGGGCATGGCTATCGTTATTATCGAAAATGCTGAAGTTAAGCGTCATAATAATTATGGTGTAAAAAATGCAGAATCCGGTGATCCAATAGAAGATGATACAGTTTTTGAAGCCGCATCCCTTAGCAAGCCCGTTTTTTGCTTATGCTAGTCTCCAACTGGTTGAAGAAGGTCTATTAGACTTAGATAGGCCTTTGATTGAATATCTTCCTTATCCCGCTATTGAAAATGATGCCAGACTCAATCTTATTACAGCCAGAATGGTCTTATCCCATACCACCGGATTTCCCAATTGGAGAGATGGATCATTGAAAATCTATTTTCAGCCGGGAGAGCGATTTAGCTACTCTGGCGAGGGGTTTGTCTATTTGCAAAAAGTAGCCGAACATTTGTTGGGGCAGTCTATCGAAGAATTTCTAAAAAAGAGGGTCTTTCAACCTCTGCAGATGACACATAGTAGTTTTATATGGCAAAGCGCATATGAGAGAGTGAAGGCTTCAGGACACAATGCTGACGGTATTCCGATAAATAGTCCGCGACCTCCGTCAGGAAATGCGGCTTATACATTACATACCACGGCGTTAGACTATGCCAAATTCATCATTGCGATCATGAAAGGCATTGGACTAAAAGCCGAAACGTTGGATCAGATGATGTCGCCTCAAATAAGAGTGGAAGAGGGGTGTGTCAATTGTATCCATAAACATCCTGGCAAGCTCTCCGACTCCATTTCTTGGGGGCTGGGGTGGGGACTTCAACGACTTGATCAGGGTGACTCGTTTTGGCACTGGGGTGATAACCAGGGCTTTAAAAGTTATGTCGTTGGACTAAGAAAAGAGAAAAAAGCAATCATTGTCTTTCTCAATAGTTCAAGTGGTCTTGGTCTCTCCATTATCCCTCAAATCATTTATGGAATTTGGGGCGCCTGGCAACCTGCATTTGATTGGATAGATACAGAAAAAGTTCCCTTTTAGGGAGGACCGAATAGTCCAATCGTCACTGTTCCGCCAGGACCGCCTGATAGGTTTAAGATGAGTCCGCCGGGCAAAACGGGCTTGAGGGCAGGAGCAGAGGGGATGATATGGGTTCCCCATACTTGCCCTGTGTAATTCCCCGCTGTATAGGTCACACCCATGTACATCGCTGCCCCTGCAACGGAGTTGAATGTCTGTCCTGCTTGGTTAACAGTGGGGTTTGCAGAGAAGTTGGGGTTTGATCCGAACGTGACGGACACATTTGCCGGCACAGGAGTAAAGGTCACTGTATAATTATTGTTGTCGTTAAAGGGATTGGGAATAGGGATGCCTGCCATGCTTCCGATGGTGACTGTAACGTTAGCGTTGGCATTAGCAATATTTGTCACCGTCACAGTGCCATCTATGCCTAAAAAATCTGCATAGGGGGTTGTATAAAACTTCGTATAGGGGCTGCTTCCCATTCCAATGAAGGTCCCAGAATAAAAATCGTAATAGGGAGGAGTAGGAGAGGAACATCCAAGAGCAGAATTGTCTGTAAAGAGCGTCTGCTGGCGAATATAGGACTGGCTTAAGGGGGAACTCTGGGTAGTCCCTGAAAGGGGAATAACACCTGAAATAACACCTGCTGAAAGGGCCTGCCAGATCGCTGTGGCCACATTCGGATCACCTGTGGTCGTAGTTGCCGGGACATAGTCGCTTAACGTCGCGGTGAAGAAAGCTCTGGATGAGGTGGGTAATGGTAGTACAAGCGTCGAGCCCGATCCAGCCCCTGTCAGTGCGGTGAAATTAAAATTTCCCGATCCATCCACCTGTCCTTGTGCGACTCCATAAGCGGGGCCTGATGTCGAAAGATCAATATAAAGAGGCTGCAGCTGGTAAATGGCGTTATTAGATCCGTTAGCCCAGACTGTCGTTAACCAGTCGCAACTGGTATAGGTGTTGGTCAAAAAGTAGTCGAAGGGAAAAAGGGGATTGACCAGCAGAGGAGACAGTGTTTGAACGCCCTGGTTCGGTGAAAGGACGCGGAGGGGACTGCTGCTTCCGCTAGGGGGAGCATAGATTAAGTAGAGAGAGTTCCAGAGAGGCTGCGTCCCGCCCGCCGGCGTTGTGGGCCTGGTTCCTACTGCTGTCGTGTAATTGTTGAAAATGGTGCTGCTTGAAAGAGTAGGAGGAAGGCCTGCGTAAGCGATCGTTTGGGTGGGTGTTTGCTGTGTATAATCGAGATAGCCCACTGTAAATGATAGAGGAATCCCGTAGTAGTCGACCAGCGTCGGATTGATGACCAGCCTGTCGTTTGCGACCATGGTGAATTCTTGCTTATCAAAAAGGGTATAGTAACCGTCTTGCGAGGGATCGGAAAAATCCTGAGAGGGAACGAGGACGGGTCCGCTGATGGGTATAAACCAGTCTAAAGGCTGTCCGATCGAATAGTATATCCTGGACGAAGCGAGATTCACTGTAGAGGGGATGTAAAACGTGTAGGTGCCATTATTTTTAAAGAAGCTTAAGGGATAAGTTCCTGAACCCGGTTGAGAGACATATGTCTTTGCCGGAGGAGTGATGGAAGTGCCGAGAAACAAACCATCTCCGTTTTGCGCAAACGTCAGGATATTCGTGAAGTTATTCGCAAGAACAAGAATGTAAATTTGAGAGTCTGCAAAAGTAGTATTGTTGACGATGGTGAAGGGAACATAGCCGGTTGGGGAAGATGAAGTCAGCTCATTGCTGGCCAAATAGGATTTCTGTTCGTAGATGACCTCATCAAAGAAATTCTGAAAGAAATCGGAAGAGGGCTCAGCCATCAGGAAAGGCGTCCACGCGAAAAGTAGATATTTCTTCATATTTCCCTTTGAAAAATTTAAATTTGATATAAAATTCTATGTAGAAAGATTTTTTTAAGAAAGGATTTTTATGAGAAAACTCTCGATGTTGCTCTTAGCTCCCATTCTACTTGTAGCAGATGAGTGCTGTATAAGTTCCTATCTAACTGTGGGGGGAAGCTATTCACGGCTGAATCTTAAACCGGAAGGGGAGCGTTCATTCAATGGCAACCTTTGGGGCGCACAGGCCAAGTATGAGTACCGGCCCATAGATGCATTTTATGGCGCACTGGAATTTAGGTGGCGTGAAGGCAAAGCAGACAGTCGCCACATCCTGGAGTTTGATACCGCAGAAAAATTGGGCTACACCTGGGGGTGCTGCGACTGGGAGACTACATTCTACACAGGGTTTGGGTTTAGATTCCTCAGGCAGCACGTGCACGCGTCGAAGAAATCGACTTTTAACGGCTCTTTCTTCCCGCCCTTCCTTTCAAACTCCCATTCAGTCAAGCTGGACTATTATGAGTTCTACATTCCCGTAGGATTTGCCACAGACTATAGCTTTAATTCCTGCTTTGCACTTGGGATCAATTTTGAATGGATGCCGCAGGTATTTCCCACCGTCCAGATTCATCCACTGGGAGGAACCTATTGGAGCCTTAAGCGCAAGATAGAGAATTTCCTCGTCGAGATGCCATTTAGCTTCACTCTAGACGATTGCTGCACCTGGTTTCTCGTCTTGAGTCCCTTTTACGAGCGCTGGCAAGATGGACATTCTACTGCCAAAACTTCGCGCGGAACTCCTCTTGGGCTACCTGAGAACACCTATAACTACTACGGTGTAGACCTCAACCTGGTCTTTGCGTTTTAAATAAAGCCCGGCTTGCCGAGGCGCCACTTGACGGCGGCGATGGTGAGAGGGATAAACGGGTTGTCGACTGCTTTCCGCAAGCAGCGCGCCGCTTCTTTGATCGTTGAACCGGAGCCGATATAGTCGTCAAAAAGAATAATGGCGCCCGTTGGAACCCTCTCAGGGAGCTGAACCTTCATCTTTTCATGCACATTGTGGTGCCTCTGGTCGTTATTCAAAAGCTCTCCCTGCCGTTTTTCGGGAATCTCTTTCCATACCAGCAGATCGGAGAGTAGCGGCACCTCAAGGTGCTCAGCGAGCGCCTTGGCGTAGGCGCCTTGCGCTTTCCACGTTTTCGATGGAAGCGGCGCAATCGCTCCAATCGGCTCCACCCACTGCTGCTTAAGCATCAGGCGTAGAATTTCGGGATCGATCTCTTCCGTTACCATTCTTTCCCGCATAAAGCGGAGAAACGGAGGTGTGTGCAATTTGCCATCCAGAAGGCTAATACCCGCCGAAATGCGATTTGTTTTCGCTCCGGCGATAGGAACCGGCCGCGCAGACAGCCAGTGCAGCGCATCGGTTGCATCTGAAGCATCAACTGGCGCAACCTTTTGGCACACATCACAGCGTCCGCAATCACCAGCCGATAGATCGCCGAGAGCCCTTCTAAGGAGCGCCATACGACACTCATTTCTCTGCTCAGCATAGGAGATGATCCTATTCAGCTCCTCGGTTTTGACAAGATGCTGGGTCGTGTAGCGGCTCAAATCAAGTACCAGATCTTCGCGATCGATTTTATAGACTTGTGTTCCCTTTACGCTCTCTTTCTTCAAGAATCCCTGGTCTAGGAGCTCAGCTAAGACATTTGTCACTCGGGTCGGATGTAAGCCTGTGATCCGTTTGAGTCCCGTCAAATGGGGTGGTTCAGCAGCCGTTCTGACAGCGCTTAAAACAGCTTGAAAGTCCTCTTCGCTCGGCAGCGCAGAATCGATGAAGTAGTCCTGCACCTTCCTATCGGCCTTATCGTAGAGCAAAATGCCCTCTGCTCTAAGGCCATCCCTTCCCGAGCGCCCCACCTCTTGATAATAGGCCGTAATCGAGCCTGGGATGTCGAAGTGGATGATGAAGCGCAGATCCTTCTTGTCGATGCCCATGCCAAGCGCAGTGGTGGCGGCGATGACGCGGTAGGCATTTTTCGCAAAATCCGTCTGGATCTGACGTTTCTCTTCCGACTCGAGACCCGCGTGATAGGCGATGATGGAAATGCCCTGCTTTTGGAGATATGCGCTGACGAGCTCGGCATTTTCACGCGTAGAGCAGTAGATAAGGCCGTTTCCCGACAGCTTAGATAATAGCGTCTGGCACTTGGCTAGCTTCTCGGCTATCCCACTGGCCGGTAGAACAGAGAGGTGGATATTGGGTCGGTCCATCTTCTCCCGCCACACATGCACCGGCTCCTTGGCCGAAGAGAGCTGACCCGCGATGTCCTTTTCGACGCGCTGATCCGCAGTCGCCGTCAGTCCCAGAATTTTGAGCTCGGGGCGCGCCTTTTTGAGCGCTTGGCTTAACTGGAGGATGTGGCGGTAGCTCGGCCGAAAGTCATGTCCCCATGTCGAGATGCAGTGCGCCTCGTCGATGACCAATAGCTTAATGGGCAGTTTCAAGAGAAAATCGAAGCGATCGATATGGTCGAGCTGTTCTGGCGACGTGAAGAGGATCTGTATCTCGCCAGCAAGAACCCTCTGCCGTGCGAGGGCATTTTCCTCTTCGGTCTGGTCGCTATTGATGGAGGCAGCGGAAATATTAAATCGGTGGGTCAGCTGGTCGATCTGATCGCGCATCAGGGCCAATAGGGGAGAGATGACGAGCGTAGTGCCTCCCAGCAGACACGAAGCAAGCTGGTAGAGGAGCGACTTGCCATATCCGGTCGGCTGGATGCAGAGAAGCCGATTCCTATCTAAAAGCGCCTGAATCGCCTCGAGCTGGCCGGGGCGGAAGTCCTGCATGCCGAACTTCTCTTGCAAAAGAGTATGGAAAGGATCGCTCATGGAGCTATTTTAGACTATTTAGGGTTTCGATCCACTATTCATTGAGATCTGCAATCCATCCTATAGAGAGAAAATAGTCTAAATGATCCAAAAAATATTGAGGATAGCCATCATCGATTGGCACTAGCTTTGTGTTGTCGGAAATTTGCTGTTGAAAGGATTGTTCGAGAAGGGACGATTCACTGCCAATTCGATTGAGTTCTTTTTCGTTGTCATCGTAGAGAGGCCCGGTGTTTAGCCACTTGTATAAGGCCTTTTCTTTTCCACCCATGGTATTAAAATGCCAGCCCGCATCGAAAATTTTGTGAGGGTGGTAGTAGTGGTGGAACATCTTCATTCCCCAAGGTGTGTGTTTTTTTACGACCCAATAGGGGGCTGCTTTTGAGCCTCCCCACCAACCAAGAAAGTTTTCCCGGTTCATCTGATACATGAGAAGACGCATGTAGAGATCGCACACATACTTTTCATCTTTTAACTTCGATTTATGCCAGAGCGGAAGAGAGACTAACTTTGCCTGATATTGTGCGATCTGAGCGACTGCTTTTGCGCTGGGTATCTCATCCAGGTCTGAAATGATGATGATGTCATTGTCTTGACAGTCGTGCAAACCCTGCAGAATAGCATTTCTAGAAAATTCCTCGCGCATCCAATGATCTTTTAGTCGCTCACCGCATAGAGCAGGAAAGTCATCAATGACGATATGGATGATTTTATCTTTGTACTCAGCAAATCGCTGACTATTTTCAGCAAAATACAACGGTTTATTTTTACCTGTAAAAGTAGTAGGGGATTCAACGATGACAAAGTGGTCAACAGAGTCGTATAACTCCGCGAAGCGGATCTGCAATAAATCCAGTTCGTTAAAAAATGTAAAACAATCGTAGATTTTCGCATGAACGATCCCTTGCCAGAGTAGGAACGAAAGAAAGAGAGATTTCATCATGGTGCCCAACCCGAAGAGAATGTTTTTGTCCGTGGAATAACGACGAGTTGTGCTCCCAAATGCGGTGATTTGGGGATTATGTAATAACACACATATCCTGAAAAAATCTGATTCAGAAGGGGTTTAATATAATCATAGGAACAATCACTCTTTCCATAAGTGCGATAAGGGATATCATTTCTTCCAGGAACTTTTATGCCGTTCACGACAATGATGCAATTGTCCCTATGGGTTTTGCTTATTAATTCTAATTCCTCGAGCAAGGGCCCCCGTTTTGCAGTTTTTGAATAGGCATCCAGATAAAACAGAAGTCGATCGTTCTTTTTTGAAGGCAAAATATGTCTGAGAATGTCGGGCGAATTTCCAAAGTGGGCAGTAGCATTTGAGTAGGCTTGAAGATACTTGCATGCTTTATTGAAAACGGTGACTTCGTTATCCATTGTGTTGACTCGATTAAAGAGGAAGGCCAGAAATGCAGTGGTCTCGCCTGTTCCCGAGCCTGTCTCGATAGCTGCATCCAGATTAAAACTGGTTAAAAGATATCTGAAATAGGGGCACAGCTCCATTGCGCCTTGAAAGGGTCGATATTCTTCGGCAAGGAAATCCAAGTCCATGTCTTCATATCCAGGAATACATGAGGGATGCATTTTGCCAAGATCTACGGTGCGCGGCATGGCTTCTTCATCAGAAAAAGCAAACGTTGAACAGCAAAACAGAAGAAGGTAAATTAAGGTTTTTATTTTGCGCATGCGCTGACTCCAAAATGAAAAGGTTTTTATGATACCGAACAGGACCAAATTTGAAAAATACATTTTAACTAGATCTTTATCTTTCTGGTTGAAGCAATAGATTTTTCAAAAAATTGTCCAAGACTAAAAGCTGGTGTTCATTATTGATCATGCGTCGGATCGTTTCTGCACATTCTTGTTGGATATGCCGCCTAGCAGAGATGTCGCTGAGGTAGAATTGCACTTTCGATTTAAACTCATCGTAATCATCGAAAAAAAAGGCTGTCTTTCCCTCGATGCACCAATTCATCAACCGTTTCCCTTGAGAAAAAGAGCGTTTTAAAAAGACCGGTTTTCCTTTGGCAAGGCTTTCTATAATCGTATAGCCAAAGCCTTCATATTCCTTGCAATGGAGAGTAGCCCAGCTTTTATCCATTAAGGAATAAACTTGTTCTTGGGGAAGCGTTTCCGGTGCTCGAATGGGCATGAGCGGAAAATCCTGCATCGCTGCAGCTGTAATCATTTGGAAGATTGCTCTGCCTTGTACAAAACCGACTGAGTAATGAAGAGACAAAAAGCTATTCATTGCAGGGTCATCGCTTGGTCCATTAAATGACAAGGTGTCAAAATTAATCCAAGGAATCCAGAAAATGATATGGGGAGCTGTCTCTTCAAAACGATGTCCGGTAAAGGCATCGACAGCAATGAGGTTTTTCACAAAGTGAGCATTAAAAGCAGTATCGCTATTTCCAGAGAAATGCACTAATTTCACTGGCTTGCCCAGCGCCTTTAATTGCTTCCATAAATGGAGAAGATCGGCTTCTACTTCTAAGCCGTTGATCACAATGACATCAGGGGGATTTCTTAATATTTCTTGATTATTGATGATTTCAATGGGATAGGGATAATCCCTCGGATTTCTTTTAAAGCATTCGTTGAATTGAAGTTTAGGGCCTTGCGAAGAGGATTGAGGATTAAACGATTCGTCGGGTGCAACAAGGATATGGCCAAGATGGTTAAAAGCAATGGCCATTGATTGAAATAGAGTGGGGTGCAGATCCGGAAAAAAGATTCGAAGATTTTCAGTCTGAGTTTTTTGTAAATAGCCTTGTAGGGCAAGAATGACATCTGACTTATCTTTACGCACCCAAAATGTTGTTCCGCAACCATCTTTAAATACGATCTTTTGATAATTAGAGGGGGTTTGAATCTTATACCATCCATATTCTCTTTTGCCATAACTTGTATCATGAGCAACGATAATAGGAACTCTATGGAACAATTCATTCACGAGATCGCCTCGAAGATGAATACGCGGGTTGATGAAAACGACATCAAAAGAATCGTTAGCTAAAAGTTCGTCGCATAAGTCTTTCAATTCCAACAAATAGGTTGAGTCTAGAAGAGCTGGGTCTTTCTTTTCATCTCGTGCTATGAAATCTGCATTTTCTAAATAAACTGAGCCCATTTTTCGGACATGTGTCCAACGATTCGTTTTTGCAAATTCAGGAGCCTGAAGACATATGTCGGATTGATGAGGAAGTAGAATTTCACAAGAGGTGACCGTGTCGCAATGATCTAAAAAGTATTGCGTGCCATTTCCAAGGCCAAATTCTACAATGGAACGGATATGGATTTTGTCGAAAAGTTGTCGAAAATGTTTCACGTGGTCAGTAGAAAGATCCCTATCGTAAGACAGGTCTTCATGTGCGAAGGACTTGAGTGGAACAGCACAGATGAGCAAATAAAAGAATAAAGTTCTAAGCTTCATACGTTTGCCTTTTTTGTACTAACTTAGCGAAGTTCAAAGATTCGTTAAAGAACAAACACTAAAGATGCGGAGGGTTTCTGAGGAGTAGGATAAAAAAATTGCTGCATATTGCAAAACATTGCAAACTATACGCAAAAATGGAGTTTTCTATGAAGTGCGTATCAACTATTGGGTTATCACTCGTTTTTTTGATTTCTACTGGATTCGCTCAACGAATAAGCTCAGCACATACGGAAGATGTATTGCGATTTGCAGCAGCCTTTTTGCCGAAAGACCCAGTAATTGTTGAAGCGGGCGGTTATAATGGAGATGATTCTGTTCGGATCGCTCGATTTTGGCCTTTGGGAAAACTATTTTCATTTGAGCCAGTTCCTGAGCATTTTCATGAGGTCTATAAAAAATCTCGCTCTTGCCCAAATATGACATGTTTCCAGAAAGCTCTTTCAGATCGAAATGGTGTTGCAACATTCTATCTTTCCGAACAAAGTGGTAAAGTGGTTGGCTCAAGCTCACTTCTGCCTCCCACAGGGCACCTTACTTGCGATCCTTCTATTTTATTTCCAGCAGTTTTGGAGGTAGAAACAATTACCTTGGATGACTGGGCAAGACAACAAGGAATCGGCAAGGTTAATTTCCTTTGGCTTGACATGCAAGGGTATGAGCTCAATATGCTGAAAGCAAGTAAACTTGTATTGGATGCAGATGTTATTTATACGGAAGTTGCATTTATTGAGCTTTACGAAGGGCAGTATCTCTATGAAGATATAATATCTTGGATGAATGCGAACGGATTTCGATTGGCCGCGACAGACTTCGATGATACCCAGATTCCAACAGAAATAGCAGAAAACAGACCCGGGGCAAATGCACTGTTTGTAAAAAATCGATTGTAAGGGTCTGAATGAAGCTAAACAATCAGAACTTATACTGTGTATACAGCAGAACCTTGCAAAATTTTACGAACATGAACTGCGTGGACCTTATTTATAAGCCTCCTCGGTATGGAAGCGGACCCAATCACGGGCACCCTCAGGATTTGAAAGACCGTGCTTATACTTCTGCTGGGGTTATCCTATCCAAGTGAAGTGATTCAGCCACTTCTAATATTAAGTCTGTAGGTAGCCATGATCTGTATTTTATGAATTCAGACTCTTAGCAATGATTGCTCTTACTAGTTTATTTGCAATTCGCAATTTCATATCTCTTTATTTGAGTGCCTTAGGTTTTTTCTTAGAAATATTTTTGAATGACCAAGCCAGTAATTCTTCAATTCACCTATCCGTTCATAGCCGTTTTTCAAATAAAATTCTTCCGCTTGAAAGTCCCAAGTATCCACTAAAGAAAAAACGCATCCATTTTTAATGGCTTCTCGTTCTACTGCATCTAGCAATTTTGTGCCGTATCCTTGTTTTTGGAGAATTTCTTCAACCCACAATACGTCGATATAGACTGATTCCGTACCTAAAAATGCTTGTATCCCGCCGAAAACTTTTCCCGAATCATTTTTCAAAAAAATGGAAAATGCTCTGTCTCGCTCACCTACTATATTCTCATTGGATGCAATGATACCTTCTCTTACAACGTCATTATCAGCATCACTAGGCGTATAATCAACGACTACTTTGTACATATTTCCTTTGCTTTGAATATCCACCATATTTCAATTGCGTAAATTTAATAAATCCATCCAATTGAATAATAATAACTCCTGTGATTTATAATGTATTCTGGATAAGAATGATCGATAGGGACTACTTCTACTCCAAAAACAGCTTCTGTCCATTTTTTAAAAAGCTCGGGATCCCGGCCAATTTCTATAGGGTTTGGCCACGCCTCTTCGGGGATATGTTGATTGAGAGCTGCGATTTCAGGACTAATCTGTTTCATTATGACTGGATTAATAAACGATTCGTTATCATAGAAATAAGCAGCTCTAAGTTTTTCCAACAGCTTTGCAAAGCCACCTAATGAATGAAAATGCCAACCAGCATTTTCTATTTTAAGCAGATTTTTATTCTTTAAGTTTAAAATCTTAATTTCCCATGGAGAGAGTTTTTTAACTTTTGAATATAAAGCTGCCTTACTTCCACCTTCCCATTTAAAACGAGACATCCTATTTAGATAAAATAATAAAAGCTTCATGCTCAGCACAAAAACATGTTCATCATTAAATCTGGATATTTGATATCTCCTTTTAATTTCATCAATCGAATCCTTCCTGGGAATCTCATCTAAATCTGAAATGAGGATAATATCATTTTTTTTACATTGACCAAGTCCTCTTAGTATAGCATTACGTTGAAACTCTTCTCTTACCCACCTATCTTTCGCTAGGTTTTCAGAGGGAGGTGGAAAATCATCTACAACCACATGGATAATCTTGGACTTATATTTTTCAAAAAGCTCTATATTTTCCTTGAAATAAAGAGGTTTTGGTTCTCCACAAAATGTCTTCGTTGCTTCAACTAAAACGAAATAATCTACACTTTCATAGAGCTCTTCTAAACGTACGGTCAATAGTTCTGTTTCATTAAAAAAAGTGAAGCAGTCATAAACTTCTCCTTTTAGAAAAGTTTGAAACAATAAAAATACAGCAAATAGACATTTTCTCATTTAGTGGGCTCCATACTTCCGAGGAAATCTGTGTCCTAAACCCTTATGGCCAAGATTTAAGGCACAAATCAGTTTTTAAAAGATAAAAGTATGATTTCCCCCTTTTTTCTTACAACATTTTTCTTAACAGAAAGATAATTCTATTGCTTTACAGCTAGTGTGAGCTGTGTAATGGAATAAATTCGCTCAAGATTGTGAACCACCTTCTACCAAGGCCATTACATGGCGTTTATTGAAGAAGAAGTCCCGATCGAATTTTGGCATCAGAAAAATGACCCACACTATTTTAGTATGGGTCAAGGCATACCTAATTTTGGAGTGCTATTGCACTCTTGCTTTCCTTCATAAATAGATAGATAAATCCCGCTGCCCCCAGTACAAGAGCTATAGGGATCACCGCTATTCCATAAAGAAGCGCCTGAGAGGAATTTGGGCCCCCCATGTGCTGTATGACGCCCCCCATGATGAAGTGGAATGCATAGCCGAACGTCATGATGATCATGTTTGCAACAGCAGTTGTCAACCCGGCAACGCTATCCACTTATTCATTTATGTCTTCAATTCTTAATTGCATATTGTATAGATTTGCATACTTCCCATTAGCTGCAATTAGTTCTTTATGAGTTCCTTGCTCTTCGATCCCTTTATCAGTAAGCACTAAAATTCTCTTGGCATTTCGTATGGTTGAAAGACGATGTGCAATGACAATCGTAGTGCGGTTTATTATTAATTTTTCTAAAGCATTTTGCACGGCTTTCTCGCTTTCATTATCGAGTGAACTGGTTGCCTCATCAAAGATGATAATGGGAGGATTTTTTAGGAAAACTCGCGCTACGCTGAGGCGTTGCTTCTGACCACCTGATAATTTTACACCACGTTGTCCAATATCTGTACCGTACCCATTGGGTAGTGACATAATGAATTCGTGAGCATTTGCCTGTTTAGCAGCTGAAACAACTTCATCTTCTGTAGCCTTTAGGTTGCCATAGCGAATGTTGTCCAAGACTGTCCCAGCAAATAGATACACATCTTGCTGAACAAGTCCTATGTGCTTTCTTAAGGATTCAAGAGTGATAGTTCCAATCTCTTTGCTATCAATGAATATTTCGCCTGCGCTGACCTCGTAAAATCTCGGAATTAGAGAGCAAAGAGTTGTTTTACCAACTCCTGAAGGTCCAACTAAAGCCACATATTCTCCTGCTTTTACGGTTAGCGAGAGATTTTTTAGCACATGGTCATAGCCTTCTCGATACTTAAAGCTGACATTTTTAAACTCTATATTTCCTTGTACTCGAGACAGTTCTGTAGCGTTGATGTTATTCTTTATGTCTGGCTTCGTTTCTAACGCTTCCATGAATCGATTAAAGCCCGAAACTCCTTCCTGATAGAGTCTAACGAAGTTACCCAACCGTTGTATGGGTTCAATCAAAATGACGACATAGAGCAAAAATGTCAGCAAGTCTGCTAAATCCAAGGATATTTTGACGATGCTGATTGCACCAAAGATAACAACAGCAATCGTCATGAGTTGAGTGAGGGTAACTAAGCCATCATAAAAATAAGCTTCATTTTTATAGCCTTCTCGTCTGCTTTCAACAAAACGATTATTTTCGTAATGAAATTTCTTGGTTTCAACAGCTTCATTGGTGAAAGATTGGACTACTCTGATGCCTGAGAGAGTATCTTCGACCTGAGCATTGATATCACCGATTCTATCTCTACTCTTTCGTAAGGCACCGTACATTTTTCTGCTAAAGTAAAACCCATACACAGCCATAATCGGAATGAAAAGAAGAGATAAAAGAGCTAATTTTACATTGATATTCATCAAAATGACAAAGGCACCAATAAAATTTAGTAGGGAGATGACGATATCTTCAGGTCCATGATGATATAATTCAGCAAGATCAAACGTATCATGAGAGATGCGTGTCATGAGCTGACTAGTTCGGTGATCGTCATAAAATTTGAAGGAAAGCTTTTGATAATGCTCAAACAGCTCGTTGCGCATGTCTTTTTCCATTAAAGCACCCATCACATGGCCTTTATAGTCCACAAAAGCACGGGCAATAGCGTGAATGGCTACCAAAGCAAGCATAACACCGCCCATGATGTAAATCTGGTTAAGTGCATCAGGGGAATGCGCTTCTAAATTTTTAGTGATATATCTGATACATAGAGGGATTGCGAGGACAGTTGCAGATACAATAACCGCACATGCCATATCTGCATAAAATAGACCTAAATATGGCTTGTAGTATGAGAAAAACTTTTTAACTCGTGGGCTCATGACTTTCCCTCATTTACCTTATGGTTCATAACACCATGCTTCGTTTGCCATTCGTTTAGCTTAAGTCGATAAAGAACATGTCTTCTTAAAGCGTGTCCTTCAGGCAGTTTGGGATGGTCGAAGTCATCGTTTGAGTCATGATGCATGCCAATTTTCTCCATAACTTGTCTTGAGCGCATATTTTTCACGGTAGTAAAAGAAACGATCTCTTCTAGGTTAAGCGTTTCAAAGCCATATTCCAATGCAGCTTGAGCTCCTTCGGTTGCATATCCTTTGCCCCAATAATCAAAAGCAAGTCTCCATCCGATTTCAACCGCAGGTGTAAAATGAGCTTGAAAATGGACATCTTCCAATCCAATCATTCCAATGAACTCACCTGTCTCAATTAAAGAAGCAGCCCAGAATCCCCAACCACATTTTTCGATATGGTTTGACATGAGTTTTACGGATGCATCACTCTCATGGCGGCTTAAAGTTCCGGGAAAATATTCTCTAACTCGTGGATCGGCATTTAGCTTAGCAAAAGGCTCTAAATCAGCTTCTTGCCAAGGGCGTAAAATTAATCGTTTAGTTCTAACTGTCATGGCAGGGGTATGTTGCAAATCGCAAAAGGGGTGTATAAAAGTTCCGACAAAAATGTCTTTCTTGTTGAGAAAAATGACTGTTAGCTAACAGCTTAAGTAAAATGGGGCAACCTGGACTTGAACCAGGGACCTACGGGTTATGAGTCCGCTGCTCTAACCGACTGAGCTATTGCCCCACAGGGATATTAATTTAAAGTACTGTCTTCTGAGAATCAAGCTTTTCCATAAATAGCCCCCTTTGTTATAGGAAAGTTTATGAAGATCTGGGGATTGTCACTGCTCTGCTGTATTTCGCTCTTTGCCGAAGAGGGGGTGGATGATGGGCTCATTGCCGACTCATCGCATGTGTTCCTTTCGAGTAGGGGAGAAAGCATCCCCGATAAGCATATTGTGGACAATACCGATCACTACCTGGAAGGCTACCTCCAGGCGCTCGTCGATATGCACTTCTACGAGAGCCAGGTCATCGTCGTGGTTAAAGACCACATCGTCTATCTCTATAATTTACCTCACAACGAGATGCTCTCCAATTCGATTGTCTCATTTGTCAAGGACATCCCCGGTGTATGCGAAGTCAAAGAAATGCAAGGCTTTACCTGCGAGGATGAAGAGAAGCGTAAGAGATATGTCGAACAGCCTTGTGTAGATGGAATCTGGTTCCCTCAGTCTACCGTTCTGTTTGCACCATTAATTGCTAACCCGCGCGTCATCAACTACTCCGCTGCTTATAGGGCGGGGGATAGGGTCGTCGGACGCAAGGCGATTGCAGTGTCTTTGGGGGATGACTTCCCGATTTTTAGATGGCGCAATGTGTTCCGCTGGTGCGGAGATATGCAGATCGGTATCGAAGCATGCGTCTGGGCTTTGTTTAATTTCGACCACGTGCCTCATAAGGATGGCACCTATTGCGAGCTGTTCAATACGGACTATTACCTGGGCTTCCCGCTCACTTATGCGGTAGATCGCTGGTCGTATAGGTTGAGGGTCTATCACATTTCGAGCCACTTGGGCGATGAGTTCATCTGTAACCGCCACCACTATGTACATGATCGGGTCAATCCGAGCTTCGAAGCGGTCGATTTATTTGTTTCCTATCAGTTTTCGAAGAATTTGCGGGCATATCTTGGACCTGGAATTATATTCCATAGCGACCAGTCTTTCCCTATGAAGACTTTCTACGTCGAGTATGGCGCTGAACTGCGTATTTTAGGCCATTGCATCAATTACCATAGACTCTATGGAACGCCCTTCTTGGCGATCGATATCCAGAACTGGCAGGTGCGCGATTGGGGCTTCGACTTCACTGTGAAAGGGGGGTATGAGATCAGCAAGCTGGCCGGCATCGGCCGCAAGATGCGTATCTATGCATCGTATCACCACGGCTATTCCTACGAGGGGCAGTTCTTCAAAGAACGCACCCAATATGGGGAATTCGGCTTCTCTTGGGGCTTCTAGAAAAATTATATAACAGGATATTAGGATAGGCAGGATAAGAAATATCCTGACCATCCTAATATCCTGTTAATATTCTATTCTACTACAACAAATCCATCTTTGTGGACGGGAGCTTGCCTGCCGATCGGTAGCGTGCCTGTAAAAAACTGCTCGTAGACTTTTAAGCCTTGGGAGGCGCTCTGGACGCAGTAGAGGCAGTTGCTCACCCATTCGGAGCCTGAGATGGTCCCCGAAGCGAGATTGCACTGGAAGTTGCTGGTGATCTTCTGGCGCCAGTAGTCAGGGCTGCCGAAGAGAAGAATGGGCGTAATGGGGAGCATGCCGCCTACTTTGCGGCGCACTTCTTCTAGCCCGAATTCAAAATCCGTGCCAATGCCGCCCATGAGAAAGATGGGGAAGTCGAGGTTGAACTCGGCCTGGCGCTCGACGAGGCGGTCGAGGCGGTAGGTCATTTTGGCGTCGATGTAGGGGTTCGTCTCCTGCTCATGGACCATCTGGCCAGGCGTTCCACTAAAATCGACGATGTTGGCGCAGGAGAGCACGTGGACTTTTTTAGCCACGCGGTTGCCCACTTCCATCACGCCGGGACCGCCGCCGGTGATGAGAGCGATAGGCGTGTCTTTTCCGAGAAGGGGATGGCGCATACTCTTGCGGAGAGTCAGGAGTCCTTCGAGAAGTTTGGTCAGCTGCTCCTCGAAATGTCCTTCGATCAGGTTCGAGCCATAGATCCCAAAGGCGGTTGCTTTAATGAAATCATCGATTTTGTCGAGAGGGACGAACATGCCCGTGTCTTTGTTGGGCTTCGGGACGTATTTGAGAAGCTTGCCGCTGCCCTTGTCGACCCAATAGACGGGTATCGCAAATTTGGCGAGGTCGAGGAGCATGGCGCGGTCCTCGTGCGAAAAGTAGTCGCCGTAGGATTGTGAGGGGTATTGGAAGTAGATCGCTTTGAGCGAGGTGTGGACGATGTCGCCGAGCAGGAGCTTTTTCATGAGAGGGGAGGGGAGATAGCGCGAAAAGAGCACGCCTTCGGAGACGATCAGCCCGTTTTCGATCGCTTTGAGGAAGGGGTAGGAGGGCTGCTGCTCAATATAGCGCTGGACGAGCTGGGCTTGGCGTTCGGGATGGATCAGGCCGGGGAGTTCGCTCGTGTGCACTTCGCGCGCGATCCAGTCGCTCGTGGTCAGGTTGAGCATCTGCTCGCCTTTGACGATGAAGATGGCGCTGCGGGCGTTGGGAGCGGTGTCAAAGGCTTTGAAAACGGCGTTGGGATCATCGAGGGCGTTTTGCAGCTGGTCGCGGTCGGCGATGAAGACGTGTTCGCGGTGGGGCTCGAGGGTGTAGAACTCGAGCGGGATGTCTTGTAGCTCATTCTCCGACTCGCCATAGAGCTCGTACACATCGCCCGATGCGCGCGTCTCCGGTTCTAGCACGCTAGCAGAGGTGTGGTAGAAGCCGGCGGGGAGAAGCTCTTGAACGACTCTGCCGAATACAGTGCGGATGTGCAGGGGCAGCGTGCGCACGAGGAGCAGCTCGTTTTTGTGGACGGTGCGCGGCGCTCCAGGGACCCACTCCTGATGCAGGGCGAGAAGAGAGCGGATTTTTAAAGAGGGGTCTTTAAGCGCTTTGGCTATTGTGGGGAGGAGGCCCTCGATATTCTGGTTATATTTGAGCACGCCTTCGCGCAGAGATAGGTAGGCGACCGTGTGGCCGTCGGCTCTTTCGAGGATCAGGTCTTTGCTGCCTTGTAAACCGCCGAGCGAGAGAAGCGGGAGTCCATCGCGGTCGCTTCTGCCAAACATGCGGAAGAGATAGTCGGGATCGCGTACGCGCCGTCTGGGATCGGCGGAAAAGAGCTTGCCGATGAAAGCGCCTTCGGAGATGAGCGCGAGCATTTTTTTCCCGACCTCTCCAATACTGGTGAGAGAAACTTGGACATAGGCGGAGTTGGTGCGCAGATCAAGCTCATAGTCTGTGGTTGTTCCATTGACCCCAAGCTGAGCAAGCGTGCTTTTTAAATTGAAAAAGGTGTCTTTGCGATCGATTTTATAGCCGACGAAGGCGGGAGAGATATTATCGATGCGCACGATCACATCTTTTTTCTCTGGGGTGGATTGGACAATCTTGGTGACGATCCCATCGGGTGTGATCAAGTCAAAATGGTCTGAGGTGAGATAGCTCTCCATAGGCCCACATTATGCGTTTAATCTTCCGATGTCAATGTTTAGACTTGATCAATACGCTCCGCTTTTCTAAAATTTATCGTTTTTGGGTAAGCAGATGATAGTCAGAAGCTTTGGCACTCACGATGGTAGCTTCCACGCCGATGAGGTTTCCGCATGTGCTCTACTCTTGGTATTCGATCTCATCGATCC
This sequence comes from Chlamydiota bacterium, assembly GCA_013287985.1. Taxonomy (GTDB): domain Bacteria; phylum Chlamydiota; class Chlamydiia; order Chlamydiales; family Rhabdochlamydiaceae; genus JABDCT01. Next base: position 85,150 of record JABDCT010000002.1, read on the forward strand.
CAAAAAAATCGTCCGCACGCGGGATAGCTCTCTTCTCGAAGAGTGCGAATATGTCTGTGATGTGGGAGGGATTTACGATCCCGGTCTGAAGCGCTTTGACCACCATCAAGTCGAATACGGCGGCGAACTTTCAAGCGCCGGCATGGTATGGCGCTATCTTTTGGACCAGGGCCTAATTGATGAGGCTACTTTTCATTATGTCAACCGCGCGATCATCATCGGCATCGATGCTCATGACAATGGCCGCGTGCTTCAACCCGAGGGTGTGACTACCTTTTCGCATATCATTGCCAATTTTGTTCCTATCACCTACGATGCGCCTGAAGAGGAGCAGACTGCGGCCTTTATGCAGGCCCTCGATTTTGTTGTCGGGCACTTCCGCAGACTGCTAGAACGCTTGGATTATATCCGCGCATGCAAAGACAAGGTCGCCGCTGCTATGGCTCCTCATCTGCGCTATCTGATTTTTGCAGAGCCGCTACCGTGGCAGGAGAACTTTTTCGATCTAGGCGGCGAAAGCCACCCCGCGCTTTTTGTAGTGATGCCCTCTGGGGGCCACTGGAAGCTGCGCGGCATCCCGCCGACACGGGAAAATCGCATGCAGGTGCGCAAGCCGCTGCCGCTTAGCTGGGCCGGTCTGCGCGATGAAGAGTTACAACGCGCCACAGGCATCAAGGGCGCGATTTTTTGCCACAAGGGGAGATTTATCTCTGTGTGGGAAACAAAAGAAGATGCGATGAAAGCTTTGGAAATGGTTCTTAAATGACCAGCATATTTGGAAAAATCATAAAAGGGCAGCTTCCCTGCAAAAAAGTGTTCGAAAACGAGCATGTGATCGCCTTTGAAGATATCGCTCCAGTAGCTCCTGTGCACATTTTGATCGTCCCCAAGAAGGAAATCGAGAATCTGCAGGCCATGCTCCCCGAAGACTATTATCTTTTAGGCGAAGTGGTGAGAGTGGCACAAGCCCTCGCTGAGGAATTTGAGATCACCGATGGCTATCGGCTCCTGACAAATAGCGGAAGCGAAGCGGGCCAAACGATCTTCCACCTCCATTTTCACTTGATCGGAGGGCGCCGTCTGTCGCACTTGGGTTAATGCTGGGGATTTTTGTAGCTGCTGTATTGTCGCTTTCTCCTGACGAGATGGCCGCTAAAAAGGTCTACTCTCATCTCATGATCGAAGACAGCGCGTCTGCTGTAGAAACGGCGCGCGCTGCATATGCCACTCACCCCCAATCTAAAGCCGTACGCCTCTCTCTGATCCATGCGCTCTGCGCGAGGGGACAGGAGATCGATGCCCTGCGGGAATGGCACAAGGCGGTCTCTGAAGATGAGACGCTGCTAAAGGACCGCGCTGCTCTCGAGATGCTCGCCTGGAGCGTGCTCAACAAAGGCGAAATGGCGGGGCCTCTGCCCATTCGTTTGAGCGCCCTTGTCGGAGCGGCTCTTACGCGCGATGCCAAAGCTATCCCTCTTCTCATCGATCAGCTGCGCAGCAGTAATGCGATTCTGCGCTCGGTTGCGGTCACGCTCGCAGCCGGTTACGGCGACCAGCCGCTCCAAGACGAGCTCTCCCGCCTTTTGCGCGATGAGAAGGTCTGGTATGTGCGTCTCGAAGTCATTAAAGCCGTCGGCAAGCTGCGCATGAAGGAGCATAAAGAGCGCCTCCAAGAGATCATTGCACATCCTAAGACGCTTCCTGAAGAGCGTGTGGCCGCCCTGGTCTCGCTCGTCAATATGTATGAAGGGATCGGCCAAGAGGAGTTTCAGGCTCTCATCACCAGCAACCGTGCGGCGATGCGCGAGCTCGCCTGCGAGGTGGTAGGGTTTTTTGAGCTCAAAGAAGAGGCAAAGAAGCTCCAGCCACTACTACGCGATCCGCACCCACTTGTGCGCGCCTCCGCACTCAACACGCTCACTCTGCTCGGAATGACCGACCCCATGGCGACGAAACTGCTCGAAGATCCCGCCCCCGAGGTTGCATTAAGCGCTGCGCGCATGCTCCTTATTTCTGGAAGAGCCAAGGGAGGCGAGCGCCTAGCTGCATGGATTACGGGAGGAGAGCCCAAATGGCGCAGACAAGCCGCTGCGGTACTTGCCTCAACGGGTAAGAAAGGCGTCCCGTTGATGCGCCGTATGATCGTCGAATCCTCCGACCCGTTTGTGCGCGTGAATTTAGCCCTTGGCCTCATTGGCCAGCGCGATAGCGTTGAACGCTCATGCCAAGTCTTGGACAACGCACTACGCGATGAGGGGATGTGGATGTGGCAGCAGCTACCCGGCAGTCCCTTTCGCTCGCTTGCACCCAGCGAAGTGCGCCACTCTGTGGAAATGCCCAACATGCCCGTTGCCGTCGACCAGATGACGCGCCTTGAAATCCTCTCCATCCTCTGCATGCTCGAATACCCGCGCGCATTAGAAGCGGTGAAAGGCTTTTTGCAGGAGCACCAGTGGGGTGTAACGGGAGCAGCTGCGGTCACGCTCCTCCGTGAAGGAGATGAAGACTCGGTCCATGTAGTGCGCAGGCTTTTAAAAGATCCCGATGAGAAGGTGCGGATCCAGGCGGCGCTTATTCTCTCGCTGATTGGCAGCGACGAAGAGGCGCTAAAAGTCCTCAAAGACGCTTACCAGACGGTGGGCCGCCCTCTCAAGATCCAGATCCTGGAAGCGCTCACGCATGTGGGCGATCCGGAGATGATCCCCTTTTTGATCAACGTGCTCAATGAGCCCTTCCAGATCATGCGCGTGATCGCCGCCTCCGCAATCATCCAATGTATCTACCACTGATGTTAGTTGAAGAAGCACAAACCCATTTGCGAAAATTAGGTCTTAGCGGCTGGCTCCTCTACGACTTTCAAGGGAGTAATGCGCTAGCTCGGCAGATCCTCGGCAATGAGAATCGCCATCTGACGCGCCGCTTCTTCTACTGGATACCCGCCAAAGGAGAACCTGTAAAAATTGTCCATGCGATCGAGCAGGATGCACTAGAGCCCCTGCCGGGCCGGAAAGAGACCTATCTCTCGTGGGAAAGTTTAGAAAGCCTCCTGCGCCTCATCCTTCAAGGTACCGAGCGCGTGGCGATGGAGTTCGTGCCGCGCTGTGGCATCCCCGCCATCTCCAAGGTCGACGCCGGTACCGTGCAGCTTGTCGAGAGCTGCGGCCCTACAGTCGTCAGCTCGGCGCCCTTCCTAGCCTATTTTACAGCCGTATGGAGCGAGGAGCAGTGGCAGTCTCATCAGGAGGCAGCTCGTGCGATTGACCGTGTCATAGAAGCCGCTTGGAAGCATGTAGGTGAAAAGATCGGCAAGATCACCGAGTATGAGTTGCAGCAATGGGTGCTGGCACAGATCGAGCAAGAGGGGATGATGACCGATTGGGCGCCGATCTGCGCCGTCAATGCGCATGCAGCCAACCCCCACTACTCTCCCGCTAAAGACAGCGCGCTGATCAAGCAAGGTGATTTCATTCTGCTCGATCTAGGGTGCAAAAAAAAGGATCCTAATGCCGTCTACGTCGATGTGACGCATATGGCTGTTGCGGCTCCGCAAGCTACCGCTCGGCAAAAAGAGATTTTTTCTATTGTTAAAGAAGCGCGCGATCAGGCGATTGCTTTCATTCGCGCAAGACTGGCTGCGGGCCAAGAGATCAAAGGCTACGAAGTGGATCAAGTGTGCCGCGGGGTGATTGCCCAAGCGGGATATGGCCCCTATTTTGTCCACCGCACCGGACACAACATCCATACCACGACGCATGGACCGGGCACTCATCTCGATAGCCTAGAAACATGGGATGACAGGCCGCTGATCCCGAGGACCTGCTTTTCTGTAGAGCCGGGCATCTATCTACCCGGCGAATTGGGTGTGAGGTTGGAGTGCGACGTCTATATCACCGAAAAGCGCGAAGCGCTCGTGACGAGCCGTCTACAGGAGGAAATTTACCAGATCAGAAGCTGAAGTATTGAGGACTTGATCTAATTCCAAAGAACTTCCCTTTTGATTTGTAACCTTAAAGCTCTCCTTATCAGAAATGCAGGTACAGCGATTTACAAGTGAATCTAGCGTCATGGGATGTCCAAGTAGGTAGATGCATTCAGCGAGCTGGAGTTTTTCGTATGCGGCTTGGATTTTCAGGTTAGGCGTTTGGGCATGTTCGGTCGATAGTTCTGCAAGGACCTGTATGCGTGCCAGAAGAGTAGTGAAAGTCTCTGCTTCAAAACCATAATACACATCTGTTTGACGAGCGCGGTACAAAGCTACCATCAGATCTTGAGTCACTGGGCCCTGTTGTTTAAGTTCTTCGGTTTTCTTTACAACTCGGTGTGCAAAGTCAGCGGCTTTGTCGTAAGGAGCAGCCTGATCCCAGAAGTACTTGCCCGGATAGTATGCAATAACAGCTCCAATCGCGAAAGTGAGAACGGATGAGGTAAAGATAAGAACAATTGCTGCAGAGGAGATAGCAGCAGCTCCTTTCCAGAGAAGAGCCATCTGCTCATTCTGCTGATAATCTGCTTGAGGATTATATGTAACTAATTTATTTAAGTTAACTGTAGCTGCCATAGATCACCTTTAGTATAATTTGCGCAAATTATATACAAAGGCGATCTATAGTTAAAGGAGTAAATTATTCAAAAAGTTCTTTGGAAAGTCTGTTAAGATCCTTTTGAGCAATAATTCCTTCAATTGAGAATTTCAATTTACCTTTTTCTGCAAGTGTAAAGGCCGACTTATCTCCTCGTCCTTTGGCTTCTAAGCGCAGATCAGGCGGAATGTAGGAATAGATGGTGCAAAGCTCTTTTATATCTTTTTGCATGTCAGGGCGTTTGAGAAGGAAGAGACAGAAAGCTACATGCATCTTATTTATAGCGGCCATCTGTTTATTTCGCAGAACACCTAAGTCGTGCTGTTGAACAGCTTGATATTGAGCAGCTGAGTTATCACCGGGTTTAATGGTCAGGATGCTGCGATGCTTTTTCACCTCTACATCCACCTTTTCATCATTAATGGGCGCTTGAATTTTTTCCTTGTCGGCCGCAGCATTCATATGAGCCGTATAATCTTCATGATAGGTCATGGCGCGTGCTACAATTGCTTTGATCTGCTCCCCTTTATTTTTTAGGGTGGGATTCACAAAATCCATTGTGATAGTTAGCTTGTTTAGGGCGTCTTCTGGAGTTTTGTAGCTCTGAATTTTTTCATTTACGCGGCTCGCAAAGTCGGACTGAATGGCGCATTCGGCACCTCTATTCCATAGGTATTCCACCACCTTACTAGAGGTAGGCAGTCCCATAAAGAGGACGAGTGTTGTGATAATAGGAAGAGTCGTGAAAGCAGCGTCTGCGCTAAGCATGATCGTGGCGAATGTGGCAAAGGCGATAAATGCGAGTGCGGCGACTACAGCAGCCGTTTTCCAAGCAATTTCCCACGCTTTATTGGTCCAGCTTTCGTTTGAGGCATCATATTGGAAGTAACTATGTAATGGATTATTTAATTCAGTAGTTGCGGACATATAATCTCCCTTTTGGGGGTATATTTTACGTCATTGATGATAAAAATGAAAGAGCCTCTTTCTGCATGCGTAAGTAGATCTGCGCAAGGCCGTTGGAGCGAGCGGGGGAGAGACTGGCGTAAATGCCGAGCTCATTCAAAAAAGTAGGTGGGCATTTAAAGAGCGCTTCCGGCGGTTGACCACTATATATTTGAATCAGGAGCGCGACGAGACCGGCAGAGATAAGGGCCTCTGAGGCAGCCTCAAAGTAGATCAAGCCATCCTTTATATAGGTGTGTAAAAAGACCTGGCTCTGGCAGCCGGAAACGAGGTTCTCTTCGGTTTTGTAGCGCGGATCGAGGGGAGGAAGCGCTTTACCGAGCTCGATTAACTTAAAATAGCGCTCTTCGCTCGTTTGACACGATGTAAAAAGTTCCTTGATTTTCTGCTGTTTCTCAAGACAAGAAGTAAAATCCATCCACTCAGTTTACGACAACAGAGAGTATTGAACCTATCTCAATAATATCTTTCGTCGATTTTCTGGTTCTTTTGAGCCGATTTTCGACCCAAATAATCCAGAAAATCGACTGAAATTTATTATTGAGACAGGTTCCTTGTTGACATTAATTAGCTAAAAAGGTGTTATGGAGCTGTTTTTTGTCGTAAGCGCTTAATTTCTTGGCTGATAAAACGAGATATGCCCAAAGAAGATACAATAAAGATTGATGGTACTATAGAGGAGCTTCTGCCTAACATGACCTTTCGCGTCGTGTTGCAAAATGGCATGAAGGTTCACGCGCATCTGTGTGGAAAGATGCGTATGCGCAATATCCGCGTTCTAGTAGGAGACACTGTTACCGTAGAAATGTCGCCTTATGATTTGACAAAAGCGCGTATTGTATACCGCCAGAGATAGACAAAAATTAAAATAAATTAGGTCCCAGAGCAAAATCATTGATTTTTTTGAGGCTAAAGCGTAAGCTAAGTGGCTTTAACCTAAATAGGTGTGAGCCCAAATAGCTCAGTGGTAGAGCACTTGCATGGTAAGCAAAAGGTCGTAGGTTCAATTCCTATTTTGGGCAGATAAAGACGTTAAATATAGACGAATCGGAGGATTAGAATGGCAAAAGAAGCTTTTCAGAGAACTAAACCGCACGTAAACATCGGAACGATTGGCCACGTTGACCACGGTAAAACATCGCTCACCGCTGCAATTACAAAAGTTCTTGCAAAGAAGGGAAGCGCGAAATACCGCGACTATTCCTCTATTGACAATACACCTGAAGAAAAAGCGCGTGGTATTACCATTAACGCTTCCCACGTAGAATACGAAACAGACAAGAGACACTACGCTCACGTCGACTGCCCAGGCCACGCCGACTACGTCAAAAACATGATCACCGGTGCTGCCCAAATGGACGGCGCGATTCTCGTGGTAGCTGCAACTGATGGTGCGATGCCTCAAACACGCGAACACATCCTCCTTGCCCACCAAGTAGGCGTTCCTGCGATTGTTGTCTTCCTGAACAAGATGGACATGATCGGCAAGGGTGATGAAGAACTCGTTGAACTCGTTGAAATGGAGCTCACAGAGCTTCTCGAGTCAAAAGGCTACAAAAATGTTCCTATTATCCGTGGATCTGCTCTGAAAGCCCTCGAAGGCGATGCAGAATATGAAGCAAAAATCGTCGAACTGATGAATGTCGTCGACGAGAAGATCCCGACACCTGTTCGTGATATGGATAAACCCTTCCTCATGCCTGTGGAAGACGTCTTCTCGATCTCTGGTCGCGGTACAGTGGCTACAGGTCGTGTTGAGCGCGGTATTGTCCGTGTTAACGATAAGCTCCAACTCATTGGCCTGCGCGATACACGTGAAACGGTTGCGATCGGTCTTGAGATGTTCAATAAGCTTCTCGATGAAGCCCGTGCTGGTGAAAACGTAGGTATTCTGCTCCGCGGTGTTGAGAAAGGCGATATCGAGCGCGGAATGGTTCTTGCAGCGCCTGGCTCATGCAAAGCGCACAAGAAGTTCCAAGGAACCGTATACGTTCTGACAAAAGAAGAGGGTGGCCGTCATAAGCCCTTCTTCACTGGCTACCGCCCACAATTCTACTTCCGTACAACAGACGTGACTGGAACAGTTACTCTGCCTGCAGGAACAGAGATGGTGATGCCTGGCGATAACCTCGAAATCACGGGCGAGCTACTCGTTCCAGTTGCGATGGATGAGGGAATGCGCTTTGCGATCCGCGAAGGCGGCCGCACAATTGGCGCTGGTACTGTTACTAAGATTCTACAGTAAGTAGAAGGAGATTTAGCCTCGCTTGAAAAAGTGAGGCTGTTTTGGGTGTGTAGCTCAGCTGGTAGAGCAGCGATCTCCAAAGTCGCCGGTCGGGGGTTCGAATCCCTCCGCACTCGATAGATGGTAGGTCCTCTTTAGGAGAAGTTTATGAGTCGGACGATGGAAGCGAATTTGAAAAAATCTGGGCTACAGACTGACAAAAAGAGAGCCATATTTGGATTTATAGGGGAGCTCAAAGAAGAGCTCAAGAAAGTGTCCTGGACGACCAAACAGGAACTTCTCTTTTGTACCAAGGTGGTGCTCCTGTCGACCCTATTTTTTGGTCTCGGGATCTACGCTGTGGATCTGTTGATCAAGGGAGTGCTTGAAGGTTTTAAACTCTCCCTGAACTTTATTTTTGGATAGGAGCTAATAAGGCTTAAGCATGCATAAGTGGTACGTCGTACAAGTCGTTTCAGGCCAGGAAAAGAAGGTCAAAAAGGCTCTCGAGGAAAATCGAGAAGCTAAAGGCATGATTGGACTGGTAGAAGAGATCCTCGTTCCCTCTGAGTATGTTGCAGAAGTGAAGTCGGGACAGCAGCGCATTAGTGAAAAGCGCTTATGGCCCGGCTATATCATGGTCAAGATGCAACTGACCGATGATTCATGGATGTATATCAAGGATACCAATGGTGTTCTTGGCTTTTTGGGCGGTGAAAAACCCGTGCCATTGAGTCCAAGTGAAATTGAAGAGATCATATCTGAGCTCGAAGGCAAAAAAGGCGGAGTTGTCCATAAACACAAAATCAATGTGGGCGACCGCGTCAAAATCACCGATGGAGTGTTTGTGAACTTCATCGGCAATGTAATAGAAGTTTTCCACGAAAAGGGACGCCTCTCTGTAATGGTTTCCATCTTTGGACGCGAAACGCGAGTTGATGATCTAGAGTTCTGGCAAGTCGAACAGGTCCCCGCTGGGTCAGAAGTTAGCTAACAAGGAATAGTGAAAAATGGCGAAAAAGCTTGTTAAACAGATCAAATTGCAAATTCCCGCAGGGAAGGCTAACCCAGCTCCTCCAATTGGACCGGCTCTGGGTGCTGCGCAAGTCAACATCATGGCTTTTTGCAAAGAATTTAACGCAAAGACGCAGGCTCAGGCAGGAGATATACTTCCTGTCGTGATCTCCGTCTTTTCGGATAAATCGTTTACCTTTATTACCAAACAGCCTCCTGTCTCTCAAATGATTCTGAAGGCGGTTGGAGTTGAATCGGGCTCGGGAGTGCCTAATCGCAATAAAGTCGGCAAACTGACAATGGAACAAGTGCGCGACATTGCAAAGAAAAAAGCTCCTGATTTGCGAGTAAATTCAGAAGACGCAGCACTGCGCCTAGTGATGGGTACAGCGCGTTCTATGGGTGTAGATATTGAGGCATAGACATGGCGCATAGAAGTAAAAGAATACGTGAAATAGAAAAAATGGTGGACCGCGAAAAGCTATATACGCTGGATGAAGCGATAGAGCTTTTAAAGAAGTGTCCTCCAGTGAAATTCGATCAGTCGATTGAATTGGCACTTAAAACGGGCGTCGACTTGAAAAAGTCGGACCAGCAAGTGCGAGGCACAGTTCCCCTTCCGCACGGAACGGGAAAAAATGTGGTCGTGCTTGTTTTCGCACGCGGCGAGAAAGTCAAAGAAGCGTTAGCAGCTGGTGCTGACTTCGCCGGAGCTGACGAACTATTCGAAAAAGTGAATGGTGGTTGGACAGACTTTAGCGCGGTTGTAGCGACACCCGATATGATGCGCGACGTCGGTAAGCTCGGTAAGGTTTTAGGTCCACGCGGCCTGATGCCTACGCCAAAAGCGGGTACCGTGACAAACGACATCGTAAAAGCGATTAAAGAGCTGAAAGCGGGTAAAGTTGAGTTTAAAAATGACAAGAGCGGCGTGATCAATAACATGGTCGGCAAGCTTTCATTTGAAAAACAGCAGCTGCTCGAGAACATTCAAGCTCTTGTTGGTGCGGTTGCTCGTGCAAAACCATCGACTGCAAAAGGTCAATTTATTCAATCCCTGGCACTGGCGTCTACAATGGGCCCTGGCCTCAGGATCGATTTAAGCTCAATACCAGAGATAGGGGCATAGTGAACCATGCGCGCTGAAAAGCAATTACTATTGGACGAAATTAAAGATAAAGTGGGTCAGGCAAAAGCGCTTGTAGTCACACGCTACAAGGGATTAAACCCCAACATGGCTTCCGATTTCCGCACCCTTTTGGCAAAAAATGGCGGCGGATTCACCGTGATGCGCAAACGCATGCTGATTAAAGCCGTAGAAGGCAAGGGCGCTCAGTTAGATCGCGCTGCTCTCGAAGGCCATATCGGTGTGGTATTTGCTTATGATGATCCAATTACAACGACAAAAGCCGTTTTTCAATTCAGCAAAGAAAATGAGAACGTTTTTGAAGTCCTCGGTGGACAATTCGAAGGGCAGCTCTATTCTGCTCAAGATGTGAAAACCCTATCAGAGCTTCCATCTAAAGATGAGATGAGAGCTCAGCTGCTCGGCCTGTTTGAAGCCCCAATGGCCCAAACCCTTGCAGTAATGGAATCTCTACTGACAAGCGTAATCTACTGCTTAGAAAATAAGAGCCAGGAAAATAACTAAATTTAACTTTAACGTGAGGTAATGACGTGAGTACCCAAGAACAACAGATTGAACATTTAGTCCAAGAATTAAGCAAGCTGAGCGTGCTAGAAATGTCAAAGCTCAAGACTGCTCTGGAAGATAAGTGGGGAGTCAAAGCCGCTGCTGCTGCGCCCATGATGATGGCTGCTGCACCTGCAGCAGGCGGAGCTGCCGCAGAATCGAAAGAGTCAACTGAGTTTAAAGTGACTCTGGCAGAAGCTCCTTCTGATAAGCGCATCGGTATCATTAAAGTGATCCGCGAGCTGACCGGACTGGGCCTGAAAGAAGCGAAAGACCTCGTAGAAGGCGCGCCAAAAGTGATTAAAGAAACAGCACCTAAAGCAGAAGCGGATTCTATCGCGAAGAAGATCGCTGAAGCGGGTGGCAAAGTCACTCTTGCAGGACTCTAAGAGTAAGTCCTTAAGCTAGTTATCGAGCAGAAGACTCCCGAAGGAGCCTTCTGCTCATTCGCATTTATTTCAGTTGTTGGCAAAGTAGTTTGCCGGTGATGCGACTCACCATAAAAAAAGTCGTTTAAACTACAGGAGCTGTCTCAATGTTAATAAGGCCGCCTCGCCGGGTGAGTTTTCAAGAAAAAGAGGAGATCATCGATCTTCCGAACCTCATTGAAGTACAAATCAATTCCTATCGCCAGTTTTTGCAGGCTGATCGCTTGCCGCACGAGAGGGAAAATGTTGGACTTCAAGAAGTGTTTAACGAAATCTTCCCTATCAAGTCCTATGATGAAAAGACTATTTTAGAGTTTCTTTCCTATAGCCTTGGGGTTCCCAAATACACGCCTGAAGAGTGCATTCGCCGCGGTATTACCTACAACGTCACCTTGAAGGTGAAGTTCCGCCTGACAGATGAGACCGGCATTAAAGAAGAAGAAGTCTACATGGGTACGATTCCCGTGATGACCTTCCAGGGTACATTTATTATCAATGGCGCCGAGCGCGTCATCGTCTCTCAGCTCCACCGCTCACCGGGTATCTCCTTTGAGCAAGAAAGACACCCTAAGGGCAACGTTCTCTACTCGTTTAGAATTATCCCTTATCGCGGCAGCTGGTTAGAAGGCGCTTTCGACATTAACGACCAGATCTTCATCTACATCGACCGTAAAAAACGCCGCCGTAAGATCTTGGCGACCTCATTTATCCGTACACTCGGATATTCTACCGACTCTGACATCATCGAAGAGTTCTTCCGCACTATGCGCGTGAAGATCCGCTCCGACAAGGACTTTGCGAAACTAGTCGGAAAGATTCTCGCCGAAGACGTCGTTGAAGAAGAAAGTGGACTCGTATTCGGGAAAGCGTCTGAGAAGCTGACAACAGCCATGCTCAAGCGCATGCTCGACGCCAATGTATCCTCTGTAAAAATTGCAGAAGATGCCGATGAGACGAGCCCGATCATCAAAATGCTCGCAAAAGACCCGACCGATTCGTATGAATCAGCGCTGAAGGATTTCTACCGCAAGATTCGCCCGGGCGAACCTGCGACACTTTCCAATGCGCGCTCGGCTATTATGCGCCTCTTTTTCGACCCCAAACGCTACAACTTAGGGCGTGTAGGCCGTTATAAGCTGAACCGCAAGCTCGGTCTAGAGACAAATGATGAAGAACTCGCGCAAGTAACGCTCAAGAAAGAAGACGTCATCAACGCGATTAAATACCTGATCCGCCTGCGCAAAGGCGATCAGGATGCTGCGGTTGACGATATCGACCACCTTGGCAACCGTCGAGTGCGATCCGTTGGTGAGCTGATCCAGAACCAGTGCCGCGTCGGCCTGGCTCGTATGGAGAAGATCATTAAAGAGCGCATGAACCTGTTTGACTTTGCGTCCGATACCTTAACACCGGGGAAAATCGTCTCTGCAAAAGGACTCGCTGGCGTGCTAAAAGACTTCTTCGGAAGATCTCAGCTCTCCCAGTTCATGGATCAGACCAACCCAATTGCTGAACTGACCCACAAACGAAGACTTTCGTCCCTCGGGCCTGGCGGTCTTAACCGCGAGCGCGCTGGATTTGAGGTCCGCGACGTTCACCCGAGCCATTACGGACGTATCTGCCCGATTGAGACTCCTGAAGGTCCGAACATCGGTTTGATCACATCGCTCTCTTCTTTTGCGAAGATCAACGAGTTTGGCTTCATTGAAACTCCTTATCGCATGGTGCGCGACGGAGTCGTTACCGATGAGATCGAGTATATGACCTCTGACCAAGAGGAGAGCTGCGTTATTGCGCAGGCTTCTGCTCCTCTGGACGAAGCCAACTGCTTTGTCGAGCCGACCTGCTGGGCGCGTTTCCGCGACGAATCTCTGAAAATCGAAACGGGAAAAGTCACGCACATGGACGTTTCTCCCAAGCAGCTCGTATCGATTGTAGCGGGTCTGATTCCTTTCTTGGAGCACGATGACGCCAACCGCGCGCTCATGGGCTCGAACATGCAAAGGCAGGGCGTTCCACTACTTAAAACCGACGCTCCTCTCGTGGGCACCGGTCTTGAGCTGCGCGGAGCGCGCGACTCAGGCGCTGTTGTGATCGCAGAAGAGAATGGTATCGTAGAGTATGTCGATGGCTTTAAGATCGTTATCGCTTCAAAAGCCAACCTGACCCAGAAACGCACCTACCTGCTCAAAAAGTTCATGCGTTCAAACGGCGGCACATGCATCAACCAGACACCGCTTTGCAGCGTTGGTGATGAAGTGAAGCTCGGCGACGTGATCGCTGATGGACCTGCGACGGATAAAGGCGAAATCGCCCTCGGTAAGAACGTACTCGTGGCATTTATGCCCTGGTGCGGTTACAACTTTGAGGATGCGATCCTCATCTCTGAAAAGCTGGTGCGCGAAGACGCCTACACCTCGATCTACCTCGAGGAGTTTGAGCTGACAGCCCGCGATACCAAGCTCGGTAAGGAAGAGATCACTCGCGATATCCCTAACGTCTCGGAAGAGGCGCTGGCGAATCTCGGCGAAGACGGCATTATCCGTATCGGCGCCGAAGTGAAACCAGGCGATATCCTCGTGGGTAAAATTACACCGAAGTCTGAAACAGAGCTAGCCCCTGAAGAGCGCCTCCTGCGCGCCATCTTCGGTGAAAAAGCAGCCGATGTGAAAGACGCTTCGCTGACTGTGCCTCCTGGTACTGAAGGCGTGGTCATGGATGTGAAAGTCTTTAGCCGCAGAGACCGTCTCTCTAAGACCGACGATGAACTCGTCGAAGAGGCGTCGCGCATTAAAGACATCCACCAAGAGTACAAAAATAAAGAAGCAGAGCTGATCATCGAATTCCACGAGAAGCTCGGCGCTCTTCTACTCGGAGAACTTGCACCTGGACCGATCATGCACCGCAAAACCGGTGACGTGCTCATTAAAGAAGGTGAGGCGATCTCGCAAGATATGCTCGAAATCCTCGAGAGTGAAAAGGCGGAAGATCTGCTCATGGCAGAGAATGAAACCTATAACATGCTCAAGGATATCCTGCGCGAGTTTGACCGCACTATGCAAGCGCACCAGTCGAAGCACGCCTCGGAAGTTGAATTTACCCGTAAAGGGGACACAGAGCTCGATCCAGGCGTTATCCGCCAGGTGAAAGTCTACATTGCGACGAAGCGTAAGCTGCAAGTCGGGGATAAAATGGCCGGCCGCCACGGTAACAAGGGCGTCGTGTCACAGATCGTTCCTGAAGCGGATATGCCTTATCTCGCAGATGGTTCGACGATTGAGATCATCCTCAACCCGCTCGGTGTACCTTCTCGTATGAACATGGGCCAGCTGCTGGAAACGCACTTGGGCTATGCAGCGAAAAAGGCTGGCATTTATGTGAAGTCATCGGTCTTTGAAGGCTTCCCTGAGTCGCGCATCTGGGAAATGATGGGCGAATTAGGCCTTACGACCGACGGTAAGATGCACCTCTATGACGGCCGTACAGGCGAGCGATTCGACAACCGCGTGGTTGTGGGCTACATCTACATCATGAAGCTCAGCCACCTTGTCGCGGATAAGATCCACGCTCGTTCGATTGGACCCTACTCACTCGTCACCCAGCAGCCGCTTGGCGGTAAAGCCCAAATGGGCGGTCAGCGCTTCGGGGAGATGGAAGTGTGGGCACTTGAGGCTTATGGAGCGGCACACTTGCTCCAAGAGATGCTCACAGTGAAGTCGGATGACGTAGCAGGTCGTACGCGTATGTATGAGTCAATTGTAAAGGGCGACAACACGCTAAGTGCTGGAACCCCCGAGTCCTTTAACGTTCTCGTCAAAGAGATGCAGGGACTTTGCCTGGATGTGCGTACAGAAACGCGCGGTGAAAAGTAAACTATTAGGAGTTTTACAAAATGGCAGAAGAAGAGAGAATGAATTCTCAATTTGATAAGCTCACCATCAAGATCGCTTCGGATGATGTCATCCGCAATTCTTGGTCTAGAGGTGAGATTAAAAAGCCAGAGACGATCAACTACCGCACGTTTAAGCCCGAGAAAGGCGGATTATTCTGCGAGAAGATCTTTGGACCTACGAGGGACTGGGAGTGCGCCTGCGGCAAATACAAGAAAATCAAGCACAAAGGGATTGTCTGCGACCGCTGCGGCGTTGAAGTGACTCTCTCTAAAGTGCGCCGCGAACGCATGGCTCACATCGAGCTTGCCGTTCCTGTCGTCCACATCTGGTTTTTCAAGACCATGCCGTCTCGCATTGGCAATATACTCGGAATGACTTCTGCTGATCTCGAGCGCGTCATCTACTACGAAGAGTATGTCGTCGTTGACCCGGGTCGCACTACTCTTGAGCCAAAACAGCTGCTCAACGACGTGGAATACCGCGAAGCTCAAGAGAAATGGGGTACCGATAGCTTTGTCGCCAAAATGGGCGGTGAAGCCATTGCCCAGCTCCTCGAGAAAGAAGACCTGCTTCAGCTCGTCTCCGAACTCAAAGAGAAGCTGCGTAAGACTAAGTCGATGCAAGCGCGAATGAAAATCGCGAAGCGCCTCAAGATTGTCGAAGGGTTTGCCTCCTCGCCCAACCGTCCCGACTGGATGGTCATGTCTGCTGTGCCCGTTACCCCTCCCGATCTGCGCCCTCTGGTGCCGCTCGATGGCGGGCGATTTGCCACATCCGACCTCAATGACCTCTATCGCCGCGTAATCAACCGCAACAACCGTCTGAAGGCGATCCTGAAGCTTAAGACACCTGATGTGATCATCCGCAACGAAAAGCGCATGCTCCAAGAAGCTGTCGATGCTCTCTTTGACAACGGCCGTCATGGCCATCCTGTCATGGGAGCGGGCAACCGTCCGCTGAAAGCTCTCTCTGAGATGCTTAAAGGCAAAACCGGTCGTTTCCGTCAGAACCTCCTCGGTAAGCGCGTCGACTACTCGGGCCGTAGCGTTATTATCGTCGGTCCTGAACTGCATTTCAACCAGTGCGGTCTGCCCAAACAGATGGCACTCGAGCTCTTCGAGCCCTTCATTGTGAAGCGCCTGAAAGACCTCGGCTACGTTTACACCATCCGTTCAGCCAAGAAGATGATCCAAAAGCAGGCTCCTGAAGTATGGGACGTCCTCGAAGAGATCATTAAAGGCCACCCTGTGCTCCTCAACCGTGCGCCTACACTGCACCGTTTGGGTATCCAGGCGTTTCAGCCCGTGCTGATCGAAGGTAAAGCGATCCGCATCCACCCGCTCGTTTGTACGGCGTTTAACGCGGACTTCGACGGTGACCAGATGGCCGTTCACGTGCCGCTTTCTGTGGAAGCGCAACTTGAAGCCAAACTGCTCATGATGGCTCCAGACAACATCTTCCTGCCCTCATCCGGTAAACCATCGGCTGTTCCTTCGCAGGATATGATTCTGGGCCTCTACTATCTCATGCACGATGCGATCTTCATTGCTGAAGATCACGGCAGAAAAACCAAGATCTTCTCTTCTGCGGAAGAGGTGCTTTTGGCGATGTCAGCCGCCGGCAACTACACTTGGCTCTCTAAAGGAGAAGTTGAAGGGGAGCGTAGAGATGCGCTCGGCCGCGGTCTGCACATCCACGAGAAGATCAAGCTCCGCCTCCCGCAAGGGATCATTGAAACAACACCAGGAAGGGTGGTCTTCAACACGATTGTGCCAAAAGAACTCGGATTCCAAAACTACGCTCTGCGCAAGAAGAAGATGAGCGAGCTCGTTCTCGAGACCTACAAGAAAGTAGGCCTGGAAGCGACCGTTCGATTCCTCGACGACCTGAAAAACTTAGGATTTGCTGAAGCGACCAAAGCCGCTCTTTCGATCGGTATTTGCGATATCAACATCCCGGGCAACAAGCAGAAGATGATCGATGATGCCTATAAGCGCATCGCGGTTGTTCAGAAGCAGTACGAGGATGGTATCATCACGGACGGCGAGCGTAAATCGAAGATCATCAGCATCTGGACACAGGTGTCTGACGACCTCTCCGAAGAGCTCTTTAAACTGATCAGCAAGCCGAACAAGAAGTTCGAGCTCAACCCGATCTTCCTTATGATGGACTCCGGAGCGCGCGGTACGCGTTCCCAGGTCAAGCAGCTAGGTGCGATGCGCGGTCTGATGGCGAAACCATCGGGCGACATTATCGAATCGCCGATTACGGCGAACTTCCGCGAGGGCCTCAGCGTTCTCGAGTATTCGATTTCGACGCACGGTGCGCGTAAAGGTCTTGCCGATACGGCTCTTAAAACAGCCGACTCAGGTTACCTCACACGCCGTCTCGTCGACGTGGCGCAAGACGTCATCGTCACTGAAGAAGATTGCGGTACACTTAGCGGTATCGAAGTAGCGGCGATCAAGCAGGGCCAAGAAGAGCTCCTGCCGATCAAAGACCGTATCTTCGGCCGTACAGTATGCGACGACATCTACCAGCCTGGCGACCGCACGAAGATCCTGGCGAAGATGGGCACAGTGCTCAATATCGTCCAGGCAGAAGCCATCGATGACGCCGGTATTGAAACCGTGCGCATCCGCTCGGCGCTCACTTGTGAGTCCAAGCGCGGCGTCTGCTGCAAATGCTATGGTATCAACCTCGCCAACGGCAGCGTAGTCGGCCTCGGCGAAGCGGTCGGTATTATCGCAGCGCAGTCGATCGGTGAACCTGGTACACAGCTCACGATGAGAACGTTCCACTTGGGCGGTATCGCGGCAGCAGCAGTTACCCCAGAGATCATCACTGAAGGCGACGGTATCATCGTCTACATGGATCTGCGCACCGTCCAAAACGAGCAGGGCGAATGGCTCGCGCTCAATAAAAACGGCGTGCTGCATATCGTCCGCAACGAGGGCCGCTCTCTAGAAGAGTGCAAACGCCTCCTCAGCACAAAATCGCTTGAGCCGATCCAGAGCTTTACCGTAGAGCTGGGAACGCGAATTCTCTTCGAAGATGGAGCTAAGATTCCAAAAGGCACCAAAATTGCCGTTTGGGAACAGCACAACATCCCGATTATTTGCGAACGCCCCGGCTACGTCAAGTATGAGGATCTCGTCGAAGGTATCTCTACCCAGCGCGAGATCAACAAACAGACCGGTCAGACCGAGCTTATCGTGAAACAGCACCGCGGCGAACTGCACCCGCAGATTGCCATCTATGCGGATCAGAATTACGAAGAGCTGGTTGGTACCTATGCGATCCCATCGGGCGCGTTCATCTCCGTACATGAAGGAGATTACGTCCCGGCAGGTAGCCTACTTGCCCGCCTCCCACGCGGCGCGATCCGTACGAAGGACATCACCGGCGGTCTGCCGCGCGTTGCCGAGCTTTTCGAAGCCCGCAAGCCGAAAGACGCTGCCGAGATTGCCAAAATCGACGGTATCGTCGACTTCCGCGGCGTGCAGAAGAACAAGCGCATCGTCGTCGTTCGCGACGAAGAGTCTGGCATGGAAGAGGAGCACCTCATCCCGCTGACCAAGCACTTGATCATCCAGCGCGGCGACAACGTAGTGAAGGGCCAGCAGTTGACCGACGGCCTCGTCGTTCCCCACGAGATCCTCGAGATCTGCGGTGTGCGCGAGCTCCAGAAGTATCTGGTCAACCAGGTGCAAGAAGTCTATCGCCTACAGGGTGTGGACATCAACGATAAGCACATCGAGATTATCGTGCGCCAGATGCTGCAGAAAGTACGCGTCACCGATCCGGGCGACACCACCTTCCTCTATGGGGAAGATGTGGATAAGAAAGTCTTCCACCGCCAGAACCGCAAGGTGATGGACGAGAGCGGCAGACCTGCGCAGGCAACCCCTGTGCTGCTCGGTATCACCAAAGCCTCGCTTGGCACCGAATCATGGGTATCCGCGGCCTCCTTCCAGGAGACAACGCGCGTCCTCACCGATGCGGCATGCGAAGGCAAGACCGACTACCTGCTCGACTTCAAAGCCAACCTGATCATGGGACACATGATCCCTGGCGGAACGGGCTTCACCGAGTACCACGATCGCGTCAAAAAGTATGTCGATCAAGGTGCCGAAGAAGACCTCATCTTCGCCTTCCATTAAAAACGAGCCCCCTGCCAAAAGCAGGGGGGATTTCATTCAAATACATCCATTGATATCTTTGCTTTGATTCTTTATAATTAGTTTCATGACAATTGAAATTAAAAGAATTAATGAAGCTTTGCAAAAAGAGGGGTTTCTTCAGACAGATGCACCTCAACCCATAGAAAAAGTGCACTTTCCTGTTTATATCAGCGCCAATGAATTTGGCTTTATAAAAGCCCTTGAGCTGGTAGAGAAAATCAGCACGCGTGAAGGCGGTGTTTATCTTGGTGTTTCAGGGATGCAGAATTGGGACTATATAGTCAGGCAAAAACCACAATTGGCCCTACTCGCTGATTTCAATCCCAAGGAAGTAGCTTTTAACAAACAGATGCTTGAAATTATTCATGAGTCAAAGACTGCCTCTGATTTTGAAAGCAAAGCTATTCTTCAAATTACTACAGATTTTACCAAGGACTCAGGTTCATACGAGGTAAACCGTCGTTATGGGATTGATGTAAATAATAGAAACTTTACCATCCTTGAGTCTTTAATTAATGAAATAAAAGAAATCGTTCGAAGAGAAGATGGGCCTCTTGCCAATAAGAATTTTTCTTTTTTTCAACAAATGGTACGAGAAGGGCGCGTTGTTGCATTATCTCTTGATTTAACTGATCCCAAGAGAATTACTCGGCTGAGCGAAATCATTCACAGTAATGGGTTGACATTTTCTTTTCTGTACTTAAGCAATGTATACGATTACTTTGAGCATGATAAGGAACGAAGCGCTAGCTTCAAAACAGCCGTTAATGCCCTCAAGGAAAAAGAAACGCTTATTGTAGATACGACGCTCTGTCGGTCAATTTGGATGCTTAAAACGTATCTTGTATGGGGGGAGGATCCTTATACATCGCATCCCTATGATCCAGATATTGTGCGTGGCTGGCACGAGGTGGATCGAGCTTCCTATTATACGCTTTCCTTGTCTAGCCAGGATGATGGGAAATATCAAACTGCTCAAGAAGGCGTGAAATTATCCAAATGGATCGATCTTAATTAATAAGACTATTTTTCTGATGATATGGGGAGCAAAGCCTTGCCTTTTGGAGTGTAGGTTGTCGTTTTATTGTCGACTGAGATGAAGTGGATAGAATTGTCGGGGTGAAAGGAAGCCTCTTTTATATCATTTGCTGTCGTTATTTCGGTTTGAATCTCTGACAGATTGGTTCCATTTTTAAATACGTAGGCACTGATGCGGTACCAGATAATACCTATCTGCCGTTCAGCATCGTAATGGCAGCCGCAAGCTAAAAAGTTCTTATTGATATTGCCTTCCTGGTCTAAAACGAGACTTTGCTCTGTACCATTGTCTTGATAAAACAGAACAGTCATACCGTTAAAAAGTCGAATAGGAGCAAATGCCGCTGTAGCACCGACATGGTGAATCAACTCGGGTTGGCCTTGCGATGTGCTTCGGAATAGGTCCCCATTTACGATCGACAACTCAACCCCGCTCGCTAGAGTAAATCGCCTGTTTTTAGCTGTGTATGGTGGGTGCTGAACGCTGGGCGTTGCTGTAAACACGATAGTGTGCTGGCGTGCATTTTTCCAGGTAGTAAGAGCCCCTTCCTGAGAGATAGATAAGTGGGGGTAGGTCTTTTTAAGGAAAAATTTGAAGAGTCTTTCGTCTTGAGTAAGTAGGTGGCAACTTTTGGATACGAGGCTAATATTGTAGATGTCACGATCTGCTAATTCATTGAATATGAGCATGATAAGTTCGGGTGGAAGACGGGTGAAATCGGGTCCATTTTCCTGTGTGTTAGGTGTGTAATATACCCACGTATACCCTCCATCTTGTCTGACCTTAAAGTTTTTGCAGCTTTTTACAGCTGTATCGATCTCAAAAATGAGGTCTGCCGGGGTGCTCGTTGAAAAGTCAATATTAGCGGGAATAAGGGCTTTAGTTTCAGCCGAGATCATTTTATCAGCTACGAGAGATGTCAATACGACCTTTCTTAGGCTAGTAGCGGAAGTCGTTGGAGATGAGCGGAATGCATATTCTATTAATTGACTAACCCCAGAAGAGACATAATAAAAGCTATTATACAGCTGTTCTGCAATAAACATAGTAATAATTTTATACTATCTTTATTATATTGTAAATAATTAATTAATGGCCGGCAAAGAATGAGGCTTTTTTGTGCTTAGATAGACTCTATAAGGGTGATCGCGCTCAATTGCGCAAATGTAGCCCGGAAAAGTGCGACTGGATATAAAAACTCCCTCAGTCGAATAGACGTGCAGCTCTGTATCGAGAATTGCACAAAAGAGGTTTTTGTCTAAAAAATGGAGGGCGCGCATGTTCTCCGCAGAGGCAACTGTTACGACATGTGTGCTATTGATCTGGATGGTTTTGGCATCTGTCGAATAAATCCACACATTTTCCGCCGAGCGTTGGAAGATAAAACTCGAAGGCAAGGGACATTCTAGCGAGAAGGGGAGGAGAGCGCTATTTTCACCTAAATGGATGAACTTGAAGCTGCTCTCCGTATGACGCCTGAAGGCAACGGTAACGGTGTTTGAGTAGGGGTCTCGAGACGAGAAGAGAAAAAAACGATCTGTTGTAGCAGGCACACCAAAATCGAAGAGTACCTCTTGCCGATTGGCATAGTCGATGATCTTGTTATTTTTAAAGACGGGGAGAACGAATGTCTCGTTCTGCCTTCTAAAGGGCTTTAGAATGCTCATACCCGGAGTGATTAATACTTCTCCGGTATAGCTACTTATTTGGCCATTTCTGTAGTGATATAATGTCCATGGTCCATCGGCACAATCAATACAAACCGCAGTTATCAGTTCAGTGGAGGAGATATATACAATGTTATGGTAAGAAAATTTCGCTAAGAGATCTTGGATTGAGTAATTAAGTAGAAGGGTATGTTTATGAAACGCAAGATCGATATAAAGAGCCTTCTGAAATAATTTGCAGGGTAGTTCATCTAATTGAATGCAAGGCGCATTTAAGAACTTCCAGAGTTTTTGGTGATCCACTAATAGATAGGATGAGAGTCGATTATGCATAATTAGAGAAAGTTTGAAAAACTCTTTATCACTCGTAATGTCTTTCCACAAGCGACAAACTTGGGCGGCAGCTGCTCGATTCTGGTTGTTTAGGAGACCAAGAATTCTAGAGATTACATTCTTTGGCAACCAAGTATTTATTGTGCTGCCATCAGGAGGAAAGATAGATAATGGTGCTGCTGGTTGGACTCCATTCATGGAATATATTATACACCAAATCAAATAAAGCTGGGTGAACAACTAGCGGGCGGATGTTTTAAAAATTCTTTGGTGCAGTGAATAATCTAAATTTAATATAGATATTAATGGCTTTGTGCTCTTGCGCCAATTGGGGGGCTTTGGTAGGATGGGCATTGATAATCAATAGGTTTGAATATGGCATCCGTTCTCTCTGTCCGGGAGCTTAGAAAGGTCTATCCTGGTAAAAAGCCATTTGTCGCAGTGGATGGGATCACTTTTGACTTGCATCAGGGGGAGATTTTGGGCCTGCTTGGCGCCAATGGTGCGGGTAAAACCACGACCATTCAGATGCTGATGAGTACTCTGACGCCCTCTTCTGGGCAGATCTCCTATTTCGGCAAGGATCTTGCGCGCAATCGCTCGGAAGTCCTCAAGCACGTCGCCTTTGCCAGTACCTACGTCAGCCTACCATGGAACTTAACCGTTGAGCAGAATCTCGATGTCTTTGGCCGCATGTTTGGCCTTACGTGGAAAGAGCGCCGCAAACAGCGCGAGGCGCTTCTCGAGCGCTTCGGCATCTTGAAGAAGCGCAAAGAATATGTCTCCAAGCTATCCGCGGGTCAGATCACGCGTCTCATGCTCGTGAAGGCTTTTATGATCAAGCCGAAGGTCGTTCTACTCGACGAACCGACAGCCTCTCTCGATCCCGATATCGCCAAGGATGTGTGCGAATTTGTCCTCGACCAGCGCGATAGCGAAGGGATCTCCATCCTCTTTACGTCTCATAATATGGCCGAAGTGGCCGAGGTGTGCGACCGCGTGCTCTTTTTGCAGCAGGGCAAAATCATTGCCGATGATCTGCCACAAAATCTGGCGCGCAGTGTGGCAAAGTCCACCGTTGAGCTGGTTGTGGGGGATGGGCTTAAACGCGCGATGTCGATCGCGGAGCAGCTCCAGCTGCCCTACTCGGTCGATCATCGACTTATTCAATTAAAATTAGATGAGAAGCAGGTCGCTCATCTATTAAGTGCTTTTGCTGATGCAAAGGTGACCTATTCGAGCATCAACATCACGCAGCCGACGCTAGCTGATTATTTCTTGCATATGGTGAGTAGGGAGGATAAACCGTGAGCTTTGGACGCATTTGGGCCGCATTTCTGCGCTATTTCTACTACTTTTTGAAGCTCGACTATGTCGCAGACCTATTTTATTGGCCGACAATCGATATTCTCCTGTGGGGGATGACGAGCGTCTGGATCCAGGGACAGGAGGCAAATGTTCCCGGAATCGCCATGGGGATTTTGACGGGTCTTGTCTTCTGGCAGATCATCTGGAGGGGCAACTACGAGATCTCGGTGAATCTCCTGCAGGAGTTCTGGAGCCGCAATCTCGTGAACCTCTTTTCAACGCCGCTCAAGATTTCCGAATGGATGACGGCGACGATGCTCATGGGGATATTTAAGATCATCATCAACGTGCTCTTTTCGAGCATGCTGGTCTATCTGCTCTATGCGCTTAATATCTATAATCTGGGCTGGGCTTTTTTACCTTATGCTGCGTCTTTAACGCTATTCGGCTGGGTGATCGGCTTCATCAGCGGGTCGATCATGGTCTATTTCGGCCAGAGAGTGCAGATGCTCGCCTGGATGATGCCGTTTGTCTTCGCACCCTTTAGCGCTGTTTTCTACCCGGTCTCTACTTTGCCCGGGTGGGCGCAAACGATTGCCTACTGCCTGCCGACGACCTATATTTTCGAGGGAATGCGCACACTGCTAAGAGAAGGCGTCTTTTCCCATCACATGTTCTACATGAGTTTAGGACTAAATGTAGTCTTTCTTGTGCTTTCTATGTTTCTCTTTAGAACGATGTTTGAAAAGAGCCGCAACAAAGGTCTTGCCAGGCTGGAATAAAAGCCAGACCGTTGGTAACGGTCTGGAGGATTTAGATCAAACTTTTGTCCAGAGTTCCTTGGAAATTTCCGCAGCATCTTTTGTGTATTGATCGGTTTCTTTAGCGAATTGATCCAACTCATTCACTAAGCTAGTTGATAGAAAAATGTTCTTAGGTTCATCAAACATAGATCCGAATGAAAAACTTGAACGGTTAGAAACTTCAAATTGTGTGCTTTTATTTGAGTTAATGGTTGAATTGATTAGAAGACTTTTGGAAGGTATAAAAACTTCGCCTTCGACAGCGTTGTTTTGCAGCGGGAGTCTTTTGAAAATAGCTTGAGCCGGAACAGTTTCTCCGGATGTAGTGAGGGAGAGGCTCCATTTTTCTCTCAGCTCCTGTTTCTTTTGAGATAAGCTTTGCTGTGCATCAAAAAGCTTCTTCATTTTTTCAACCAAACTTGGTTCCAAAGAAATAGTTTTGCCTGTGCCGCTTAATTCTGCGTTTCTTGCGTCGTCGCATATAGAAAACTTAAAAATCGGCTTGGCGCCGCTATTAATTCCTGTAAAAGATTCGGCACAGATATTTTCTGATCGAATTAAAATGGTCTTCCTCTCTAGGTCTGGCATAGATGAAAAGCCGGTATGTAAACTATGACAATTTGAAGTGTAGAATTCTGCTGTCACTTGAGATTGAGAAGGTTGAGTAGTAGTAGCCATAGACACTCCTTTTTTAGAATGGCGGCTACACTATGCCATAAAATTGTGTTTATAGATACAGAATCTTCGGATGCCTTTAGAGTAGTGTGGCAAGATGTTTTTCCAGCGTTACGATGTCTTTTGCAAAGACGCGGATGCCTTCGCTCAGCTTCTCAGTTGCCATCGCATTCTCATTCAGCATCCAGCGGAACTGCTTTTCATCGAGGTGAATAGGCGCAATCGCCATGGCTTTGGCCTTGGCGGGATCGAGCTTACGCGGTACTGCCACAGTGCTCGCTTCTAATTGGGCTAGCAGGGACGGAGCGATGGTGAGTAGATCGCAGCCAGCGAGTTCGATGATCTCGTCTGTATTGCGGAAGCTGGCTCCCATGATCTGGGTCTTAATCCCCATTTTCTTGAAGTAGTTATAGATCTCTGTGACCGAAATGACGCCGGGGTCTTCGGCAGGAGGGTAGGAGCTGCGGTTTTCGGCTTTCTTGTACCAGTCGAGGATGCGGCCGACAAAAGGGGAGATGAGGGTAACTTTGGCGTCTGCACAGGCGAGTGCTTGCGCCATGCTAAATAAGAGGGTCATGTTGCAATGGATGCCCTCCTTTTCCAGGATCTCAGCCGCTCGGATGCCTTCCCACGTAGAGGCGAGCTTGATCAGGACGCGCTCGCGGGGGATTTTGGCCGATTCGTAGAAGGAGATGAGCTCTCTTGCTTTTTCGATACTTCCTTTCATGTCGAAAGAGAGACGGGCATCGACTTCGGTAGAGACTCTACCGGGAACGATTTTTAAGATTTCTACCCCAAAATTCACAAAAACTCTGTCGAGAGCAAGGCCGAGCTGCTCAGCGCGTGTCTTGCCATGCTTTTTGCCGAATATAATGGCTTCTTGGATGAGAAATTGATACTCGGGTAGAGCTGCAGCTTTTTGAATGAGAGAAGGATTGGTTGTCGAGTCGGTCGGGCGGTATTTCTTGATCTCTGCGAATTCGCCTGCGTCTGCAACGATGGTTGTAAACTGTCTTAAATTCTCTAACTGATTGCTCATACGTTTATTTTGGGGTAAGGGGTGTAATTATTTCAGTAAGTTGACCCAGTTGTATCTCAAATGGCTCATTTAATGCGAGCATGCTAAGCAAGAGCTCAGCGGCTTCAGAAGGAAGGGCATAGCGCTCTCCGCCTAGATTAGGGGAAAGAGGGAATGTCCGGCCATCGAGCAAGAGAGGCTGTGTGCCCATAGGCGCATGCACAGCTAGATAGACGGTGTTAAGAGGGGTGAGTATTTGCACGTCAATCGCCCTTGTGGGGGACGTGTAGCAGAAGCGCCTGCTCTCATGCGACGGAAGCTGACTCTCAGTCCAAGGGGAGTGGGCGCTACAAGCGGTCAGTATGAGCATGAGGAGAGCTCTACTTATCATGATGGCGCGCGACAAGAATCAATGTCACGATGCCGATGATAGTCACACAGGCGGCAATCGCCCAGTTGCGTAGACGCTCGCGACGCGCTTTGCGCTCCATTTCATTGCCGGCTCTGCCGACGACTTTGCCTGTTGGCTGCCATTCTTCTCGTTCATCGGCCATGACATCAGAAGGAGTAGGAAAATCTTCTTCTTCCTCTACGGCGCACTGTTCTATGAGGGGAGGAGGTGCGTTCTCTTCAGCTCTACCTGCCAGCGGGGCAAGAAGAAGGGAGGTTGCGATCAGAATCCGGCTTTTCATTGGTTAGTTCCTTTGCCGCAAGCAGCTGCCAGTAGGCGCCAAGATCGCCAAACTCATTCAAAAGCAGTTGTTGTAGCTCATGGCAGCTTACTTTTTCAGGATTTTTTTGCCAAGCTTTAAGCATATTGCGGCGCTTCTCGTCGGGAATAGCGCTCATAAGATCGGGGACAAGGGAAAGGGAATGGAAAGCGTTCTGGAAAACAGAGAGGAGTGCGGGGGCGTCTTTTTTAAGTGCCGCGGCAGTCAGGATGTAAGCGGTCTCCTCTTTAAGGAGGATGACCTGCATCAGGCGCAGCTCGCCCCATTTGGAAGGCATGTCGAGGCAGGTGAGTCGCCCGGGGCCTGCAGCTGTTGTAAAGACGCCTAAGTCGCGCCAGATGCGCTTGGGATGAGCTTCTTGACGTTTTTTGACAGAGGCTATGTACTCATCGAGAGAGACGTTGACTTTTTCGATCGAGAGGTTAAGTGTGGGCTGAAAGAGGCTTCCGCTTTTTTTGCCGACGAAGGCGACGCGCGTCAAGCCAGAGAGTTTATCAGGGGAAACAACATCCCAACCAGTGGGTGGGGTAAACAGACAGTGCGATGCCGCAAGGCAAAGAAAGGCGAGTGTCACTGAGGATCGTTGGCGCTATGGGTATTTGCTCCTGCGCTCTGGTGCACAAGACCTGCGACGAGTGCGATAGCAGCGGCAAGACCGATGCCCCATCCGATCATGGATGAGCTGACGGCAGTGAAGATCCCATCTTCATAACCGCCTCCGGTACTGTAGAGTGAATTCGATTCGTACATGGCGGATTCAAGGCACTGATCTGCAAAAGTTGTGCTGCAGAGTGCAAGAGAGAGGAGTAGGGTTAACATTTTCTTCATACTTTACGTATCGCATATCAAAGGTTTTTCCTGCAAACTCATTTTTCATTGAAATATAACGCGCCTATAAAGTTATACTGATGGGTTAAGGGCGTGCGCTTAGGAGATGTGATGGAAGAGACTGATACTGGGAAAGATAAGGTCAGAAAAATCTGTGAGATTCTTCGTAAAGAGACCTTAGAACCAGCAATGGAGGAGTCGGAGCGCATCCTTAGCGAAGCGCGGAACCGTGCAGTCGATGTTATTAAACAGGCTGAGAACAAGGCAGCTAAAATTCTAGCTGAAGCCGACGAAGAGGTGGAAAGACGCAAAGCCGTATTTCACGCTTCCTTGCAGCAGGGCGCGCGCCAGACGCTTGAAGCGCTCAAACAAGAGATAGAACAGAAGCTTCTCAGCAAAAATCTCTCCCAGCTCCTCACGACGAAGCTCAATGAACCCGATGTGCTCGCTTCTCTTATCAAAGCTGTCCTTGCGGCGATCCGCGAGCAGGGGCTTGGCGGAGATATAAGCGCTGTGATTCCCTCTCATGTGCCAGCGCGCGCCGTCAATGAGCTCTTGGGCAAAGAGTTTGTCGAGCAGCTGAAAGAGAAGAGCGTCCTGGTTGGACCGCTTAAAGCTGGAGTGGAAATTAAGCTGCTCAAGGACAAGGTGACCATCGATCTTACTGAAACAGCGCTGAAGGAAATGGTCAGCCAATATATCCGTAAAGATTTACGCACCTTCTTGTTTTCGTAGGATTGGCTGATGGGCAACTACTACTTTTTGGCTCCTTCTCTGCCTCCCCTTGTGCTCGGGGAAAAACCTGAGATTACGTTCGATGAACTCGTTGAGTGACTCAGGGTCAATTTATCGAAAGAAGACAGGAAAAAAGTAGAAATATTGCGCCGCTACATCGATCTGCAGAACATCCGCGAACTCTTCCTAGAAGAGCCGATCGACTCTAGAGGCAATTTGAATGAAAAAGAGCTAGACGAAGCGCTGCTGATCCAGGATATCCTCCCGAGTTACGTCTTCGACTTCCTCGATCAGTTTGAGGAGAAGCAGGAGAAGCTGCGCCACTTTTTTGGCCTTCTAGCGCGCTATTTTACCGAGGAGATGCCGAAACAAGACGGCTTTCTAAGGCGCTATCTGCGCTTTGAGCGCGAGTGGCGTCTAGTGCTCCTTGCACTGCGCGCGAAGAAACTGGGCAGCGATCTGGCTTTTCAGCTGCAGTTTGAAGATTTTAGCGATCCAATCGTCGCCCTCATCCTGGCGCAAAGGGATGTGGTGGATTTTGATCCTCCCAATGAGTACATCGAGCTTAAAGAGCGCCTGAACGCCTGTGGGAATGACCCCTGGCAGCAGTTTCTGACGGTTGCCCACTATCGGCTCGATAAAATTGAGGAGCTTGCTGGATACCTGCTCTTTTCGATCGATTGGATTTTAGGATATGTCGCTCGCCTCATCATTGTAGAAAAATACAATGAATTAAATGAGGAGCGCGGTAAAACAATATTAATGCAATATAAGCATGGGTAGTATGGGTAGAGGTCAAGTCGTTAGGGCTTTTGGAAACTTGCTTCACGTCGCATTCGAAGGCGATATTCGCCAAGGCGAAATTGCCATGGTCAAGCTGGGCAATGTGGAGCTAAAGGCCGAGGTCCTCGAGATCGTCGGAAATGAAGCCAAACTCCAAGTATTCGAAGACATGCGCGGCATTAAGCTGGGCACGCCTGTCGAATTTACCAGTATTCTTCTTGAAGCAGAACTGGGCCCAGGACTTCTCAGTTCTATTTTTGATGGGCTCCAAAACCCGCTAGAAAATGTCGCAAGCGCCTGCGGCCTCTTTTTAACGCGCGGCGTCTATCTGCCCGCTCTCGATTATCAGCACCGCTGGGATTACCATCCAACGGCAGAAGTGGGAGCAGAGGTTAAACGCGGCGACTTTCTCGGTTTCACTATGGAGGGAAGGTTCCACCATCAGATCATGGTGCCCTTTACTCTTTATGGAAACTACCGCCTGACATGGGTCATTCAGCCCGGCTCGTATACAATTGATACAGTTGTAGCAAAGGCGATCGATGAAGATGGCCATGAAGTCTCGTTTAAAATGGTCCAGAAGTGGCCTGTTAAGCTCGCCCTGATTGAGGGTGAGAAGACGCGCGCTGAAAAGATGATGGATACGGGTGAGCGCGTGATCGACACGCAATTTCCTGTGATGAAGGGCGGCACATTCTGCTCTCCGGGTCCGTTTGGCGCCGGGAAAACGGTCCTCCAGCACCACCTCTCCAAATATTCCGCTGTAGACATCGTGGTGGTCGTAGCGTGCGGTGAGCGCGCCGGTGAAGTCGTCGAAGTCCTGCGCACCTTCCCGCATCTCACCGATCCGCACACCAATGAAGCGCTCATGACGCGTACAGTTATCATCTGTAATACCTCCTCGATGCCGGTGAGTGCGCGCGAAGCTTCGATCTACATGGGAGCGACAATCGCTGAATACTATCGCCAGATGGGTCTCGACGTGCTCCTGCTTGCCGACTCAACCTCGCGCTGGGCACAGGCGATGCGCGAGATGTCCGGTCGCCTTGAAGAAATTCCCGGAGAAGAGGCCTTTCCCGCCTATCTCGCTTCCCGCATCGCGTCGTTTTATGAAAGGTCGGGCGTAGTCCGCCTAAGAAATGGTTCCTTAGGATCTCTCACGATCGGCGGCACCGTATCGCCGGCGGGAGGTAACTTTGAGGAGCCGGTCACGCAAGCGACACTTTCCGTCGTGGGGGCCTTTTTGGGTCTTTCGCGCTACCGCTCCGATGCGCGGCGCTATCCCGCCATCGACCCGCTGATCTCCTGGAGCAAATACATCGATGGGGTCGGGCGACAGCTCGACGAGAAGCTCAAGGGCTGGGGCCACGCCGTCAAGCGCGCTGCGCGCATTTTGCGCGAAGGCGACGAGATCGGCAAGCGTATGGAGGTTGTCGGTGAAGAGGGTATCTCTCTTAGAGACATGGTCATCTACCTGAAGGCAGAGCTCTATGATTTTAGCTATCTGCAGCAGAACGCCTTCGATAAAGAAGACGCCTACTGCCCGCTGAAAAGGCAGATTCCACTCTTTAAACTCATCAACGAGATATTTGTAGCGGATTTTACCTTCAATGAACACGACGAAGCGCGCACCTTCTTTCTGGAGCTGCAAAACGAGGTCAAGAATATGAACTTTATGGCCTTTGGCTCCGACCAGTACCATCGCACCTACGCTCGCATTGAAGAGAAGATCAATAAACAAACCGCAGTGGTGAATGCATGAAAAAGACCTACGATAGAATTGTCGATATGCGCGGTAACTTGCTCACCGTTCTCGCCAAGGACGTGAGCCTAGGCGAGCTCGCTCAGATCACCAAGAGATCGGGAGAGAAAATCTACGGTTCGGTGCTCAGCATTGACAAGGACAAGGTGACCCTCCAGTGCTTTGAGAACACCCGCGGCATTTACACGAATGATCGCGTGACCTTTTTAGGGCGCCAGATGACTCTGAACTGCAGTGATTCGCTGCTGGGAAGACGTCTCAATGGCTCGGGAGAGCCGATCGATGGAGGACCTGCGATCTACGGCGAGCCTGTAGAGATCAACGCTCCTTCCTTCAACCCCGTACGCAGGGTAGTGCCGCGCCACCTCGTGCGCACAAACATTCCCATGATCGACGTCTTTAACTGCCTCGTCAAGTCGCAGAAGATCCCGATCTTTTCGATCGCGGGAGAGCCCTACAACGCGCTGCTGATGCGCATCGCCAACCAGACCGATGCCGATGTCGTCGTGATCGGCGGCATGGGCCTGCGCTTTGACGACTACCAAGCCTTCATCGAGAATGCAGAAATGGCCGGTTCGATGGAAAAAACCGTCATGTTCATCCACCAGGCCACAGACCCTGCGGTCGAATGTCTTCTCGTTCCCGACATGGCGCTTGCTTGCGCCGAGAAATTCGCTACCGAGGACAAAGACGTTCTCGTCCTCCTGACCGATATGACGGCGTTTGCCGATGCGATCAAAGAGATCATGATCACCATGGACCAGGTACCCTCGAATCGCGGCTATCCCGGCTCCCTCTACTCCGACCTTGCCGCCCGCTATGAGAAGGCGGTCGACATCGATGGCAGCGGCTCGATCACGATCATCTCTGTCACGACGATGCCAGGCGGCGATGTCACCCACCCTATTCCCGACAACACCGGCTACATCACCGAGGGACAGTTCTACCTCCACGGCGGACGCATCGATCCTTTCGGATCGCTCTCGCGTCTTAAGCAGCAAGTGATCGGCAAAGTGACGCGCGAAGACCATGGCGACCTAGCCAATACCCAGATCCGCCTGTATGCCGACTCGAAAAAAGCGCGCGAACGCCAGAGTATGGGCTTCAAACTTTCCCGATGGGACGAGAAGCTGCTCCACTTTTCGACGCTCTTTGAGGAGCAGATGATGAACCTCGAGGTCAATTTGAGCCTAGAAGACGCCCTCGATCACGGCTGGCAGATGCTGGCAGACTGCTTTGAAAAGAATGAGGTGGGCATTCGTCAATACCTCATCGATAAATATTGGCCGCACCAATAGGGGATATGTCAGAGATTAAGTTCACCAAAACAGAACTTAGGACACAGCAGGTCAAGCTGGGCCAGCTCCAGAAATATTTGCCGACGCTGCAATTAAAGAAAGCGCTCTTGCAGATCGAAGTGCATCAAGCTGAAACGGAACTTCTCATTCAGCAGAAGGACTTTGAAGCGCTCGAAGTGCGGCAGTTTCGTTATGCTAGCCTCTTTACGGATGCGGATGCGCGGCCCCTTTTTGCAGCCACAGCGCTTCGAGAAGTCGTGACGGATGATGAAAATATTGCCGGCGTCGATGTTCCCATATTTAAAAAAGCCGTTTTTGCTCCCAAAGACTATTCCCTCTTTGACACTCCTTTTTGGATGGATAGCGCTGCGGAGACCTTAGAAGAGTATATCTCTACCCGTGAAAAGATCCGTATCCTGAAAGAGCGCAAAAGGCGGCTGGAGAAGGAGCTGCGCGAGGTATCGATCCGCGTCAATCTGTTTGAAAAAATCCTGATTCCGCGCACCGTAGAAAATATTAAAAAGATCCGCATCTTCCTCGGCGATCAGATGCTGGCGGCAGTTGCGCAAGCAAAAGTCTCCAAACGCAAAATCCTTCAGCGCAAGGAGGAGAGCGCATGATCGTCGACGTCAAAAAATACCTCTTTATGGGCGCCAAAGAAGAGCTCGCTGATTTCTTTATCCGCGCTCAAGACGAAGGCTGCATCGAGTTTATCTCTCCGAAGGCTCAGCGCACGACCCACTACCCCAAAGAGGTCCAGCGCATCATCGATGCGATCAAAATCCTGCGCAAACAGCCCATAAAATCTCCCTATAAAGGCGGAGGAGACCTGCATTACGCCGAAGAGATCGCCGGCCAGGTCCTCGATCTAAAAGCGGCTCTAGAAAAGCAAGAAGAAGAAAAGCGCCTTTTAGAAGCTGAAATTGCCCGGGTCGCTCCCTTTGGGAATTTCAGCATGAGAGACATCTCCTTTATTGAAGAGTACAGTGGGCGCAAAATCCAGTTTTTCTGCGTTAAAACGAGCAAGCGCGAAAGCGCAGCAGCTCTTGATGAACTGATATATGTCGGCACTGAATATGACCTCGACTACTTCATCGCCATCAACAAAACACCCCGCAGCTATCCGGGGATGATCGAAATGCATTTCGAGCATCCTGTCGGCGAGCTCAAAAGCCACCTCCACTTTATCGAAGAGACGCTGCAGCAGATCCACGCTGAGCTAAAGGGCTTTGCCGGCCACCTCGACTTCTTGAAAGCCAAGCTCCTCGACCGCCTCGATATCTACTCCCTCGAATGCGCGCAAAAGACCGTCACGCGCCCTATGGAAGGCGCACTTTTTGCCGTAGAGGCGTGGGTGCCGGAAAATAAAATCCACCGCCTGCCCATCTTGACAAAAGACTATGCGATCCTCTTTGAGCCGATTGTGGTTGAATCGCAGGATCGCGTTCCCACCTGCATGCAGAACAAAGGATTCAGGCGTCTCGGCGAAGATCTCGTGAAACTATACGATATTCCAGCAGCAACGGATAACGATCCCTCGGGCTGGATCTTCTGGGCCTTCGTGCTCTTTTTTGCCATCATTACCGCTGATGGAGGGTATGGCGTTCTATTCCTGCTTGTCGCCATCTTCTTGAAGTTCAAAATGCCCAGTCTCAAAGGCGGGGCCAAACGCCTCCTCAAAATGCTCACCGTTCTTTCCGTTGCGTGTATCGGCTGGGGATTCCTGACCTCTTCATTCTTCGGGATCGAATTCGACCCTGAAAGCGCCATCGGACGCTATTCACCTATCCAGTGGATGGCGGAAAAGAAGGCAGACTATATTCTTGCCGAGCGTGACGACGTCTATCAGGAATGGGCCAAACAGTATCCGCAGATCAGTTCCGCCAAAAGCGGTTCTGAACTGTTAGAATTAGGCTCGAAAGTGGAAGGCAATAAGAGAGTCTATGAGATTAGCGATGAATTTACGGACAATATACTGCTCGAGTTCTCGCTCGTCGTCGGTGTGATCCACATCTCCCTTTCTCTCTTACGCTATGTCAGGAGAAGCTTGAGCAACCTCGGCTGGGTTGCCTTTGCGATCGGAGGATACCTCTACTTCCCCAAAACCGTGGGAGCGATTTCGATGGTGCAGTATTTGGGCTGGCTCCCTAAAGAGCTCGCCTACTCGATCGGCTTGCAGCTGATCTATATTGGCATCGGCTTTGCCTGCGTGGTCGCGCTGATCCAAAAGGGGCTTAAAGGCCTTGCCGAACCGATGCAGCTCATCCACGTCTTCTCAGACATCCTTTCCTACCTCCGTCTCTATGCCCTCGGCCTTGCCGGCACCATCATGGCCCACACCTTCAACGAAATGGGTGCAGAGATCAACCTCGTCCTCGGTGCCATCGTCGTGCTTCTCGGCCATTGCGTCACGATTATTTTAGCAGCGCAGGGTGGGGTGATCCACGGCCTGCGTCTTAATTTCATTGAATGGTACCACTACTGCTTTGAAGGCGATGGCAAACTATTTAATCCCCTTAGAAAACAAAAACTCACACAGGAGTAAGTTATGGATTTCAGTATGATTGGACCCGCACTCGTCCTTGCCCTGGGATGTATCGGTAGCTCGATTGGGTGCGGTATTGCCGGTATGGCATCCCACGCCGTCATGAGCCGCGTGGAAGAGAACCATGGTAAATTCATCGGTATGTCAGCGATGCCCGCATCTCAGTCGATCTTTTCTCTGGTTTTGACAATCCAGATGAAAAACAAGATCGTAGCAGGTTCGCTTGCTCCCTTATCTGCAGTAGGCATTGGCCTTGGCGTCGGTTTGGCTCTGCTCTTTTCTTCGATGTATCAGGGAATGTGCGCGGCATCTGCGATCCAGGCGTCCGCTAAGCAGCCTGCGATTTTAGGAAAAAGCTGGGCAGCGCTGGGGATTGTCGAATCCTTCTCGCTCTTTGCATTCGTTTTCGCATTACGCTTGATGTAAATAAAATAACAGGATGTCAGGATGAACAGGATAATATTTTATCCTGTCTATCCTGCCATCCTGTTATTTTTCATCCTTAGTGCATGCTTTTGAGAGCGATGCGCACTTTGAGCAGTTGCCTTACGATCTTTTGTAGGGCAGGGCGCGAGGGCTTCTGCTGGTATTTATCTAACCCGTGGGAAAGCTGGCGCAGCATGTCGATGAGTTGATCGTCGTTGTAGTTCTGCGCTGTTTCATGAATCTTGGCTTGCAGTGTTTTCAGCTTTTCCATGTTAGGCATGGGACTGCCCAGCGTCACTTCGAGCTGATCGAGAGTTGCCACCAGCTCCTTTCCACCGCGCTTAGGCTGCTGAGGGAAGGGTCTGACGTGGTAGTTTTCATGTTTTTTTTCCATCTTCTTTCTCCTTTAAAAATGTGCGCCACGGCCGTGGCGGTAGGTGAGACTCGCTGGGAACTATGGCGAGCATAAGAAATAGCATCGCGAGCACAAGGTTGTTCTGGATAGCCTTTTCGTGAGGGAATTCCCATGAGAAAGCGACCCAAATGAGCCAAAAGGCGACTAGCAGGTTTCCGAGGTGCATCTTGTTGAGGCGCTGGTTGAATGAAAGCAGGGAAAACAGCGCAACGAGAAAGGCGCAAGTGAGGTCACTCGTCCACAGTAATGTCGCATCGCTGCGGTGTGCAAACACAAATGGGCTTAAGGCAAGCCAGCACGCGAGCATAAATTCAACGATCCGCGCCCACATCAGCTTTTCCTCCCGTTTTTCTCGATTTCTCTAGCTATTTCATAGGCGAGCTTAGAGGGCTTTCCTATAAAGGTGTTCCATACGACGCGTTTGCTGCGGCTTCTTTTCCAGACGCGGTGCATAAAAGTAATCGAAGCAAAGACCTCGTCATAGGAAAGGAGAACGAGAACGAGAGAAAAACAGGCAGTGACAAGACAGAGGAAGCACCAGGAGTGCACGACAAAAGCCTGCATAAAGACCAGGGTGGCGCTTACTAAGCTCACAGGGATGACATCGAGGCCGAAGAGGGCCACCAGCCACGGGCGGTCAAACCAGCGGCGATTCGAGCCTGCTAGTGCAAAAATGATGTCGCCGATATACGCAACGGCCCCGAGGATAGCGTCGGGCAGGCGGATGATGTCCTGCATCTCATGCGAGAGCTCAGACTTCAAGACCCCTTCGGTCTCTTTGCCAAAGAAGGGATCCCAGAAAGAGTCGATCAGACCCCACTGGAAGAGACCCATATACGTAGCAATCGGCACAGGAATAGCAGCGACTAAGCAGATCGCAACGCGGGGGCCCCACTTCGAGGGGTTATAAACTTTGGCCATAAATTGGTCTGTAACAAATCCCCGAATATAATTACAATCCGGTTATGTTTACAGAAGAAGCCCTCTATTACCATAACGGCCTTACATTAAAAGGCTATATAGCCCGAAAAAATAGTGAAAAAGCGCCCATCGTCTTAGTCGCCCATGCCTTTCGCGGCCAAGATGACTTTGCCCGCCGTAAAGCTGAGAGCTTGGCGAGGCTCGGATATATCGGTTTTGCGATCGATATATATGGAGAGGGGCGTCTGGCTAAAAATGACGAAGAGGCGATGGCGCTTATGACCCCGCTCTATCGCGACCGCGCTCTCTTGCAAGGGCGGATGAAAGCTGCATTTGATGCTGCGCTAGCCTATAGTGACAAGGTAGGTGCGATTGGTTTTTGCTTCGGAGGCTTGGCTGTGATTGAGCTGCTCCGCAGCGGCGCCCCTTTAAGCGGAGGCGTGACCTTCCATGCTGTCCTGAAATCCGAGGGTGCAACGCGTGTCCCTATTGCTCCTTCTATCGCAGGATCTCTCTTGATCCTCCACGGCAATCTCGACCCTCAAGTATCGGACGAGGATATTTCAGCGATTCAAAACGAGCTGACAGAGGCGGGAGTCGACTGGCAGATGCATATTTATAGCAATACCTACCACGCCTTTACCAATCCGGCCATGCACCGGCCTGAGCTAGGTAAAGCCTATAATGCGCTCTCGGACAAGCGATCTTGGCAGGCGATGAAAAACTTCCTTAAAGAGATATTAGAAAAATAATTACCGAGATATATTCTCGCGCCCTATAGCTTTTGTCACATTAGCTTGGTTAAACTGCTCGAGTAGGTGAGGCGTGACTCCAGTAACGAGAAAATGGATGTCATGGGCTTTGCATTTGCCCGCGAATTTCTTCAAAGCGTAAAGGCCGGTGGCATCGATCAGCGGCATCTTGTCGACCCGCAAAATAAACGTGCGCGGCTGTTTATCGAGCCTTCTTAAAGCTTCGTCAAGCAGATCGGCGACGCTATAGAAAAAGGGCCCATTGATCTCAAATACCACGACGTCACTTGGAATCTTTACCGCGGGGGCTGAATGCTCGGGCGTCTCATCGCGGTTTTCCTTCACCAGCTCCTGACAGATCTGCACGGTGGTCTTATCTGTCATGCGCTTGAGGAAGATAACGGCGGCCATGAGCACACCTATTTGGACGGCGACGGACAGGTCTATTAAAATCGTCAGGAAAAAAGTCGTGAGTAGAACAAGCGCATCGCCTTTATGCCCGCGCATGATCTCGACAAAGTGGCTGAGCTCCATCATATTCCACGCCACAAATACCAACACTCCAGCTAACGCCGCGAGCGGAATCATGGCAGCAAGCGGTGCAAAAGCCACTATAATGAGCAGCAAAGTGATCGAATGGATCATGCCGGCAAATGGGGTGCGAGCGCCCAGGCGGATATTGGCAGAGGTGCGGGCAATGGTCCCGGTGGCTGGCATACCTCCGAAAATACACGCTCCCATATTTGCCACTCCTTGGGCGATGAGCTCGCAATTCGGGCGATGGCGCTGTCCTGTCATACCATCGGCGACAACAGCGCATAGAAGCGACTCTATCGCACCTAAGAGCGCCAGCGTGATGGCGCTGGGAAAGACCGCTTTGATCTTTTCTAGAGAAAACTCAGGAAGACTGGGAAGAGGCGGCAGGCGGGGAATCGAGCCAAATTTCGACTGGATCGT
This sequence comes from Chlamydiota bacterium, assembly GCA_013287985.1. GTDB lineage: Bacteria > Chlamydiota > Chlamydiia > Chlamydiales > Rhabdochlamydiaceae > JABDCT01. The sequence continues at coordinate 123,128 of JABDCT010000002.1, forward strand.
CTCTACGGGGAGCTGAAAAAGCAGAACAACGAGTGTGGCGATGACCACGGCAAAAATGGCTCCGGGAAATTTGGGCATGACTCTGCGTAATACGACGATGAGGAGCAGAGTTCCGACTGCCACTCCAAGGGCGGAGAAGTTAAATGTATGGGCCATCTGGCAGAAAAGATTGCATTTTTCCACAAATTGCGGAGGCACCTTATCGATCTCAAGACCGAAAAAGTCTTTGATTTGTGAGACTAAAATTGTAATGGCGATTCCAGTTGTAAATCCGGTCGTCACCGGATAGGGGATGAACTTGAGCAGCACGCCAAACCGCGCCAGTCCCATGATTATCAGCATGACAGCTGCGAGCATGGTGGCGATCAGAAGACCGTCGTATCCAAATTCCTGAACGATGCCATAGACGATGACGACGAAAGCTCCGGCAGGGCCGCCGATCTGGACTCTACTTCCGCCCAAAAGCGAGATGAGAAAACCTGCGATAATGGCGGTAAATAGACCCTTCTCTGGTGTCAGTCCTGATGCAATTGCAAAGGCGAGTGAAAGGGGGAGGGCGATCACGCCCACGCTCATGCCGGCGAAGAGATCGCTGAAAAAAGTCTTCTTGTTGTAGCCCTCTTTGAGGCAGACGAACGTTTTAGGAATGAGGTCGGAGTATATAAAGGCCATTGACAGCCATTATAAGCGCTTATTCCTTAAATTTGTAAACAGAGCTCTTGGTTTTTGCACTCACAATTATATTCATCTCACGGAAATTGCCGTTTTGAGCCGCGCATTCTTCGGGTGTGCGGCCTCCAATATCTCTTGAAGTAGGGATTTTATTCGTCTCCACGAGCATCTGAACCATTCTCGTATAGCCGCGATCCGCTGCAAGGTGAAGAGGCGTCATTTTGTTTAATCCTTGTATACAAGGATTGGCGCCGGCTTCGAGCAGTATTTTGACGATCTGTTCTTGATTGTCTAGGACAGCAAATAGTAGAGGAGTTGATCCGGAAGATAACCGAACATCGGGATGCATTGTTTTAAGTAGACGTTCTACTGCATGAACATCTCCACAAGAAGAAGCTTGATGGAGTGACATATCTGTATTTTTAATTATAATCATGTATACATTTTAATATAAAATTAATAAAGTGTAAACACTAATCAAATAATTTTAAGTATTAATATGAATGCCTAGTTTTGTTAATAGAAAACGCACGGTAAGAAGGGGATGCGTCAGGAGGTAATAGATAAGTTTCCAGTAGGAGGTCCCCTGGATCGTCTTTTCTACAGGGGCAGGGTGGTTGGCCAGGGCGTCTGCCACCCAATAGCGGTAGAAGGGGACGAAAGTGTCAGGCAGCTTATCTAAGGGGAAGTAGGCGATCGCCTTAGTTTCGGTACCGGTCTGTAATTCTCCTGTAATCGGGGTGCATTCGAATAAATGGGTTACGTGGGTGATGCGGTTAGCGGGGTGGTAGACGGCGACTTTGCGCTTGATGACGACTTTTAGGCCAGTCTCTTCCTCTGCTTCGCGGACGACAGCTGCCTCCGGCATTTCACCCGGCTCGATTCCGCCTCCGGGAAGTACCCAAACAGGCACATCACGGCGTTTGATGAGTAAAATAGCTGTTTTCTCAGGGTTAAAAATAATTGCGCTGACGGCTGGCATGGCCTATAGTATAATTCGTACCATGAAATTCTTCTGCCTTTTTCTTCTTGTTTTGGCCGGCTGCCAGAAGTATGGACTTGTGCTTCACCAGCAGCGGGTCGATGCTTCCTATTTGGCGAGTACGAATATCGGTTCTCCTGACCCTAGGCAGAAGTGCCCGCCTTCTGGTCAACTGCTCATCGTCGAATGGTGGGTGCCCTCATGGGTGGTGCGCGCTGATTCCTACGTGCGCCTGCATCTTGTTTTCCGCAACCATACTGAGGAATTTGTCGAATTCCCGATCAATAGACGCCTCGGCTATGAAACGTATGAACTCTATAGCGATGATTTAGCCGAGAAAGGTGGATTCATGACGTTTAAAGCGGAGATCATCACAGGCGATGGAGAGGTCTTCCGCGAGTGGAAGCATCAGATGTGGGTCAATCTCATACAGATGGATGAGGAGATGAGCGCCGATTCAACAGTCGAAAAGTCGATACATGGATCGGTGATCGAAACACCTCTTTGCAAGCCGCTCGCTTTAACCGGTTGAACACCCGCTTCTAAATGACTCTCTAGCATCACTCCGCAAATATGCTTATTGCCGGCAGCGATCTGTTCCAGCACGTTCTGGAATACTTCTAGCTGCTTATCGCTGCGTTTGCGGCTGTTGTCATGCGCGCAGTCGATGATAATGCGTGGAGGCAGTTCGAACCGGCGCAGTTTGGTGAGTACGGCCGCAACGGTTTCTGCGTCGTAATTGGGTTGGTGCTGGGATCCGCGGAGCACAACATGGGCAGCAGGATTTCCGGGAGCAAGGGTGCGGCAGAGGCGTCCGTCGTCATCGATGTGTACAAACGGATGGGGAGACCTGGCGACGATCGCAGAGTGGATCGCGCAGTCGATATTGCCATCGACAGAGTTCTTAAAGCCAATCGGCATCGGCAAATACGCCGCTAGATGGCGGTGAGGCTGGGAAGAGCTCGTCCGTGCCCCAATGCAGCCCCATGAGATGAGATCCGCGAAATAGGGGGCAAGCGGCGGGGTGACGAATTCGGTCGCAGCGGGCATGCGCATCTGTGCGAGTTTCAGCAGAAACGAGCGCGCTTTCAAGAGGCCCTCCTCAATGTCATAACTCTCATCGAGATGTGGGTCGTGGATAAGGCCTTTCCAGCCGTCGCGCGTGCGCGGTTTTTCCATATAGGCGCGCATGGCGATAAAGCAGGAGGAACCGACTCTATCCGCCAGCCCTTTCAGCTTCTCTGCATACTCTAAACAGGCGTCTAGATCATGGATCGAGCAGGGCCCTATGATGAGTAAAAGACGCAAGTCTTTGCCCAGCAGGATCTTCTGGATCTCTTCTCTGCTCTTATCAATAAAGGCTTTTTCCGCAGGCCCAAGGGGGAGTGCTGTATGGAGCTCTCGAGGGGTCGGTAATGCAAACACCTTACTATCTAAGCAGATCGAATAAATTTTCTCACCAAAAAGATAAGTCCCTGATTCTAAAATACATACATGTTTAATAATGCTAAATGTTTTCTTTAACATTTATACATAATTATGTATAATAAAGATATGAAATTAACGCAAAGTATTGTATTAAATTTATTCGAAAAATGGCAAGATCCAGGAATTGAAGTTAAAGGGGATAGTGCAATTGATCACGCCAAAGAAGCCACTAATGGGACTAGTATGGCTCTCCTGGCTGTCGCTACCATTGTAGCGCTAATTACGCTCCCTATCCTCATTCTGATCGATCTTATTGTAATGAGCTATAGCAAGGAAACGGATGATGGCTTCGAAATTATCACCCATGAAGAAAGCCCTTTTGCACTCTATGAAGGACGATTAGAAGGCTTCGGAGACCTGTTAAAAATGAACGATGAACGGATGGGTGAAGATTTCGAAGCTGTCTTGCATCAGTTATTGCCTATTGATGAACAGGGAAGATTATCGGATAGTAATTTTATTATGCACAAGCATGAAGCTTTTACTAGGATCTGTGCATTTTACGGCTTTCAATTCGGAAGAGCGACAAGAGGCCCTTCATCTCAGATCTGCTTAATTCCTGCTACGAACTTTGCGGAAAGGGCAGTGGTCTGTTTTAATCAGCAGTCGCCCTATCTTCAGCGTATCTCGTCTATTTTTGAACGATGTAGGACTCTAGGACTCCATAAAGAGGCCTCACAGCTCTTCTGCGCACTTAATAGTCAAGCAAGGGAATATACGGCTATTGGATCTCATCTTGAAGGATGGCACGCACAAATCGATTGGCGAAAAGCAAATAATAGCAATGGAACTGTAGTACATCTTGCTACTGACTAAGATTGCAGAGTTCGAAGGCGAGTGTTTTGAGCTTGGTGTCTTTAGTCCTTCCTGCATAGAGAAGAAGTTTATGTTGCAATTGCTCAAACTGAACTTTATTCAGTCCTGAATCCTCCATTTTTTTCCATTTCGCTTTTTGTGCACTTAGGGCGATAGCGGGACTTTGCATGAAATAATAGTGCGCTCTCTGAAATATGGTTCTACCTATTTCAGGAGCAAAAGAAAGATCGCCGTTAAGAATATCTTTTTCAGGATCAAATTCAGCTACAATTCGGGCAAGGGGAGTGTATTCTACCATCATAGATTTTTTTGGTTCGATTCTGAGTGTGTTAGAGCCACTCAGAATCGAAATAGAGTTGTTAAACTTTCCAGCCCATTATTTGCATGAACATGAGTTCATTGATGAGTCTGCGGGTATTTGCGATGTCATGGTCCAGTGCAGGCAGGTTGTCTTTATCGAAAACATTGTTGCTATTTTTTATCGCCTTGATGGCATCAAGCGCTGTGTATAATCTACCCGTGTAAGTGGCAAGACGAATAGTATCAGCAGCAGTAGCGACCAGGACACCTGCACCCGCTAAACCAATGAGAGGGTTAAGAGCTGTTACTCCGGCTAGGAATACAAGAGCAAAAATAACTGAAAGAGCCCCGATGACAAATGCTGCGATTTGCATCGTTTTTAAGTGCGCTGTAAAAGCATCTACATGCTCAGATACACCAGCTTTTTCGAAATCATTCCATGTGAACAGATGAGGAAGATCCCCTTTGTCCCATACATCAGCCGTTGCCCATCTGTGAATATCATTAAGCGTGTTAGCAAAGTCTAGCATTGCTTTTCTCCTGTTAAAATTTCCAACCCATGAGGTTTGTAATAAGACGATCGTTTAACCCTTTTCTTGCCTCAGCGAGATCTCTGCTCCACATAGATCGAGCAATATAAGTGGTGGCTCCTGTTGAAGCATATTGCGCAAGGCTCTTGGCAGCAGCAAATTGATCGAGAGCCGTATAAATCTTTTGCACTTCTTGTGCAAAAGAGAGGGTGTCATAGCTGAAATAAACTATAAAAGGAGTGGTCAGAATAAGAGCGCTTCCGGTTGCAAGAAAAACAGTGGCAAAGAAGCATGAAAGCACGCTTATGACGGTGGCTGCAATGAATATCGTTTTCAACAGAGAAGAAAACTCCTCGATTGCATGAACCACTTGAGGTACATCGCCTGATTTAATGTTATAGACGCCCTCGTATTGGAACAGGACTTCGGGTCTAAATTCTTGAAAATTTGAATCTGCTCGCCAGCACTTTTCGAATGTGTCTAAAACATCTCTAAAATTGACGTCCATCTTTAACTCCTTAAAAATTTAGTAAAGATTATAGGAGAAAAGGTCAAAATGTTTCTAGTTTTTTCGCCAGTTCGAGCAGTTCGCGCTCGGTCTGATCTAAAATGCTCTTGAACTTCTCCACAAGCTCTGCAGGAGCTTTCTCGATAAAGTCAGGATTGGCTAGCTTCTCTTGTGTGCCATTTAGTTTTTGGATCAGCTTATCGCGCTCTTTGACGAGGCGGATGCGCTCTTTTTCGCGCATCTCGTCGGGAAGAGGGATTGTCAGAGTGAGGCCTCCCACCATTGCGCTGGCGCTGATGCCTTTGCTTGAGGGAGCGGAGCCGAATTCGAGCTGGCTGAGTTTGACAAGAGCCTCTAGGAAGCCCTTGTGTGTCTTAGCCTTCTGCAGCTCGTTAGCTTCTCCCTGAATATAGAGTGCGGTGGCAGTAGCGGGAGGGAGCTGCATGTCGGCGCGGATGGTGCGCACGGTATGCACGAGATTATTCATGAAGGCAAAATCTTCTTCGGAGGCAGGATCGATCTGAGCAGGATCCATTGAAGGATATGTTGCAACCATGATCGATGGAGCAGAAAAGGAGGGAAACTGTTTCTTCAGAATCTGGAAAAGCTCTTCGCTGATGAAGGGGATGAGCGGGTGCATGAGGCGCAGCGTCGTTTCTAGCACAGTGCAGAGCAGGCGCTGCTTGTTGGTGCGCTGCTCAGGTGTGCCTGTTTTTCTCATGAGGGTGGGTTTCACAAGTTCGAGATAGTATGCACAGAACTGGTTCCAGAAAAAGTCGTAGACCTCTGTAGCCGCGCGATCAAAGGCGTATCCGCCCAGGTGCTCATTCATCTGCTCTATAGCGCGATTGAGGCGTGAGAGGATCCAGCGATCTTCTAGAGTAAGCAGGGTGCGGTCGATTCCTTGCTCTAATTGCGCGGAGGTAAGATCGGTGAGATTCATGAAGACAAAGCGCGCGCCGTTCCAGATCTTGTTGATGAAGTTCTTGTACTCCTCAAAGCGGCGGCGATCGAGATCGATCTGACGCGCATGGGTGGCGCAGGAGGCGAGCGCAATGCGCATCGCATCTGTTCCATAGGTATCGATGATCTCCAAAGGATCGATGATATTTCCCTTCGATTTGGACATCTTTTCCCATTTGGAGTGCACATCACTGGGAGCGGGTTCTCCGAGGTCATAGGGGATGCGCTCCTCCGCAGGCAGATAGGAGATGCCGCCATCCGGACGCGTGCGCCAGTAGGATTTGCCGTAGATCAACCCGTGGAGAAATGTCTCTTTAAATGGAGGCTCTCCCATGGCGTATTCGCCCATCAGGATCATGCGCGCGACCCAGAAGAAGAGGATATCGTGCCCTGTGATGAGGGTGCTATTGGGATAGAATTTAGCCAGTTCAGGCGTCTTGTCGGGCCAACCGAGGGTGCTAAAGGGCCAGAGCATCGAAGAAAACCAGGTGTCGAGAACGTCCTCGTCTTGCACCCAGTCGTTGGGATGAGCTTTGACTTCCGGCGGCAGATCGCTGCCCTCGTAGCAGATCATCTGCTCGGGATTGTCTTTGCGGTACCAGATGGGAATGCGATGTCCCCACCAGAGCTGGCGGGAAATGCACCAGTCGCGCAGGTTTTCGATCCAGTGGAAGTAGGTCGATTCCCAATCGGACGGGATGATTTTGACGCGTTTTTCGCGGACGGCGGAGAGAAGCTTTTCTTTAAAAGGCGTCATGCGCACAAACCACTGCTTCGAGAGATAGGGCTGGATGACAGCATTAGAGCGATAGGAGGTCCCGACGCGATTGCGATGCGGATCGGTTTTGACGAGATGGCCGAGTTCTTTGAGGCGTCCTACGACGGCTGCGCGCGCTTCTTCCATGGTCAGACCGGCAAAAGAGCCGCCGTTCTCGTTAATGCGTCCATCCGGCGTCATGATATTGATCATTTCAAGGGAGTGGCGATGCCCCATCTCATAGTCGTTGGGGTCGTGAGCGGGCGTTATTTTGACGGCACCGGTGCCAAAATGCGGATCGACAAAGGGGTCGGCGATGATGGGGATGAGGCGGTCGGAAAGAGGGAGGCGCAGGCGCTGGCCGATCAAGTCTTTATAGCGCTCGTCGCTAGGGTGCACAGCAACGGCGACGTCGCCGAGCATGGTTTCCGGACGGGTGGTCGCAATGACGATCTGTCCGCCGCCGTGTTCGAGAGGATAGGCAATGGACCAGAGGAAGCTCTCCTTCTCCTCATATTCCACCTCATCATCGGCAAGAGCAGTCTGTGTGACGGGATCCCAATTCACGAGATAGTCGCCGCGGTAGATCAGTCCATCGTCGAAGAGCTTTTTAAAGATGGTGCGCACAGCGCGGCTGCGCGGTTCGTCCATCGTGAAGGCGAGGCGCTCCCAGTCGCAGGAGGAGCCCAGGCGTCTGAGCTGAGCGATGATGCGCTGTTCGCTCATCTCTTTCCACTGCCAGACAAGTGCTAGAAACTCTTCGCGGCTGAAATCTTTGCGCCTGCGGCCCGTTTTGGCAATCTGGTCGCGCTCGACAACAGTTTGAGTCGCGATGCCTGCATGGTCGGTGCCGGGCATCCAGAGCGTCTCGTATCCCTGCATGCGCTTCCAGCGGATCAGGATGTCCTGGAGTGTATTGACCAGCGCATGTCCCATGTGGAGGACGCCTGTGACATTAGGAGGGGGAATCGAGATCGAGTAGGCGGGTTTAGAGGAGTGGGGGTCGGCGTGAAAAAAGCCGCTCTTTTCCCAGAAGGGGTACCACTTCTCTTCGACTTCTTTGAATTCGTAACCTTTGGACATTTCTTCATGCATAAGGCGCTTATATTACTATGAACTGAGCCGCTTTTGCAAGCGAAAGAGCGCTGCCTTGCGTTTATGGGCGCCCATACAGTGGAAGTAGAGCTGGAGCTGCAGGCAGAGGAGGATTTTCTCCCATACAAAGGCGCGCCGCGTCCACCAGATGCCTTTTAAGGTGATATGCCCTCCTAAATAATGCGCAAGAAGCGACCAGATAGGGGGGTAAGTGCTTTCGGTGATATTTAAGAGTAGAGTTTCGGCTTCAGCTTTTTTCCCTCTAGCGATGAGGGCGCAGGTCTGCACGAAAAAGAGGGGATTCGCCTCATTTTTCTTCAGCTCCTCAGGAGCCGCTGCAAGGATTTTTCCCGCCTCTTCTAGCTCTCCATGTAAAAGGTGGGCCCAGGCGTGGAGAGCTGGAGCTTCGGCAGATCCGGTAAATAAGGGTAGAGGATTCTTGCCCTGGCGCAAATAGATGGCAAAAAGATGGACGAGAGAAGGGAGTGTAGTCGGACGGTCGCCCAGCACGGCGTATAGCTCCTCGCGCCAGCCATTTTCTGCATAGCGCGTGAGCAGGTTTTCGACAAGCTCGCGCTCTCCCATTTGAAGGAGGGCGAAGAGTGCATTGCGCGCATCTACAGGGGTAAGCCCTTTTTCAATCATCTCGATCAGCACAAGCGGTTTTCCGAGCCAAAAGGCGAGCTGGATTGCCATATCGGTATAGGGTTCTGAGGAGGGCTGCAAAAAGCCGAGGGGTTCGAGATAGCTTCGCAAAGAGGAGATGAGCTCCTCATGGTCGCTGTTTTTGAGCAGTTCTGGTAGATGGCGCAGAGTCAGGAGGGCGAATTGAAAGGCAGCCTTGCGATCGCTTTGCGCGGATTTATGGAGGCGCGAGGCGATCTGCTCGACGAGGATCGGTTTTAAAGGATGGAGAGGAAACTTGCGCAGTGCGAGTTCGAGGCATTTGACCTCTTCGTCGATCTCATCGCTGGCGAGATAGACAAGCGATTTGCCGAGGTACTCCAGAGGCGCGCCTGGGGTCGAGTGCAGCTTTTCAAACTCGTCGAGAGCGGCGCTGAGCAGTTGGGCGCGCTCCTTGCCGCTTTTGGGCCTCGCCTCTTCGAGGAGCATGAGTCCTGCGCGGAAGAGAGCTTCTCTTCCCTCAGCCCTTCCAGGAAAGGAGTGGGCGACTTTGCGGTACTCGAGAAGCGCATCGGGATAGAGTTTGCGGCTGGCAAAGGCGTCGGGAATCGCCAAGCAGTTGATCATCGCCTGCTGGCTGCCGAGGTATACTTTGAGAGGGGAGACGGCGACGTCGCCATCGCGCAGAAGCATGCCCACGTGGCTCCCGGTGAGCGGGGTGTGGCTGAGAAAATTGAGCGTACACGTCCCGTTGATAAAGAGGCGTAGGTGAGGACCGATCTTTTCCAGCGTCAGCTGTGTGCGCTGGCCGCGGTTGAGCACGCTTTCCGGGCTGTGCATCACCTCGACGCCCGAGCGAAAGAGGCGGCTGCCGGTGGAGGGGGGCCCTAGCCAGAGCAGATAGCCCTCTTCCAGAGGATGGCGTGCGGCATTCGCAGGTTGGCTGATGAGCAGGCCGAGTCCTTGCCCCTCCTCGCCCAGTTCCACCTCTGTTTCGAGTTTAATATTTCCCGGGAAAGAGCGCTTCGAGATCATCAGCGACACCCATTCGAGCAGCGGGTGCTGGCGCGTGATCGCCATGTGCTTTGCCAGCGCAATATTTTCCTGGATGCCCCAGTCGCTCTTCTGATCTAGATGCAGGGTCGTCGTCTCAAACCAGTCGGGGATCCCCTCGATATAGCTCTCGAGTGCTTCGATCAGCTCAGAAACGCTTTTATAGCGCTCTTCTTTGCGAGGAGAGAGGCATTTGCGGACAATATCCGCCAGTTGAGGAGAAATATCGCGTTCGGGGGCGCTTTCCTGCGGGTCGGGCAGCTCTTCCTGCATCCATTTTTTGCGGAACTCCTTCAAAGTGGTGCGCTGGAAGGGGAGGTGCAGAGTGAGGAGCTGGTAGAGGATCACGCCCAGCGCGTAGATGTCGGTAGACGGTGCGGAGGGTTCCCCAAGAGCCCTTTCGGGTTCCATGTAGGAGAGCGTGCCGGGTATGGCGCCGGGCTTGGTGAGCGTGTTGCTGCCGCCTTCGACGTTTAGCGGACGATCCTCACCAATAAAGTCAGCGAGTCCCCAGTCGAGAATAATGACTTCTCCATACGTACCGACAATGATGTTCTCAGGCTTTAAGTCGCGGTGTAAAATACCCCGCGAATGCGCGTAGGCAATGGCGCCGCAGACGCTTAAGAAAATGCGCATGAGAGTAGGAATCGATGAGCCGATCGGATGTGCGCCCTTGGACTGCTTGGTGGTGCGGATGATCGCTTTCAGCGTCTCGCCTTCGATGCAGGGCATGGTGTAGTAGATCCCATCCTGGTCTTGATGGATCGAGTAAATCGGTATTATGGACGGGTGCGACAGGTGAGCGGCGATGCGCGCTTCCTTGAGGAACCGTTCGCGCATCGTTTTATCCGCACTCCATTCGGGGCGGATGAGTTTGAGGGCTACCTCGCGCAGGCAGATCGGGTCATGGGACAAAAAAACTTCTCCCATGCCGCCTTTTCCGAGACTACGGATAAGAGTATATGACCCTATGCGCTCTTGCATGATCTAGGCATACTATCATACTGGTGCTCTGTGTCAAATGCTTTTACCGTTTTTTCTGCGTCAAAACCCCGCGATTGAGATTCTCGCAAAAGGGGTAGTATTAATGCCAATACAACCCTTTTGCGAGAATCTCAATCCCGGGAGTTTTCACGCTAGAAAAAACGACAAAATCTTTTGACACGGAGCACTGGTTTTATTATGCAAGATTCCTTATACTGCTTAGCATGAAACAAAAAATTATCCTTACAGGGGACCGTCCCACCGGCCCGCTCCACCTTGGACACTATGTGGGGTCATTAAAAAACCGCATCGAGCTGCAAGAGACGTGCAAGCAGTTTGTGATGATCGCCGACGTGCAGGCGCTTACTGACAATGCCAAAGACCCCGAAAAAGTGCGCCGCAATGTGCTAGAGGTGGCCCTTGACTATCTCGCGGTCGGACTCGATCCCGCCAAAACTACGATTTTTATCCAGTCGCTCATCCCTGAACTCTTCGAGCTGACCGTCTACTACCTCAACCTCGTCACCTGGAACCGCCTTAAGCACAACCCGACCGTCAAGCAGGAGATCTTGCAGAAAGGCTATGGAGAGAGCGTTCCCGCCGGATTCATGGTCTATCCCGTGAGCCAGGCTGCGGATATCACGGCTTTCAAGGCCAATCTCGTCCCCGTTGGCGAGGATCAGCTCCCCATGATCGAGCAGACCAATGAAATTGTCCGCCATTTCAATCAGACCTACAACAAAGAGGTGCTCGTTCGCGCCGAAGCGCTTATCCCGAAAGTCGCGCGCCTCCCCGGAACCGATGGCAACATGAAGATGAGCAAATCCCTCGGCAACTGCATCTACCTCTCAGACTCTGCAGAAGAGATCGAAAAGAAGGTCAAAAAAATGTACACTGACCCCACCCACCTTCGTTTGGAAGACCCGGGCAAGGTCGAGGGCAATCCCGTCTTCACCTACCTCGACGTATTCGATCCCGATCGCACGAAATATGAGGAGCTTGCCGCCCACTACCAGCGCGGGGGCCTCGGGGACTCTGTCGTAAAAAAACATCTCAACACAGTTCTTCAAGAGTTTCTTGCACCGATTCGCGCGCGCCGGGAGGTCTTTGCTAAAGACCCGGCTGCAGTGATGGAGATGCTAAGAAAAGGGACTCTAAAAGCACGAGAGAGTGCGGCTGCTACCTTGCACGAAGTGCGAGCGGCGATGCATTTAGACTATTTTTCTTAAGGAGTTATTATGGAAGCTTTAGATGTCCCGCCAGTCAATCTGGCCAAAAAAATTTCAATGGTTCCTGGAACCCCAAAGCCTGTAATTACCTCGAAGGTCTTTTCGGAAGATTCACTTGGAAGTGCTAATGAGTCTTCTACCTGCATGTCGTGGGTATGGAGCGTTCTTCTTTTTCCGGTGACCCTTTTTAAGACGATCTTTAGCTTTTGCTTGGGAGAATCTCTGCTTACCCAGGTAAAAAAAGATCCGCAAGCCTTTGGAAAGCAAACGGCAGCACTTGGAGAACCGAAGTGCAGAGAGCAATTCATTGAGGTCAAAAATCTAGTCGATGAAGAATCGCTTACTAAGCAAGAGTTCATTCTGTTTCAGATCGCTCTCGCTAATGGGCGTACAGATAATGCTTTTAACCTACCTGAAAAAATTAAACTCATTACGCAAAATCCCGAACTAGCCGCCCTCCATTGCAATGCAGATCTTCAACGCTGGTCTGAAGGAATGCTCTATGCAGATGTTTTCCTCCAAGACAAAGAGAAGGCGGAGCTGTTTTTAAGGTCATTATTGAATCTTGGTGCTAAAGATGACAATAGACTGGTAACGCTCTGCAAACTTTTCCCCGACTTCGAAGCGGAAATACAACCAGTAGATCATGGAGCACTAAGAGCAGAGAATTATCTCGACAAGATTCTTAATGACCCAGCTGCTGCAGCGGTAAGCTGCTTAGTAGATTTAGAGCGGTGGAGTCATGGCATGAGCCTACGCTGGCCTCAATCTTATCAGAATATTATCGGCTGGAGAGAGGCTGAAAGAAAATTCTTAACAGAATTGCAAAAGCAAGCGAAAGAATTTAATATAGATTTGGATCTTGCACTCATGTTCCCGCGTTTTTCTGGTGACCTTTTGACAAAGTTGGCCCCAAAAGGTCGTGCATCTCTTAGTTTAAATGATGTTCTCAGTGACATTGCAAAAAATTACACAGGTGCAGCAATAAGATATCAACACGATCTTAAAGATCTAAAAATCCTTTTTTCTGGCTTTAATAAATTTGCAATAGCTCGACCAACCCAAGATGAATTGACTTGTTTCTTTTATGAGCTTGCGCGATTAGGGCATTCGTTTAATGATCTGGATACGGTTTTCCCTTGTTTCCTTACAGAAATTAATAACGCACGAAATATCTAGATGAATGATATCTGTTATGATGAATGTGCTATTTATCACTGCCCACCCTGCTGGCCAGGAGCATTTTAGCATCCTGAACCAGGAGCTTTCTAAACAGAAGATCCCCGCTCAAGAGTGGGTCTTCGATTCGAATAACATTGAGGCGGCTGCGCAATATGTTTCGAATTACGGAATCACGCATCTCATCGTAGATGTAGGCAATCCTCAAGTTGCTGCGCTGCTGGAACGTGTGGCGATTTTGAGTCCACAAGTGTGCAAAGTGGCCTACTACGACAACCCCGAGAGCCAAGTTCCGGGAGCTTATTTGGAAAACACCCGCAAAATAGCTGAAGTGGCCGATTTCGTGCTTTTTGCAAATAGCAATCTTGCCAACGAGGGTCCATTACCCTTCATTCCTCCAGAAAAACGTTTCGGTTTGGGCTTCTATCCGATGGGTGAAATCGACGGGATTATCCGCGATCGTTCGATGTATCAAGAAGAAAGACGAGCTCTCTTTTTGCAAGAACAAGGCATCGAAGATAAGGGGCAACCCCTTGTTTTCTATTTTGGCGGCGCCAACTCAGACTACTATGAAAAGGCTGCTCCCGCTTTTGCCTCTTTCATCGGAAGTAATAAGGCAACTTTCGTACTCCAGCAACATCCACGCGCCATGAAAGAGGGCGATCGCGACGGAACCCTCCTTGTCGAAAAGGGAGTTATTCGCTCCGCCCTTTCTTTTAAAGAGGCATTAGAGACGTGCGATGTTGCCTTATTTTATCAAACGAGCGCGGCTGCCAAATTCGCTCTTTGCGGCATTCCGGTGTTAAAAGTAGGGCACGACACCTCTCCTGATCTTCTCACTGATCTAAATATCTGTAGAAGTGCGACGAATAGATCCACGTTTGTAGCAGAACTTTCCAAGCTTCAGCCAAAACCTGTTGAAAGACAGAAAATTCTAGATCGTTTGGGAGTTCTTGAAAAATGGAACCAGCGTCTTGTTGAACTTTTACATCAGATGACAGATCGTAAGCTCTATCCACGTCATGTAAAAGAGGCGATTTGTAAAAATCCTGAGGAAACAGCTTTCATTCTGAGCAAATCCTTTGATCAGATGGTCGCAACTCTCAAACAGATTTCTGCTGATGAAATCCCTAAAGCCAAGGCGCTTGCATTTTTTACGGCTCTTTTGGGTCCGCTTTATATCCCTACTCTTGATCGATTCAAGCACCCCAATCGAATTGTCATCGATTTTGCATCAGATTTCACAACCTTTACAGAAATAGCAAAAGAAGCTGCGGAAAGCATAGCTTTCACTGCCACCCCAAGCTCCCAAGAAGATTGAATATTGTATTGCCCTAAAGCAAAATTTTCCTGTATCATTTTTGCAAAAAAGGAGACCCGACTATGAGTAATAGAATTTCCCCTCACTCTCAAGTTCAAGACGTTACACCTCATCACGCCTTAGTGCAGCCCGTCTTAAGAAGCAAAGTTTTTTCAGATTCAATGCATAGCGCGTCATCTTCATCTTGCTCAGATTGCCTGTGGAATGCCTTAACTTATCCTATCACTCTCATCAAAAGAATCTGGAGCTGGATTTTTGGTTCCAGAGTTCCTTCTCTGCGTGAACAATTAGAGAAGGATCCAGAGGCTTTAGGGCGCTCTACTGCAGCCCTACCAAAAGAAGCAGGTAGAAAGCAATTTGAGGAACTCAAAACCCTCCCGTGCTATTCCTCATTCAAAAAATTTCACAAAGCCCTATTTGAAGCCCGCATTCCTGAGTTAAAAAGCAATGGATTTGATGTTCGAGAAAAAATAGCGCTGATTAAAAACAACCCATCGCAAGCTGCGGTTGAATACCATGCAAATCCAGAGCTCTGGGCAGAGGGTTTACTTTATGCTGATGTTGAACTTCTAGAAAATGAGGCAAAACCCTTTTTCAAGATGCTTGCTGTGGATCAAAGCGCCTGCACGATTCTTAAAGAGAAATTCCCTGATTTCAAATCTCCCATAGGGTGGTTGTCCATTGGCTTTGGATTTCATGAAGTGGCTTCTTTAGTAGAGCAGCAACGCGCACTTTCGGATCTAGATCCGAAATTTCAGATTCAGCACATTTGCGAAGACCCTGCCGGTGCAGCAAGGGAATGCTTTAAGGGCTTAACCTTTTGGATCATGATGTTGAATAATATGGATAGGAATCCCATTCCGCGAGAGACTCAAAAAACTTTCTTTGAAGCCCTTAAAGCTGAAGCACTAAAAGCCCATAGCACTTTAGATATTGAGCTTCTCTTTCCTCGTTTTGAGGAAGCTGTATTTCGAGAACTGGATCCAGAGCCTCTATTAAGGAAAATGGATGCAGAGACTATTTTAAATGACATCAACCTCAATTGCGTAGGGGCGGCAAAACGCTATCAAAATTCAATTGTAAATGTAGCTAGTGCGATCCAAAATGTTCCTCATTACAAAATTAATCTGCAGAATCTGGAAAGATTCTTTCTCCAACTTATGCTTTTAGGCAGTAACCAAGAGCATTTGTTAAGTCATTTTTCAAATTTTGAGACGATGGTCAATAATGCAATTGAGTTAAAAAAACATGATGACGAAGAGAAGGAGTGGAAACAACGCAATTGGTTTCATGACATGGTGATACGATCCAAGCAGTAATGTTGGCATTGTTTCATTAATAGTAATATGAGATAATTATACACATGAAAAATAAATTTGCATTATTAATTTGTATTTTAGCTTTTACCGGACTTCAAGCCGATGACTCTGCAGAACCCCATACGGGCACCCAGCTTGTCAAAGAGATCGAGGACTCCTATCGGCAGGGGCAATATGACGCCTTTTTGAAGGGATTAAACACAGAATTCGAGCGCGCCGGTAAGTCGGGCCTTCTTAAGACTGTTTTCGAAAAAATGAAGAAGGGGGCAACCCACAAGCTCTCCTCTGAAAAAGCCCAAGAACTCCTTAAAGAGCGCAACCAGAAGCTGCTCGCCCTCTGTGCGGAGCATCCTGAACTCGATATATCCAAGCGCATCGAGAGCATTGCACATCCCACTCTTGATGAAGAGCATGAGAAAGCCTTGAGTGAGATTGAAGCGCTGCGCTATGAACTCTCCGATAGTAAAGAAATCAGCGTGAAAGATGCCCTTGCTGCAATTGAAACACAATCGCGCCTAAAGAATGCCTTATATGAAGTAGCTGCTGAGAAATCGGGTAGCGACTTCGATACGCGCATGAAGAAAAAGGCAGTCCTGGCTCTTGAGAAGCTCGAAAAGATGCAACGAGTAGCCGAAAAGTATAATGATCCCGCATGGATCGACAAAGTCAAAAAAGCGCGCCTAGGTTATGAAGCTGATCTCGTTCGCCAGATCGATTGGGAAGCCGTCAAAGATCTCACTTCTGGCAAGACCAGTCCGCAAAACGACACTGAAAAGAAAGTTGTTGAAGTGATGCGCGACTACTTCGCCAAACGCGATGCGAAATAAATCTTTGCAATAATTTAATATTGATCTAACTTTTCTCCTCAAAAAGGAGTTCATATGGAAAGTATTACCAACGTCAACCAATTACCAGCTCGAGGTGCCATACCTTCTACAGAGTGCATCATTCGGTCGCATGTTTATGCGGACGACTCCATGAGTAGCGCCAAAAATGATGCAAGAACATCAAGCTGCCTGGGCTTCATTTGGGACATTTTTGCTACTCCTTATCGCGTGATATGCAGAATTTACGCCTATTTCTTTCCTTCTGCCCCAGTAGATCCCCTCCTTCAAAAGTTGCTCAACGATCCACACTCTCTTGCAAAGGATATGGTCGACACTACTACAGCAGACCAGCGCAAGCAGTTTGAAGCGCTCAAAAAGCTTGGTGCACCAGCAGATAAATTCGAACAGTTCCAGCGCGCACTTCTTGACGAAAGACAAAGGGTCGCAAAGTGGAATAGAGCTGACATCATCAAGCAAATGATTACCAACCCGACCTTAGCCATTTTACAAGCTCAATATGAAGCGCCTTGGGACTTTTCTGAAGCATTACAATTTGCGGATATTCTATGTCATCCAAGGGAGCTACGCCGCTTCTTTGTTGAGTACTTGCATGAGCACCCGGACGATTTAACAAACAATTCCGGTCCAGTGGGTTCACACAACTTTCCTGATTTTAAAGATATAATTAGCCCTGTGAACTTTGCTACCTATGCGGGTTTAATCAAAACAGATCCAGGACAAGCCGCAGTCAATTTTTGTGACGATTTTGAATCTTGGATTTTGGCTTTGAATAGTTGGAATGCGGACAGTGAGTTATCGGAAGGAGAGCAAGTAGCATTTTTAGAGGCGGTTAATCGAAGAGCTAGCCAATTGCATGTGAACATGGATATCTGCATCATGTTCCCACGCTTAGAGAAAGGTCTTTATAAGTTGTTTGTTGATATGGATCTTTATCATCAAGGGTCTACCGTCGAGATATCTGAATTTCTAGAAGCTATGGAGCTTAATCCACATGGAGCTGCCAAAAAATATAAATACAATCTAAGCAGAGTTGCTGAAGCGATAAAAGGAAAAATAACTGAAGAAACTCAACTAAAAGCGCTCTCCGAATTCTTCTTCCAGCTAATGCGTTATTACAGTGGGAATTTTTGGCCCGCAAATGCAGAGATTTTCAAGAATGATTATCCAGTTCAAGTCAACGCGGCTATACAAA
>JABDCT010000003.1 GCA_013287985.1 Chlamydiota bacterium
CGTGGTTGCCGATCACAGGTACAATAGGGATCATCCGACCGTCGGCCGTAACTAGCTGATTGCTCCATATCTCAAAGAACTCCCCCCAGCGCATCGCCTGCCAGCCCTTTGGTTTGAGCACCGTCCTAAGCCCTTCAGTATAAGCGATATCGCCGCCCATGATCACAAAGTCGGGCGCAATCGCTGCCACGCGTTTATTCATCGCCTCGAATAGGTCGCGCTTGAGATAGGCGTCGCCCCCTGTAACAACCCTTAATGGCCGCTTCAAGCCCTTAGGCAGCGTGTGCAGGCGATGGGTCTTCTTCTCAAAGCGCACCAGATAGTCGCTATCCTCATCCAGGCCGGTAAGCTGGGCCGAATAGACCATCCGCTTGCCCTCGATGAGCATTTCCCCCGAGCCTTGGGCCTTTTGCCACTCCTTTGCTCCAACCTTCTGATAATCAAGCTCTTCCGGCCCATTACCCTCGAATTGCCACATGACGCGGGCAGTGGATGAGGGATCATCAGTCCAAGTGACATAGACGCTAGCTGGCTCCTTCGCTATGAGCGAAACAGCTAACCCGATCAAAACCAATAAGATGCGAAATGGCTTCATTCTTCCTTCAATATAACACACTTATAATTAATGGGAATTATTTAATTGACTTGTTGTTAAATTTTTTTTATAATATTAATAAAAGACAAAGATATTTATTATAATAATTAAAGAATGGCGAGAGAAGTTACAGATACATCTATATTTAGTGGTCCTAAAAGGCTTTCATTTGCCGGCACGGACCATTGCGACCACCTCAAGGATCTTGAGGAGGCGATCTCTCCTGACGTCAAAAACCTGACTAAGACCGACTTCTTCCGCACCACTGTGTGCCCTGATTTCCATCTCGAAGACAACTCGAGAATCACCTTCAGCTTCTACAAGCGCCGGGTTACGGTCCACGCAGGAAGCGTTCAGAAAACCTACGAACCAACAGATGCAAAGGCACAAAGATGCGTGCAGAATATCCTCGACAAAGCAAATGAGTTCTGGGGCGAGCATGACGGCGAGTGCAATGAGATACCTTTAAGTCACAGTAGGGGTAAGGATGAACTCACCCAGCTCAGAGAGTCTGAAAAAGGCGCAAGTAAAGAGACGGCCCAGCTTAAAGATCAGATCCAATCCCTCCAAAGAGAATTGCAGGATCTAAAGACGCACGATCAGCGTGCTTTTCAGCAGCTGAATCAGCAGCTTCAGCTCTTAACAGATAATCTTCGTCAAAAAGAACAGATCATTCTGCAGCTCCACCAGCGCATCAATGAGTTGGAAAAGCAGCTCGCTGCCCTAAAAGGTGCGCGAGAAGAGCTCGAGCAAGTGAAATTGCAGCTTCAGCATTCGCGTAATAATGAAGGCAAGTTACAAGGCCAGCTTCAAGAGCTTTCCAAAAAAGTAGTGTCATTAGAAAAAGACCTCGACGCACAACGCCAAGGTGCTCAAGAACTCCGTGAAGACCTTCGAAGATCTAGAGAAGCGGAAAAAAGGCTCACCGAAGAGAATAAGCAACTTCACCAAGATCTTGCGAAGAATGCACAAGACATCAAACGACTCAGGCAAGAATTGGATCAGGCGAAGAATGATTCCAGCCAGGTCCAGAAACAGCTCCAAGAAGCATTAGAAATACAAAGAAATCTGCAGGATCAATTATCGGCCTTAAAAGAGACGTTACGCCGGTTTGGCGATCTTGACAAAGAGAACAACCGCCTAAAAACGGAAATTCAGGAACTCTCTGAGAAAGCCAAAAAAACTGAAGCACGCATATCAGAGCTTGAGAGACATCCGCAGCCCTCAACCGAAGAACTTGAGCAATTGCGAACCCAGCTTGAAAAGCTCCGTGCTCAGTTAACTACTCAACGCGACCTCGAAAAAACACTCCAAAGTAGCCAAAAGGAAAATGAGCAGCTTAAGACAAGGATTGGCTCTCTTGAAAGCCAGCTCAAAGATTTAGAAGGCCAAAACACCCAGTTAAAAGAGCAATTAAAACAGCTTCCTATCCTCCTAGCTCGCATTGAAGAGCTTGAGAAAAATCCCAAGCTGTCACAGCAGCAATTAGAAGAACTCCATAAACTTAAAGATCAGCAGAAAGAGCTTGAAAGCCTCCGTGCTTCATTGAGCACCCACGAGCAGCGCCAACTGGAATTGGAAAAAGCACTGCAAGACGCCTTATCTAAGCAAAATGGATTGCAATCAACCATCGATTCTCAGCAAAAAACCATTGAAGGCCTCCATCAGCAGCAAGTAAAAGATCAAGCGCGTTTGAACACACAAGAACAGAAAATTAGCCAGCTCGAAGGTAGTCTAAAGACCGCTCAATCAAAAACGTCTGCGCTCGAAGAACAGCTCCAGAATCTTGAAAAAGATAAAACCCAATTAACTAGCGATCTCAAAGCAGCAACCGATTCTGCCAATGCACTTGCACATGAAAACAATGTCCTTAAAAGCAGAGTGAGTACCCTCGAGCAGCAACGAGAGTTGGATCAACAGATCCTCGGGCCTCTCCAAGCGGAAGTGGAGAAGATTAAAGAGCAAAATCAGCGCTTAGAAGTCGAAGCAGCACGGATCGACGATCTAGAAAAGCAGCTCCAAGAGAAACAGAAACAGATTGATGCATTACAAAGGGATAATCAGGATGCACTCCAAACAGTGCAGAAGGCCGATTCAGAGCTAAGCAAGCTGAGAGGCGAACTCGAACTTGAAAAAGAAGCACGCCAACAGGACCGCAAAGACACCGAAGCCTATATCAACAAGCGCTTAGGCACACTCGCAAATGAGAAGCAACAACTGAAAGAGCAGTTAGACGCGCTTAAAAAAGCTTCGCAAGACAAACTAGATGGGCTAACTACAGCTCAGGCTGAACTCAAAAACCAAGTGCAGCAGCTACAAGGAGCTAATCAGTCCTTGACCGAAGCGGACGCAGTGTTGAAGCAAAATAATCTAAATCTAACGCAAGAAAACGCGCAGCTCCGAGAGCAATTGGAAAGGACATCTAAGGATATTGCAGAGCTACAAAGCCAGAATAATGCCCTCCTTTCAGCGCAGCAGAAAACAAGCGATCAGATCGAAAAAATTAAGGGCGCTTCAACACAAGAAACCGAAAAGTTAAAAGATCAGCTCCAAAGGCTTCAAAAGGAAAAAGAAGATCAGCGCGTCGCCCAAGAGAAAACCGATACAGAGATGCGCAAGCAGCAGCAAGAGGCAGAAGAGAATAGAAGAGCTGAAATGAGCAGGAAAAATAAACAAGAAGTCGAATTCGTAACCCCGGACTCTTCTCCGATGAAAGCTCCTCTAGGTTCTCCAGTCACTCCTTCTATGGAAGAGCAGCAAAAGCAGGTGTCTAAGCTCAATCAGCATCTTGAAGCCGCGACTATTGCCCTGCAATCCCTCAATGCAAAATTCACTATTCCAAAAGATTTCGAAAACGCGTTCAGAGCGAATATGCGCCTTCTGGAACTTGGTGTAGTGGGCAATCCAAAGACACTCGAAGATGAGTTCAAAAATGATCATTTTCTTAAATTGCGTTACGACGAAATGATGGGGATTATCAAGAGCAAAGATCCGAGACACTTCTCTCCTGGTGCCACTCCATATAATGCATGGAAAGCAACGTTAAAAAGGATTTTCGACTTGAGCGGTCAGATCACCGGCAAGCTTTCCAAGCTGATGGCGCTGACACAGGATTTTAAAGATTTGGGTGCTTTAAATTCTCCTGAAGGCCAGAAGCAGATTCTCGGCCTTATCCGTTCTAAAGAGTTTCCTTTCTGGGCACGAGAAATCGTCGCCTTTGAACATCTCCTTTCTCTCCTTGATAGGGCGATTAAAGATGGAAAGCTCACGGATTCACCGGAAGCGCAGAATCTATTAAAGAAATTTTGGCCGCAAATGAAAGGCTTGAAAGATAATTTGCACACCCTCGTTACAATTATCAAGGGTGCGCAAAAATAGGGGTCCCGAGATTAGTCCGCTTTGTTAGCGTCTTCTTCTGTGCCGGGCTGAACGTCTGTAATCGCAGCTTTTAATACTTCGATCTTAGCGCCATCCACCATACGTAGAATAATGCTCGTGTCTTGAATTTTTGAGACTGTTCCAATGATACCCATTGCAGTCACGCGATCGCCTTTTTTCAGCGAGCTGCGCTGCTTTTCCATCGCTTTGCGGCGCTTCTGCTCTGGACGCCAGAGGAGAAAGTAGAAAAAGAGAACCGCCACGCCAATCGTAACGAGTGTCTGGATCAGGTTGCCACTGCGGCCTGGCTGTGCTGCTTCGCCTTCTGCAAAGAGAGAAGCCGTTGCCATGAGTGGTAGACCGAAAAATAATTTTTTAAACATCTAGAGCTCCTTTTGGGATGAGCAGTCATTATGCCCTATGGAGCCGTGCAAGTCAACAGGGCTATATTCTCAACGTGGACGGTATGGGGGAATTGGTCGACAGGCTGCACGTCTTGAAGGACATAGCCCGCCTCTCTGAGAAGGGCGATATTCTCTGCTTGGGTTTTGGGGAAGCAGGAGACGTAAAGCAGCTGCTGGGGCCTTAAGGCGATTAAATTTTTTACTGCTTTTTCATCCAAACCAGAGCGCGGCGGGTCGACAATGGCCACCTCGGGGCGGCTGGCGCCTAGGCTGGCAAGGACTTCCCCCACATCGCCGCGATGCAGCGCGACATTGCTCACGGCATTCATCTCCATGTTACAGGTCGCATCAAAAATCGCATGGGGGTTGAGTTCAATGCCTACGACCTCTTTTACCATGTGTGCAACAGAAATGCCCATCGTTGCAGTGCCGCAGTAAAGATCAAACACCTGCGTCTCCGGTGTCAATTTGAGCATGCCGAGAGCGCGGCTGTAAAGCTCTTGCGCCTGAAGCGTATTGGGCTGAAAAAAGGAGGTGGGGCTGATTTTAAAGTGGAGTGTGCGGCCAAGAACATGGAGCGTTTCCACAATATGGTCGGGTCCCGATAGATGCATCTCATAAAACTGCGTCGGAGTCTTTTTGAGGATCTGGTGCACGCGCACAAAAATGCTGATATCTTCGCCGGTCGCACGCACCACGTCGACAAAGCGCTTAATCTGGTCGCTAGGCATCGCAAAGCCGGGATTACCCGACACGGTCAGCATCACGAGTTTGCCGCGTCCTTGCTTTGCTTCGCGCACGGTAAGGGTGCGCAGATGGCCGGTATCTTGGCTGTGGCGATAGGCGGCAAGGCCGCTCTCTTCCCACCAGCCGCGCACGGCCTTCAGCAGGTCGATAGACCACTCTGAGGTGAGGTGGCACTCCTGTAGATCGAGCACGCGCCCGTTGCCGCCGACGAGTACCAGTCCCAAATAGCGATTGCCGGCAGCATTCTGCGAGAAGGAAAATTCCATCTTGTTGCGGTAGCGCCACGGATCACTGCAGCCGAGGATAGGGTGAAAGCGCGCTTCGGGGAAGGGTTCAAATAGTTTGCGCACCGCCTCTTCTTTGATGCGCAGCTGTGCGGCGTAATCCATCTGCTGCCAGAGGCACCCGCCGCATTGCGGCACATGGCTACAGCGCGGCTCCACGCGATCGGGAGAGGGCGTAATGACATCACGTAAAAATCCTTTTACGCAGCCGTGCTGCTTGCGGCGTCCGAGTTCGACAAGTACTTCCTCACCGGGCAAGGCGCCTGCGATTTCCACGGATAAGTTATTAAAACGCGCCATGCCTTTTCCCCTTGAGGAAAGGCGGTCGATAGTGACTTTTTGATCTGAAGAGACAGCGGTAGACACAGGCTGCCTAGTTTACTAGAAATGAAAAGAGAGGTCAAGATGACCTCTCTGTAAAAGAATTTGTTTATCTGCGGCCTTTTTTGGCTGCTTTCTTTTTGTGATGAACAGCTTTTTTCTTTGGAGCTGCTTTTTTCGCTTTGCCAGCGCCTTTTTTATGTTCAGCAATAGACTCTTTGCGGAAATTTTTAGAAATTTTAGCAAATTTAATAGAACAAGTTCTAACGCGTTGTGAAGCAGCGCGATTGCCTTTTTCAGCTTTATCTAGATCATGTCCGATCTCTTGAAGCAGCTTTTTCATGTCTGTCATTGTTGATTTTAATGCCATATGCACTCCCTTTTTGGTGAGGTTACATTACATGTGCATATGACCTGAGGCATATTTGTCGCAATAAAATTTTTTCTTTTTCTAAAAAAAATCTGTTATACATAGGAAATGACCTATACATGTCCCATGCATCCCGAGATTAGACAAGCCACACCTGGCTTCTGTCCGATCTGTGGGATGACTTTAGAATCCAAAGAAGATACGAAAGATCCCTTCATCCTTCGCCTCTGGATCTGTGCAATACTGACACTCCCGCTGCTCTTTTCCAATCCTCTCTTCCAGCTGATCTTTGCCACCCCCATTGTGCTTTGGGGCGCTCTCCCCTTTTTTCAGCGCGGCTATAAACATCTCAATATGTTCACACTTATTGCACTCGGAGTAGCCGCCGCCTACATCTATAGCTGCGTGAATTTTTTTAAAGGAGCGGGCGATCTCTATTTCGAAGCGGCAGCCATCATCACCACGCTCGTGCTGCTGGGACAAGTGCTTGAACACAAAGCGCGCAGGCAAACAGGCCGCGCCATCCGCGCTCTGATGCATTTAGCGCCGCAAAAAGCTCTTCGCATCGATGGGCAGGAAATTCCTCTCGATCAGGTGAAAAAAGGCGACAAGCTGCGCGTCCGCCCTGGAGAGAAGATCCCCACCGACGGCATCATCCTCGAAGGGAAGAGCAGTGTCGATGAGTCGATGGTGACGGGCGAATCGCTCCCTGTAGAAAAAAGCACAGGCGACAGAGTCATCGGCGCCACGCTCAACACATTCGGCAGTCTTGTCATGCAAGCCGAACGCGTCGGTAGCGAAACCCTCCTCTCTCAGATCATCCACATGGTAAGCAGCGCCGAAGCATCGAAAGCGCCCATCCAGCGCCTTGCAGATAAGGTCGCGGGCTATTTTGTTCCTGCCGTCATCCTCATCGCACTCATCACTCTTTTCACTCACGGGTTAATGAGCTCTATTTCTGTGCTGATCATCGCCTGTCCCTGCGCACTCGGCCTGGCTACCCCGCTCTCCATCACTGTGGGCGTCGGAGCAGCAGCCCGCAGAGGCATCCTGATCAAAAATGCCGAAGCGCTCGAACAGCTCGCCAAAATCGACCAGCTCGTCATCGACAAAACCGGCACGCTTACCGAGGGCAAGATGCGTGTGACCGAAATAAAGGGCGACGTGCTCCAGCTCGCCGCCAGCCTCGAAGTCCTCAGCGAGCATCCCATCTCTAGAGCTATTGTCAAGCGCGCTCAAGAAGAAAACATCCCCCTGCTGAAAGTGAGCGATTTTCGCTCCATTCCAGGAAAAGGCGTCACCGGCATCATCGACGGCAAAGAGGTCAGCGTAGGCAGCAGCCCTATTACACTAACAGTGGATGGAATAGTCCAAGGAACCATCACCGTAGCCGATGCAATCAAGGAATCGACTCCATCCGCGCTAGAGCAGCTCCATAAGCAGAAAGTGCGCCTGACATTGCTCACAGGCGATCAACAAGCGACCGCTGACGCTGTTGGACGCACTCTTGGTATCGACAAAATTATCGCCAAAGCATCGCCTGAAGATAAGCTGCGCATCGTAAAAGAGCTCCAAAGCCAAGGCCACAAGGTCGGTGTGGCGGGAGATGGGATCAACGACGCTCCGGCTCTTGCTCAAGCAGACGTAGGGATCGCCATGGGCACAGGTACAGATGTCGCCATGGCAAGTGCAAGCATCACGCTCGTCAAAGGCGATCTACGCGGCATTGCAACGGCGCTTACTTTAAGCCGTGAGACCGTGCGCAACATCAAACAAAACCTTTTCTTGGCCTTTATTTACAACGCCCTAGCTATACCCTTTGCCGCCTTCGGCTTTTTAAGTCCTGTGATCGCAAGTGCGGCCATGACCCTCAGCTCTCTTTCTGTCATTTTGAATGCGCTGCGGTTGCATCGGATTGGCAAAGCGCGCTAGACTATAACTATGGACACCGCATACATCGATGGCTCCTTCGCTCAAGGAGAAGCTGCGCGCATCTCTCCACAGGATCTCGGTTTCTTAAGAGGCTATGGGGTCTTTGAATACCTGCGCACCTACCAGCAGCGCCCCTTCCTCCTTAACGAACATCTCCTCCGCCTAGGCAATTCAGCGAAATCCATCGGCCTCGTCCTCCCCCACCCACTCTCAGAAATCGAAGCGATCATCCAGAAGCTCCTGCCTAAAGAAGGCGAAGCGACCTTTCGCATCGTGCTAACCGGCGGCGTGAGCCAAGACGGAATGGCGCCCACCGGCACCAACGCGCTCTACATCTTCCCTAAGGCCCTCGTTCCTCCACCAGCCCACCTCTACCAAGGCATTCACGCCATCACGACAGAAGCGCGGCGCTTCCTTCCAGAAGTCAAGACCCTCAACTATCTCCCGGCCCTCATCGCCCTAGAGCAAGCGCGAGCGAAAGGCGCCCAGGAAGCCATCTACAGAAATGCGCGCGGGCACCTGCTCGAAGCAACAGCTAGCAACCTGCTCGTCTTCCAAGGCGACCATCTTATTGCACCCGGTGGCAGCGAAGTCCTATGCGGCATCACGCGCAATCTGGTGCTCAAACTCGCCGCCAAGCGCTTTTCAATCGAAGAACGCCCCCTCGATGAGAGCGAAATCCCCTCCCTTACCGAAGCATTCCTCACCTCGAGCATCAAAGAGATCGTCCCGCTCATATCGATCGACGGCAAGATGATTGGCGACGGCACCGTGGGAGAGCGCACGCGCTGGCTCCGCGAGCAGTATGCGGACTATACCCGCTCTACTTTCGATTAATAGCTTCGATGAGTTGTTGCAGAAATGCGCACTCCATCCGAATGGGATTGAGCGACATTGCCACTTCTGCAAACGCATAGACAAGCGCGCAGATCAGTAGGACGAGTCCCACGACAAAGAAAAAAAGCACAGGGATATCAAATAAAGGGAAAAACAGACTGACGCCAATCGCCAGCGACGACAAAATCAGAGCGCCGATCGCGCCGATGAGGCAAGCGATCGCGTTGCGGATATGATGCGCTTTTTTGAGCACTTCTGCCGTCTGCTGCTCTAAAAAGCGCAGGCGCAGCTCCACTTCACCGCGCTGGAGCTCATGCCCCTTTTCCAGAGCAAACAGCTCCTTGTATTCCGTTAGCCGCTCGCGCTGAAGTGTGCGCAGACGGCTGATGATCGAGGCGAGGCGATTGTAAAATGCCAGGCAGAGCAGTCCGCACGCTGAAATGATGACAACCGGCACCACGGCTGAGGAGATGATCTGTTGCCATGCATGACTATCCATTCCTTCTCTCTATTACATAGGAGAATTTGTGGGCAAATAAATAGTATTCGCATACACTTTTTGGCTTTGGAGGCCCTATGTGCATAGCTTGTTTTGATGGTGTCAATCATCCGAGTGTTAGCTTTATCGCAGAATTCGGAAATGTTGTCGTTCCTCTTGTCTTCTCACCATATATCGCCGCAGTGACTCATATTGCCCTAAAGGCATTAGGTTTTTATGAGGTAGTGGTTGTGGGTTCTGTCGTAATCCCCGTTACTTGGGTCGCTTATGGATTAACTGCGGCGTTTATAGGGATCAATTTTGCCCTATACTATGTGTGCGGTTTCCGTGTGAACCGCGGCTTGTCTTAATGTTCTGCTAACTTCTCTGTGAACTGAATATCTACAAGCATATCCTCTAAGGTAGCACTTTTAGGTGACTTTTCACCCGTCTCATAGGTATGCAAAAAAGTACGCCACTCATCTAAGAGTTTCATTCCAGCGGGATAACTCTTTACGCCGATAGGCGTTTCCAGCCAATCTTTTCCCTTCTCGTCAAAACGCACAACCAATCGCACTCCATCGGTGCATGTGATCTGGATTTCGCGCCTCTGCGGCCCCTTTGCAAACGAACTAAACGTCACAATAGGAATAGTACCCACTCTAAGCAGTGCTTCGACTTCTGCCACCGGATCGAGCTTAGATGGTTCATCGGCATAGAGAGCTTCTTGCATTTTTCGATCTACAATGGAAATACCCACTTCACTTTCGCGTTTCGATGACCATTTTTCTAAAACAACTTTCTCTGTGTAGCCGAGTCTTGGAAGAATATCGCTCATTACAAGATCAATCGGATGGGTAGCCTCATCGATATGCACGCCTTCAGAAGGCCTTGGCGGTCCCTTTTCCATGCGATTTTTCTGCCAAATGGTCTGAATTTTACTAATCGGATGGCCTCGGAGATATTCAATCGCCTCTTCGACGGCAGGTGACTCGCGAAAAAGATACCCGCAAGAAACAACGCGATTCTTTAACGAAGGTATGATCTCTTCTGCTTGAGCAGAGGTTGCAGTGAGCGGCTTTTCCACCAAAATAGCAGTAGAGGAAGAAAGCTCCGCAAGTGTTTTAAGAATCTGATAATGGGATTTCGTAGAAGTAGCGATGCAGACGATGTCGGGTTTGGTTTCTAGAAAAGCTTGTGTAAGGTCTGTATAGGTGGGAAGGGATGGATTTTTTAAGCGTTCGGCATCTTGATCGACAAGTGCCACGACTTGAACCTTTCCTTCCGCTTCAAGGATTTGCAGGTTTTTGAGGTGATTGGAGCCCATGAACCCAAGGCCCACGAGCAAAATTTTGATCATCATAAATAAAAAAGGCCCTAGCATAAGCTAGGGCCGGAAATAAAAACCTGGCGGCGACCTACTCTCCCATACTCTTGAGTATAGTACCATCGGCGATGAAGGGCTTGACTTCTGAGTTCGGGATGGGATCAGGTATTTCCCCTTCTCTATTGCCACCAGGACAAAAATCTAGATCAATTGCGAATTTCTCAAATCTCTCACTGAGGTAAAAAAGCGCTCAAGAACTTCATTTTTACAAGAAGTCTCTTGGCGCAGCCATCATTGACTCAACTCTTAATTTAAGAGCCGGGTCGATGATGAAAAAAAGGTGATCAAGCCAATGGACTTATTAGTATGAGTTAGCTCAACACATTGCTGTGCTTACACATCTCACCTATCAACCCTGTCATCTTCAGGGAGTCTCATAGGGATACTTTATCTTGAAGGAGGCTTGGCGTTTAGATGCTTTCAACGCTTATCCTTTCCGAACTTAGCTACCCGGCTATGCTCCTGGCGGAACAACCGGCACACCATTGGTTCGTCCACTTCGGTCCTCTCGTACTAGAAGTAGCTCTTCTCAAGTATCCTGCGCCCACAACAGATAGGGACCAAACTGTCTCACGACGTTTTGAACCCAACTCGCGTACCGCTTTAATTGGCGAACAGCCAAACCCTTGGGACCTTCTCCAGCCCCAGGATGCGATGAGTCGACATCGAGGTGCCAAACCGCCACGTCGATATGAACTCTTGGTGGCGATAAGCCTGTTATCCCCGGAGTACCTTTTATCCGTTAAGCGACGGCGATTCCACTTTCTACCGCCGGATCACTAAGCCCTACTTTCGTATCTGTTCGTCTTGTTGGACTCACAGTTAACTTACCTTATACCTTTACGCTCTACTCGCGATTGCCAACCGCGATGAGGTAAGCTTTGGACTCCTCCGTTACTTTTTAGGAGGAAACCGCCCCAGTCAAACTACCCGTCTGACATTGTCCGACCCCCAGATTCATGGGGCATCGTTAGATTTCCGACTTTTCAAGACCGGTATTTCAAGGATGACTCCAGCAACCCTAACGAGTCGCTTTCATAGTCTCCCGGCTATCCTACACATGAAAAATCAGAAGCCAATATCAGAGTATAGTAAAGGTTCACGGGGTCTTTCCGTCTTGTTGCGGGTAAACGGCATCTTCACCGCTACTACAATTTCACCGAGTCTCTCGTCGAGACAGTGCCCAGATCGTTAGGCCATTCGTGCAGGTCGGAACTTACCCGACAAGGAATTTCGCTACCTTAGGACCGTTATAGTTACGGCCGCCATTCACCAGGGCTTAGATTCAGTACTTTGCCTTGCGGCTGATACCTCCTTTTGACCTTCTGGCATTGGGCAGGCTTCACACCATATACATCGTCTTAGACGACTTAGCATAGTGCTGTGTTTTTGTTAAACAGTCGCCTGGGCCATTTCTCTTCGGCCACCTTTCGCTCCTGACGCGAAGTCAGTCACGACGGGTGGCTCCCCTTCTCCCGAAGTTACGGGGATAATTTGCAGAGTTCCTTAACGAGAGTTATCTCGCGCGCCTGAGAATATTCTTCACACCCACCTGTGTCGGTTTTGGTACGGTCGTCATCAACGACTAGAGATTGTTTCTTGGAAGTGTCGCGCCACGTCATCGGTTCCCCCGAGGGTTCCCCTTGTCTGCTACCTAGCTCGAGACCAGCGGATTTACCTACTGGTCAGCCTCATAGCAAAACGGACGTTTCCAATTGTCCGCACGCTTAACTTACTTCGTCATCCCGTTGTCATAGTTTTAGACGGCGCAGGAATATTTAACCTGCTTCCCATCACCTACGCATTTCTGCCTTAGCTTAGGGTCCGGCTAACCCAGGGAAGACGAGCTTTACCCTGGAAACCTTAGGTTTACGGCGAAGGAGATTTTCACTCCTTTTATCGTTTACTCATGCCATGCATATTCACTAGTATGCGCTCCAACGCTCCTCACGGTACATCTTCGACGCACATACTACGCTCTCCTACCGCTCTAATCATAAGATTAGAACCCGTGATTTCGGCTCTATGCTTTAGTCCCGTCTATTATCGGCGCGAAGTCTCTCGATTGGTGAGCTGTTACGCACTCTTTAAATGATGGCTGCCTCTAAGCCAACATCCCAACTGTCTTTGAAACTTCACTTCCTTACTCACTTAGCATAGAATTAGGGGCCTTAATCGACGATCTGGGCTGTTCCCCTTTTGACTACGAAGCTTATCCCCCGCAGTCTATCTCCCAGTTAACTTCTTGGTATTCGGAGTTTGGTTCCCTTCGGTAAGCCGGTAGGCTCCCTTGTGGATCCAGTGCTCTACCCCCAAGAAGAATACACTGAGACTAACCCAAAAGTTATTTCGGAGAGAACAAGATATCTCCAAGTTTGATTAGCCTTTCACCCCTATCCACAACTCATCCAAGGCTTTTTCAACAGACACTAGTTCGGACCTCCACAAGGTGTTACCCTTGCTTCATCCTGGTCATGGATAGATCACTTGGTTTCGTGTCTAAGCCATACGACTAAACGCGCTATTCACACTCGCTTTCGCTTCGGCTCCGGAACGGATGTCCCTTAACCTTGCCGTATAACTTAACTCGCTGGCTCATCATGCAAAAGGCACGCCATCAGCCATTTCCCTAAAAGGGACATAGGCCTCTGACCGTTTGTAAGCTGCTGGTTTCAGGTTCTATTTCACTCCCCTAACAGGGGTTCTTTTCGCCTTTCCCTCGCGGTACTGGTTCACTATCGGTCATCGAAAAGTATTTAGCCTTGGAGGGTGGTCCCCCCAGATTCAGACCGGATTTCCCGTGCCCGGCCTTACTCAGGTACTAATCTCGCTCATGATCCTCATTTCGCTTACGGGGCTATCACCCTGTATCGCCCAACTTTCCAGATGGTTCTGCTATGATTTTCATGAACTTTATTGACTAGCCCTACAACCCCAGAAGAAAACTTCTGGTTTGGGCTTTTCCCACTTCGCTCGCCGCTACTATGGGAATCTCTTCTAGATTTCTTTTCCTCTGCTTACTGAGATGTCTCACTTCAGCAGGTCTCGCTTTCATTGTCCTATGTATTCAGACAAGAATAGTGGGATCTTACTCCCACTGGGTTCCCCCATTCGGAATCCTCCGGGTCAATGCTTCTATCCAGCTCTCCGGAGCTTATCGCAGGTTAGCGCGTCCTTCATCGCCTTTCGATGCCAAGGCATCCACCAGCAGCCCTTAACAGCTTGACCACAAAAATCATTTTGTGATGCTGCTTTATTTGCCATAAACTTCAAGTAAAAAATATGTTCTCAAGCGCTATTTTACATCAGTGAAATTACACTCTTTAAAATATGCGCTTCGAGATATTACCTTCGTAATATCTCTATATTTGAGATAGTCAAATCTACTCTGTCACCTAAGTGACATTCTAGATTTAACTTTATTCGCAATTGTCCAGAAAATTTCTGCTGCCTTTGACAACAGTAAAGAAGTGATGTGAGTTTAAGACGTTTGTCTCAACCTAAGGAACGACATTTGTCATTCGTCCTTTAAAGGAGGTGATCCAGCCCCACCTTCCGGTAGGGCTACCTTGTTACGACTTCATCCCAGTCATCGGCCTTACCTTAGACGCCTCTCCCCTTACGGTTAAGTCAGCGGCTTTGGGTAAAACCAACTCCCATGATGTGACGGGCGGTGTGTACAAGGCCCGGGAACGTATTCACGACGGTGTTGCTGACTCGTCATTACTAGCAATTCCAACTTCATGTAGTCGAGTTGCAGACTACAATCTGAACTGAGATCGGTTTTACGGATTTGCTCCAGCTTGCGCTCTTGCTGCCTTCTGTACCGACCATTGTAGCACGTGTGTAGCCCCAGACATAAAGGCCATGCGGACTTGACGTCATCCTCACCTTCCTCCTAGTTAACCTAGGCAGTCTCATTAGAGTTCCCAGCCGAACTGTTGGCAACTAATGATAAGGGTTGCGCTCGTTGCGGGACTTAACCCAACACCTCACGGCACGAGCTGACGACAGCCATGCAGCACCTATACAGCAGCCCTTACGGGAGATACCATTTCTGGTACTGTCCACTGCATTTCGAGCCTGGGTAAGGTTCTTCGCGTTGCATCGAATTAAACCACATGCTCCACTGCTTGTGCGGGCCCCCGTCAATTCTTTTGAGTTTCACTCTTGCGAGCGTACTCCCCAGGCGGTATACTTATCGCGTTAGCTACGACACAGTCAGGGTTGAGCCCAACTATATCAAGTATACATCGTTTACGGCAAGGACTACCAGGGTATCTAATCCTGTTTGCTCCCCTTGCTCTCGCGCCTCAGCGTCAGGAGTAAGCTAGAAAACCGCTTTCGCCACCGGTGTTCTTCCACATATCCACGCATTTCACCGCTACATGTGGAATTCCGTTTTCTCCGCCTACCCTCAAGTTTTGTAGTTTCAAATGCAGCACCGACATTGAGCTTCGGTATTTCACATCTGACTTACAGAACCGCCTACGCGCCCTTTACGCCCAATAATTCCGATTAATGCTTGCACCCTCCGTATTACCGCAGCTGCTGGCACGGAGTTAGCCAGTGCTTCTTTACCTAGTACCCTCAAATTGGCTAGTTATTCACTAACCTTTCTTGTTCCCAGGCGAAAGAGCTTTACAACCCGAAGGCCTTCTTCGCTCACACGGCGTCGCTTCGTCAGGCTTTCGCCCATTGCGAAAGATTCTCGACTGCAGCCTCCCGTAGGAGTCTGGGCAGTATCTCAGTCCCAATGTTGGCGGTCAATCTCTCAATCCGCCTAGACGTCTTAGCCTTGGTGAGCCATTACCTCACCAACTAGCTGATATCCCATGAACCTCTCATTAACCGCAAGGCCGGATTTCTCCGGTCCCCTACTTTGATGGCATAAGATCCCTTATGACACCTCATTCGGTATTAGCGGCCGTTTCCAGCCGTTATCCCCAGGTTAAAGGCAAGTTATTCATGTATTACTAACCCTTGCGCCACTAGATTGCAGATTGCTCTACAATCTCGTTCGACTTGCATGCCTCATCCACGCCGTCAGCATTCAATCTGAACCAAGATCAAATTCTCAATTAGAGAAAAAAATCTATGATTTTCTTATATTTTGTTATTGACAGGTAAAATAGAAACTCACGAGGAGTTCCTATTTACACAAACGTTTTAAATAGGTCACATCACTTCATCACTGCTGTCAAAAGAGCATTCGCACCGCTTAACTTGCAGGTGCATTCACTTCTTAGCATTTCTGCGTTTGAAGGAAGCCAACAACATACACAAAGTCGTGAATTATCCGCAAATCTTTTTCATTTTCCTCTATGGAAAAATCTGTTTTTCGACTTTTTGGGAAAGGTTAAATAAGGGCCTTTTGGAGCAGATAGACCCCCATTCCGGCCAAATACCCGGCCAAAACGGGTAGGGTTATCTTGCGCATATAGGTGAGGAAATCGACCTTTTCCAGGCCCATAATCGCCACCCCGGAGGAGGAGCCGATGACGAGGAGGCTACCCCCTGTTCCGGCGGCGTAGGCGATCATATGCCAGAGGGAGGAATCGGTGGGGAACTGGGCCAGCGGGTACATGCCCATGGTCGCGGCCACCAGGGGCACGTTATCGACGATGGAGGAAAGGACTCCTATGGCGGTCGCAATCAGAGCTTGGCTCTTCAGGGTCGTGTTGAGCCATTCCGCTAGATGGGTGAGGAGGCCTACGGCTTCCAGGGCATTGATACAGAGAAGTATCCCTAGGAAAAAGAGGACGCTTGAGGTGTCTACCCGCGTCAGGACAGCCGGGACGCGGAGGTGCTCGCGCTGGGCATATTTGTGATGCAACAGGTCAGTGACCAGCCAGAGCAGGCCGAGCGCTATCAAGATTCCCATGAAGGGAGGCAGCCCGGTCAGCGCTTTGAAGATAGGCACGCAAACGAGGGCGCCTACGCCGAGGTAAAAAACTATTTTAGCTCCGGGCTCTAACTCGTGGCTATTCTCTTGTGTTTTTGGGCTCGTAAATTTGCCTTTCTGCGTAAAGCTAAAATAGAGCAGCGGAACGAGCAGTGAGATGACGCTTGGCGCAAAGAGCGCTCCCATTATTTTTAAGCTAGTGATCTGGGAATTGATCCAGAGCATGGTGGTGGTGACATCGCCAATGGGCGTCCATGCGCCTCCCGCATTTGCCGCCACGACGACCATACACGAGACCAAAAGTCGTTCACTGCGCTGTGGAATCATCTTGCGCAGCAGTGAGATCATGAGGATTGTAGTGGTCAAGTTATCGAGAATCGCTGAGAGAAAAAAGGTAAGCGTACAGACCACCCAGAGCATTTTCCGCTTAGAAGTGGTGTGGATCAGATCGGTGACAATTTTGAAACCTTTATGCGAATCGATCAGTTCAACCAGGGTCATTGCGCCTAAGAGAAAAAAGATGATCTGCGCATTGTCGGCGAGATGGTGGCTGAGGAGATCTAAATTCGCGCTGATGGGAGATGCACTGTAAAGAAAATAGAGTGTCCAGCACAAAACAGCTGTGAGAAGAGCTGCGGCAGTTTTGTTGATCTTGATGACGTATTCCAAGATGATGGCAGCGTATCCAATCCCAAAAAGAGCGAGGATCACACTACTCATTTAGAACCCCGCTTGGACGATGTCGTGCATGCGCAAGAGACCGACTGCCTTTCCTTGATCTACAACGGGGAGTACCATGACGTAACGCTTGGGGTCTTTCTGCATGATTTTCACAGCCTCCCACACTAGCAGATTTTCCGCCACCACAAGTGGTGTGCGCGTCATGAGCTGTTCCATTTTTGTGTCGAGCACCTTAGCGCCTTCGGCTTGTAAAGCACGCCTTAAATCACCATCGGTGAACACACCGAGGAGCCGCTGCTCATCATCCACAACGAGCAAACAGCCGCATTTCTTGTTGGAGAGCTCCACGATGACTCCCATGAGCGAATCGGACGGACGGCAGAGCGGTATCCCTTCGCCTTTTATCATCAGGTCGCTGACGCGAACTGTCGCTTTCTTTCCGATCGATCCCGAAGGATGATTGAGCGCATAATCTTCGATGGAAAATCCCTTGCTGCGCATCAGTGCAATAGCCAGCGCATCGCCGAAGAGAAGTTGCACTTCTGCCGATGTAGTAGGCGCAAGATCGAATGGACAGAGCTCTTTTTCGACAGGAAGGCAAACAGCAACATCAGCGAGTTGAGCCATGCGGCTGGCTAGATTCGACGTCCAGACAACGATTTTTGCTCCCTTGCGCCGGATGGGACCGGTTAAACTGAGCAGTTCATCCGACTCCCCGCTTTTGCTCAGCATGACGACAAGATCGTCCGCTGAGACAACGCCAATGTCGCCATGCAAGAAATTCATCGCCGGGATGTAAATTGCGCGCGTCCCCGTTGAGACGAGCGTCATGCAGATCTTCTCGGCAATGATGCCGCTCTTGCCCACACCCGTGAAGATGAGAACGCCTTTGCATTCCACGCACGCTTCGACGCACTGCTCCGCCTGCTCAATGTCCAGCGCGGAATAAAAATGCATTAAATAACGCTTTTGCTCATTTAATAGCTGCTCTAAATTGACTGTAACTATGGAGTTCACTCACAATTCCCTTGAAATGATCAGGTCATTTTCTTTAATAAAAGGTTAAAGCCAGGAGAGTGTTCATGACAAGGGGAAAAATTCCTATCGCAATTGCCTACGGTGACGGGATCGGCCCGGAGATCATGGAAGCTACTCTATTTGTCCTGGAGGAAGCCGGTGCTAACCTCGACTACCACCGCGTGGAAATTGGAGAAAAGGTTTACCTCGGCGGCCACCCTACGGGCATCGAAGATTCGACCTGGGAGACGATCCGCCATACGAAAGCTTTTTTGAAAGCGCCGATCACGACTCCCCAGGGAGGCGGGTTTAAAAGTCTCAATGTGACGATCCGCACGACACTCGGCCTCTATGCGAACATCCGTCCCTGCTGCTCCTATGCGCCTTTTGTCCCCACCAAGCACCCCAAAATGGACTTGGTTATCGTCCGCGAGAACGAAGAGGATCTCTATGCAGGGATCGAATACCAGCAGACTCCTGAAGTGTGCCAGTCTCTCAAAATAATCTCGCGACCCGGGACACAGAAGATCGTGCGCTATGCGTTTGAATACGCGCGCCAGCAGGGCCGCAAAAAGGTCACCTGCTTCACAAAAGATAACATCATGAAGTTCACCGACGGTCTCTTCCATAAAATTTTTGACGAGATCGCCGCAGAATACCCCGACATCGTCAATGAGCATTGGATCGTCGATATCGGCGCCGCCAAACTCGCTGATTCTCCGGAAGAGTTCGACGTCATTGTGCTTCCCAACCTCTATGGCGATATTTTGTCAGATGTCGCTGCGCAAATCTCGGGCTCTGTGGGCTTGGGTGGTTCTGCCAACATCGGCGACCGCGGAGCGATGTTTGAGGCGATCCACGGCTCTGCTCCTCGTAGAGCAGGTCAAGACGTCGCAAATCCTTCAGGTCTGCTCTTGGGCGCGGTGCTCATGCTCGCGCACCTGGGAGAACATGAGGTCGCCACACGCATCCACAACGCATGGCTGAAAGCCATCGAAGAGGGAATCCACACCTACGACATTTTTAAAGAAGGGACCAGCAAGAAAAAGGTGGGGACAAAGGCGTTTGCTCACGCAGTCGCGAAACTCCTCGGCGAGAAGCCGCATACACTCAAACCGGTCAGCTACAAATCGGGGGCTAAGATCTCTGCACTTAATTCCGCGCTTCCACGCCCAGTCAAGCGCGAGCTCGTTGGTATCGACATTTTTCTTCACAGCAAAATGGCGCCTCTCGATTTGCAGAAGCAGCTCGCTATGGTTCAAACAAAGCTCAATCTAACGATGATCAGCAACCGCGGCGTGCGCGTGTGGCCCGGCGGACAGCCGGAAACTTTCTGCGTCGACCAGTTCCGCGGACGCTATATGCACAAAGAAAAAGGGCGGCATGCCACTCCACCGGAGCTGCTTGCCACCCTTCAAGCCCTAACTGATGCGGGCTTTGAGATCATTAAAACGGAAAACCTTTACCTCATCGACGGAAAGCCGGGCTATTCGTCAGCAGAGGGATAATCGATCGACAGTGTCATTAAAAGCCTTTTGGAAATCCACGTAGAATTGGGTTTCGCCTCTAATAGCAAACGTTTCAAACGTCCCAAGGAAATACTCTTCTTGAGCTTTACTGAATTTTCCAGGAATCTCTGAATTTAAGAAGCTACGATCCACTTTGATTTCCAAATTACCAAACAGGGTTTCGAAAAACACTTGTCTCATAGTTGGAGATAACCCCGCTTCAGCTTTAGCAAGAGCAGACAATACCGTCTGTTTCGCCTCTTCACTATGCAAATTCTGAGTACTTACTCCACGGGCAAAAGATGTGAGAAGTCCTCTATTTTCTTTTGCTTTGATCAAAGTTTGCACGGTCGTATCCAATTCGTTTTTGCTCTCTGTAAAGGGAGTTCCCATTTCTTTATTAAACGCAGTATCAGACGGCAACGTTAACACTCCTGTTACCGCTTGCTGTCTTATTTGCGCTTCAGATAGTTCTTTTAACTTCGGATTGAACTCGCGAATGAAGGCAAACACTCTATCAGAGTTGAATTTCTCAAGAGATTCTAGCGTATTTTTCTGTTTATCACCTCTATCCTTAAGTTCTTTGTATCGCGCATTAAAGCGATTTACAAGAGGGGATTTAGTTTCAACAGGAGTTTTAAAAAACTCCGCTCTGACAACATTTGCGACGTCGACATCTGATTGTTGAGCTGCTAGGTTTTTAACGCATGCAGTATAACATACATCTTCAACGACCTTGTCCTTTTCTTCTCCATTCCTAATTTTCGGATTGGCTTTAAAACAAGCATCAACAATGTCTTGGCCATATTTCGACACAAGCTTTTGCACAAATGGCGTTTCTCTATAGATTTGCGCCGGAGATTTTGGCGTTCCCGGGGGCGTATTCTCGGGAGATTCATTACTATGTGTTGTCGACCCTCCACCGCCAGTTGTCTCTTGATCAATGCCATTAGGATTTAACGCGTTTAATTTTTTAAGTGCCGCTTTTAAGGCGCGCTCCACAAACGCTTTCCCTTTTTCGTCATGAGAGGTGTTGGGAGTAAGCTTCTTCATAATTGTTTCAACGTTTTTTGTAAGCACTCGCCTTGAAAGGTCATCAGTACGAATATAAGTTTCTGCGTACGCATCAACTAAACGCGATACGTTGCCTGCGACAACGATCTTGTCGTAGTTACCAAAACCTAACCATGCCCAAATACGATCTAATAAGCTTGGCTTCTCAATACGCAAATCATTGCTAATGCGTAAACCGTCACTTATTGAGATCTGTTCTGTTGTTAATTTTCTTTCTATAGTCATAATTCACCTTATTTATATCTTTATTATAACTAAAATAATATTTAATTGTAATTAAATTTTTAATTAACAAAATTAATTTGTAAATAACTGTAATTAAATGCGTTATAACATGATTACAATAAGGTATTTAAAAACGATTTGAGTTCCGCTTTTTTCGGGCCTCCGCTATATTCTTCGACTTTGCTAGGAGGATGCGTGGAATTTTCAATCGCAGCTATTTTGCGCCATTTCAATGAGGCGGTGACCTTTTATCTGATATTTCCGGGGATTGCCCTGCTCGGGCTTTACCTCACGATCAAGCTGAGATTTTTGCAGTTCTCCAAGTTGGGACTCAGCATTAAGACGTTGATGACCAAGAGCTTACCGGGAGAGGGCCAGGGAATCACTCATTATCAGGCAGTTGCGGCAGTTCTAGCCGGTAACATCGGGACGGGAAATATTGCCGGTATGGCGATCGCCCTCACCGCCGGCGGTCCCGGAGCGCTTGTTTGGATGTGGATCATCGCCTTCCTAGGCGCGGCTATCCAATACGCCAGCTGTGTCCTGGGAGCCAAGCGCAGCCAGACAAATAGCCGCGGCGAGATCCTCGGCGGCCCTATGTACTACCTCAGCAAGCCTATGGGCAAGCTTTTTGCCTGCTTCCTCGTGCTGGGTGCTTTGACGATTGGGAATTTCACCCAGGTCAACTCGATTTGCCTTCCTTTTGAACAGCTGGGCGTTCCTCCTCTTTTAACTGCTCTCGTCACTGCAGCTTTGGTGGGGCTAGTGATTCTAGGCGGTATGCAGCGTTTTGCCAGGGCTTCCTCTTCTATTGTGCCTATTATGGCGATTCTCTATTTCGGCTCAGCTCTCGTCATTCTGGGGATCTACTACGACCAGATTCTGCCTTCTCTTATTTTGATGTTTAAAGCCGCTTTTGCTCCTTCTGCCGTGGTCGGGGGTACACTAGGGTATGGTGTGGTTAAAACGATTACCACCGGCTTCGATCGCGGCATTTTTGCTACTGACGCAGGAACGGGCATTGTGCCGATTCTGCAATCGGCTGCTAAATCCAAAAGCCCTATCACCAACGGCGTGGTGACTCTTATCGCACCGGTTCTGGTGATGATCGTCTGCACGACGACAGGTCTTGTGCTGATGGTCACAGGGGTGTGGACGGAAGGCGCTCAAAGCAGCAACATGGTCACAGCGGCATTCCAGAAGGGTCTCGGCAACCAGCTGGGTCTCTTTGTTGTGGTGACGGCGATCTTCTTGTTCTCCTATACGACGATTCTCGCTTGGGCGTGCTGCGCAGAGAGAGCTGTTGGCTTCTTGTTTAATGAAAACGCCGTGAAGCGCTTCAGGTACTTCTTTATTGCGACTGTCCCTATTGGAGCACTTGTCGATGTCAACATGGTGTGGCTCCTTGCGGATATTTCGATTTCGCTCATGCTCACAACGAATATGATTGGAGTGGCTCGCCATTCTAGAGAGGTGATCCTTGAGTCACGCAGCTATTTTAGAAAGCCCGAGCTGTCCGACAGTACCGTTTGAGGTCAAGTGCGACCTTCTCTACTGGCAAGCGCGCGAGGATGGGACTGCTATTGCCCTCAATGAGGGCGAGGTTCTCTATCCGGATTTTGACTATCATCTGGGAGTGCGTCTTTTGGGCGCGTGGCAGATGTCTCACGATGCCTGGAGGGTGGGGGTTCAGCTCACGCACTTCCATGCGCGCACCACGGATAACTTCCCCTTTGCCGTTGTACCCACACAGCCGCACCCCCTAAGGGGGATTAATCTGGCGACTGAGGCTTTTAGCCGCTGGCGCCTGCATCTGGGGTTTGTCGACCTCTTCTTGGCAAGGACCGCCTTCTATGCCCCCTGCATCACCCCCTTTATCGCCGTGCGTTTCGCCGGGGTGCGCTTCAAGACGCGGGTGGAATATACGCTCCCTTCGGGAAAGGTGGAAGATCTCTCCAATAAGAACAAGTTTTGGGGAATAGGGCCGCAGTTTGGGCTCGTGATCGAACAAGCGCTCTGGCGCTCGCTTAGCCTCTACGCCAAGGGGGATCTCTCTCTTCTTCTCGGCAGCTTCTACATCCACCAGGATGAACAGGAGAAAAACAATAAAAAAGCGGGGCGCATGAAATTCCTCGATGAGAAGACGGAGATGCGAGCTGTTGGAGAGATGGCGCTGGGCCTTTGCTGGAGCTTTTCCTGCTTTGACATTCACGCGGCTTGGGAGCTGACACAGCTTTTTGGCCAGAA
Organism: Chlamydiota bacterium; assembly: GCA_013287985.1. Taxonomy (GTDB): domain Bacteria; phylum Chlamydiota; class Chlamydiia; order Chlamydiales; family Rhabdochlamydiaceae; genus JABDCT01. The sequence goes on from JABDCT010000003.1 coordinate 23,391, forward strand.
TCAAATGGTACAGTTTGTAGATGCAGAAACGCCGGGGCTGTTTTTAAGCAACCTCGGCGATTTAACTCTTCAGGGATGGACAGTAGGATTAAGCTACTGCTTTTGAATAGACCTATTGTATTAACTTTGTATAAATAGTAATCGATTGCAATAATTGATTGGCACCTACATCGTTTTGTGCATATTTTGCTAGATTCTGTGCTGCTTGCTCTAATCTAAGTTTCCTTGCGGAAGGCTTTTTAACCAGAACAGGAGTTTCGTCTTTTGGTGCCGGTGCGGGTTGGGGAGCTGGGGCCTTTTGGATAACCTTTTTAGGTTGAGTGGTTGATGGAGCAGGTGAAGGAGGGGGTGTAGGGGGTAGGGATGGAGCAGCTTTTGCTATTTTACTTTGGACTAATCTATCAATGGTTTTGCCCAATTCTCTCACTATTGGATGATCGTCGCTTTTAAAGATATCAGCACTGTCCCGCAAATGCTTGATACTAGTAACTGGGGATGTGGGGGTTGACATATTATTATCTCCTTGGATTATTATAAATAACAATCCAATTATAATAATAATATTGATAATAATCAATAAAAACTTTAATTATTCTATAATTAAGTCGTTTTCAAGGTGCTTTTTAAGGGCTGCTAAGAATCCGCATCCATACATCCCATCAAGGACCCTATGGTCAAAGGTCAGGGAGATCGACATCATCGAACGGACGGCCAGAAGGTCATCCTCTAAGGGTATAACCCTCTTCTGGATAGCTCCGACCCCAACAATGGCCACCTCTGGATAGCGGATGATGGGGATGCCGATCTGGATGCCCGACATGCCGAAATTGGTCATGGTGACGGTCCCCTCTTTCACGTCGTCGGGGGAGAGGGTCCCGCTGCGGGCTTTCTGGGAGAGGTCGGCGAGGTTTTTGGCGATTTCGAGCAGTTTAAGCGACTGGCAGTGCTTGATCACGGGCACCATGACGCCCTGCTCTACGCTCACGGCAACGCCTAGGTTGACAAAGCGCTTCACGACGATGGTGTCGCCATCCAAGGAGGAGTTGAGGAAGGGGAACTCCTGGAGAGCACGGGTAATGGCGCGCACCACGAAGGAGCTTATGGTCAGTTTGATGCCCTGTTTTTCGAGGATGGCATCGCGTTCTTTCTGGACGAGGCGGGTGATGCCCGTCACGTCGACTTCGCAGATGAGCGAGGCATGAGGCGCTTCGTAGAAGGAGCGGACCATATTATCGGCAATCGCCTTGCGCATGCCCGACATTTTAACGCGCTCGACATCGGCGGTCGGCAGGGCGCGTCCACAGGTCGGCGTGCCGCTGCGCTTGGCAGCGAGGTAATCTTCGAGATCTTTCTTGGTGATGCGGCCGCCCGCGCCTGTACCCGCAATGCGCTCTAGTTCGCTTAAGGGCACTCCCTGCTCTTTTGCTTGGCGCAGGAGGGCTGGCGAGTAGAATTCCTGCATATCTGCAGATGCGGCAGCGGGTTTTTGCGCCTGTACAGCGGCGATGGGCTCGGCTCCTGCGCTTGTGCTAGCAATAATAGCGAGCAGCTCGCCGACGTTTAAGTCCTGATCGATGGCGGCGTGGATCTCCTTGAGGACGCCGGATACAGGAGATGGGATTTCGCTATTGACCTTATCTGTCGAAACTTCGAGAAGGGGCTCATCCTTTTTGACATGATCGCCGACTTTTTTAAACCATTGGACAATGGTGGCATTCATGATACTTTCGCCAAGCTTGGGCAGGGTGACGGGAATATCTTGACTCATGGTTTTAAGTCTCCTTTCTCATTTGTTCGATTAGTATTTCAAGCGCAGCGCTATTAAAATGCGGCACGGCTTCAATCTCTAGTGTTTGGACGGGAAGTTCGAGATTGAGCTCTTCAGGTAGTTTGATGCGGTCTTTTTCGGTGCAGACGAGGCAATCGGCGCCAAGGGCGCGGCAATGGCGTGCAAATTGGGTGAGGAATTCCAGGGAAAAAGCGACGTGGTCAGATTGTGTTTCAGTCGCCAGGAGCTGGCACCCATTCTGTTTCAGGGTGCAGAAAAAGCGGTCGGGAGCTGCGATGGCACAGAACGCTCCTACGCGTTTGCCTGCAAGCGTTTCCCCATTTAAAAGACTAAGACCCATTCCGACGACAGGCGCTGCCGTATATTCAGCAAGAGTCTCTTGGATCCCCTTGAATTCTGCTTCATCGTGCACGCCGCTCACGACGATGAGGGATGCTTCCATCAGGCGGCTCGGCGAATCTCTTAAGAAACCCCGCGGGAGATAGCAGCCGCCGCCAAAGAGCGAGCGCGCATGCATCACGACGATCTCTTTGGTGCGCGCGAGTCTGCGGTGTTGCATGCCATCGTCGAGCAGAATGATCTCCGCGCCTAGCTGGAGAGCGTACAGGGCAGAGCGGATGCGGTCTTTTCCGGCGATCACGATCGCTTCAGGGAGCTTATGCGATAGCAGACATGGTTCATCCCCACACTCCTCCGCTTCGACCTTCTCATCGACAACAAGCGGCTTGTCCATGTGCTCTACACGGCTGCGATAGCCGCGCGAGAGAATTGCGACTTTGCCATAGGGCATGAGCGCCTTGGCGAGATAGAGGACGAAGGGGGTCTTGCCCGCACCGCCGGCGACGATATTGCCTACGCTGATCACGGGTACGGGAAGCTCTTTTGTCTCGAAGAGGCCGATGTCATAGCCGACATTGCGCAAATAGACTCCGGCTCCATAGCCGTAACTGAGCACGCGCAGGAACCCCAGCGCCATGGGAGGGGCTTTCTTGCGGCCTTCAAGTATGTCAACGATGTTCATTTCAAGCATGGAACAGGCGCCTCTCGACCATTTGGATGATGATGTGGATCGCTGTCATATGCGCTTCTTGGATGCGATCGGAGTAGGGAAATCCTGGGACAATCCACTCCAAATCGGCGATTCCTTTGAGTTTGCCACCGGTTTTACCCAGGAAGGCGATCGTTTGTAGTCCTTTTTCTTTTGCACAGCGGACGCCCTGGAGCAGATTCGCCGAGTTTCCGCTCGTCGTCAGGGCAACGAAGATATCCCCGCGCTGTCCATAAGCTTCGACCCCGCGTGCAAAGACATCTTCAAAACCGAGGTCATTCGCCGTGCACGTCAGATGGCCGGGGCAGGAAAGGGCAATTGCGGGAAGCGCGCGCCGCTTGGCGCGAAAGACTCCGGTGAGCTCTTCGGCAAAGTGCATCGCATCGCAGAGGCTTCCGCCGTTGCCGGCGATCAGCAGCTTGCAGCGCTCTTCAAAGCAACTGGCAATGAGCTGGCTGGCGCGTTCAATAAAATCTAGACTTTGCGGATCCTTGAGATGCTCGATCGCGCGCACCCCGTCTTCCACTGCACTTAATATCTCGGCTCTCATGACCCCCTATGATATTTGCTGCTTCGATATTGACACTAGAGGAAAATGCAAACTAGTACATAGTCAATAAAGTTTTTAAGTAAAAGAGGTTGATTTTGGGCTTCCATTTCACAAGTCGGGGACATGTCCGTTGGCATGTCCCCCGCTGGCCCCCTTGAGCCTCCCCATCCCACAACCAGAGTGAAGACTTTCACTCTGGTTGCGGGCCCCTCCTCGCTTCGCCAAATCGCGTCCATCCCAAAAATGGAGTGAAAGTCTTCACTCTGGTTGTGGGATGGACGCGATTTGGCAAAGCGAGATGAGGCTCAAGAAGGCAGCGGGAAACGCGTACACGCAGTGACGTGTTTCCGACATGACTATAGAGGCCGAAAATAAATCCTAAACAATTTTAAAAATTTTTGTTAAATATACTAAAGTAAAGAAATGGAAAAAATAATCTTTAAAGTCGAAGGTCTCGACTGCCAGGAGGAGTGCTCTCTTCTTGATAAGGCACTCAAACCCGAAGAAGGGATCAAAGAGCTCAGCTATGACGTGATAAGTGGCTGTGTGACAATCACTTACGATCCATCTGCGATCGATTCGAAGCGCATCCAAGAACTCATCCACTCTACCGGTATGCGCGCCACGGAGGCGCACCAAAAAAGCGAGCGCTCCCATGGACGCGCCCTGCTCTGCCTGCTCAGCGCTCTTTTTCTGCTCGCTGGTCTGATCACCCACTGGATCTCCCACCCCTCCCTCTCCGATATTTTAGGGATTGCGGTAGAAAGGGAATCTCTTCCCATACCCGTTATTCTGCTTTATTTAAGCGCGATGGTCTCCGGCAGCTGGTATGTCCTTCCCAAAGCGTATGCAAGCATCCGCCATCTGCGCCCCGACATGAACCTTCTCATGGTCGTTGCCATCATCGGCGCGATGATCCTGGGTCAGTGGTTCGAAGGCGCCACGGTCGCTTTTCTCTTTTCGCTTTCACTGCTACTTGAACATTGGAGCGTCGAACGCGCGCGGCGCGCCATTGGGGCTCTCCTCGATCTCACTCCTGCTCTTGGACGCGTCATCAAAGGCGAGCAAATTATTGAAAAACATGTCGAGGAGATCCAGGAGGGAGAAATTATTTTAATCCGCCCTGGCGAAAGAATCCCGCTCGACGGATTAGTTGTCAAAGGCAGCTCGTCTGTCAATCAGGCGCCCATCACCGGTGAATCGCTGCCCGCGCCCAAGCAAAAGGGCGATCCCGTTTTTGCCGGGACGCTCAACGAAGAGGGAGCGCTGGAATGCCGAGTCACGAAACGCTTTAGCGACACGACGCTTGCGCGCATCATCGAGATGGTGCAAGAAGCGCGAGCGCGCAAAGCCAAAAGCGAGCAGTGGGTCGAACGCTTCGCTAGAGTCTACACGCCTCTAATGATGGGTCTTGCCCTCCTCATCGCCCTGCTTCCCCCGCTTTTCTTCGGCGGCGAATGGGCTACATGGGTCTATCGCGCTCTTGTGGTTCTCGTCATCGCCTGTCCTTGTGCTCTCGTCATTTCTACGCCTGTTTCGATCGTCTCAGCACTGACTGCGGCAGCCCGAAGAGGCCTGCTCATTAAAGGCGGCGTCTACCTCGAAGCAGCCGGACGCGTCGACGCGATCGCCTTCGACAAGACGGGCACTCTCACTATGGGCCACCCCGTGGTGCAGCGCGTCATCCCTCTCGATCAGCACACCGAACAAGAGCTGCTTGAAATTGCTGCTGCGCTGGAAAAATCGAGCGAGCATCCGATCGCTAGAGCCATCCTCAAAAAAGCCGCTGAGAAAAATATCCGCGTTCCGCACGCTGAAGAGTTTCGCATCTTTAAAGGCCTCGGAGCCGAAGGGACTGTGGCCGGTACGCGCTACTGGATCGGCAGCCACCGCTTCATGCACGACCGTGGAGGTGAAACTCCTCAGGCGCACAAACACGCGCTGGAGATGGAAGATGCAGGCCACTCGGTCGTTGCCATCGGCGATTTCCACCACATCTGTGGACTGATCAGCGTAGCAGATAGTCCGCGTCCCTTTGTGAAGCAGACGCTGCAGGCCTTGCGCTCCCTTGGTGCAAAAAAGCTGATCATGCTCACCGGCGACAACCAGGCAACCGCGAGCTCCCTCGCAAAAGAGGTCGGCATCACAGCGTTTCGCGCGGAGCTCTTGCCGGAAGACAAGGTGCAAATTGTACGCGAGCTGACCAAAGAATTTCGCGTCATCGCCATGGTCGGCGATGGGATTAACGACGCACCTGCTCTTGCCGCCAGCCATCTCGGCATTGCGATGGGCGGAGCCGGCAGCGATGCAGCGTTCGAGACTGCTGACATCGTCCTCATGGCCGATGATCTCTCGCATCTTCCGCGCCTCATCCGCCATGCGCGCCGCACGCTGAAGATCATCAAACAGAATATCTCGCTCTCACTCGGCTTGAAGGCCCTCTTTTTGATCTTGGCGATGGTGGGGCTTTCTTCGCTCTGGATGGCGATTGCCGCAGACACGGGGGCATCTCTCGTCGTCGTGCTCAACGGTCTGCGCCTTCTTAAGTATGAAGAAAACGCTCCATAATCTAGAATATCGTCATGCAAGTGGCAATTGTCGGTCCCACGGGCGCGGTGGGCATGGAGCTTTTGAAGCTCCTCGAGAAACGCGCCTTTCCCCTGAAACGCCTGCGCCTATTCGGTTCTCCCGCGTCTATCGGGAAAAAACTCTCTTTCAAAGGTGAGCTACTTCCCGTCGAGCCAATCGATTTTCATGGAGTTGATCTTGCGATTTTCTGCACCTCGCGAACGGTTTCAATAGAACTTGCGCCTCTTGCACGGTCTGCAGGAACTATCGTAATCGACAACAGTTCCGCTTTCCGCCTCAACCCCGATGTGCCGCTTGTGATCCCCGAGATCAATGGTGACACCCTCAAAACGCATCAAGGGATGATCGCCTCTCCCAACTGCACCACGACGATAATGCTTCTGCCGCTTGCTCCACTCCATCGCAGGGCCAAGATCAAACGCATCGTCGCTGCGACCTACCAGGCAGCCAGCGGCGCAGGCATCGCCGCCATGGAAGAGCTCAAGGAAGAGACGCGCGCGCACCTCAGCAATACTCCTTTCGAGCGCACCGTCATGCCTCACCCTTACGCTTTTAATCTTTTTCCGCACGACTCTCCCCTTTTGCCGCACGGCTACGCCGAAGAAGAGATGAAGATGCTCCACGAGACGCGCAAGATACTCGGCGACGAGTCGATCCAGGTGACGGCGACATGTGTGCGCGTCCCCGTGCTGCGTGCGCATGCAGAAGCGCTCAATGTGGAATTCCGGAGCGAACTCTCGAAAGAAGAGGCGCTCGCACTTTTGCGTACTACCGCCGGCGTTACTCTCCTCGAGGATTGGGAAAATAATCGCTTCCCTATGCCTAGCGATGCAACAGAAAGCGAGCAGGTCTTTTGCGGCCGCCTGCGCGTCGATCAGTCTCAAGTCCGTACGCTGGAAATGTGGGTCGTTGGCGACCAGCTCCTGAAAGGCGCAGCGCTCAATAATATTCAAATAGCAGAAGGACTTGTGCTCCTTAACAAAAGTTTTTGCTCTTTGGGCTGACGTGAAAGCTCCCGGGGTTGAGTTCTCGCAAAAGGGGTTGTATTGAATTAATACTACCCCTTTTGCGAGAATCTCAACCGCGGGGCTTTGACGCAGCCGAAAGAGCAAACCCTTTTGTTAAGGAGCACTGTGTGAATAATAAATGGTGGATTTTAGCAGCGATGACGAGCTGCATCTCAATGATCTTTATCGATATTACCGTGCTCCCCGTTGCACTCCCTACGATCGAGCGCCTGCTCGGCATTTCGGAGACAGGGTTGCACTGGATCGTCAACGCCTACACCCTCGCTCTCACGGTGCTCGTCCTCCCCGGCGGAAGGCTTGGCGACATGTTGGGCCACCGCAAGGTCTTCTTCTGGGGGCTTACGATGTTCGCTCTCTTTTCAGCTCTCTGTGGACTCAGCAATAGCGGATGGTGGTTCATCGCAAGCCGCGCTCTCCAGGGCGTAGGCGGAGCGCTGCTGCTCCCCTGCACGACGGCCATCTTGATGGATGCATTTCCCTATAAAGAGCGGGGAAAAGCGATGGGCATCTACATCGGCGTGGGGTCGATCTTTCTCGCTACTGGCCCCTTTGTCGGGGGCATCTTCACTCAATATGTCTCCTGGCGTCTCGTCTTCTGGATCAACGTACCCATCGCCCTGATCGGTTTTATCCTCGCCTACTTTTCTGTGCCGCGCACGCCGGGAAAGAAGGAGTCGTTCGATGTACGCGGTTTTCTCACCCTCTCTCTTGGTGTCAGCGCCATTGTAGTTGCGCTTATGGAGGCAGATGTCTGGAGCTGGAGCTCTCCCTTGACACTCGGTCTGCTCGCTCTTGGATTAGTGCTTTTGGCTCTATTGATTTACGTCGACCGACATGCGGAAAAGCCCTACATCGACTTCTCACTATTTAAGGAGCGGACCTTTCTGGGAACGCTTATCGCCATCTTTTGCACACAATTTATGATCATGCTAACGGTCTTCTGGAGTATCTACTTCCAGACGGGCTTAGACTTTTCCCCTGCAAAAAGCGGCTGGCTCAGTCTGCTCGGCAACTCTCCCCTCATTATCACGGCGCCTCTAGGCGGGTATCTGCTCGACCGCTTTGGCCCGCGCGTGCCGATCACTATCGGGTTTTGCCTCGTGCTCGGGGCTCTATTCTTCTTCTATCAGGTGTATGACACAGGAAGTATTCCGCTTATTCTTGCATCAGTTATCCCGTTTGGCTGCGGTATTCCGATGATTATCACCCCTTGCATGACCTCCGCTCTACAGCACACTCCCGTTCACAAGCGTGGCCTAGCATCGGGCACCCTCGTCATGCTGCGCCAGCTCGGCTCGACGCTCGGACTCGCCGTCTTCGGCTCACTTTTTTTGAGCCGCATGCATATCAACCTGATCAAATCTTTTGCACAAAATCCCGATACAGCCTCGGTAGCACCCGAACAGTTCACGGGGATTCTCGCCAAGACGCCATCTGCAGTTACCGCTCTAGAGCAGTTTCCAGAGGCGGTTCAGGGGTTTATTACGAAGAGTTTTGAGCTGGCTAACAATAGCGCTTTTGCGGTGATTAATCTGCTGGGGATAGCGGTGATGTTCGTAGGGTTTTTAGCTGCTCTTTTTCTAATCAAGAAGAATGCCTAACCAATTTAATCTCCGCATATTGTGCGGAGATTACGAGGATTATTCTCCGCATCCACGTCTTAAGTTATTAAGATACTATAATTTGTAAAAATTGAAGCATGCGCTTTTGCTTCTCCGTTCTCTCTTGCTTGGCCAGCCAGATATAGGACCCTCTCACCTGTTCTCTGTGAGGCTTTAGAGCCTTAACCATTGAGTCATGGAGGAAGGGAAATGAGTAATAGAGAGCGAGCTTTTTCGGCATCGTATCCATCATGTCGAGAAGCTGCTTGGTCACTTGATCGAAATCGACGCCTTGTTCATCTTTGATGAGCGCCTCAATCTGCGGCACTTTGTCTTGATTAGCGATGAGAAAAACCGCACAGCGCTTGGAATCCCAGCTTTTAAAAATCGCTCCGAATTGAGGATTCTTAAGAAGCGTTTCTGCAACTTGTGCGTTGTACCTGAGGAATTCAGCGCGATCGTTTTCATAAAGATCCATGTAATCTGGCTCTTGCCTTGCAAAGCAGAAGAAAATTTTCTTCAAAAATGCCCAGATCATATCGAAGCAAGAGCTGCAATAGCCTTTGCTTTCTATACTGCTTTCACTATGGACGAACGCGCGTTTGACGGGTTCATACTCAAAGACGGGTGGAATAGACTTTTGGATCGGTGGAATTTCCATAAGGAAAAATTATAATGCACAGGGAGATTCAAATACAAGCTCCGCTGTAGTGACTGGATGTGTCACCATTAGCTTGTGATGATGCAAGGCAATTTTCTTAGAAGCAATGCGACTGCCATATTTCTCATCGCCCACGATTGGATGCCCGCGATGGCCAAATTGCACGCGGATCTGATGGTAGCGCCCCGTATGGAGTTCAATTTCTACAAGGGTGGTGTCCTTGTCATGGGAAAGGGCGCGGTAGCTAAGGCGCGCTTCTTTGGCTTCAGGATGGTCTTTTGCAACCACTTCTGCGCGAAAGGAGCCGTGCATGAGGTAGTCCTCTAGAGTCCCCTCATCTACTTTGCCTTCTACGCGCGCGAGGTAGAATTTGCGGATCTTACGCTGACGCATCGCTTCATTGAGGCGCGTGAGCGCTTTACTTGTGCGTGCAAAGAGCACCAATCCGCTGACGGGCTTGTCGAGGCGATGGATAGGCTCGAGAAAAACAGCCCCGGGCTTGGCGTATTTCTCTTTCACCCAGGCTTTTGCCTCATCGCACAGTTGCGGCTGCACTTCGATGCCGGCCGGCTTTTCGACGATAAGAATATGATTGTCAGAATGAATGACGCGCATTAATGGTCCTTAACATAAGTTTTTGGCGTTTGGGCTGACGTGAAAGCTCCCGCGGTTAGTCCCGCGTAAAAGGGGTAGTATTAATTCAATACTACCCCTTTTACGCGGGACTAACCCCGGGGCTTTGACGCAGCCGAAACGCCAAAAACTTTTGTTAAGGACCATACCGTTGTCTCAGCACCTCGTATAGTAGTAGAGTGGCGGCTGTCGAAACGTTGAGCGAATCCGCCACACCGCGCATGGGGATGCGCACTTGAATATCGGCTGCTTTCATCCAGAGATCGGTCAAACCGAGCTGCTCCGTCCCAACGACAATCGCGATTTTGCCCCTCAGATCCGCGTCTGTGAATTCCTCTTTGGCAGCAGGAGTAGCTGCGACGACCTTTACGCCATGTTCTTTGAGCCAATTAAAAGCTTCGCTCCCGTCTGCTTCGACGACAGGCAGTGTAAATAGGGTTCCTACGCTGGCGCGCACGACGTTCGGATTGTAGATATCTGTGCAGCGGTCGCAGACGATCACGCCATCGGCACCCACACCATCCGCCGAGCGCAGGATCGAACCGAGATTGCCAGGCTTTTCGATGCTTTCTGCGACGAGAAAGAGCGCATCGTCCTTACACGGCAGACTCGCAAGTGCGCGCTTCATCTGCACGCCAATGGCGAGAAGTCCATCGGGGCGATCGCGATAGGAGAGCTTGCGAAAAACCGCCTCGGAGCAGGGGAGGACTTTTGCTTCGCACGCCATAATCAGCGCTCGCTCATTCTCGCCGAGGAATAGTTCAGGACAGGTGAACAGCTTGTCAATAACGACGCCACCTTTGACTGCGCGCGATAGTTCGCGATAGCCCTCGATCAGAAATAGGCCGGTCTCATCGCGCTCTCTGCGGTCTTGCAGGCGGATCGCCGCTTTCACTTGCTCATTTTGTAAACTCGTTAGCATGACCACCTCGCAAAACAGCCGCTGGGAAGAGGGCGCGCACCCTCAATCACCATTTCGCCCTCTTCGATTTTTCCGGGAGCTCCTTGCATCATCTCTTCCATGACATAGCGCATCACAAGCGGCGTCATGCCGGGCGTGTGGGTCGAGAGCGCCACGAACCGCGGCGTCTTTGAGAGCAGTGCGCGGCAGCGCGCAAGAAGAGGAAGCAGGTCGCGTTCGATCTTGAAGACCTCGCCCTGATTCCCTCTGCCAAAGCTCGGCGGATCGAGAATGATGCCGTCATAGACACGGCCCCGTGTCTCTTCGCGCTTCAAAAATTTGAGCACATCGTCAACGATCCAGCGAATCGGTTTGTCTTGCAAAGAGTTGAGAGCGGCATTTTCGCGCGCCCAGCTCACCATGCCCTTGGAAGCGTCGAGGTGGCACACTTCCGCTCCTGCGCGTGCGCAAGCGAGCGTCGCCGCCCCCGAATAGGCAAAGAGGTTGAGGACGCGCGTGCCCTTGCTGATATTTTCTGCCGCCCATTTCCAGAGCAGGCTATGTTCGGGAAAGAGGCCGAGATGGCCAAAATCGGTGGGAGCCACTTTGAAAGTAATGCCATGTGTTTCAACAGTCCATGAATCGGGAACCGAGGTGCGCCACTGCCATCGATTGCCCTCGTCGTCGCGCGAAAAGCGGCCGTGGGCTGCACGCCATTTTTCTTGGGGAAGCGCCGGCTTCCACACAGCTGCAGCGCAGGGGCGGATGAGCACGTATGATCCAAAGCGCTCCAGTTTTTCCTGGTTGCCGCTATCTAGTAATTCGTATCGATGCATGCGAAGATTTTACCAGAAAGTGGTTGAAAAAGAAACACAGTTCATTATAATTTTTATCCCCATGCGAGTAATTCTTTTCCTTGTCATTTTTTCTTCACTTTTTGGTTCAGAAGAAACTGCGCTAAATTATTTTGAAAATAAAGACTATATATCAGCGCTAATAGAATTTGAAAGATGCGAAGAGACGGACTCCGTGCTCTTGGGCAAAGCCCTCTGCCACGCCTGCTTGAATGAGCAGGAAGAAACGGAAGAGACACTAGGTAGGCTGCACATTTTACTAGTAGACATCCATCCTTGTAGCGATGAAACACCCTCCGAAGAGTGCCGCAGGAAGGTGCGCGAATCGAGCGGCGAATTGAAAAGATATGTCGCTTGTTATGTCAGCAATGCCGCTATCGCATGGATATTTAACTCTTTTATCGATGGGCTGGAAAAAGCCGGACTCTACTGCTGCAAAAAGGGTTCGATGTGGACAACCTGCGCCGCACCGATCGTAGACAAACTAAAAAATTGGAAGGAGTGGGGCATCCCTACTCTTCCTTGGGAATCAGAATGAATAGCTTATTGAATTACGACTACTCCAACTACTGGCTGACAATCACTCCAAAAGGCGAACTGCAAGTTCAAGAAAAGGACCACCTCGTGGTACGCTGGCTCAAGCGCATCGTCTGCATCTTAACCTGCGGCATGATCGACTTCTACGCGCACATCCGCGCCGAGAAGGTCGCCCAAGTTCTCATCCAGAAACATAATGGTTCAAAGCCCCCCCAAGCAGCGCAAATCGTTAGACTCATGGGAATGCTACAAACAAAGACAGGCCGCAAACTCTTTGAAACTCTGGACTTCAATCCATTGATTCGGAAACTTTCTTTTGGTACGCCAGGAAGCGGTAAAAAGTCCCAAAAATCGACTGAAACTAAATCCGTTAACAGTCTCTCTTAGTCATAAATAATGCCAGGGCCTCTTTTGAAATCTGCGACCCTTAAAATTTCATGCGGAGCTGTTCTTTTTACTCCTGCAATCAAGAATTCTGATTTTGCTATTTTCCGCTTTCCATTTGGTTCAAAATGGGTCGCAGAAAAGTTCGAAATGACAAGTATAGATAAGTCATCGAGTATTATTGCAGCTTTTATCCAATCAATACTAAAACCAAGCTCGTATATTCTTGTACAATCCCCAGAGAGGTTTAAAGTATATACGTTCTGATGACAACTAGGTTTTGTATCCCAAACAAGAAGTGCGTTAAATTTGGGATCAAAATAAGTATCTAGTTTTTCGGGAAGTTGAACAGAAGGATCGATAGGGGAATGATGTAATAGACGACCTCCCTCTCCAAAATGCAGGAGGAAATGTTGCCTAACCTCTTTATAAATTAAGCACGCTTCTTCATCATGGCGCTTTGGTATGCAAAATTGATTTGATTTAAGATTTTTTTGCAAATCGACCAATAAAGTGAGTCCATTTTCATCAATTCGATAAATACATCCCTTATTGCAATAGAGTATAATCAATTTCCCTTTACAATCCTCATAGATAGATAAAGGGAATTCTTCTTCTGGTAAAGATAGTTTATGTATTACTTCTCCAGCCGTAATGGGCAAGCCTGCTGCTAAGATAGCCTTAAACTCAGCAATAATCGGAAACAGTGTAAATGAGACGGAAAATTCTGTTGTTTTTTGGGGCTGGCTCTCAATGTTCCAAACCATGCAGCGGATACTTTCCAATCCTTCATAATGAACAGTGAGAATACATTTATTTGAGGCGTAGATTACAACAGCAGGGAGCCGAGGAATATTTTGAAGCACCATCTGAATCTGCTGAAGATTCAAACCCTTCAATCGAGGAAATATTTGTAATAAAGGGAAGCAAAGAGGAAGAAGATTTAAAAGATCCGAATTTTGGATTAAGGGCGGAAAGTCGTAGGTCGATAAAATGGCGGGAAAAGGCCGATAGGACTGATCACAAGACAATTTTGCCTGCAGGGGTCGGAACTCAAATTTCATAGGATCGGGTAATCCCTGAAGGTTTAATTTAGCCGTTTTGAATTCGAACGAACCAGGCTTGCGGAGTTTTAGCCATATCGCTTTGAAATCACCTTGGGCAGATAAGGAATAGTGAGGATAGCACTTTTTTAAGAAAATGGCGAATACGCGTGGGTCGCGAGCCAATTTAGAAAAGCGTTTTGAAACAAGGCGTAGACGATGGATGTCTGCGGGATCTAAAAATGAGAAGATATTAAGCAGGATCTCATCCAATAAAGAGGTCAGAAGATCTACGGTTCCACCTGGTTCGTTTGTGGAAGGGAAATAGACGTAAGGCAGGCTGTCGTCACCCATACGTACTTCGAATGGTTTGTTTTGGGATAAAGCTACCGTAATTTGTCTGGGCAGTTCGGGGTGACGATTTACATCAAAATTCGGCGGGAGATGGCGCTTGATTTGTTCTGAAATGGAATAAACGGGATGGGGTGGTTCTCGATGTTCTTCGTCCATCTCCATCCGCCGATATCTTCGCTGAGGAGATGATGTACAGCAGCAGCAACAGGTATCGGCAATGCATTCACCCATATCGCGAGGAAATGCACATATACATTCAGCAAGATCTCCAGGAAATGCGATTAAAAATTCATAAATATCTCTAGGTGTAATACACATTTAACTTCTCTCAATAATTAATTTTCCACTATTATATACTATCTCTAAATTAATCGATACTATTCAAATATTAGTTATATAAATATCTTGGATGGGGAGTTTTTTTGGTGATAAGTCTTGAAACTGAGTGATTTGCTAGTGCTCTGTAACAAAAGTTTTTGATGTTTGGGCTTTGACGCAGCCGAAACATTAAAAACTTTTGTTACAGAGCACTAGTATGCCAAAAAACGGTAAAAAGAAGCCAAAGAGTGGGTAGTCGCGAGTTGAATGATCTTAGCGCGGTCACCTTTAAAGACACTGTGGATGAGTTGCGGCCTCATGCCGCGTTCGCCAAACGCCAGATAGACCGTCCCCACCGGACACTCTGCACTCCCGCCAGTCGGACCCGCAACACCCGTTAAGGCAAGGGCGTAATCGGCCTTTGTCGTCTTGAATAGCCCCTCGCACATCTCAAGGGCTGTTTGCTCGCTTACAGCGCCATTGTCCAGTGCGTGCACTCCGAGCAGCTTCTGCTTCCAAGCAGCAGAATAAACGACAAGCGATCCGAGAAAATAGTCGGATGCGCCGGCAAGTGCCGTGAACCGCGCAGCCATCGCTCCGCCCGTGCAGGACTCGGCAAGAGCAAGCGTCTTGCAATGCTCTAACATCCAGGCGTGGATCGCCATCTCAATGCGCTCTCCCTTGAAATAGTGGGTCGGGAAGAGATTGACCAGCTGCTCTTTAGCAGCGCGCACCATCTCCACATGCAACGATGCGAGCACGATCGTCAGCTGGCCATATTCGGGATAGATGCCGATGTCGAGCAGCGGTGATTTCTCCTGCAATTCACGCAAAAAGGGATCGAGCATACTCTCGGTGAGTAAGCAGAAGTGGATGACCTCTTTATAGCGCTGGACAGAAGCATAGCGCTTGCGGAGATAGGGCAGCACTTCCTGTGTAAAAAGCGTCTGCATTTCCAGCGGCACTCCGGGGAGTGCAATCAGAGTTTTGCCGCCTCTTTCAAAGAGAAGTCCCGATGCCGTGCCAATGGGGTTGGGAAAAATATGGGCAGAGCGCGGCACCCGCGCCTGATCCTCAACTGAAACGTGGTCGCCATAGCGCGTTTTAAGCCGAGAGAGCACCTCGAGATTCAAAGCGAGCTCTGTCTGAAAGATCTCACACAAAGTCTCGCGCGTCCGGTCATCGAGCGTAGGTCCGAGTCCTCCCGTGGTGATCACGAGATCCGATTCTTTAAGCGCGCTCTCCACAGCCCGCTTCAATCTATCGGGATCATCGCTGACTGCGGTTTGTCTGACGACCTTCCAGCCCTCCAACCCAAGCGCCCTGCTCAAAAACGCACCGTTCGTATTGACGACGGCCCCGCTGACGATCTCCTCTCCGATAGCAATGATTTCAATTTCCATGGACCACCTGTATATTCTTTAAGTCGGGATGTGTGGCAATCCACTCGAAACAGCGCTTCCCTATGCGGATCGGAGAATTCGTGCGCTTTCCCTGAAAAAGGAAGGGGGTTGGCAGTGTATTGTGACGCAGCCAGCGGCTGAGGGCGCTATAGAGAGCGGTATTGGGCAGCGCTGCGGTCACTTTGGCGATATCCTGCGTCTGCGGATGCTGATAGAGCTGCGGATAGGAGAACTGGATGCCCCATCTGATGCTTCCCTCGCCCAGAACCATGGGATGGATTTTGCCGTCTACTTCCGAGGCCATGAAGCGATGCTCCTGGAGTTGAATCACCGGCTGAATCGTTTTGATGAGAAATTTCCCTCCCGCGACGGGCATCGCATACACCGCCTCGGGATCTACACTCCACACACCTGAAAACAGGCGTCTCACATTCACGGTGCGATTTTCTTTTAAGCTGGCGATATAGGCGGCGTAGCCTTCGAGAAATTCTTCTTTGGAGACTTCTCCGTCTGTGACGGGTTCGCTCACATTGTAGATATGAAAAGGACTTAAGTGGGCAAAGAGCGCCTCCATCTCGTCTGCATCGAGGAGGACTTGATGTTTCAACGCCTTTGAAACGCGCAGAACCCCCTCGACATCAGGCGTGCTTTGGCGCATGCGCCCTCCTCGTGAGAGCCAAAAAGATGAGCGAGCAGCAGAGGATGCTGTCTGCGACGTTGAAAATCGCGAAAGAGTAGCCCCACAAAATAAAATAGAAGAGATCGACGACATGCCCGTAGAGAAAAAAGTCGGTGATATTGCCGATGGCAGCCGCCACGCACATCACGAGCGGAATCTCGACGCGCTTCTGAGGCTTTGCCAAAACGAGATAGGCGAGCAGCCCGCCGATTAAAATAAAGCGGACAATGAGCAACAGGTGCGGGAAGGAATCGAAGAGCCCCCATGCAGCACCCTTATTGATCGCGTGGACGATCGTAAACTTGACCCCAAAAAAATTCTCAAAAACGCTAATGCCTCCATAGGGAAACAGCGGCACATGATAGACAATCCAGCGTTTTGTAAAAAAATCGAGGAAAAAGATCGCAGCGGCAAGCAAGCCGAGAAAAATCTTATAAGAGCCCTTTTTCAAACTTATCCTGTGCTTCTACGGTCATCGTCGCATAAGGAATCGCTTCCAAACGCTTGAGAGGGATCTCTTCGCCAGTGATATCACAGACACCATAGGTATTTTCTTTAATCTTTTCTAAGGCGCGATCGATCTGACGCAACACCTTAATTTCTTTATCTGTAAGTTCCAAGCTCACCATGCGGTCGAAGTCATCAGTCCCTTCATCGGCCTGATGCTGAGAATAGCCTTTAGATTCCCCTTCAGATTTCACATCATCGCTTACGACTTTCACCATTTTGGTCATCTCACGGCGCAATTTCTCTAGGCGTTTGCGGAATTCTTCAATCTCAGCTTTTTTTAGTTTCATTTTTCAACCCTCACCTTGCGGAGCTAGATGTTCAAGTGCATCTTTTAGTTCATCAACATGTTTAAAACGACGATAGACACAGGCAAAACGGATATATGCCACCATGTCTAGAGTTTGTAAATGCCTCATTACAATCTCACCGAGTTCTGTTGTTTCGATTTCGCGCACCTGTCTTTCCATCAGATCCGCCGTGATCTTATATGCGAGCGCGAGAACCTGTTCGTGACTGACGCGCGTATGGCGACAAGCCGAATCCAATCCACGGACGAGCTTGTCTTGATGAAAATCCTCGTATCGCCCATCGCGCTTATGTACTTGAATGGTCAAGTCGATCGTTTCAAACGTCGTAAACCGGCGCAAACACTTGAGGCATTCGCGTCTGCGGCGAATAGCGTTCGACTCGGTCGCATTGCGCGAGTCGGTGACTTTCAGCTCTTCATGTTTACAAAACGGACAGTGCATATCGGTAACATTCCAAAAAATCCTCAAAAAAGTAAAAGGAAATTTCTTGGGCTTCTATTGTGCCCCAGAGAAGCTTAAGAAGCATTAAAAAAATTAATTTTATTGCCCCCTCTGGCCATCTGCTTTTATATTCTTAAGGCGCGCACATCAATGCGCTTAAACTGGAGAATGAACATGAAAAAATTTGCACTACTTATTTCCTCCCTCTCACTCACAGTCTCAGCTTTTGCAACAGACCTCAACTCTACCCTCCCAGAAACCAGCGTCGCAGCCGCCCATGGCTACGAGCAAGTTTCCGGAGTGGCGCAATATGGCGACGGCGACTGGAGTCAAGCAGTAGCCATTGCCCGCTGCATCTCCATGGAAGAAGCGTGCGCCATTGCGGATAGCAATCCAGAAATCAGCTATTTCTTCTATACAACTGGCTTACAAATGGTCCTAGGCAACCCCGAAAGCGATTATCGCGTCTTCCATTTGGGGGATGTCGTATTCTTCTCAGGAACTCCTCATTGGGGAGAAGCTCAAGGCCTAGCCGACGGCTACATCAAAACCAAATCATAACAAAGCGGGGGCTTTCGCCCCCTTCCCGTCTCTAAAGGCTCCTTATGGATTCCAGAAAAACACCTGTGTTCGGTGCTCATGGCGGAAATTAGCATTGGCTGTAGGATATTGGTAAAGGATGCCGGATGGCATAAAACCCTGATGAGAAAAAAAGCTAAGAGAAGACTCATTCTTTACAGGATAAATAAAGACATCAGCGATCAACCCCTCGGCCTTCAGCTTTTTGCTCTCGGACATTAATCGCGAACCGATACCCATTCTTGAATAACCCGGTTTCACTGCAATTTGTTCGATATAGCCTACGCCTTTCTCTCCAAGCCAAACATTCAAGAATGCCTCATCAATAGAAGTTTCAAATCGTCCTATATGTTCATCCTGATACAACTCTTTAAAGTTAGAGGGATCTGTAAGAAGGGCATATCCGACTAATATTTGGTCTTTATAGGCGCAGACAATGCATCCATGTTTGTGCTCGAGGAGGTCGGAAATATATTCCATTGTCATCGGTACGAGTAAAAAGCCGGTTTTCGCGCGATCTTCAGGAATCGGTTCTTGTATAGAGATAATAAGAGATTTTTGTAGAGCTAAGAGATCGCGAATCACCGCATTTCTAGAAGGACTGTTTTTATCGATTGAAACAATCGTTGAATCGAAACCTTGTTCGATTGGTGCAACATTTGCCTGTAAGGGCTTACAGAGAGAACTTACCGCGGTGAAAAGGGCGCATAAAATCATAAAAACTATATTCATCGCTTCTCCAATTTGGTTGCGAACCAGGCAAACTTAAATTTCACTCTTTTCTTCCCGACGTCATTCTCCGCAGTTTTTAATATCTGTTTTTTCATGAAAAAATTTCGAATCTTCTGAATGTGTATTAACTCATCTGAAAAAAAGAATATAGCTACGAAAGGCTATAATAAACGGAGGAGGTGGGATTCGAACCCACGAAACGCTTTCACGTTTACACGCTTTCCAAGCGTGCTCCATCGGCCGCTCGGACACTCCTCCTCTGGAACAGCGAGCATGCTACCCCAAGGAGTGTTTTAACTCAAGTCGTGAGAGAAATAACAGGATGAGGGTTGAGAAAAAAATTTATCCTGTCCATCCTGCCATCCTGTTATTCATCTTGAGTTTTTCCGCTTTTTATAGGATCCTTTTAAACTCATGCTAACTAAGTTATTAGCCTTATTGTTTCTTTGCGCTTGCCAGCCAAAGCAAGCGGAAAAAAGCGCGCAGGTCCTTGTTACTATCGCCCCCTATGCTTATTTCGTCGAAAAAATAGCGGGTAATACCGTAGAAATCGCAGAGCTGGTCCCACCTGGGGTCAATATGCACATTTTCGAGCCAACGCCCCGCGAACTCGTAAGACTTTCTCATACAAAACTCTGGCTCAAGCTCGGCGAACCGTTTGAAGAGCGCATCCTCACCGCTTTTAAAGAGAAAAATCCGGGCATGGAGGTACTCGACCTCGGCAAGGGTATTCCACTCCTGGCCCATCAAGGCTGCGGCGAAGACCACGTGCATGAGGAGGCGCGCGATCTGCACTACTGGATGAGTCCCAAACTTGCGCTCATGCAGTGCCAGGAGATTGCTGCTGCCTTAATACGCCTTTTCCCCGAGCATCGGGAGCAGTACGAAAAAGGCCTAAAGAGCCTTGAAAATGAACTGACGAACCTCGATGAAGAACTGCATACCTTGCTCGATCCTCTTAAAGGCAGAGCCATTCTCGTCTCCCACTCCTCTTTTGCCTATTTTTGCCAAGAATATGGACTCATCGAGCTCTCCATAGAGTGCGGAGGGAAGGAGCCGCTCCCTCGAGACATCGATGCACTGGTCAAACGAGCAAAAGAGCTGAAAGTCCAAGCCGTTTTCACGCAAGCCGGTTACGCCAATAAGGGAGCTGAGCTCATTGCGCATATGCTCCATCTGCCCATCCATCAAGTCGACCCCTACAATAGAGACTACTCCCATAACATGATGCACATAGCGAGGCTCATCGCCCAATGACCGTTGATGTAAACGCCCTCTGCTTTAGCTATGACAAGAGCCCAGTCTTAGAAGACGCGTCGCTTAAGATTGCGTGTGGAGATTATGCGGTGATTTTTGGCCCCAACGGTGGGGGCAAGACGACTTTTTTAAAGCTGCTGATCGGTGGATTGAAGCCAACCGGCGGAACAATTGCTCTGATGGGACAAGAACCGGCTAAAGTGCGCGATAAACTCGGCTATGTCCCGCAAGTACAGCGTTTCGACCGCCAGTTCCCCATCTCCGTGCTCGAGCTCGTGCTACAAGGCTGCTTGTCTCAGCTGCGCTGGTGGGGCAGCTATCCCCCAGAGGCAAAAGATGCCGCCCGTGCCGCACTTGCACAGGTCGACCTCCTGCATAAAGAAAAAGATGCTTTCGGCACGCTTTCGGGCGGAGAGATGCAGCGCGCGCTGATCGCCCGCGCACTCGTCGGCAACCCCGAAATCCTCCTTCTCGACGAAGCAACGGCTCACGTCGATCAGAAAACGCAGATCCTCATCTATGACTTGCTGCTGAAAATGAAAGGAAAGATGACGATTTTAATGGTGACGCACGACCTGCAACCGATTTTGGAAAAAGCCACAAGACTGGTCTGCATCAACCGCCGCCTCACGCTCTACGCAAAAGAAGAGATGTGCGGCCACTTTGCCCTTGGACTCTATCACCCCCCACCACCGCGATGAATCTGATCGAAGCGCTTTTTACTTCTCCCTTTCTCGTGATGGCCCTACTAGCGGGACTCGCTGCCTCTGTCTCCAGTGGCATCATGGGCGGATTTGTCGTGATAAAGCGCATCGTCTTCATCAGCGGCTCGATCGCGCACTCCGTACTAGGCGGAATGGGCTTCTGCCTCTGGCTGAGACGCACGCAAGGAATCGAATGGATCACGCCTATGCATGGCGCAGTTGCGGCAGCGCTGCTTTCTGCGTTAATTATCGGATGGATCCATCTAAAATACAAAGAACGTGAGGACACGGCAATCGCCGCCCTCTGGTCCACAGGAATGGCTTTGGGAGTGGTGTTTATTGCTCTCAGCCCAGGCTATAATGTCGAGCTGATGAACTACCTATTTGGAAACCTTCTTTGGGTCTCCCATAGCGACATAGGACTGCTCGTGGGACTCGATCTGATCGTAATTGCAGCAACAGCGCTCTTCAGGCACCGATTTCTAACCATCTGTTTTGATGAAACACAAGCGTATTTGCAAAAAGTGCCCGTGCGCTTCTTTTATATTTTGCTGCTCTGCTTAATCGCCCTATCCGTCGTCCTGCTCATCCAGGTCGTCGGATCCATCCTAGTCATCGCGCTCCTGGCCATTCCGGCCACATTGGCAGGCAGCTATACCTATCGATTTAGCAAAATGGTCGCACTCGCCGTACTGATTGCATGCCTCTGCACCCTCTTGGGCACAGCGGCGGCCTATCAACTCAACTGGCCGCCGGGGGCCACCATTGCTCTTGTTGCTGCACTGCTTTACGCTGCGCGTTTCTTATTTAGAAAGAGCAGTAGCGTTTAAACCAGTTTTTAAAACCAGCCCATCCACCTTTGTGGTGGTGACGCTTTTTAGCATGTTTTTTGTGATGACTTCTCTTCTTTTTCATACTTCCCCCTTATTGGTCTTTTTGTTTGATCCCACTATGGCGATTTAAAAAAGCTTGCCATTTGCTTTCTTTCTTAGGCGCCTCTACAACAGTATCTTGCGGAGATTTGATCTCCTTCTTCTGCGGAGCCTGGCGCCGTTCTTTTTTTCGACTCTTGTTCATACAAAAAATCTTTCGCGAAAGATCTTTTGAAAGTCTTCTTTATTGTGCGGTTGTTTTTTACGATGCACCTTCATTGTGACTTTCGAATTTTTCCTTCTTTTGTGCCCCTTAATAGGACGCATAGAACACCTCCCGCTCCTTAACTTTATATTATAAACTAATGATTATAATTACAATTAATATAATTAACTAATCTATTTAATATAATTAAGTGCCTAGAAATTAGTAATCTTACATTCTTAATCGGGCAAGGGCACGGGCACGTTAGATTTGACAAGAAGCACGTGTTTCTATATGATCGCCGTTTTAATTAGGAATCCGGAGGACAGATGTACGCTATTATTGAGACCGGTGGCAAGCAGTACCGTGTACAAAAAGGCGATGTGATCAACGTCGAACTGCTTGAAGCTGATAAAGAAGGAAAAGTGGCTTTTAAAGAGGTCCTCTTTTTCCAAGGCAAGTCGTCTGCACATGTAGGCCAGCCCCATGTGGGCAACTGCACCGTGCATGGCGAGTTAGTAAAAGAAGTGCGCGGCCCTAAGGTCATTGCTTTTAAATACAAGCAGCGCAAAAACTACCGTCGTAAGGTAGGTCATAGACAGACCTACTCCCAGGTGAGAATTACAGAAATCATAGGTTAACGGCATATGGCACATAAGAAAGGTCAAGGCGCTACGCGCAACGGCCGCGATTCCCATTCACAACGACTTGGCATCAAAGCGACCCATGGTCAGTTTGTGACAGCAGGCAGCATTCTCGTTAGACAACGAGGAACTAAATGGCGCCCTGCTAAAAATGTTAAACGAGCTCGAGACGACTCTATTTTTGCTCTGATTGATGGCATTGTGACCTTCCGCAAGAGCAATCATACATACGTCTCCGTACTCCCCACCACATAGTCTATATGTTCGTCGATTCTGTTCGCTTAACGCTAAATGCTGGAGCTGGAGGCAACGGAGTCGTCGCCTGGAGACGGGAGAAGTACATCCCCAAGGGCGGCCCATACGGCGGCAATGGGGGCAAAGGCGGTTCCATCGTCTTTGAAGGAGACGAAAATCTCTTTTCTCTCGAATCCTTCCGCAACCGCCGCCTACTCCGTGCTCAAAATGGCAAATGCGGCGGTCCTAACCTAAGACAGGGCGGATCAGGAGAAAGTCTCGTCGTCAAGATCCCCTTCGGCACGCTCATAAAAGACGCGGAATCAAAAGAAGTTCTCTTTGACTGCACGCCGGAAACGCCGCGCTACACCGCCTGCACCGGTGGCAAAGGCGGGCTCGGCAACGCCTTCTTCCGCTCACCGACCCATCAAGCTCCCAACTTCGCCACTCCCGGCGCAGACGGTCAGGCTCTTGCCGTCGAACTCGAACTCAAACTGATCGCCGATGTCGGCCTCGTCGGCATGCCCAATGCAGGCAAATCGACCATTCACTCCCGCATCACCAACGCATCCGTAAAAATCGCCCCCTATCCCTTTACAACGCTCTCTCCCAACCTCAGTTACATCCAGTTTGAAGACTATACACGCATCTTGATTGCAGACATTCCCGGAATCATCGAAGACGCACACGCCAACCGCGGTCTCGGGCTCTCCTTCTTGAAGCACGTCGAACGCACCTCTGCCCTCGTCTTTGTCATCGACATCTCCGGAGAAGAGGGGCGCAACCCCTATGAAGATTTCCTCCTGCTCAGAAAGGAAGTCGAGACCTACCGCGCCGATCTCTTGGATAAGCCCTTCATCGTCGTCCTCAACAAAATGGACAAAGAGAACGCTCAGGAAAATCTAGAGGAGTTTCGCGCCAAGTACACCTTGGATCCTGCCACACTCATTCCGATATCCGCACTCCACGAAGAAGGACTCACTCAACTTGTTGATTCGATGCGTGGATTATGCCTAAGCCTCGCTCGCTAAAGTTCAACCGCTTTCAAGCTTTCCTAGTCGGCCTCTTCATTGGGGCGGCTCTCTTTTCACTCCCCCTCGCTCACACCTTCTCCCCTTTCGAGTTCTCCCATGCCCGCTTTGGCCAGCCCAGCGCCCTCGAAGGCAATTTTCCTCTCCCCACCAGCGCTCCTGTCATCACGCACAAAGAATACACCCTCGCCTACGACGGCAAAAACCGCAATCCGCTCTGGGTCTACCGCACACTGACGCCTGCAATCTTTGAAAAAGAGGCGAGCCGAGAACTCAGCAGCTTCAAAGAAGACCCCCAGATCCCCGAGCACATCCGCGCAACCAACAAAGATTATGAGGGCTCGGGATTCGACCGCGGCCATCTCGCCTCCGCTCTAGACAGCTCCTCTTCGCAAGAGGCGCTCGACGAGAGCTTTCTCCTATCGAACATCGCCCCACAGGCCCCTCAATTCAACCGCGGCTACTGGAAGAAGTTAGAAGGGCATCTGCGCCAGCTCGTCGAAGACCATCAGCTTGTCCACGTCTTCACAGGACCGCTCTATCTGCCCGGAAAAGCACAGGGCGGCAAACGCTTTGTCCGCTATCAGGTGATCGGCGACAGCTGCGTGGCCGTGCCCACCCACTTTTTTGCTCTCATTTTCATTGAAACCTCGGCGCACCAACTGCTCAGTCAGGCCTTTATCCTCCCCAACCAGGCGATTTCTGCAGAGATTCCCCTTGATAAGTTTGCTTCCTCCGTCGAAGAGGTGGAAAGCGCCTCTGGGATTCTATTTAGCGAAACACGTTGAAGTTAAAATTTTTATTTACAACCCAACCGCCCTCTTCTAGACTCCGGCTAAGAGATAAAGTCTCTTAATACGGAGGATGTCGTGAAAAAAAATTTATTAATTCCAGCACTTTGCTCAATTTGTGCAATGCTCGTCTCATGCGGTGGCAACTCGGGGAATCTCAACGCAGAATCTACTGACAATTCTACTGAGAATGCTCAGACCATGCCCGACTGGGAGATTACGGCAAGGGTCAAAAAAACCCTCATGATTGATGGTTCTTTATCGGCAAGCGCTAGAATGACATCAGTAACTACAAATAATGGTGTTGTTACACTGACCGGAACGGTTGCAAACAAAGAAGAACGCAGCAAAGTGGTTGCAATGGTAAAAGGTGTTTCTGGAGTGGTAAGCGTCGACGATCAGCTTACTGTTGCGAACTCTTAATATCTAGTTCTGCGAGCTTCCTCACTAGTGCGTGCTCTATGAAAGGAATGCGTGCAACTAGCCTGATGACTAGATTGCGCACAAGACGCGCTCCCGGTGACGAAGCTGCCACGACTTTGGTTAATCGATCGGTGAGTTTGACAACAGAATGCGCAATCTCTAGCCGCTTTTTTTGCCAGCTTTCTAGAGCTTCCTCGCTGCCCTCGCGCAATGCAGCAGCGAGAGCAATGGCATCTTGAATCCCTGTATTCATGCCTTGGCCACCGGCAGGACTATGCACATGCGCGGCATCGCCTGCTAGAAGGATTCTTCCCTTCCGCATGACACTGGCCACATGGTGCTCGATGTGGAAGCGCGAGGCCCATATCATGCGGTGAATATCCGTAGGACTCTCAGGCCCGCGCTCTTTAAGAAGCTGCTCAAAGTCTGAAATGCCAAGTGAAGGTGAAGAGTGCGTCACCGTCGCGATGATGCGGAAAATAGCGCCCGGCAGCGGAATAACGGCAACTAGACCCTCCTTTGAGAGAAAAAGGTTTCCCTCTCCCCTTCCGAATGGCCAATCCATTTCCACATCTGCGAGCACAAAAGCTTCCTTGTACTCTCCGCCCGCGTAAGAAATATGCGCCTGCTGCCGCACTAAGCTGTGCATCCCGTCACAACCGACAAGCCACTCTGTCTCGACTGTTTTGAGCTCTTTGCTAGTGCGGAATTGCACCTGGACAGATTGTTCACCCGGGCTAATGGCAATCACCTCACATGGCCGCTGCACATCCCCACCAAGAGAGCGCAACTTCTCCAACAAAAGCGCCTCAGTGCGCGCTTGTGAACAGGCCAGGACGAAGGGATAGCGTGTTTTGAGCCCTTTGAAGCTCAAATTAGCAAGGATATGATCTCTATCTCGCACGTGTAGTGTGGGGATGATGAGGCCCTCGCGAAGCAGGTCTGCTGTTACACCTAGCGGCTCCAGCACCTCCAACGTACGTGCATGAATGGCTGCAGCCCTTGAAGTATTAGCGCCGGCCTCCAATCGATCCAGGATCAAAGAAGAGATACCCAGCCGCTTCAGTTCCGCCCCAAGTGCAAGACCCGTTGGACCAGCTCCTACGATGACAACCTTGTATTTCACTTCAGTCCCCACGCTGCGAGCTGCTTTGCTGTCGACCGATAATCTGTGTGCAGAATAGTGCGGATCCCCAGCTCCTCTGCCACCTGGACAAAGAGCGGAGTATTTTCGATATAGACAACATGCTTGGCCTGTGTGATGTCAAGCGCCAAGCGAAAAATGTCCGGATCGGGTTTACGAACCCCGACATAACAGGAAGAGATAAACGTATCGACAAAACGATCCAGCTTGAACTTACGGATCCGATGCGCATTGATTTCGCGTCCCTCATTGCTGACCACAGCAATCTTCAGTCCATGGCGCTTTTTCAATTGAACGATCAGATCGAGCATTTCTGGATAGGGCTTTGATTGCGCAAAAATGAAAGCGCGGAACTGCGCCTTAGTGAAAGGCCTCTTTTTGTAGAAAACCACGCGACTTAAATACTCATCCAGAGAGAGTTTTCCCATCTCGTAGAGAGGGAACACGAGGCCGTGCAGCATTTCCATCTCGGAAAAATCGTATTTAAAATGCTGTGCGGCAGCTTTGCGCGAGTGGTGATCCCACCCATTGGTGAGCAACACACCGCCGACGTCCAAAAAAAAGTGGGTGATGGCTTTTCTCTGCATACTTTGTATATGCAGAAAAAGATATTAAAACTGAAGCAACACTAAACGACTTTTTGCGACCAATTGAAATCTTTAGTGAAGCGAATTGACTTATCATCGCTCAAGCGTTTGAATTCTGTTCTGTGCCATGCACCATTACCTCTTATGCAAAAATCAAAAAACAGATCAAATGGGAGAAAGATAATTCCAATTTGTAAGAAGTTAATGAATGCGCGAAAGATCAATGCAACGCCTATTGCAACCAATGCGACTCTTTGTGTCAGAGTCAGATGCGCTTTATATCTCACTAAATTCCAGAAAAGATTCCCCTTACTATCTTGAAATTTATTTTCTGCCCATACAAACATATTTTCATTTTTTATGCCTTTTTCAAAAATTAAATTCCATCCGGCACGAAATTCGTCAAATGCACTATAAAAACTAAGAATGGGGATATATCCCGACATTCTTTGTGTTAAAAATTCAAAGTCGATTAAGCCTTGAGAACCAACTGCCAATCGCAACCGTCTATCACTGGACAAATCACCAACCTTTTCCAATGGAACCCATTCCTTTTCATCACGAACGAATGAAGGCCTTTTTTCGGTTAGGTCAAACAATTCAGAATGGCCAACTAAACCATGATGACCATCTGATCTCTCAAAAAATGTTTTATTATTCAAACAAGTATCAACTATACTCATAATAACTCCTTTTTAAAAGAATTATACCATCAACAACGGGTTATAGTACAGCATGCTTGACCCGAATAAGCATATTTGATAATATTTGTGATACTATTAAAACTAATATTATTAGGCATTATCATGGCAAAACCAATTACAACTACCACAGAAACCCCTGTTTATTTCACTACAACTTCCACAACAAACAAAACAGAAGTGCAAGAAATCTCTTCAAACAACGGCTTTATTTCCAGTGAATGGATTACGGATAAAATTTCTGGACATAGCTCGGGGATTGTGGAAACTGAAACCGGTTTTTGTGTCGTTTTCAATGGCAGAAATAAAGACATCGAAGAAAAAACAAAAAAGGGCGTCTGGTTTACAGCGTTTGATAAAGTAACCCAAAAGTGGATGACGCCGATTGAGATCGTGAAACCCGATCAGTCTTTGTCTAATTGCTCAAGCCCCATTATCTGCACACTGCCTCCTTGTCAACATGCGCCTTCCGGAGAACTTTTGGTGTTTTTCCGAGCAGGCCGCTCACATTTAACAGACGAGATGCAGAGCTATATCCTTAGACGTCCTCTAGATAAAACCCTAGAGTGGAGCAAAGGATGGGACCTAAAAGAATTGCCAAAAAACATTATAGGACCTACGAAAACACAACCGACTGTTACCCCTGAAGGATTTATTTTTTGTGGATCTTCCACCCAAACAGGCCCAGAAAAAGAAACAGCTATTCACGTAGAAATATCTAAAGACCGCGGGTTAACGTGGAGCCGCTCTCCCTCCTTGAAAGTAGAACAAAAATATGGACCCCGAGGAGGATTAGAACCCGCTCTTATTTGGAATAAAAATGAACTCCGCTTAATCGCCCGCAATCGCAGCAATCAAGAAGAAATTAAAGGCTTTGCTTTAACTGCTGTTTCTAAGGATGGCGGAATAACATGGCCTGCGCACTTAAGTGTATGCAAAACCCTGCGCAACAAAGATTCAGGCCTTGATATCGTTAACCTAGGCCAAGCCTTGATCAAAGGATTGGAAATACCGAGCGGCATTACCGTCTGTTTTTTTAATGCTCATTCTCGGAAAGAGTTGAACATGGCAGTATCACGTGATGGCGGTGAGACCTGGTCAGACCCTCTAATCATAGACAATAAGTCTGGGGAATTTCCGGCTGCAATTTTGAGTAAAGATGGGAAGATCCACGTCACTTACGCATCAGATTTCAAGGCTGGAGATAAAACACAAATGATCAAGCATGTCGTCATAGATCCTTTAAGCATCCGAATGAACAACCTATACTTGTTTCAAACCGTGCCTACAGGCAACGAGCTTTAGTTGAGGATAGCTAAAGCCGCAGGTTTTACAACCTGCGGCCAAGACTACTACTGCTGGTGCTCCCCAGCTTCGCACTGGTTCAAAAGAAGCGTGGTAGACTTAATAAGAGTCCCGAGATTGAAATCTTCATTACCCTTATCACCTACAAAATAAGTTTGGATTTTGCCATTTTTATCTTTTGCAAAGGCCAGCTTTAAATTTACGGTTTGCCCGTTGATCTGGTCAGCTGTACAACCGGGGTGTGCTACAGCACTTGCACTGATCAGATTTCCCAAATTAAGCGGCTCCATTCTTCCTGTTGGATCATACTGGTTTTTCACCCCTACAAGATAGGTCTTAATCCCTTGAGCACCTTTTTCTACTTTAATCATTGCAATGGCATTAGGATCTCTTGGAACAGAGGCGGGGGTGTTTGACGCGCCCATCATCCACGCTTCAGCCACAGCATTCATCAAGACGCCTAGAGTCAAAGGCATCTTTGTTCCATTCGAATCGACCAGCATGGGGCTGGCATTTCCGTTGACGTCTGTTTCCAAAACGAGCTGGATCATTTTTGATTGCTTTCCATTCGTTTGTGCCTGAGGTTGTCCCTGAGAACGTGCCTGAGGTTGTGCAGCTAAAGGAACAAGGAAAACCAATCCAACGATAACTTTTGATAAAAAACTCTTCATATAACTCTCCATTTGCGCGAGTTTAAAATCCCATGGATAAAATTTGAGGAGGGAAAAGTCAAGGATAAATGTGGAATCCGGTTCACGCCAAGCATGGCGCTTCGATTCCAGACGAAGAGGGTGCCTTCGATTCAAGCTTCTGTCGATTTTTGGGTTCTTTTGAGCCTCTTTTCTACTCAAATTGCAGGGGTAATATCATCTTCGAATATGACCCCTGCAATTTGAGTTGAAAATAGGCCAAAATAATCCCGAAAATCGACGAAGCCTTGATTCGAAGGCACCCTCCTAGCAAAACTTTTTGCTTTCTTCTCGGCTAAATTACCCCCCTTTTCTAAAAAAAAAGACAAACTAAACATTGGTATGCTTAATTTGTCTTTTTTTTTAGAAAAGGGGGGTAATTTGGCCGAGACTGGAATCGAACCAGCGACACAAGGATTTTCAGTCCTCTGCTCTACCGACTGAGCTACCCGGCCATACGAAAGAGCACCACAATAGAAAGAAATGTGATTATTTTGCAACCGCGTTTTTGATCTCGATCATATCCTTGAGGATCTGGACCGCTTCGATCATCTGCAGGTCCTCTTGGCCCCACGCGGGATTAGCAGGACGCTGGAAACTGCGGATCGAAAGCCCTTGTGAGCTGCCGTGACCCTTCATAAAGAGAAGAAAATTTTTGTCCTTCTCTAGACGCATTGTGCTGTTTTGCACCAGAAAAGGCATCATCCTTTGCCAGGTCGCATTGGGTTTATGCAGATTGGGTAGGTAGTTGCGCTGCAGCCAGCCCTTATTGCGCTCTTCCACATCCGTTAGAGGATCGATATACGCCGGCATAACCTGGTCGTTGGCCAGCGGGTATTCGAGGTAGCGCTCGCCCAGATTGTAGGGAGCAAACTCGGTGGGGACGATGATATCCGCCTTCACGCCGTCGATCTGAGTCGATTTCCCGGAAACAGTGTAGTAACGTCCTACCGTTACTTTGTAGAAAGCCTTGGCACTTTCGTCTGTCACGGTTTGATACTGAATCGTGCCCTTACCATAGGTGCGCTGATCGCCGACAATAAGTGCGACGCCATAGTCTTGCAGCGCTTGTGCAACGATCTCCGCGGCAGAGGCTGACGCCTTTGAGGCAAGAATCACCAGAGGTCCATCGAAATACATGCGTCCGTCGATCTCGCGCAGATACTTGATTTCGCCCTTGGCATACTTGGATATGACGATCACCCCTCGGGTAATAAATAGACCGGCGACCTTCACCGCCTGGCTCAAAAACCCACCTGCATTTTCACGCATGTCGAGAATCAAGCCCTTCAGCTCACCCTGCTTCTTCAGCTTCTTAATCGCATCGCGGATGTCCTGCTCCGCACTCGAAATGTGCCCCCCTTCGTAAAAAGAGGGCAGAACGAGCTTGCCGATGATGCCATTGCCGCAAGGCGTAGAGGACATTTGCAAGCGCTCGTCGCTCATCACGATCTTTTCGCGCGTAAGAAAGGCGCGTAAAGGCGCCTCATGGCCCTTGCGGACGAGGCCAAGCTGCAGCTCGCGCTTGCCGCCTGCTTTCATCTCCTCGAGCACCTGTTCGTAAGAAAGTCCCTTCGCCGACTTGCCCTCGATTTCCACAATGACGTCGCCGGGCAGGATTTGGCCGGAGCGCTCAGCAGGCCCCCCTTTAATGAGATCCGCAACGACTACCCCTTCGATCCCTTCGCGCAAAACGACACCCACACCATCAAACTGCTTCTCTAAGGAAGAGCGCATTTCGGTTGCTTCTTGCGGACTATAGAATGCGCTGTGTGCATCCAAACTCTTTGCTAGCGCCCTTAGTGTGTTCACACATAGAGCATGCTGCCCCTTTTCCTTGTCGAGAAATTTGCGGCTTGCGTCGAAAATAAGGTAGGGCTCTTCCTTGCGCTGAAACCGGCGCTGCCAGAGCTGCATGATCTGCGCCCTTTGCTCGATCGTCCAGCTGGTCAGCTGGCTCAGCCTCTTTTCTTCTAAGAGGCAGCGAATCAAGAGTTTGTGTTGGCGGGCCTTTAGACCTTCTTCATTTTTGGCATAGGCGAGATAGGATTCCGCCTGGGGTGCTTCCGGCTGGTCGCTATTTAAAATTAATTCTTTCTGGATTTCGCGGCGCCACGTGCGGACGCGCTGGATCGCCTGCTGCATGATCATATTGAGCTCGATAAAGTCGCTCAAATCCCCCTCATTATACTTGGCAATGCAGCGCTCTAAAGCGGCAGGGGTCGGCGATAAATAGGGTTCCACCTCTTCTTGCAAGAGGTACATCTTGGAGGAGTCAAATTGCTCAATATAAATTTTAAACGCCCGCCGCATGAGCGTTGGGGAGATCTCTTTATGCTCCACATGATAGGCGAGCATCTCCTCCATCGTGCTTTTCAGGTCGGCAACCCGCAAGACGCGATCCTGCCCCTGCAGCATCCCACAAAGGCAAAGCAGAGCCGCCCCAATTAATATTCTTCGCTTCATATTTTCTTCTTACAGGAATCAAAAATTATTTTCTCCACATAAGCTTTGCAAAAAAAGCTCGCTCCCCTATATAGTTTGACCTATTCCCAGAAAATACCTGGAGAAAGCATCTCATTTGATTCGATACTAAGGAGATAGGATGCCAACAATTAGTCAGCTCGTGCGTGCGGGCCGTCGTCCTAAGGTGCGACGCAAAAAGTCACCCGCTCTGCAGCAATGCCCACAAAAACGCGGCGTCTGCTTGCAAGTGAAGACCAAAACTCCGAAAAAACCTAACTCGGCTTTGCGTAAAGTCGCGTGGGTTAAGCTATCTAATGGCCAAGAGGTCATTGCATACATTGGCGGAGAAGGTCACAACTTGCAGGAACACAGCATCGTTCTCGTACGCGGTGGACGCGTAAAAGACCTACCCGGCGTGCGCTACCACATCGTCCGCGGCGCTCTTGACTGCGCAGCAGTACAAGATCGCAAAAAGAGCCGATCCAAATACGGAGCAAAACGCCCTAAATAATCTATCCACTTTTACAAAGGAACAACCATCATGTCGCGAAGAAGACGTGCAGTTAAACGCCAAGTAGAACCAGATCCGCAATACAACAGTACGCTGATAGCTAAATTCATCAATAAAGTGATGATCGATGGCAAAAAATCTGTCGCAAGACGCATTGTGTATGGCGCAATGGAGAAATTTTCTCAGAAAGTGAAAGCGGAAAACACGCTATCAGCATTCGAACAAGCACTAGAAAATGCGAAGCCTACACTTGAAGTTAAATCGCGCCGCATCGGTGGAGCTACCTATCAGGTTCCTGTAGAAATCCCCGCAGATCGCCGTACATCCATGGCGATGGGCTGGATCATCCAGTATTCGCAAGAAAAAGCGGGCCGCTCAATGATTGAAGGTCTTGCTAACGAACTCGCCGACTGTTTCCAAAACCAGGGCGCAACGATTAAGAAAAAAGACGATGTACACCGCATGGCTGAGTCCAATCGTGCGTTTGCGCACTATAAGTGGTAATCAGGAGAAGAGTAGATCATGGGCAAAAGAGCTGAGACCGACAAACTAGAGAATGTCCGCAATATTGGGATCATGGCCCACATTGATGCAGGCAAAACGACAACTACAGAGCGCATTCTCTACTACTCAGGTCGTTTACACCGCATTGGCGAGGTCCACGAGGGCGCCGCTACCATGGACTTCATGGAGCAAGAAAAAGAGCGCGGGATCACGATCACCTCAGCTGCCACTACCGTCTACTGGAAAGACTGTAAAATTAACATCATCGACACCCCCGGCCACGTCGACTTCACCATCGAAGTAGAGCGCTCACTGCGCGTCCTCGATGGCGCTGTCGCTGTATTCGATGCGGTCGCAGGCGTTCAGCCCCAGTCTGAAACCGTCTGGCGCCAAGCCACTCGCTACAACGTCCCCCGTATCGCCTTCATCAATAAAATGGACCGCGTCGGTGCTGACTACTTCATGGCCATCGAAACAATGCGCGACAAACTCGGCGCAAACGCCATTGCAGTCCACTGCCCTATTGGATCCGAGTCCGATTTCAAAGGCATGGTCGACCTGGTCTCCATGGAAGCCTACCTCTTCCTCGACGAAACTCTCGGTGCAAAATACGAAACTGTTCCAGTTCCTTCCGACCTACTCTCTAAGTGCAAAGAGATGCGCCAGGCGCTCCTCGAAGAACTCGCGACAATCGACGAGAAAAACGAAGCATTCATGATGAAAGTTCTGGAAAATCCAGAATCTCTCACTCAGGACGAAATCCACGCCGTTATCCGTAAAGGCGTGTGCGAAAACAAGATCAACCCCGTTCTCTGTGGTACAGCCTTTAAAAACAAAGGCGTGCAGCCCCTCCTCGACGCCGTCGTGCGCTGGATGCCCTCGCCTCTCGACCGCGGCACCATCAAAGCCATGAACGTCGATACACTCGAACCCATTCTCCTCGAGCCGAAAGATGACAGCCCCTTCTCTGCGCTTGCGTTTAAAATCATGAGCGACCCCTATGTCGGCCGCCTTACCTTTATCCGCATCTATTCAGGAACTCTGCACAAAGGCACCGTACTTTACAACACGACGAAAGACAAAAGAGAGCGCGTCTCTCGCCTTCTCGAAATGCACGCCAACCAGCGCAAAGACCGTGACGAATTCTTTACCGGTGATATTGCAGCTTGCATCGGCCTGAAATTTGCTGGTACAGGAGATACCCTCTGCTTTGAAGACTTCCCTCTTCTCCTCGAGAAAATGGAATTCCCTGAGCCTGTGATCTCCATGGCGATCGAGCCAAAGTCAAAAGCCGACCGCGAAAAACTCTCCATGGCGCTCAGCGCGCTATCGGAAGAGGATCCCACCTTCCGCGTCAGCACCAACGAAGAAACAGGGCAAACCATCATCGCCGGAATGGGCGAACTCCA
The DNA here is from genome assembly GCA_013287985.1 of Chlamydiota bacterium. Taxonomy (GTDB): domain Bacteria; phylum Chlamydiota; class Chlamydiia; order Chlamydiales; family Rhabdochlamydiaceae; genus JABDCT01. Next base: position 57,810 of record JABDCT010000003.1, read on the forward strand.
CCTCGACATCCTCCGCGACCGTATGTTCCGTGAATTCGCCGTCGAGGCGAATGTCGGTAAACCTGAAGTCTCCTACAAAGAGACCATCACGAAGCCCGCCAAGTCAGAAACCAAATACGTTAAGCAGTCCGGTGGCCGTGGTCAATACGCTCACGTCGTACTCGAAATCGAACCGAACGAAAAAGGCAAAGGCAACGAAGTCGTCAGCAAGATTGTGGGCGGTGTCATTCCGAAAGAATTTATCAACCCCACTATCAAAGGGGTCGAAGAAGGTCTTACAACCGGCGTACTCGCAGGTTACAACCTAGTTGATGTCAAAGTAGCGATCGTATACGGTTCCTACCACGAAGTTGACTCGAGCGAGATGGCCTTTAAGATCTGCGGATCTATGGCCGTAAAAGACGCAGCACGCAAAGCGGGCGCGATACTCCTCGAACCGATCATGAAAGTGGTCGTCACGACACCCGAACAGTTCATGGGCGATATCATCGGCGACTTAAACCGCCGCCGTGGAAAGATTCTTGCACAAAACACCCAGAAAGGTGGAGTGATCGAGATCGAGTCAGAAGTCCCGTTAAGCGAGATGTTTGGATATTCCACACAACTCCGCTCGATGTCTTCTGGCCGCGCGACCTACGTCATGGAGCCGAGCCACTTTGAGCGCGTGCCAAGTAAGATTGAACAAGATGTCATTGCAGGAAAGAGGTAAAATGGCCGAAAAGAAAGCAAAATCAGCACCAGCTAAGCAAGCTGCACCTAAAGCAGCGCCTGCTAAACCACAGCCTGGCGTGAAGCCGCTCAGCAAATCAAAAATCCGCATCCGCCTGAAAGGGTACGATCAGCGCGTTCTGGATAGAGCGACTGAAGACATCGTAGAGACAGCAAAGCGCACCGGCGCACGTATTGCAGGACCTATTCCCCTGCCCACACGTCGCGAGATCTACACCGTCCTCCGTTCTCCTCACGTCGACCGCAAGTCGCGCGAGCAGTTCGAGATGCGCACACATATCCGCCTTCTCGACATCCTGAACCCGACACCCGACACGATCGACAAACTGAAAGTCCTTCCTGTCGCCGCCGGCGTTGATATCAAGATCAAAGCCTAAATAAATAAGGCGCGAGACATCTCTCGCGCCTTTTTTCATTCTAATCACCTATTTGCTCTTTCAAAAAAAAGCTATCTTTATTACATTTTTATTTGTTTTATAATTAAACTGCTATTTAGTATACTTCTATTATTGCAAAAATAATGAGGTTTTAACTATATATGTCAAATATTACATTAAACTACGCGCATCGTGAATATAAAAACGATTTTACTGCAGATCAAACTGCTAGTTTTGCTAAACGCTTAGCAGTCAGTTCACTTCCATTTTTAGCCCTTTATAAACCATTTACCGCTCCTATCATGCTAGTAACTAGTGCTCTGCGCGTCTATAACTCGATCAATAACTTAAATGAATGCTCTAATGAAGATTTTAATTACGCCGCCCTGGAGACTACACTTGCTGTTTCAGCGCTTACCTTGATGATTTTCTCTCTGCCTATTGGAATGCTCATTACCACGGGTCATGATCTACTAAAAGAGACATTTCAGCTTATAGAACACCTTGAAAAAGAAGATTATACTCGAGCTTTCGAAAGCATAGCACATATCGTGAACGGAGGACTCTACGCGGCTCTCATTCTTTCAGGATACGGAGCAGTAAATATTTTAATCGCCTCCCTCTCCACACAGATCGCGCTTGGTCTATATCATGCCGTGAAAGAATTCAATAAAGGAAACAACATTGAAGGCTTCGCTCATTTAGGAATGGCTTACATACGCAGTTGCCAACTTCAACAAGTTTTAGCGGCTCTCCAACCTGAAGCCATTAAGCCTACACCCAAGCAGACACCTACCTATGAAAAAGTTCCAGGCAAGGCACAATATGGCGGCGGGGATTGGAGTCATCTCGTCAAAACAGGAAACGGCCTTACACTTGAACAAGCTTACGAAAAGGCAAATAGTGATCCTAATATCACCTTTTTCTTCCGCGCCAACCAAACTTTCTACGCTGGAAATCACTTAATTGAGAGTGGTAAGACTTATTTCTTTTCAGGCACACCTGAATGGGGAGAAGCAGGCCATTGGGCTGATGGTTATGTAAAAACCTACAAATAACCTATTCTCTCTACCCCGGCTTTATGGTCGGGGTTTTTCTATTTCAGGATACTTGTCCGGATCATTAAGACAATAGCGTTCACCAAAGCTACCCTCCGGATGCTCGGCAATAGTTACGTACTTGCGCCCTTCAAATCCACCGCGCTCAGCGCGCTTCTTAACTCGCAGATTTTCTATTTCCTCCATCGAAATTCCATGTGCAGCACAAACTGCCTCAATCATTTCCAATAGATCTGCTAATTCAACAGAAAGCTCCTGCCGTGATTTCGCGGCGATAACCTCTTTGGCTTCTTCAACGAGTTTCAACCGCAGCTGCTCATCATATTTCGCGTCATCAAGGCGCTTCCAGTGGACAACAGAGCCCTGCGCTTCCAGTTGCTCGACCGCCAGATCGCGCCACATTTTGTTTTGTAAAAAGGTCCGCATTTTCATATGTTGCTCCCAAATTAGCGCTTTTTTGGATCCGCGTCAAGACTTTGAGCCACACCAAAATCTTTAGCGAATAATCCTTGTATCGTATACCCTTTCAAGGTATAAAGCATAATAGGATTGAACAATAAATGACCAGTGGAGAATTGTTTTTGGCTGGGATAAACAACCATATGATGTTCGAATCATAGACTACCATTGAGACAAATTATGAAAAGAAAACCTACTTCTCCTGGTGAAATTCTTAGCGAAGAATTTTTAAAACCCTTGAATATGACTCAAAAAGAGTTAGCTGAGCATTTGAATTGCGATTATAAAGTGATCAATCGGATCATCAATGAGAGAGCCAGCGTGTCTCCTGAAATGGCCATTAAACTAGGCGCAGCATTCAACACAACACCCGATTTCTGGCTAAATGCTCAGATGGCAATGGATTTATGGTCGTTGCGTAGCCAAAAGCCAAAGATCCGCTCTTTAATTGGAAGACGACGTAGAACTAAATCGCTTTCTTAAACAGGTATCGAGCATTGGACGGCGAGGTGGTCGGACGCCCCGCGCATGCGCAGAATCTTAGCCTCTTGAGACATTTTCGCTTCAGGGAGGAGAATATGATCGAGGCATCCCCAATAGACGGGCCATTTGTCATAGGAGAGATCCCATCCTACATTAGGACGGGCGGGATCCTGTTCTGGAAGAAGGGCAAAAAAGGTTCCGTTCTCATTTTCGCATGAAAGTCTTGTAAATCCCTGCAACCATGGACTTCTGTCATTGAAATCACCACTAAGAATAACAGAATCTGACTTTAGAGCATGCTGACTGACATACTTGTCGATCAGTTCTTTGCATGCATGCAACTGCCTCGAGCGACACGCATGGACTTGCCCCATATCCCTCTCTACCCAAGGGAGAATAGAGAAACCCGCGTTGAGATGGATATTGAAAATAGCCGCTTTTTTCTCAGGCATGACAACTGTTGCAGCTAAGACGCCCTTGTTAGCAAAATAGTCGGCGCCTGTGGCTTCATTGTGCGGTAAGAAGGCGGGGTTTTCTAAGGGATATTTGCTCAGCATGAGAAGACCGCTATTGAGGCTCCATGCGTGATGGCCCACGTTATAGATCGCGTAGGGGTAGTGTCCTCTCTTTTGCAGCTCTCCCACTAAAGACTCTGCCAAATCTTCATCGAAGGCTTCTTGGAGGCAAACCACATCAGCATCTGTTTCGACGATTGCTTCAACAATGGTATTCAATCTCTCTTTACCGGATCTCAAATACCAACTCGCATCGACGCATTCAAGGCCTAATGAGGCATTATACGTAACGAGTTTCAATGCGGAAGGCTGCACTGCAGGGGGATGCTGGAGCTGCCTGATGACAAAATCATTACGAAAGAGAGAGACGCAGGCAAGTATGCCTTTACCCACAAGCCATGGGAGCAATCCGATGATCAGAAAAAAGAGGACTTGAGCTACCAGACAAACGCGGCGGATCATCTCGTTAAAAAGACTCATCTCATGATCGTAATACCCGGGGTTCCAGGGTTTGGTGACGCGAATCAGTTGTGTCGCCGCTAAAGCAAGAGGTTCTGTCAACCGACGACCCATCCACTCCACTCCGTGGAGTAGAGGATTTTCATGATTATGAGGATAGGCGCTTGTTACAGACATCATTCTTTATACCAGGAGAATCATTCCGGCTATAGCCGCTGCACTTAAAGCCACGGCCGAGAGCATAAGAAGTGCGGAAAAATAGTATTGCAATGCTCCAGCTTCATAGATTTGTGTCCAGTCGCCCCAATTGTTTATGATATTATAGAGCTCAATGGATATCCACACGACGGAACCAAAGCCCACGAGAGCAGCCAGGGGAATACCGATGGGAAGGGGTAAAAAAATCGCTGACGCGGCTGCAGCGACTAATTTTGCAGATTCAAAAACAATTCCCACTAATGGACCTGATAAATAAAAAAATAGAGGCCTCTTTTCAAATATCTCAGGAACGGGCTGCGTCATCCCGCCAAAAATATTTGTATATATAGTAATTTTTGAACGAACTCCTTCAAGAAACCAGCCGGCTATCGCATGACCCATTTCGTGGATCAAGACGTGCAGGCGGGTCAGTGTTATGACGGAGATAAAAGGATCAGTTACAAACCATTCTACTATATAGGCAAAAGATAAATTTGAATTATTAAAGATATTGCTTGCTTCTTTAAATTCAACAGGGGTACCTAACACAGTGTACTCCCCACCAGAACCAAATAATAAAGAATTTAAAATAGTCATGCAATAATTATAGCATGAATACTAATTAATATGGAGGATAATTAGGATAATTAGGGTCTGCTTCGTAGATTAGATCGTAGGCAGGGCGGCTTTCGACCTTCATGCGCTTGGAAACCACCTGGCCATTGACGACCTTGATGAAGTAGTGGTTTTCATAGGCGAGCTCGTCATTCTGAGAGACGCGCTCGATATACTGATACTCTTCCACACCATCACATAGGCAGCGAACGGAATAGGGCTCACCCAGCAGACACATCAGATCGGAGATAGAAGCACCAAGTAACACGTCATCGTACTGCTGGCGCGACATCGCAGAAGAATAGGAGTTGCACGCGCAAGCGAGCAGAATTAGAGAGAAGAGGAAACTATTTTTCACCTTTGAACCTATCTTAGTAATAAATTTCAGTCGATCTTCTGGATTATTTTGGCCGATTTTCGACCCCATTTTGGGGGGTAATATCGACCTCAGTATATAACCCCCCAAAATGGGGTCGAAAATCGGCTCAAAAGAACCAGAAAATCGACGAAAGATATTACTAAGATAGGTTCTTGCGCCAAATCTTGCCTTTGATTGTCGTGCGCAGCTGATCGCTCGTCGCATATTCGCCGCACATGATGTAAGTGCCGTCGCTCTGTTTCTCATAAAATTCATATCCTTCGAAGCCAATATCTGCTGCCCGGAATTCCCAGGCGATCAATTTGTCTTTAATGATACCCTTTCCCGTTACTTTTCCTAAAGTCAAGTTTTCAAGCTCGATGAGGAAGTTGTTCACAGTAAAATCGAAAAGGGCAAACTGGTTCTGCATGACATCAGAGAGACCTTTAATCTGTATCTCTTGCAGGCATTCGATGAGTCCACTGGGATTCTTTTTTGTCGCAGTCCAGCGGGTGTGGAAAGGGAGCTCCTCTTCCACCATCGAGAGTTGGATCTTCCCTTCGCCTAACCAGTCTGAAGGGGATAATAAAAACGCGTGTTGCTGTTGTTCACTCATGAGAACATGAACCTTCTGCTATAAATGCTTTGCAAAATCCCTAGAGCCGTCATCGTCGAAAGAACAGATGACCCTCCATAGGAGACTAAAATTAGGGGCACTCCGGTGATCGGCAAAAACCCACTCATCATGCCCACGTTGATGAGGATGTGCGCAGCCAGGTAAACCGTTATCCCGGCCGATAGCAGCCGCCCGAAACGATCCTTGGCCACTGCCGTCACTTGAAAACAAAAATAGATCAAAAGGAAAAAAATGCCGAGAAGGATTGTAACTCCCACAAGCCCAAACTCTTCTGCAAACGCGGCGAAGACAGAATCGGTATGAGCCTCCGGAAGCCACTGCCTTCCGGTGAATTCACTCTTGTGCCAACCGCTGCCGGTCACACCTCCTAAAGCTATGGCTGTCTGAGCCGCGCGCTGATGGTAAGTATTGGGATTGAGGCGCTCATATTGATACTCTTTGAGCACTTTCGTCGCATAGGGCTGCAGCTGCTCGTGAGAGATCAAGCCGAGAAACATCATGCTCACAAATACCATGCCCGCAATACCCAGAACGGTCATGCCGACGATAACGCGGCGCCGCATACCGCCAAAATAGAACATCACGAGCGCAATCGGAAAGATCACAAGGGCAGTGCCCAGATCGGGCTGTTTTAAAATAAGGGCAAACGGCACGAGAGTGATCGCAATCGCCTGCCAGGCCGTGCTGCTCTGCTGCATGCGATGCGATTTATACTCCAGAAACCAGCTGAGGGTAATCACAACGATCAGTTTGCTGTATTCAGAAGGCTGGCAGGTAAACCCGCCAAAACGGTACCAGCGATGCACATTCTGAATGGCTGGAGCGAAAAAGAGGCCTACGAGCATGATGACCATAACGGCGTATAAGAGCCACGTCCAGTGACGCAGTTTGTGATAATCGATACTGCTAAAAAATAAGTAGACAACCCACCCCAGACCAAACCAGCGCAATTGCCCAATCACGCGGGGAGTAAAAAAATTTTCAAACTCTACATCGCCCTGGGGCAGGGTGGTCGCAGAGATGACAAGTAAACTAATTACCATGAGCGCAATCAGGAGCGGGATGACGCGCAGGTCGATTTTTGTCAGTCTCTGTAACATTCAATTTTGATTTTATTTGGCGATTTGCTATACTCACTCATCTTATCTTATGGGATAGAGCGATGCAAAAGGTTTTTCAGATACAATTCAACTGTATAGAATCCACCAGTTTGTGGGCGAAGCAGAATGCTGCTTTTCTCGACCCCGAACATCTCACCTGCATTACTGCGCATGAGCAGACTGCAGGGAGAGGGCGCCTGGGCCGAGAATGGAATTCTCCACGCGGCAATCTTTACACGACGATTTTTTTCTGCCTTCCCTATGGTTCCAAAATCCTTCCCAACGTCCCACAAGTCATCGCCCTCTCGTGCGTGGAAGTGCTCGCAGGCATGGGCATCGATCTGCAGATTAAATGGCCGAACGATATCCTCCATGACGGAAAAAAATGTGCGGGAATTATCGCAGAAGCAGTCCCCCTAGAAAATCGCATGGGCGTTGCAGTCGGAATCGGCTTCAATGTCAATATGGCTCTGGAAGATCTAGACACCATTGACCAACCGGCTACTTCGCTCTCGCAAATCACTGGGCAGCCATGGCCAGTCCGCGAACTATTACAGCGGTTTCTCGAACAGTTCCAAAACGACTTGCAGCTTCTCCAATCGCACGGCTTTGCTGCTTTCCATGCAAAATTAGACGCAAAACTCGCCTTCCGCGGCCAAGAGATCTCTTGCCAGACGGGTTATGAAACTATCACGGGTATCTGCCATTCTGTGGCTGAAGATGGGCGCCTGAATCTGCTCTGCGAAGGCGGGCTGAAATCCCTCATCTCGGGCGAAGTGCACACCTTCCGCCCGCTCTCCACAGCTTGCTCGGCTTAGGGGATAAATCCTCTTCTTACAAAGATAAGATCTTGATCCAGTCTTTTTGTAAGCCGAAAACCCTTGCCAACAAGAAAATTACTCAGATTAATATCGTTATAGTTATCTTCAACAGCAATCACATCGATAGTGAATTTCGAAAAATCGATTGTCTTTAAAATATCGAGCTCTCCACCTTCAGTATCTATACTCAGAAAATTAATATGGCTAATTTTATTCTCCGCCAGAATATCATTTAACAAATAACAATTAACGTCGATTACTTCATACGAAGTTAGCCCATGAGCGTATAATACTTCTAAACGACCGGGCTCGAATTTGTCTTTAAGGCCAGAAAACCAATCCACTCCTTCCGGGAATCGAACGAATTGTTTCGTTCCAATGGCATCTGAAATGCACCCTTCGACGCATATGCAGTTTCTATTCATTTTTAATTCGCGGAAGAGCTCCGGAATGGGTTCAATGCAGATCCCCGACCAGTTGAGTTCTTTTTCAAAAAAATAGGAGTTGCTGATTACAACCCCACTATGAGCACCAATGTCGACAAAAACACCATTTGTATAATTTTTGAAATAGTTTTCATAAACAAAGGCATCCTGCCCACATTGGCTATAGAAGGCGCCGAAGCAATGCGTCTGCAAAGCTAGAAGAACTATTGAACATTTTGTTGTGATTTTCTTTAGCATAACTACCTTTTTATTCGACGAAGTCGAGATGGCTGTACTGATCGATGATGTAATACAGATAGAGAAGATTGTCTGGGAGAGTGATGCTGGAAATAGCACATTCTCTACATCTTTTAGCAATCATGCGCGCTTCATTCTCGTGGCTTTTCGCCCACAGAATTCCATCGACTAAATCTGCGAGATCGGCACGTACCGGGATGTAATGTTCAAATGGTTTCAAAGCAGCAAAATACCACTGGTACCAGGGAGAATCTGCTTTAAAAATCAACGAATTGGAAAAGAACTTCCAGCCTGACGCGCTATAAGGAGTTACATTACCATCGATAAAGAGCTGATATTTGTATTGCATCAGCTGTTCAAAAGACATGAAGGGAACCAGGAAAGCCTTTAAGGAGGGGATATGCTCTCCTCCTTGTGCTAAAAATGTGAATTTAGCATCGATCAATGCAGGATATTGCTGGGAGAGCTTACACAAAATGACGCGCGAAAATCGATCCACATTATCTGCGCGCATGAGTTCGCCATCTAGGGAAGCTTGTGCTGACGACCCTCTCCAAACGAGTTGTGTCGCTTTTTCTTCCCATCTAGGTTCGTATGACGTCAGGTCTCGCTTAGGCAGAACTTGAAATTTTGCTTGAAGCGCATCGTAATCCGGCAAAAGAATCGCCCCACAATCTTGCTCGCGCTTACACATGCTGAATACGGGAACGTCACCGGATATGGTATAAGCATCGTGCATAGACAATAAAAAAGTGGTGTTAGGCAACTGCACCGCTTTAGCAAGCTTTTTCAACGCATGTTCAAAAATCTCTCTTCGATAATCCATTCCAGGAGTGTCTTTTTCCTTCCACTCGGTCGTCACTCGATTGTTATGGATGGTAAATCTGATCAAATAGTGCTCTTTTGGGCAACTCTCGTAAAAATCAGAGATCTTTTTTCGTGATAAAGGATAGCCGCGAAAATGGGCAAGATCTCGCTCGGCTTGCTCTTTCATCCACTCGGGGATGCCCGCGTGGATTTTTTCTGCAAGAATATCACTATCACTTTTTGCATGGGCGATGCAGAATGCGATTAGAAAAGCACAGATCGCTAACACCCTAGTCATTTTTACCTTTCACCAACCTAAGATACTTATCATGTAGACTTTGAGAGTTAGTTATGATGCCATCTGCTGTAATCTCATTGACATCACCCAGCACTACCCCTTTCGGGGAAACGAGCGTTTTATAATACTTTGCAAGGTTTTTATAGTGATAGTTAGAAGCCCATTGGCGCATTAACGGCGCATTTTTCGCATATTCATTATAATTCCAATAGACGTCTCGAATCGCTTCAGCTGCTTCATCCAGACTGCAGTTATACTGCTCTCCATCGTTAATGAGTCTTCCATAATAATAGCGAGGTTCTGCAACCATTGAGGAGATCACTTTCACAAGGCCACTTTTGCAAATAGTGGATTGTGCGGTGTTGTCTGTAGCAATGACGGGAATCCCTAAAGCCATTGCCTCTCGTGGTTGGATAGCGAATCCTTCCCCTTTTGAAAAACTGAGCAAGCAATCCACGGATCTAAAGAACTTTAAATAGGCATCCTTCCTTAAACAAAGCTCAGTGAATTTAATGTTATTGCAATTTTGCTTGACGATCTCTTCGATGATGGATTCCCTCACCTCAGGTTCTGAGGATCGGCAATTGATATAAAGCCACGCATTCTCATTATTTCCCAAAGCTTTTGCAAAAGCCTGGATGATCATTTTATGATTTTTTCTATCAATTCCACTGCCAAGACTTGCAAAAACCAGAGGCCCGCTTGTTTTAGGCTCTTTGAGGGGAGCGTTTAAAAAATCCTCGATGTCGATGCCCAGGGGGATGTGGAATATGGGAACAGTGACCCCTGAATTGCGATAGACATCGACCAAAAATGGATCGGGCACGATGACTCCATCAAAATATAGGTTTATCATCATGACCCACTCGGGGATAATCCGAGTCGACTCAAGCATGGAATAGGCAAAACGGATCTGATCTTTTGCGTCTGCTTCGCGGAAGAAGCGATCAAGAGAGTCTCCCGGCGCCCATAAGCCCTCTTCAACAATAACGACCTGGGCGGGTTTTTTATATTTTGTTTTTAAGATATTTTTTATGCAAATGGGCAAGTCGGTTTTTATCACCAGCTTAGATTTAATTTGCACCTTAAATTTCTTTGCCAATGCGCGCGCTAATTCTACCGTTTGCCTACCGATCCCATCGGCCATCACAATAGGTCCATGGATGGTTACGTCGGGTCGTTCAACCCGATGGGCAAAAGACTTGTAAAGCGGAAAAATTGCGAGCAAAGCCACCAGGCTACAAACTACAATCAAAACGCGCTTGCTGAATTTCATTCGCATATCTCTCTGCTCTAGTTCTTGATCAGCAATACTTGCTTTGTTTCATTGCCGGACGCATAACTTAAGACCTTTCTCCCTAACAATGAGAAAGGAGCTTTAGTCATATCTAAACAGCGGTAATACCCTCTTGGAAGATCCGTGTTTTCACAGGTCAATTTGATCGGATCGACATCGTTGATGACAAGGCAATATTTGAACTTACTGAATTGTGGAATAATCTTCTGGATATCTTTGTAGGGCAAGTGTTGCAGGACATCCTTGCATATCAGAAGGTCAGCGCTGGGCAATACATAATCTGTGCCGTCTGCTTTTACAAATGTAACGGTTGGAGAGGCGAAGTTCTTGGAATTCTGGCTGATCACAGAATCGACCACATCGACGCCGAGATATTTAATGCCATCCCAATTAACCAGTTTCCCAATGCGCCAATCCCCGCAGCCTAAATCCACCACACTTTTGATGTTGTTTTCTGCCAAAAAGCTTTGCAGGAATGTGATGTACATTTTTGCGTTTTGTGGATCCGAGCCAGTTCCAGAGTGGCCTTTATTATTCCCATCAACTCCCCACTCGCCTCTCTCATAAATGCTAGAAAATATCGAAGCATTTGAGATCATATCCTCGCAAAATACTACGCTTGAGGCTACCACCAGATATAAAAATATAAACATCTTCATAAACTTATCTACTGCATTTAATTTATTCATCAATCCACCCAATTTCACGGAAGTGTTCCAAATGATCCAAAAAGTATTTAGGATAGGAGGCATCAATAGGGACAATCACTGTATTTGTCGCTACTTGCCCATTATACGATTGCTCCAAAAGTTCCGGATGATTTCCCAGTTCAAGGAGGGCATTTTCATTACCTGGGTAATAAATAGGCCCAGTACACATCCATTTGTAGAGACTTAAGTCTTTTCCACCCATCGTATTGAAATGCCAACCCGCATCAGGGATCTTATGCATGCCATATTTATGATGGAACATCTTGATGCCCCACGGACTATGTTTGCGTACTACCCAATATAATGTCGCTTTTGATCCCCCATACCAGCCTGCACGGTTCTCTCGATTCATCGAGTACATAAATAGGCGCATATCCAAACCGCATACAAGCTTTGAATTATCGATTTTTGATCTCTGCTTCTCTGATATTCCCTTGAATCTATTTAAATACTGCTTAATCCGAATAACAGCATCGGCTTTCGGGATCTCGTCTAAATCCGAAATAAAGATGACATCATCATCCTTGCAATTCTTGAGTCCGCGTTGAATCGCATCCCGGGAATAGCTTTCTCTATACCAGTGATTTTTTTCTTCATCGGAAGTGAGATCAGGGAATTGATCAATCACGATGTGGATGATCTTATCTTTGAATTTGTCGAACAGGTGTGCATTTTCCTGATAGTATAAGGGCTTAGACTTGCCAGTGTAAGAGATGGGAGATTCTACTAGGACAAAATGATCGACTACACCATTCAGTTCTTCCAACCTCAGCCGCAGTAACTCTAGTTCGTTAAAAAATGTGAAGCAATCATACACTTCCGCTTTTAGGCTCGAAATGCATAGCAGAAAGAAAAGAAAAGCACGTCTCACGATTTCCTCCTCAACGAAATTCTCAAGTGAGGAACTCTACCGGAGATATTTTTAAATTACAATTTCTTTTCGTTAACTTAATTGAGGGATCACCGTGAGCGATGGATAGATCTTGGCGCGCATGATCTGCTGGATCGCGTCGAGTGTGGACCCTGTCGCCGAATAGCATGTCGTGCAAGAACCGCTGTAGGCAATCCGCACTTCATCTCCTTCCACTTCGAGAACTTCCACTCCCCCCGCATCTAAAGCTACATAAGGCTGAATGTCCTGCGCGATGAGCTGAGCGATGACCGTCTTCTTTTCTAATGGCTGCAATTGTTCCCAGCCGGGGTATTGTCCCGTTTCGGCGAGCATCTCCTGCATCGCATCTGGCGTTACGAGCTTTTCTTCGAGAGGAATATCCATGCACTGATTCACCGCGCCTTCAATGGCTTCAAGCACGAGGTTCACGAGCGGAAGCTCCGCGCCAAGCTGCTTTTCGATTAGGCTGGCAGTGATGCGCCTCGCCCCCTCGTAGCTCTTGCGCACAAGCAGTAGACACGCAGCGTCGCCGGCGGCGATTAACTCGGGAGGACCAAAAGCTTGGAACTTGGCATCGGCGATGATGCCGTCGCTCTCATCTACGAGCAGGTAGAGGGCAAATTTATGTTCTTGCACGGAGGCGCCCGACTTCACCAGGCGCAAGCCCTCATGCGCTGTTAATGTTCCAGCACTTGTCGGCTCGAGAATGTGAAAGAGCATTTTGCGGTTCATAGGATCAGTGGTTCCATTTTTTTCATGGTGGTACGGAGGATGTCGATGAGGCGGAGGACCTCCTCCTCGCTTTTCTGAGAGAAGTCAAACGTCAGGGCGGAATAAGCGAGTTCTGGAGACACACCGGAGGCTTGTAGTAGAGCTGCGAGGCGACCTGCTGAAGCATGCACCCCTAGTCGCTGCAGGTGAAAAGCGAGCAGTTCATGGTGCACGCCGGGATAGGCGATCGCGCTAATGTGTGGCAGACGCTCCGCTTCTCGGAAAAAGATGTGAGCGGGAATGCTCTCTTCAAAAAATGCGCGCAGGCGTGCGGCTTCAAAATGCGCCTCAGGCGCCAAAATCTTCGTTGCGGCGCTAGAGGTAGTCATAATGGGCAGAGGTGTGCGCGAAAGGATCCCGCCGTCAAACGTCACATAATCGACGCCCAGGTCGGTACAATCCAAACTCCCTTTGCATGCTGTGACATCGACATGGATCTTCACCTGATTTTCCCGGCAAACCTCTATGAGATCGTGCAGCGGATGGATCACCCCGGTCCATTCATTTGCCCAAGAGAGGGAGAGGAGCGCAGTGCGTGGGCTGAGGGTTTCTTGGAGGGTTTTTCTGGTCAGCTGACCTTGAGAGTTTAAGGAGAGAGGGCGCCCGCGTATGCCGATCTTTTCTAGGCGCTGGATGGGATAAACAATCGTCGGATCTTCTCCTGCAGGATAGAAGAAGTGCGTGCGGCCTGTTTCGCGCGCATCGTCGACGGCTAAAGTAAAGAGCAGCTGAAAATTAGCCTCGGCTCGGCTGCTCAGAGAGATGAAATTCATGCTCTTTTTAGCACCCCATCGCTGTATGTATAGATGAGCGGCTCGCCCGTCGGGATTTCCAGTTTTAATACCTGTTCTTTTGTTAAGCCATCGAGTTTCATCACAATAGAGCGTAGGGAATTGCCGTGTGCGGAGACCAAAACATTCTTTCCATTTTTCAGGTGGGGCAAAATCTCTTGTTCAAAATAGGGGATTGAGCGTTTGGCGGTGTCGGCAAGGCACTCGCCATTGGGCGGACGGACATCGTAGCTGCGACGCCAGATCTGCACCTGTTCTTCGCCAAAGGAGCGTCTTGCTTCATCTTTGTTCAGCCCTTGCAGGGAGCCATACATTCTCTCATTAATCTGCCACGCCTCATAGACGGGGATAAGCTGTTTGTCTACATTGGGGTTGTAATCCTTATCCCAATCCTTCTGATCTTTTTCCAATTTATGATGGAGGACGGGAATCTTACCGCCGCGATGTACACTCATGGCGATCATGGCAGTCTGCATCGCCCTAATCAACGTTGACGTATAGATCACATCGATGGGAATGTCCGCGATCTGCTTGCCCGCTTGGAGCGCTTCTTGGATCCCCTCATAGCTCAAGGGAATATCGACCCAGCCTGTGAAAAGATTTTTTTTATTCCATTCAGATTGGCCGTGGCGCAGTAAAATTAATTTTCTCATGAAATCAGTATACAAGATGGAGCTTTTTTTAGCTCTGAACCTTTCCCAATAATATATTTCAGTCAATTTTCGGGTTCTTTTGAGTCGATTTTCGATTCAAATTGCAGGGGTAATATCAACTTCGTATATGACCCCTGCAATTTGAATCGAAAATCGGCCAAAATAATCCCGAAAATCGACAAAAGATATTACTGGGAAAGGTTCCTCTTTGGTAAACTACCGCCATGGAAAAAAAACGTCTCAGTAAAGTAATGGCCGCAGCTGGTGTTGCCTCTCGTAGAGCATGTGAAGAGCTAATCTTTTCAGGCAAAGTCACAGTCGATGGCGAGATCATCCTCGTCCCTCAAACTCTCGTTGACATCGACACGCAAGATATTCGCGTCGACGGCGACAGGATCAATAAAGAGGAAAAAAAAGTTTACTATATCCTCAACAAGCCCACCGGCTACATCTGCAGCAATAAGCGCATCGGCAGCAAAAAGCTTGTGATCGATCTATTCCCCCCTCAGCCCCGCCTTTTTACTGTCGGCCGCCTCGATCGCGACACATCGGGCCTCCTGATAGTGACTAATGACGGCCATTTCGCCCAGAACGTGATCCATCCCTCTTTCAACATCTCAAAAGAATATCTAGTCAAAACCCAGCAAGAGATCACCCACGAGCACCTAGTAGAAATTTCTAAAGGAGCCTTCATCGAAGACACCTTTGTGAAGCCCGTCAAAGTGGTGAAGGTGCGCCGCGGCACAATAAAAGTGACCGTCATGGAAGGCAAGAAGCGCGAAGTCCGCCTCTTGGTGCAAAATGCGGGTCTTTCGATCGAAGAGCTCTCGCGCATCCGCATCGGCGGGCTGACACTTGGAGAACTTGCCCAAGGAGATTATCGCCCAATGAGTGCTGCCGAAAGAGATTCGATTCAAAAAAATGGTTAATTCCGCTACTCTTCTCAAGCACCAGGAGAACCTATGCTGACAATCGCCCGCCTTTTTGGCAAATCCCCCTTCGCCCCTCTCCAAAGCCACATGAACAAAGTGGCCAGCTGCATGGAAAAGCTGACCAAGATCTTCGAAGCTTTAAGTCATCATGAACGCGAAAAAATCGAACGCCTGGTCGCCGACCTCTCCAGCCTTGAGCACGAGGCAGATCTCACAAAAAACGACATCCGCAACCACCTGCCTAAAAGCCTCTTCATGCCGATCGACAGGACCCACTTTCTCGAGATTCTCTCCCTGCAAGATTCTATTGCCGACATGGCCGAAGATATCGGCATCACGCTGACGTTGCGGCCGCTCGACTATTTAGAGGATTTTCAGAAAGACCTCTCTTTCTTCTACAGTAAAACCATGGAAGTTTTCTGGAATGCCAAGCAGATCATCGAAGAGATCGATGAACTCCTCGAATCCTCTTTTGGCGGAATCGAGGCAGAAAAAGTTAAATCGCTTGTCGAAGAAACTGCCTTTAAAGAATATGAATCAACCCTTTTAGAGCGCCTCCTGATGAAAAAACTCTTTTCTGAAGGCGACAAGCTTCCCCCACCCTCTTTCATCCACTGGCTGAAAGTAGTTGAAGGCGTGGGGCAGCTGGCTAAACTATCTGAAAGGCTTGCTAACCGCATACGGATGTTACTCGAAGTTACTTAATGGAACTATTTTCCTTCTTAGATATTGCTATTCTTGTCATCGGATTCTACATGGCGTGGAATATCGGTGCGAACGATGTCTCCAACGCCATGGGCACTTCAGTGGGTTCTGGCGCTCTTACCATGCGCAATGCGGTCATTATCGCGGCCATTTTGGAATTCAGCGGGGCTTTCTTCCTAGGAGCGAATGTCACGGAAACCATCCAGAGCAGCCTCATCGACACCACGCAGTTAATGGGCGATCCGACGACACTCGTCATCGGGATGTGCGGCGCCCTTCTCGCCGCAAGTCTATGGTTACAATTTGCCTCTTATTTCGGACTTCCCGTTTCCACAACACACGCCATAATCGGGGCGATGCTCGGATTCGGCGGTCTTATGGGGGGCATGCAAGGCATCTATTGGGACGAAGTCGGGTCGATCGCCTTGAGCTGGATCCTCTCTCCCATTTTTAGCGGTATCGTCGCCTACTTTCTATTTAGCTTGCTGCAGAAAAAGATTCTCTTTGCGATGAATCCCACAATGGCAACGCGGCGCTTTCTGCCCTATCTGATCGGGGTTGTCTTTGGCACGTTTACCCTCAGCTTGCTCTTTAACGGATTGGGGTCACTTTCGATTGATTTCACCTTCCCGCAGACTCTACTGATCTCGCTTCTCGTCACAGTTTTCGCTACGCTCATCTCCCTTTTTATTGTGCGTCGCACGCCAGAGCCTGCATCTGCACTTGCAACCGTAGCCCATCTTCCCCATACACTTATCAGTATAGACAAGGCGATCAAACATTTAAGACGCGTACGCGCCGCATCTGATGAAGGGTCGAAGGACGAGATCAGCCGCCTCCTCAATGAAATGCAAGTGCTCGCCAAGCAGATGCGCGAGAAAACCGACTTTTCGGCCCGCACATCAGAATACGCTGTCGTCGAGAAGTGGTTCGGCTCCCTGCAGATCATCAGCGCCTGCTTCGTGGCTTTTGCACACGGTGCCAACGATGTCGCCAACGCGATTGGTCCCGTCGCCGTGGTCATCTCAACTCTCAGTCATGGAGCCGTTCAGGCGAGTTCGCCCATTCCGGTCTGGCTGCTCGCCTTCGGCGGCGTCGGCATTGTCATCGGTCTTGCCACATGGGGCTGGCGCGTCATCGAGACGATCGGCAAAAAGATCACTGAACTTACCCCCACACGAGGATTTTGCGCAGAGTTTGGCGCAGCGCTCTCCATTCTGATCGCATCCAAACTCGGCATGCCCATCTCCACCACCCACTGCTTAGTGGGAGCGGTGCTTGGCGTCGGGATGGCGCGCGGCATCCGCGCCCTCAACCTGGGCACCCTCAAAGATATCATCCTCTCGTGGATCATCACGATCCCCGCAAGTGCACTGATGAGCATCCTCTGCTACTACCTACTCAAAGCGATCTTTACATAAAATTGACAAGAGGAATACGCTTGTCGTATGTCAAACCCATTTGCAATAATACCCGGATCTTTCGCCTTCAAACGGCATGAACAGAGCATCTCTGAAGTGGAGGCTTTACCCTTAGATGACTTTTTAAGAGAAACACTCTCTAGACAAGAAATAGAGAGAGGACTTTCTGAAAAAACTTCTAGGCTAGTTGAGAGGATCGACCCCGTTAAGACAAAGGATGAAAATGAAGCCAAGGATCTAATTGATGACCTAAAAAAAACCGATACCTTCATTCGCAAAGCGACCAGGTATTTTATCGGTGGCATCCTTGTAAGCACTCTTCTCGTTGCTACCAAGCCCAGATCTTGGGATGTGATTTGGCGCAATCTTACGGCGCGTCCTTAAAATAATAGCTAGACAAAATTTTACTCACCTTTTAGGATGTTTTCATCTTTATCCAGTCTTAACCTCAAGGAGAGAAAAGATGTCTTACTTTGGTTCAATATGGGGAGCAAAACCCTCTACTTCGTCACCACTACCCGCTTCTACGACACCCGCTAACTCTTCACCCGCTATTATCCCGACAGAGCATACAGAGCGCAAACCTCCAGAGCCTTTAACAGAAGCTGGATTCAAAAAAGTTGAAGTAACCCCAGACGAAGACAATAATCTTTTCCCTTTTATCAAAAACTTACAGAATGATAACGAACGGCTCACTAGTGAACTGTCGAGAGCAACTTCACAAATCACCAACCTTCAGAGCGTTGCAATAGACGTGCAAAATCGAAACGCAAAATATGCTGAAATCCATAAAACTCTAACACAAGAAAATCAAGACAAGGATAAAAAGATCCAAGATCTTCAAAATCAGCATGCCGCTACGCTCAAAGCGCTTAATGAACAACATGCAAGCGAGCAAACAACTTCACTCCAGCGCATTCAAAGATCTTCAATGGGAACACGAACAGCCACAGCTGCGCAAGAAAAAACAATAGATGCTCTTAAAAAAGATCATGCCGCTGCCATCGATACTCTAAAGACACAACAAGCAAAAGAACTTGAACTTTTGCGTACACAGCACAAGGAAAGCATCACAGCTAAAGACACAGAGATTGCTTCTTTGAAAGAGAATTTCGAGAAAGAATTAAATGCTCTTAAAGAACAAAACAAACTGCTCAGCGAGCAAAATAAATTGCTTTCGGAGCAACAAAAACAATTCGACGAATTTAAAAAGCAGATAGACGCACTTCAAAAACAAGTCGATGCAAAACCAAAGGTTATCGCGGCTGCACCTACACCCGATTTATCCGGTGAAATCGCAAAATTAAAAGCAGATCACACCAAGCAAATTTCTGCGTTAAATGCCAAGCTAGTATTAGTTGAGCAGACTGGCACAAAAGCAACGAAGACTCATGAAGTAATGCTCAAGCTATTAACAAAAGAACAGCAAGAAAAAATAGCAAAAGTCGAAAAAGGGGAAATGACTCTAAAGGATTTAGAAGAGGCAGGACTGCCAGCTACTAAAGAAGCGAGAAAATGGACTCTTGGTAGTCTCTCCCCAAATATCAAGGTCATGGCTATAGGTGGAATCGCACTATTTTGTATAGGCGGCCTCTGGTATTATGGCTTCCCTCAGTTGCCCAGCGGGATGGGTGGTGCATAGGAATTGGCACTATTAGGAGGAAATATGCGCTTTGTGAGTGAAGAATGTCGTGCAATTTTATTTTATCAGGGAGATCGACTTCTCCCTGATAATCCTAGAACAACCATTGATAGTGATGATCTTACAAGAGAAATCCGCTTTTGGAGTGAGCAGGGTCATCAATCCAGACAGGGTGTTGATCTTTTTGAACGAAAACTCGAAGATGCGCTATCGAACAGAGACAATTGGAATGCGCGCCTTATAGAACAGATCAAAAAAACCAAGAGCACCTATTACGATAGCTTGCTTACCATTGGTACAACACTTCTTTGGGTCTCACCCATATGGATCCGTTATTTTAGCAAAGTGGCCGCTCCTCTTGTCGAAAAGCAAGTCCTTAGGATTGTCTTTCAAGAAGTCTGGGAAAAGGGTAACCATTAGAAATCTGCTCACTTATGCCGCATGAGCATCGCCGTGCTTGAGCGATGACGCTCTTCGCGGATGATGCCTGCCATTGCGCGGATCCAGTCGGGCCGGCGATTGAGCGCAGGACAGCGCCACGCCTTTATTCCTTGGTTTGCAACCACCGGTAGATACATCTCCTCGATCTCAAAGAGCGTCTCGATGTGATCTGACGTGAAACTAAGAGGAATGAATATGACATGCTGCTTACCATATTGCGTCACCTCTTCACATGCATCACGCGTGTAGGGGCGCAGCCACTCCTCTTTGCCAAATTGCGACTGGTAGGCGATGAGGCTGGAAGCGTGCGGAAAGGCGCTTTTTAACGCATTGTAGGTGGCTTCGCATTCGCGCTGATAGATATCCCCCGTTGTGATGAAAGACTGCGGCAGACCGTGCGCAGAAAAGAAAAGAAGGGCCTCTTCTTCGGGAATCTGCTTCTCGTGCAAAAAGGTACGGATCGTCTCTTTAAAGGCGGCGATGTAGAGAGGG
This sequence comes from Chlamydiota bacterium, assembly GCA_013287985.1. Classification (GTDB taxonomy): domain Bacteria; phylum Chlamydiota; class Chlamydiia; order Chlamydiales; family Rhabdochlamydiaceae; genus JABDCT01. The sequence goes on from JABDCT010000003.1 coordinate 78,154, forward strand.
TGGGAGGCATAAGAGGGTACCCAGCGCATGCGCTGGACTATATCGGGGGCTGCCTTCTCATGGAACCAGAGCGCAATACTTCCGGTTGTCGCATAGCTAAACTGAGGAAAGAGCGGAAACACCTCGATTTCGCCCGGGAGCGCTGCAAGGCGCTGCAAAAATTCCTCGTGGGTGGCCGGCAGGTAGCGGTGGAAGCTAAGGACGGGGTGGCCGAGCTCCTCTTCGAGAGCTCTAGCTAGCGCCTCCGTATCCTCGTATATGGGGGACTTTCCGCCGATGGCGGCGTAGTCGTGCCGGACGGTTTTAGCGCGCTTGTCCGCCACGCGATTAAAGAGAAGTCTATGCAAGAAGGCGGGCCAATCCGTGCGGATCACCTCTTGGTCGGTGAGAAGGGAGCGTAAAAAGGGCTGCACCTCCTCTAGGGAGCGCGGACCGCCGAAATTGACCAGCAGGCTGCTTTTTGCTTGTTTCATGAGACCTCTCCACCTAGAATAAAACTATGTCCTCTAGAATAATCAGTATTTTTCTTTTTTGCGCCATGGTCTTTTGTGGCTGCTCCGGCGGTAAGAGCAAAAATGGCTATTCCATCGGCGTCGATCCCACTTGGTATCCCCTTGAGGTCGCCGGCCGTGAAAAAAATGTGCTCGGCTTTTCCGTTGAACTGCTGCAAGAGATCAGCAAGAGACAAAAACTCAATCTAACCATCGTCCAGATGAACTGGGACAACTTGCTGGAGGGGTTGAAAGGGAAGAAATACCAGGCCATTCTCTCTGCGCTACCCCCTTACGCTTTTTATGGACAGGAGTACACTTTTTCAGAGACCTATCTGATGACGGGCCCCGTCATCGTGACACCACTCGATTCAAAGATTGATTCCTTAGAGTCCTTGAAAGACAAAGAAGTGGGCGTGATGCGCCGTTCGGCGGCTCTCGAGCTCGTGCAAAAAGTACCCGGCGTCGTCGTGCGCGAGTTTGATTCGGTTCCCGAAGCGCTCAATGCTCTTGAAAATGGGCACATCCAATGCGCTTTGATCGATTCACTCGTCGCCAAAAGCTACGTGCGCGATCTCTTTGCAACTAAACTCAAAGTGACCAGCACCCCTCTCATTGACGAGGGGCTGCGCCTCATCACGCTCTTCGATATGAGCCCCAAACTGATCGAAAAGTTCAATAAAGGGCTTGAAGAGATGAAGACAAGCGGCGCCTATACTACCCTTCTTCAGAAGTGGTCATTGAATTGACCTCTCACACGAGACAGCTCTGCTAGATTTACAGGGCAGGGCTCAAGACCCCAGATCTCTTTGGCGTAGGCGTGAATCGACTCGTCCGTTGAGAAGCTCCCCATGCGCGCCATATTATGCAGAGCAGTCTGCGCCCACAGAAGAGGCTGCGCGTAGAGCGCCTCGACTCTCTTCTGCGCCTCGTAATAGCTCATGAGATCCTGCAAAACCAAATAGCGATCTGTTTTAAGCGAATCGTAGATGGCAGAGAGCGCAAGGTGCTCCTCTTCGTCTTGCACAAGCGAACGGTCGATCAGCGCATTCGGTAGTTCACTCGGTTTACCCGAGTCAAAGCCAAATGGCCACCACGCATCGCCGATATCGCGGTGCATCTCGATGTTGGCCCCATCCTCCGTTCCAATCGTCAGAGCCCCATTGACAGCGAGCTTCATATTGCTCGTTCCCGACGCTTCTGTGCCGGGGCATGAGATCTGCTCAGAGAGATCGGCCGCAGGGATGATCTTTTCCGCGAGCGAGACGTTGTAATTTTCAATGAACATAATGCGCAAAAAGGGACTCACAGCAGGATCGTTATTGATCTTGCGCGCCAGGCAATAGATCAAGCGGATGATATTTTTCGCCATGGCATATCCGGGGGCGGCCTTACCGGCATAGATGAGCATGCGCTTGATCTTGCGCGCAGATGGGTCAGCCTTCAGCTCCTGATAGAGCATGAGGGCGTGCAGCGCAGAGAGCAGCTGGCGCTTATACTCGTGGAAGCGCTTGATCTGTACGTCGAACAGCGCATCGTCGCCAAGGGGGTTGCTGTGTCCAATGATATCCCCTTCGCGGCTTCTCTCGGGATTGTAGTTCTTTAGGTAGGAAATGAGCGCTTGTTTGCACGTCTTCTTGATCGCGAGAAACTCCTTCTGGCTCTCCGGATCATCCGCAAAGCGCTCCAGCTTCGCGATCTCTTTAAAGTCGGTGATCCAGCCCTTGCCGATGCGGTGCATGAGAAACTGCGCCAAATGCGGATTGGAGTGGTAGAGCCAGCGCCGCTGCGTCATGCCGTTTGTGACATTCACAAACTTGTCGGGGAATAGTTCGTAAAAGTCCTTAAAAATCTGCTGCTTGAGAATATCAGTGTGGATCTGCGATACGCCATTGACCCGATGCGACCCTAAAGCCGCCAGGTGCGCCATGCGGATCTGGCCCCCTTCGATGATCGAGAGGCGGCGGACGCGCTCTTCGTCGCCAGGATAACGCTGGCGAATCCCCTGGCAAAACTCCTCGTTGAGGCGCTGGATGATGCGATAGTGGGTGGGCAGAAGCGCCGCGACGCGCTGCTCATTCCACTCTTCGAGAGACTCGCGCAAGATGCTGTGATTCGTGTAGTTGCACACCGTGCGCACCAGCTCCAACGACTCCTGCCAGCCTACACTCCAGTCGCGCATGAGAAGATGCATGAGCTCAGCGATCACAAGAGCTGGGTGGGTGTCGTTGATCGAGATGCGCACCTTGTCTGCGAAATGGCTGATATCGCTATACGCCCGGCGGTAGCGCGCCATAATATCCTGAACCGACGCGGACACCAGCAGGAACTCCTGCTTGAGACGCACGCGCTTGCCCATTTCATTATTGTCATTGGGATAGAGCACATCGGTAAGCATCGTATTTTCTGCAGCCTGGTCGAGCAGGCCCGCATTGTAGCGCTGCAGCTCGAAGTTGCGGGGCGACTCCTTGGTCGTCCATAGACGCAGCGGCACCACATTGAAATCATCCGTTTCGCTATAGCCAATAATGGGAATGTCATATGCCAGCGCGCGCACCTCCTGGTCGGAATAGGTCACCGTCTGAGCGCGCATGTCGCGACGGAACTCCCAAGGGTTTTCGAGCTGCAGCCACAAGTCCGGGCGCTCGACCTGCTGCCCCTCCCAGATCTCCTGATCGAAGATCCCATACTGGTAGCGCAGCCCATAAGCGATCGCCGGGTAGCACTGAGTCGCAAGAGAATCGAGCAGGCACGAGGCGAGGCGCCCCAGGCCGCCATTGCCCAGACCCGGGTCATGCTCAATGCGGATCGTGCGCAGATAGTCGCGTCCCAGCATCTGTAGTACACCTTTTACCAGCGCACCCGCGTGCATATTGGAGATATTGTTCTCCAAGAGGCGTCCGGGCATATACTCCATGCATAGAAAATAGAGCGTGCGCGGCCGCGCGGCATTCCATGTATGGAGCGTCGCGGTCCAGTTGCTCATGATCACTTCGCGCAAGCTGAGAGAAAAGGCGCGGTAAAATTCCTCGTCAGTGGCTTCGTCGATGGTCACACCCATCATCGTGATCAGATAGTGTTTGATTTTATGAGAAAGAGCGTCAACTTGGTTGTACATAATTTTTTTTTAACATATTAGATGAATATGAAGAAGTATGATCTGATAGTGATCGGAACAGGACCGGGCGGAGAAAAAGCAGCTGTTAAAGCGGGCTACTTCGGCCATAAAGTCGCCATCGTCGAAAAGGAGGCGCGCTATGGCGGGGCTGAAGTCGTCACGGGCACACTCCCCTCCAAAACCCTCAAAGAAACTGCCCTTTTTTTCTCGGGCAAATATGAGAAAGGCCTCTACGGCATCGACCGCGCGCTGCAGCACACCGCCTCGGTCGAAGACTTCATGTTCCGCAAAAACTATGTCACTGAAACCGAAGGCGCGGAAGTAGAGGCGAACTTGCGCCGCCACCGCATCGACATCTTCCGCGGCGTCGCATCTTTTGAAGACCCCCACACCATCCTCGTTTCAGGAGATTCTCAAGAACGCATCTCCGGAGACAATATCATCATCGCCACCGGCTCCTATCCCTACCATCCCCCTGGAATTCCCTTCGACGGCAAGCGCGTTCACGACTCGGACACGATCTTGCAACTCACCCGCTTCCCCGAAAGCCTCTGTGTTGTCGGCGCAGGCGTCATCGGATGTGAATACACCACCATTTTCGCCACCATAGGCACCAAAGTCTACCTGATCAACGACAAAGACCAGATCCTGCCCTTCGTCGACCATGAGATCTCGCGCGATCTCGTCGACCAGATGGAGGCCAGCGGCATCGAAATCCTCTTCGATACCAGCGTAGCATCCATTGAAGTTCCCCCGCGCGAACAGGATCCCATCCGCGTCACCCTTAAAAACGGCAAAGTGATCGAAGTCGACATGTTCCTATTTGCCGCAGGCCGCAGCGGCAATATCAAAGCCCTCAATTGCGATAAGATCGGTCTGAAAACAGGTAAACGCGAGACAATTCTGGTGGACGAGACCTACCGCACCAACATCCCGCACATCTACGCCGTTGGCGACGTGATCGGCTTTCCCGCACTGGCCAGCACGAGCATGGATCAGGGGAGAGTAGCCGTTGCCCACATTTTCAAAACCCAGGACCTCGAGCACCTCCCTTCCTTTTTCCCCTATGGCATCTACACCGTCCCGGAAGTCTCGATGGTCGGCATCACCGAAGAAGAGGCAAAAGAAAAAAATCTCTCCTACTGCATCGGCAAGGCGCGCTATACCGACATGGCACGCGGAAAAATCATGGGAGCAAAGGCGGGCTTTTTAAAAATCATTTTTAGCCGCGACACCAATGTGATCCTTGGGGTGCACATCATCGGCCACATCGCGGCCGAGCTGATCCACTATGGCCTTGCCCTCGTCGAAGAGAAGAAAAATCTCTATGACGTGATAGGGACGGTCTTCAATTATCCAACCCTGCACGACCTCTATAAGTATGCAGCTTACGACGGCCTAAGCAACCTCACTGGCCACAAAGTAAAACCCTAAATTTAACAGGATATTAGGATGGACAGGATGAAAAAATCATGCTGTATATCCTGTTATTCCTCTTTTTTTCTTTCTTGTGTATACTAGTCGGGAATGGATCTGAAAAACCAGTTGATCAAAGGGCTAATCGCTGCTCTTTTACCTGCGAAAAAGCGACCGATTCCTGAATCTCCCCAGTCGATCTTGATCGTTTCGACAACCGCCATCGGCGACACCCTATGGGGCACCCCAGCGATACGCGCCCTCCGCCGCACCTATCCCTCCAGCTATATCGCTGCCCTCACCTCTCCCGTAGGCCACGAAGTGCTCCGCCGCAGCAAACACCTCGACGAGATCTTCGTTCTAGAAAAGCCTCTGGCTTGGAGTGCTTTCAAGCTGATTCCGGCCTTGCGCAAGCGCACCTTCGACACCATCTTCCTTTTCCATAGTTCGCAGCGCGTCACGCTGCCTCTGTGCGCTCTCACCGGCGCTCCGCGCATCATCGGCACAGCGGGCCAGCACAAAGGTCTCGACGATCTCCTGACCCATGCGCTTCCCTATAAAGAGCAGCATGAAATCGCACGACGTCTCGAGCTCACCAAACTCCTCAGCGCTCATATCGGCGACTACGCCCTCGAATTCCCTTTGAGCCGCGAAGAGGAGCGCGAAGCAGCGCACTTTACCCAGCAGCGCAAGATTCCTTCGCACATCCCGCTCATCGGCCTCCATCCGGGCGCGCAGAAACGCTTCAAACAGTGGCCGCCGGAATGCTTCATCGAACTCGGCAGGCGCCTCTACCAGCACATGGGCTGCCAGATCATCGTCAGCGGCGATCGCTCTGAGGCGATGCTCGCCCATGAGATCGCCAGCCAGATCCCCGGCGCCATCCCCCTTGCAGGCGAGATGAGCCTCGGCGGCTTCAGTGCCCTCTTAAAACGCTATTCTCTATTTGTTTCTAATGATACCGGCCCGATGCATCTGGCCTTTGCGATGCGCACGCCCACCGTGGCGCTTTTTGGTCCAACGAATCCGGCATTCTGCGGCCCCTACCACGCCCAGCATGTGCGCGTACTCTCGGTAGCCAAAACCTGCCGCCCCTGCCTAAAAAAAGAATGCGCCGAGCCTTTCTGCTTACTGCAGATCAGTCCCGACGCTGTCTATCAAGCGGCTCTAGAGCTATTCTATAATCACGCTTTGGTTTGAATATTTAGGGCTGCTTTTTTCTTCTCAAGTGCTGCAATTTCCAAGACCAGTGATTTTTGTTTAGCATCGAGCTCCCTTAGTTTATTTCCTACAGTGGCCTCAGCTAATAGTAACTGTTCTTTCTTGTACTTGGTTTGACTCTCAAGCTTTCCAATTTCATCCTGCATAGTTTTCGATGTGATTCTCAAGTCTACTTTTTTCTTGAGCTCGTCGTTCTCGGTTTTTAACTGCTGTTTGTCTTTTTCGAAACCTTCTCTCAATTCCTTTGCCTGTTTTTCAAATGCTTGAGTTAAATTTCCTGAGTCGGCTGCTTTAACAAGCTCTTGAGTCTTTTTCAATTGGTCGCTATGATCTTGCCTTTCTGTATTGAGCGTTTGCTCCGCTACAGCTTTTGATTTTTTCAAAGCGTTGTAATCCTCAACTGTAGGCAATTCACTATCTCCGCTTGTGGTATAATAGTAGAGCACAAGATATCCAAGAGCGAGCAGACTAAAGCCAAGCCCCGCAAGAGGCATGTTGAGAAAGAAGGATCGTGCAACAGCAGCTAAAATCAGAGCAACTGTGGTGACTAGGTAGACCTTCTTCCAGTCTAGGCAGGAGGAGTTGTCAACTAGGGGCGTGGAAGCGAAAACAGTGGAGCGATCAATAGAAATCGAATTAAGCATAGTAAACCTCGTTGTAGCGGGGACGTTTTCAAAATGTTTCCGTTTTTTCTAGCGTGAAAACTCCCGGGGTTGAGTTCTCGCAAAAGGGCTTGTATTGCATTAATACTAGCCCTTTTGCGAGAATCTCAACCGCGGGGTTTTGACTAAAGAAAAAACGATAAACATTTTGAAAACGTTCCCCTTATGCGAGAAAAGAGTATCAGATAAACGGATTTTTGAACAATTTGGAGTGTGCATATGAGCGGAGAAGCCGACCCTTTAAGACCTAAATACCCTACCTACAACAGCAGCTACTTTAGGCTGTTTACTGTTAACACCCTTGCTTTTTTTGGATCTGTAACTAGCGCAGTTGTTTTCCGGGACGATAAACGCCTCTTGGGCGTCTTTCTTGGAGCCGCTACCGTGACTGGTTACAACGTTTTCGATGTACTCAAAGGCTTTTGGTCCAACAAAAAAATTGCGCAGACACCGATCCTCGCCGAGACTACTACTAAAACAGAGTATGTACAGCAAAAAGAAAAGATCAACAAAGCAGCCCTCTCCGAACTCCTTGAGCACCTCAAGCCTATTGCAGCCTGCCTTCAACATCAGTTGAGCAGCACGATCAGTTCGAGTGCTATGAACCCCAGGGAATTTGATGACATTGACGCTGGCCCCGTTTGGGACGAGTTGAGAAAGACCGTTTTCATTCTAGAGCAAGCAAAGAACAACTTGCCTCAAGAGTCTTATCAAAAGCTATTGGAAGGGGTTATTGCTCCGCTCAATCGCAGCAACGATGAGCGCGGGAAGAATTTAACACTACTCCCTTCTAATTCTCAACGCGTGCTCGTAGAGAAGAAATTTCCTGAGCAGCTGAATGGCACGTGGGAAAAGTTGAACGAAGCTCTTGTTAAATCCCGCCAAATCGACATGGCCCAAAGAGAAACGGCTAAGCAGTTAGAGAGTGAAAAATCAAAAGCCCTGAGCGAACTTGCGCAACTACAACAAACCCCTTCTATCGATCCAGATACATTGAGAGCTCAACTTGAGAACATTGCCAACACACTCCAAACGACACTGGATGCTTTTGTCGAAAGAATGAATTTTCGAGAGTTATATGCTGGAGTATGCTTATTGGAGAGGAACGACCTTTTCCAAGAATGGCCTAATCTTCCTACCCAGTGCCAACCTGCCTGGAAAGCTTGCAAGGTACAGGTTAAAAACGCCTTCCTTCTTATAACAAGCCTCGTGCCGGATCAAACACCTGATGGTCCGAGCTCAACAGATCCAAAACATGAAGCGAGAACTCCTCCTAGTACAGACCTTAGGCCCATCTCGAATGCACCGTCAAATTCCAGTTCTACAATGGCCTCTCCTTCAACAAAAATTCTTATGGATTTGCAAAGAGGCACAAACAGCTTAATCAATCAGACAAATCAACTTTCAAGAGATGTCGATAAAACTGCGAAAACCCTCAACTTTGAGCAGGGGGATAAACAATCATGATACAGCGACAAGTCGCTGTCATTGTCCTCAATTGGAATGGGAAAGCGGATACGCTTTCCTGTCTCGCTTCGCTTGAGGCGTGCAAAGAAGGCGCCATTGTCGTCGTCGACAATGGCTCAACTGATGGTTCCGTGGAGGCGATACGCGCCTCCTTTCCTCATATAACACTCCTTCAAACCGGCCAAAACCTCGGCTATGCCGGCGGAAACAATGCCGGTATCGAGTGGGCCCTCAAAGAAGGCTTCCCCTACATCCTCATCCTCAACAACGACACAGTAGTTTCTCCCGATCTCATCACTCAGTTCCTTCGCGGCTTTGAAAAACAGCCCGATGCGGGGATTTTGGGAGGCAAGATCCTTCTCTACTCCGACCCAAAGATCCTCGACCACCTCGGCGGCATGTGGAATCAAGAAAAGGGCGCCTTTGACTTTATCGGCCAGCGCGCACCGGCTTCCGAATGGCAAGAGATGATCCCTCTCGACTATGTCTGCGGAGCGGCCATCATGGTCAAACGTACAGTCTTTGAAACGGTCGGCCTCTTCGACCCGCGCTTCTTTCTCTTCTGGGAAGAGAGCGATCTCTGCTTTCGCGCCCGTAAAGCGGGATTCGGCGTCTATTACTGTCCCGAAGCCGAGCTGCGCCATAAAGTCTCCGCCTCTTTCGTAGGCGGAAAGCCCCACACCAGCTACTTCTTCTGGAGAAATAAGCTGCTCTGGCTTGAGCGCAATCTGCCGTTTAAAGAGCGCATCCGCCCCTCTTTACAGACTTTGATGCGGGCCGCTGCACTTTACAAACTCACCCTATTAGGCCAGCTGCAACTCAAGATTGCTCGCCTGCGCGGCAAACCCACCAAAGAAAAAGAGGCGCGCATCGCCAACTACCGCGCCTGCACCTGTGGAGTTAAAGACTACCTCATCCGTAATTTCGGCGCTGGTTCTGTAGAACGATTCCTTAAAAAGTAAGCATCTAATTGTCAATCAGTTACATTCTGTCCTTTCCAATAAGGACGGAAAGTGATATTATTATCCTTATAAAGAAGGATAGCATGCTGGCATTCTTAGAGACCTTACAGGAAGAATTTCGATCCGCTCTTGTGCAAACCGAGAGAAGCATCCCGCGAGATTACAGCTTTCCAGAAGCCAAAAATATGATCAAAGTAGCTGTCGGAATGAGGCGATCCGGAAAAACATATTTTTTATTTCAGACTGTCCGCAAATTACTCTCCGACGGAGTGCCCTTAGAGCACATTCTCTATATCAATTTTGAGGACGACCGGCTTTTACCTATAGATCACAAAGCAATGGGCCAATTGATAGATGCTTGGTACACCCTCCATCCAAATAATCACAACCACTGTTGTTATCTGTTTCTCGATGAAGTACAAAATATCGAGGGATGGCCATTAGTTTTACGAAGACTCCTAGACACAAAAAACATTCAAATCTATGTGACTGGATCTTCAGCTAAATTGCTGAGCAAAGAAATCGCAACCTCTTTACGAGGCCGCTCAATATCCATTGAAATTTTCCCCTATAGTTACAAGGAATATTTGGCTGCTCATGATCTGGACCCCCCTGTAAAACCCCTTGGAAGAAAAACTCTAGATTTGCAGCGCAGTTATCTGCTGGACTATTTTCGCATAGGCGGATTTCCTGGCATTCAAGCAATCCCCTCTAACGAACAACTTGAAACTCTGCAGAATTATGTCGAAACGGTTATTTTTAGAGATATTGTTGAGCGACATCAAATTGGAAACATTGCTCTATTGAAGTATTTTATCCATTTTTTACTTAAAAACGTTTCATCCCCATTTTCGATCAACAAATTTTACAACGATATCAAGAGTCAAGGCTACAAGGTCGGAAAAGATACCCTCTATTCTTATCTCGCTTATCTTGAAGATGCTTTTCTTATTTTTTCAGCGCCTATCTTTACTGAGTCATTGCGCCATAGGCAAACCACACCTAAAAAGATGTACGCGATTGATAATGGATTGATAGGGGCAAATACCTTCAATCTTTCTGATAACACGGGCAAATTACTCGAGAATCAAGTTTTTCTCGATTTGTTGCGACAAGGGAAAAAAATATTCTATTATCTAACTGAAGATGGTTATGAAATTGATTTCGTGACGCAAGATCTCAAGGGAAATCATGAAATTATCCAAGTCGCTTGGGAAGCTGATGATCCTCTCACTCGATCACGTGAAGAGCGAGCACTACGGCAAGCTGAGAAAGAGTTAGGCCTCAAGGGAAAACTTATTGATTACCAAAGCTATTTACGCGAATTTACAGCTTGATACAAATTGTCTTCTCTTGCATGCTTGAGCTTGAGGGTATGTTTAAAGTGATTAGAAGATTCCTCCTATTTGTGATGCTCGGCCTTGTAATGGCGAGTTGCGAAAATAACATGGTCATCATCAATGATGTCGATGAACGCGAAGCCAATGAAATCGTCGTCTTTTTGGCGAGCAAAGGCATTACCGCGCTGAAAACCCCATCTCCTACGACTGCCGGACCCGCTGCCGGACCTGAAGTCACTATGAAATACAGCATCGCCGTCGATGCGAATCGCTCGGTAGATGCCATGGCCATCTTGAATAGAAACGGCCTGCCGCGTAAAAAATCGCCCAACCTCCTCGAACTATTTGCCAAGTCTGGCCTAATCTCCTCTGAAAGAGAAGAGACGATCCGCTACCAGGCAGGTCTCGCCGCGCAGATCGCCGGCACGATCCGCAAGATCGATGGCGTGATCGATGCCGACGTAGAGCTCTCCATCCCACCGGAGGAAACCGGTCTTCCTGGAACAGCGGCCACTACGCCTAAACGCGTGACTGCAGCCGTCTATGTCAAGCACCAGGGAGTTCTCGACGACCCCAACAGCCATCTCGTGACCAAGATCAAGCGCCTCGTCGCCGGCAGCATTCCCGGGCTCGATGTCAACGACGTAACCGTCATTGCCGACCGCGCGCGCTTCACCGACATTTCTCTGACTGAGCTCAAAGAAGAGATCACACCCAAAGGCAAAGAGTACGTCAGCATCTGGTCGATTGTGATCAACAAAACATCCGCTGCCAGATTCCGCACCGTCTTCTTCATCCTCATTGCAGCTACCATTGCGTTTGCCCTGTTCGTCGCCTGGCTGATCTGGAAAGTCTATCCCATCATCCGCCAAAAAGGAGGATGGAAAAAGCTGCTTAGCCCTGCTCCATTTGACGGATCCTCCAAAGATTAGGTGATTGCATGCGGCCTTCACCCCTGATGGTTTGTAAGGCTCTGTTAGAGAGCGTAGACCTAGATCAGCAGAGCAAACTCCTCGCCCTGCTATCCACAGATGACCAGAAAGAGATCGAATCACTGCCCTCCGCAGGACTCTCGCGTGAGGAAAAACTCATCAAAGAAGATGAGCTAGAACGCATCCACTATTCCTGGCTCGCGCCCTTTTTGCGCACCTTGAGCGAATCCGACCTGCGCTTTTTTCTCGCCGCTCTCGGCCCCGCCCAAGTGAAAGGTCTGCAAGAGCAGCTCCGCTTCTCCAACCATCTTCCCACCCTCACAAAACCGGCGAGAGGCTACCTGCGCTCCCATCTCTTCAAACAACTAACGAGCGAACTCCTGCCCATCGAACTCCTGCCGCCCTCTTCCTACAATATCCTCCTCCGCCTAAACGATGCGCAGCTCCTCGAAGTGATTGTCTACTTGGGCCTCTACGACCTCGCCTTTGAGATGCGGCAGATCATCGCAACCTCCATACTCAAAGAGATCCTCAATGCACTGCCCCCGCGCCAATCGGAATTCGTACAAAAAGAGATGCTAGAGCCGGAAGAGCTGATCTTCAAGCGCCTCTTTCTACAAGGCTGGGATGGCACACCCGCTACGCTTGCCAAATTAGTCGAAGAGCGCGGACTCGAGCGCCTGGGAGCAGCGCTTTATGACTGCGACAGCAATTTCCTCTGGTACCTGACGCACCAGATGGAGATGCTGCGCGCCACGCACCTGCTCAAGTACTGCACTCGAGCACAGAATGCCCGCGCCCTCAAGCGCTTAAATGAACAATATCTCAAAATCCTCTCCTACCTGGGACATATATGAAGTTCTTTTCCCTCATTTATCAAGGCGAAGTCCACCCTTCCACCGATGAAAAGATCATCCCCGCTGAAAGCTACAGCACCCTGCTCGATGCGGCGCAAGTGCTGGAGAAGGCGCAGGAAGACGCCAAGCGCCTTATAGAAGAAGCCCAAGCCGAGGGCGAGAGAATGCGCGAAGCAGCGCGCCAAGAGGGCTTTGAAGAAGGCCTATCCAAACTAAACGACGCGATCATGACTCTAGACGGCGGCGTTAAACGCATGGAGCACGAGCTGCAGCGCATGGTCCTTCCCCTGGCAATGAGCGCGGCAAAAAAAATCGTCGCACACGAACTTGAATCATCCCCTGAGACGATCGTCGATATCGTCATGCAAGCGCTCGCGCCTGCAACGCAGAGCTACCGCGTCACGATCTTTGTGAGCAAAAAAGACAAAGAGCTGATCGAAAAAGAGCGTCCCAAGATCGCCAAGATCCTGCCGCACGTCCAAGTGCTAAACATCCAGGAAAGAGCCGACATCGCCCCTGGAGGATGCATCATCCAGACCGAGAAGGGCATGATCAATGCCGAGCTAGAAAACCAATGGACCGCACTCGAGCGCGCCTTCGAAAAATATTTTAAAAATCAATAGAAAGGAAATAACAGGATATTAGGATAGTCAGGATAAAAATCATCCTGACTATCCTAATATCCTGTTATTTCCCTTTTAACCCGATGTATGTACGTGCACGATTTTTTGTGTGGACTTGAGTTTAATCGATCGATCTTTCACAATGGCGACAAATGACCCCTAAGCGCATTGCTATCTTCCTTTTTTTTGCTCTTTTGTGCACCGCAGGACTCTATGCACAAAACCCCGCAGAACAGCTCTTAAACGCGATCCCAGGCGGAGCACAAGAAGTCGGACAGCCCAAACTGCTCACCCAGCTCGCCGTCCTCGCCGGTCTTGCCATATTGCCCTTCGCGATCATGCTGCTCACTTCCTATGTCAAGATCATCATCGTGTTATCGCTCTTGCGCAACGCCCTCGGCGTGCAGCAGACACCCCCCAACCCTGTGCTCAACGGCATTGCTCTCTTGATGACGATCTACGTGATGTTCCCGACAGGCCTCGCCATGTATAAAGCCGGCGGCGCCTATATCGAGCAGAACGCCCCCACTGAGCTGATATCGGGTCCAACGGCAACCTATATCATGAATGTCGCTGACAAATCCAAAGAGCCGCTCCGCGGATTCTTGCAGAGAAACACCTCCGGCAAGCACATGACCAGCTTTTACCAGCTTGCTTATAGAACATTTCCTCCTGAATACAAAGAGAAGCTCAAGCCGACCGACTTCATCATTCTCGTCCCCGCCTTTATCACCTCTCAGCTCAAAGCGGCGTTCGAAATCGGTGTACTGATCTATCTCCCCTTCTTTGTCATCGATCTTGTGACGTCCAACATCCTGCTCGCCATGGGTATGATGATGCTTTCACCGCTCACGATCGCGCTACCCTTAAAACTACTTCTGCTTGTGATGGTCGATGGCTGGACGCTGATCATTCAGGGACTCGTATTATCATTTAGGTGAGGTTCAGATGTTCACAGCCGAAATCTACCAGCTCTCCTATCAGGCGCTGCTGCTTATCCTCATTCTTTCTGGACCACCCATTCTGATCAGCACCATTCTCGGCCTTATGGTGGCGGTCTTCCAGGCGGCGACACAGATCCAGGAGCAGACCCTCTCATTCATGATCAAGCTGTTTGCGGTCATTCTCACTCTGCTGTTCATGGGTGGATGGCTCGGCGCCCAGATCTTCCAATTTGCTAATAACATCCTCACCAATTTCCCCAAGTGGACCTCAAGCTGATATATGCCCGGCTCACCTACAGAAGATTACGTCTCCCTCTTCCTGAGCCTTCCGAACATGACGCCCATGGCGCTTTTATCCGCTTTTTTCCTCGGCCTGATGCGTATGGCCCCCATCGTATCGATGGTCCCATTTTTAGGATCGCGGCTGCCCGGCGGCGTGAAAATCGGCCTCGCCATTTCGCTCGTGCTGATCCTTCTTCCTCACCTCATGCAGACCGTCACGACGACACTCGACTTTAACATGCTCTACGTCGGATACGCACTGAAAGAGCTTCTCATCGGCGTGATGCTCGCCTTTCTCGCCACCATCCCCTTTTACATCGCCACCAGCGCGGGATCGCTCATCGACTTCCAACGCGGCTCCTCGTCGCTCCAGGTGACAGATCCCTTCATGCAAACACAGACCTCATCGATCGGTAACCTGTTTAACTACACCATGATCCTCGTCTTCTTTCAAGTGGGTGGACTGTTCGTCTTCCTCAACGTGCTCATCTACTCATTCACGGTACTGCCGGTAGATCAGTTCGTCCCGATAACGTTTTTCAACTTAGCTACGCCCTTCTGGAAAACCATCGTAGGGCTCCTCACACGTCTGACAGCTGTTTCCATACAGCTCGCAGCTCCTTCGCTCGTGTCGATTCTGATGTGCGAAATGTTTCTCGGCATCGCCAATCGATTAGCTCCACAAGTGCAGATCGTATTTCTCGGCATGTCACTTAAATCACTGCTCGGCCTCGGACTGCTTTTCAGCGCATGGTTTTTCATCTTGCAGCAGATGGGCAAGCAATCGATCTACTGGATGCACGATCTCGAA
>JABDCT010000004.1 GCA_013287985.1 Chlamydiota bacterium
CAAGCCGGCGCTCCTTTCGTGAGGGGCTACTGTACGCTTGCGCTCTATCGGCTGAATGTAGAAGGGCCCTACGAGGGCAATCTGCGCGCCTTTTTGTCCCGCAATCTCTCCAGTGAAATCATTCGCCTAAAAGCTCCTGTTTCGCTCGATCAGCGCTTCGGCTCGAGCCGCTATGAGCTCACACCAGAGGATAGTTCACGCCTGCTCATTGAAACGTATGAGACGCTTGCCGACCGCCACGATCCTCAGAGCATCGATCTTTTACTCAGCGCCATCAAGAGCGGGAATCCGAAAAATCGCTCGGTCTTAGCAGGCCTGCTTCTCCACGCCTTGCAATAACAAAGTTTCGTGTTATACTCTGTCTCTGATGTGGAAACCTTTTTTGTTTTTTGCCCTTTGTGCGATTGCTCCTCTTCAAGCTGAAGAAGGTCTTGTCGTCAATTTGAAAGACCCGGAATTTTCTCACGGTGTCTTGCAGACCGACAAGGGCGGCGTGGTCACAGCTCCGGGCCTGCGCATCCAAGCCAAAAACATCTCTTACACCGATAAAGTCACAGAGGGACGCCGCGTCCAAAAGATCGTTGCAGAAGGCGATCTGATGATCGAATATGGCGAGCAGGTCTTTATTGGGGAGCGGCTCGAATACGATCTTCTGGAGAATCGCGGCTCTTTGATCGACGGGAAGACCTTTGTCGATATCTGGTTTATCGGCGGGGAAAAGATCGAACTCAAGCCCGACGGCAGTTTTGTCGTCTATGGCGGCTATATCACGACGAGTGAAAACGCCGATAGCGCCTGGGAACTCAAGGCGGGCGCTGTGAAGATCTCCCCCGGAGGCATCCTCTCTGCAAAAAATATCCGCCTCAAGCTCGCTCAGATCCCGATCTTCTGGCTGCCCTCGTTCAAGAGCAATTTGAAGTTCTTCCGCGACGCCCCTCTGCGCTTCCGCGTACTCTGGGATAAGGGGATCGGCCCGCGCATTTCGGCGCGTTACCGCTTTCTCTCCTGGCAGGAGTTCAACGCCTACCTGCGCTTAGACTACCGTCTCAAACTGGGACCCGGCGCGGCGCTTGAAACGGAGTACATCTCTCCCAACGACCGCACCTATTTTGTCACGCGCAGCTATGGTGCTTTTGACAAGAGTTTTCCAAATGAAAAGGGCAATCGCCGCTATCGCCTGCAAGGACTTTTGACCACTGTCAGCCCTGATGAAAAAACAGAAGTGCACCTGCAGTGGGACAAGATGAGCGACGACCGCATGGTCAGCGATTTCAAAGATCCCGACTTTGAGGTCAATACGCAGAAGAGCACCTATTTTCAAGTGGTCCATAGCGAAGACAACTCGTTTGGCACTCTGCGCGTTAGACCGCGCATCAACTCCTTCCAGACTCTGAACCAGCAGCTGCCCTACCTGGTCTTTGGCCTCCGCCCCTTTGAGGTCGGACGGACCGGCGTTATCGGCGAGAGCGCAGCGCGCGCCTCTTTTCTCGACTACACCTTCCCGGATACGCTCGAATTCCATCTGCTTTTATCCGCACTATCACGCCGCGGCTAAAGAAAAAACCGCAAGCGCTCATCGCCCCTTCGTTTACCGCTCTCGCTGCCTGTGCTATTGAAGAATTTAATCGCTATGAGCTGGCAGATGTGCTGATTGTCGGAAGAGGCGGTGGGAGCTTAGAAGACCTCTGGCCCTTTAACGAAGAGATCGTCGCCCGGGCGATTAGAATGTCGCAGATCCCGATCATTTCCGCAGTAGGCCATGAGACCGATTTTTGCATCGCCGACTTTGTCGCCGATGTGCGCGCCCCCACTCCATCGGCAGCAGCCGAGATTGCCACAGTGGAAAAGAGCGCAGAACTCATGCATTTGGCGAAAACTTCTCTGCGGCTTTCTCAGACTGTCCAAGGGCTCGTGCGCAACCAGCGGCGCTCACTGACCCAGCTCATAAAATCCACCCCCCGCCATATTACAGCCCGCTATGCCCAAATGCTCGACGACGCCAAAGAATCTCTTATCACGTCTCTGCGCACTCTTGTCCAGCGCAGAAGCCTACAGGTGGGGGCGCTCGCTCGCCAGCGCGAACTCCTTAAGCCCTCCGCCAAAATTGCGCAGATGCGCACCAAGCTCCAAAAGGAGGAGGAGATCATCGTCCGCCGCATGCGCCAGCTGATCCAGAGGCGTGCCGAGCGGCTGCAGGGGTTGACCTCGCATCTCAACGGAATCGACCCGCGCCACCTCCTCGCCAAGGGGTATGCGATTGTCTTCCGCGAAAAGGAGCCGTCAGTTATTCTTTCGAAAAGTTCCGTAGAGCCTGAAGAGGCCCTCCGTGTACAGCTTAGCGACGGGCAAATTCTCGTCCATGTGGATAAAGTATTATGAATTCTTTTAGTTTTGAACAGGCCTATGAAAGGCTCGAAAAAATCGTCGAGAAAATGAACTCTTCTTCCATTTCTTTGGATGAAGCGCTTCAACTCTACGAAGAAGCCGATGGGCTGATCTCCTCTTGCCAAAAACGCCTCTCAGAAGCGGAACAGAAGATCGAAATTCTGCTGAAAAACCAGGGCGGCGCAACCGTTGTTGATGAGAGCGGACGGCCTGTCACTGAAGCCTTTCAACCCACTCGCGGAGCCCCTCTGAACGTATGACGCTCTTGTCTTCGATCCACACTCCTCGCGATCTGAAGGCGCTTACTCTAGTTGAGCTCGAAGAGCTTGCCGCTGAGATGCGTCAAACCATCATCGATGTGATGGCAGTCAACGGCGGGCATCTTGGATCGAATCTCGGCACCGTCGAAATGATGGTGGCTCTCCACCGCGTATTCAACTCCCCCGAAGATAAATTCATATTCGATGTCAGCCACCAGAGCTACCCCCACAAACTCTTGACGGGCAGAGCAGCAAAATTTGCGCAGATCCGCCGCTACAAAGGCCTGTGCGGCTTCTCTTGCCCCGCTGAATCCCCTCACGACCATTTCTACGCAGGTCATGCGGGAACCGCAATTTCTTCTGCCCTCGGCCTTGCCAAAAACCGCGACCTCTCCGGCCGTTCGGAATATGTTCTTCCGATCATTGGCGACGCGACGCTCTCGTGCGGCATGGCCCTAGAAGCCCTAAACAATCTCCCCAAAGCCTTGAAACGCTTTATCCTCGTCTTAAACGACAACCGCATGTCGATTTCCTATAACGTCGGAGCCATCGCCCAGATCCTCAGCAGCGGCACTTTTTCCAAGCCTGCGGCGACCTTCTTCGAACAGTTCAACTTGAAGTATGTAGGACCGATCGACGGTCACGACATCATGAAGATGATCGAAGCCCTAGAGGATTGCAAAGATAGCACGCGTCCCATTCTCCTCCACCTCATCACGGTCAAAGGAAAGGGGATGGAAAGCGCCACGCAAAATCCGATCTCTTGGCACGGCTGTAAACCCTTCGACAAAGTGACGGGAAAAATGCTTGAAGGCGGCAGTAACAAGCCCACCTTCCCCAAGATTTTCGGTCGCCATCTCCTAAAAATGGCAGAGAACGATCCGAGCCTGGTTGCGATTACTCCTGCGACGCCCTATGGTTCGTGCCTGACCGAGATGATGCAGAAATTCCCCGATCGCTGTTTCGACGTCGGCATAGCTGAAGAGCATGCCGTGACCTTTAGCGGGGGCTTAGCTTATGGCAAAAAAATGAAGGTTGTGTGCGCGATCTACGCCACCTTCTTCCAGCGCGCCCTCGATAATCTCTTCCAAGACGTCTGCCTCCCCGGTTTTCCCGTCGTCTTTACGCTCGACCGCGGAGGACTCTCCGCCGAAGACGGCTCTACGCACCATGGCATCTACGACATCTCTTTCTTGAATACGATGCCGAATATGGTGATCTGCCAGCCGCGCGATGGGCATCTCCTTAAAGAGCTGCTGGAAAGCGCATTCAGCTGGGGACGCCCCACCGCCATCCGCTATCCGAATATGGCGACAGAAGAACGAGACGCACCAATTGAACGGCGCGAACTAGGAAAAGGAGAAATCCTCACCCATGGCAGCGATATCGCCCTGATTGCCCTTGGCCATATGACGCGCACGGCTTTTGCCGTCCGCGACCTGCTCGCCGAAGCGGGCATCAGCGCAAGCGTCATCGATCCGATCTTCCTAAAACCCCTCGATGCTGAACTCTTCTATGAGGTCTTCACCAGCCATAAGTGCGCCGTCACGATTGAAGAGCACTCGGTCAGCGGCGGACTAGGGATGATCATGAACTCCTTTGTTGTGCGCAACGGCTTCCGCATTCCCCTCTTTAATTTCGGCATCCCCGATGCATTTGTCGAGCAGGGCACGTATCCTGAGCTCATCAATGAGATTGGCCTTGATGCAGCTTCGATTGCTCGCACTCTGATCAAGCAATACAACATGGAGCTCGCACCGATTTTATGATGCTCGCTCTCTTCCCCCATTCACAGAAAAAAGAGTCGCGCCATCTTGCGATTAGCATCCAAGAGTTTCTCACGACGCGCGGCGCGCAGGTCGTTGCAGAAGATGAGGAAGCACCTCAGATTGGCGCGATTCCTCTCTCTGAAGTCAATCCGAAGGAGATCGATTTTATCGTCTCCATGGGCGGCGATGGCACCATTTTGCGCCTTGTGCATAAATACGCCGAACTCGACGCAGCCGTTATCGGGATTAATCTCGGCCATCTCGGCTTCATGGCGGATATTCCCCTCACCGACCTCTACCCCAGCCTGCAAGATCTCATCAGTGGAAACTATGCGATAGACGAACGCCTTAGCATTGAAGGCGAGCTTCCCTCCGGAGAGACCTTTTTTGCCGTCAACGACATCGTCGTGCACCGCGGTGTCAACCCCTCGCTTGTCGAAATGGGGATCCACGTCGATGATCTCTACCTAAATACTTTCGAAGCGGACGGCATAATTGTCGCCACCCCGAATGGCTCGACTGCCTATTCACTTGCTGCAGGCGGCCCTATCGTCACTCCATCGCTTAATGCCTTTGTCCTCACTCCTGTCAGCCCCCACACCATTTCCAATCGGCCCATGGTGCTCACTGCCGACCAGACGATCCAGATCCAATACTTGAGCGCCTACGATGCCCTCTCCGTCAGTGCAGACGGCATCACCCACCACGAATTGAAAACAGGCGATGTGCTCAAAATACGACGTGGCAAAAAAGTTTTCCGCATGGTACATCTCATAAGACGCGACTATTTCTCCACCCTTCGCTCCAAGCTCAACTGGTCAGGTAAACTAAGATGATAAAAGGCAAAAAAGTACTCGGACTCTTTCAACTCGTCATGATCAACGTGATCGCAGTCGATAGCATCCGCACGCTGCCATTTTCGGCGGTTTACGGCTTCAGTCTGGTCTTTTTCTACTTGCTAGCTGCCCTCACCTTTTTTATCCCTACAGCGCTCGTGTCTGCCGAGCTCGGCACAGGCTGGCCCACCCGCGGCGGCATCTACGTCTGGGTGCGCGAAGCATTTGGCAAGCGCTTTAGCTTTGTTGTCATCTGGCTCAACTGGATCTACAACATCATCTGGTACCCGACCATTCTCGCACTGATTGCCGGCACCTTCACCTATCTCTTCAACCCCGCTTACGCCGAAAACAGCACTTATATGGCCTCCGCTGTCCTCATCCTCTTTTGGGGAGCCACACTGATCAACTGCTTCGGCATGATAGCTTCTAGCATCCTCAGTGCGGTTGGCGCGCTCCTGGGCACCATTGTCCCTATGCTGCTGATCATCTGCCTCGGCATCGTCTGGCTAGGCACCGACAAAGCCACGCAGATCACCTTCTCGTGGAAAGAATTCTTCCCTCAAGCCAATTCGATGGGCAATCTCGCCTTTCTCACGAACGTGCTCTTCGGACTCCTCGGCCTAGAAATGGCGGCGACCCATGCCGCTGAGATGCGCAATCCCAAACGCGACTACCCTCGCTCGCTCTTCATCGCCTGCATCATCATCCTCGGATCGATCGTCTTCGCATCGCTGGCTATTGCTTTCGTCGTTCCCGGTAAAGACCTCAGCCTCGTCGTCGGGGTCATGCAAGCCTTTTCCATCTTCATCGACGCTTTCCAGCTCCCCTGGTTAAAACCGGTCATCGCGCTCGCCATCGTCATCGGTGGATTAGCTGGCGTGGGCGCATGGATCATCGGCCCGACAAAAGGCCTGCAGGTCGCCAGCCAAGACGGCAGCCTGCCTAAATTTCTCTCGCGCACCAACAAGAGCGGCGCCCCTGTGCCCATCCTGCTCATACAAGCGTGCCTCGTCTCTGTTCTCTGCCTCGCCTTTATCTTCATGCCGACCGTGAGCAGCTCCTTCTGGCTGCTCTCCGCGATGACGGCCCAACTCGCTCTTCTCGTCTACGTTGCTCTATTCCTAGCCGCCCTCAAGCTCCACCACTCCAAGCCTCACGTCCAGCGCTCATTCCGCGTCCCCGGCAAAACCCCCGGCATCTGGGTCACCTGCTCGCTCGGGATCCTCTGCTGCGTCACCGTGATCCTCGTCGGCTTCCTCCCGCCTTCTCAAGTGCCTATTACGAATCTCTTTGGCTATGAGCTCACCCTCATAGGCGGAATGCTCTTCTTCTGCATCGCCCCGCTTTTCATTTTCAAATCAAAATAAATTATTTTAACTCACGGAATGGCTTTAATTTCCTATAATGCTGATATAGCATCAGAAATTAATAGAGTATGGAGAACTGTTGGGGTTGTGGTTGTTGTTAATTCAGCTGCTTTTCTAATTCTTGATCCATCAACCCTTTACTCACAAGGGCTGAAACTTCTATTGCAAGAATAATGTGGGAGATCAAAGGCTCACCCGAAGTGATTTCTCAAGTCACCTATGCAAAAAACTGCCTGAATAGACAGAACAAATGAAAAATTCACAGGATATTAGGGCGTGTCGTCAATTGATGACACGCCCTAATATCTTGTTTCTTTACATCTCTATCTTTTCTATATCGATATCTTGGTTATTAGAAAGTTGAGGGATATATCTGTTTGCAAATTTAATTGCAGCGCGCTTAAGAGATTCGTCATCCCCGAAATAACGTAAAACTCTCCCAAAAACAGTCTCTGACTGATATAGTCTTTGTTCAGAGGTCACCCGAATCCCAACCCCTTCTTGGAGAACGTATTGTTTAGCAGATGCATCAAATTCTATCCAGAGCCATCTCACCTGAATCAGCTCTGGCTTTTTTTCCTGCATTTTTTTTGATATCGCTGCGATCTGACGCTCGGCCGTTTGTACATTGAAATCATCACTTCTAGCGTTCTCTTCGTAGTATTTATGATGAATTATCTGGCGCTCGCCAGAAGCATTTTGAACCCATAGCATATGAAAACAAGGCTTTTTCACTTGTATCCTACCCGCAAGAAATCCCGCCTGTGTTTCAACAACATTTCTTATACTATGATCCCCGCTGCCAGTAGGATTATTCTCCCTTTCTTGGCTGGGTTTCTCTATAGTGGATCCAAAACAACTTAGAATCGCAGTCCATATCCTGGAGATAAACGAAGTGAACGAGCTCCAGATGCCGCCTAGACAGCTCTCCGATTTCGACTCGATGGAGGAAGAAAAAACAGTCGACGATTGAATATTCAAAATATGATTAGAAGACGATGGGATTGGTCTTTCGAACTTCGAGCTATTATTGATTATTGGGGAACACATAAAACACTCCATTTTTAACAAGCATTTTAAACTGAACTGTAATAGATTTCAATTGTTTTCTAACAGCTCTCCGATTTCGACTCGAAGGAGGAAGAAAAAACTGTCGAGGGTTAAATATTCAAAAATTTCTTGTTATTTATTCCATAAAAATCCACCTATTCCTAGCCTCATGTCCAGCGCTCTTTCCGCGTTCCCGGCAAAACTCCCGGAATCTGGGTCACCTGCTCGCTCGGGATCCTCTGCTGGGTCACCGTGATCCTCGTCGGCTTCTCAAGTGCCTATTACGAATCTCTTTGGCTATGAGCTCACCCTCATAGGCGGCATGCTCTTCTTCTGCATTGCTCCACTCTTTATCTTCAAAACCAAATAAACTATTACAATTATTTTTAGTGTGAAATAATTAAGCGACTGAGGTACAGTGTATGCATGGCAACAGAAGTTAATTCAAATAGAGCATGGTCAATTGCTGGTACAGTTATTATTTTTAATGCAACTGCTTTTTATGTTCTTACACCAGAAACCCTTTATTCCGCTGGGATGACATTCCTTTGTTCCACAGCCGCAGGATTAATTGCCGAAGGCTGCTTTCGCTTATCCGAAAGATTGGCTGATGATAGAACCTATCAACCCAAACCAGGACTAGATCCTAAAATGGATCCACTTTTCTACAGAAGTACCAATCCCTTGCAAATTGCTTATGCTCAAACTGAATACGGCAAAAGAAAGGCTGCAGAGTTAGAACAATCAGCATTGCAGCGCATAAAAGAAAAGAAATAAGGAATATGTCAACCGATCTATCGATTTTCACCCAAGCCGCAGAGTCCTTTTTTACTGGAGACAATGCGAAAGGGAATGCGCTGCTTTCCAAAGGTTATGGCTTATGCCCAGATGCTCAAACAACTATCGCAAGACAAATATGGGAGATCAAAGGATCTCCGGCTGTGATCTCACAAGTTGCCTATGCAAAGAGTTGCTTTGAGAATGATGAAGCAACTGCAGAAGAAAGAGCTCGTGCTATCAATGCCTATATCCAAATCAAGCGGCCTATTGCCGAGCCTAAGACTCTTGAAGATTACTGGAGTCTAACATCCGTCGTACAAACTTGTTTCGACCACTTGGAAAAGGTAGCAGGATGGGCAGAAGAAAATGCCCTACTCATGGCTGTGTTACTTCATAAATAAGGGGGCTTCATGTCATCAGAGGTTAATACAAATAGAGCATGGAATATTGCTGGAGTAGTTTTTTTGGTGAATACAGCTGCTTTTCTCGGCATTGAACCAGAAACTTATTATTCACAAGGGATGACATTCCTTTTCTCTACAGCGATCGGATTAATTGCCGAAGGCTGCTTTCACCTAACCGAAAGATTCCCCGATCGCAGAAACGTTCTTTCTCAGCCAGAATCTGATCACAGACTGAATGCAGCATTCTACCGTGCTACCTACGCCAGTTATCGGGAAATAAATAATCGAGGCGTAAAAAAGAGAGCAGAATATACAGGATAATAAATGTCCTGCACATCCTAGTGCGTGTCGTCAATTGATAAAAAAAGACCCAAAACAGCACTTTTTAGCAATTGACGACACGCCCTAATATCCTGTTATTTCATTTTTAGAATTCGAGGTTCTCTAGATTGATATCCTTTTCGCTAGAAAGGGATTGTGTATATTTACCTACAAAAGCCACCAGTCCTGCTTTGATATCTGGAGGAACTCTTCCCCCAAAATATCCATCAACTGTTTTTAGGATATTCTCATGCTGAAAGCATCTTGTTACGTGGTTGCCCTGATGCACAAGCGCCTCTTTTCCATATAATGCCCTGTGATACTCTAGGAGCACGAATTGCTTCTTGAACTCATCAAATTCCATCCAGAACCATCTTACTTGAATCAGCTGCGCCTTTTTCTCCAACATGCCATTTGACATCTCTGCGATTTTTCTCCGAGCAGTTTGTTCTTTGAAATCATCAGTCCTTGCTTTCTCTCCATAGTATTTATGATCGACTACACGACGCTCGCCAGAAGCGTTTTCAACCCACAACATGTGAAAACAAGGCTGTTTCGCTTTTATCATGTCCTCAAGATATTGCGCCTGTTCGTCGATAATTTCTCTAATGTCATTCTCGTCGATAGTATCTTTAATCCCTGTATCATTGCCGGGTTTCTCAGCAGCACATCCAAAACAGCTCCTGATCGCATTCCATATACTGGAGATCATCGAGGTGAACGAGCTCCAGATGCTTCCTAGACAGCTCGCGTCTTTTGACTCGATGGAAGAAGACGAAAAAACAGAAGAAGATTGAATAGCTTTAATAGAATGTGCAGCTGTTGGTACCGGTCTACTAATGTTAGATCTCGGAATTTGCATGTCTTCCATAAAAAACTCCTTTTAAGGTAAAATTTTACACCATCTTTATAGACAAAGTGCTATTAAAAATCCAAATTACTTGGATCGATATATCCTTCTTTAGAGAGCTTACCTTGATAGGAACCCACGAAATTCTTTAATTCCTGCCTAAAATGAGGAGGGACTGCAGGCCCAAACATAGAGTTTACAGCTTCTAAAATACTGTCAGTCTGATAATGCCGCGTAAAGGAATTGCCAACGGCACTCATGAAACCATGTTCATTTCGGTGATATTCCTGGAGAATGAGTTGCTTGTTCTCCTGATCAAAATAGACCCATATCAATACGATTTTAATCGCCTTTCCTTGATTTGCGAGTGATTCATTTGTGATGTTTTTAGTAATTTCATTTTCCAGTCCAGGTTTATAAAGCCCAGAATGAGGCAGGACCCTATCAGAACCTCTTTCTATCCACACCGCATTCCAGACATTGTCAAGATGCCCCTGTAGATTACGAAGCTGAACATCAACAAATTCCTTAATTTCTTTTTCTCGCGGGCTCGCTTTATTATTCTCTTCTTTGTCAGCGGCATTGATTCCTGTATTACCATCAGGGCCCTTTTCGGCACGTCCAAAACATCTGAGGAGCGCATGCCATATACTCGATATAAATGAGGTAAAAGTGCTCCAGATGCCTCCTAAACAGCTTTGGTCTTTTGATTCAATGGAGGATGAAAAAACAGTGGAGCGATGAATCGGTTGTGGAGTTGAGATGGGTGATGTGGGTGTGTGGATCGGGGAATTCTCAATGCGCATGTCTTGCATAATGGCCTCCTATTTTTAGAGAGAAATTTTACAAGATCTTTAATAACAGTCAATATGATTTTTTGATTTATTAACAGGATATTAGGATAGACAGGATAAACTTTTATCCTGTCTATCCTAATATCCTGTTATTTTATTTATATAGCAATTGCAGAAGCACGGTGCGCAGTTTGACGTTGTGCTGCAGGGCAAGGCGCCCCTCTTCGATGCGTTTAAAGGCGCTCTGGTAAGAAAATAGCGTGCTCGTGTCAGTGGCTCGCAGAAGCTGCTCGAGGAGCTGGTCCGATGGGATAGCGCTCAGCTCTTCTTCGCTTTCGGTGAGCTCTTTGAGGAGCTCGGCCCACTGCCCCGCTTCGGCGCGCTGGATCAGGGCTGCGAGACGAGGAGAAAGCGCGCGCTCAATGGGTTGGTGAAAGGGAATCTTTGTGCAGCGCGAAAGAATGGTGGGCAGGAGTTCTTCGGGGGCGCTGGAGAGGAGCAGAAATCGGGTGTCGGCGGGTGGCTCTTCTAGGGTTTTGAGCAGCGTGTTACTTGCGGCGGGCTGCATCTTCTCTGCCTCGCAGATGATAAAGAGTTTATAGGGCGCTTCGAAGGGCGGCAGCGCCATCTCGTGGACGATAGTCTGCATGGAGGCAACGGTATGGAGCGAGGCTTTGCCTTCGGGAGCATAGATATGCAGGTCGGGGTGGGTGCCGGCGTCGATTTTTGGGCTGGGGCCGATGAGTTTTTGCGCCCACTCTTTAGCGAGCTCTAGGTTGACGGCTTCGGAAGGGCCTGAAAAGAGAAGCGTCTGCGCGTTAGCGGGCCAAGCGCACATCGATCAGGCTCCTCGCTTGGGCAAGCACTTCTTCCCTGGACTTGGATGCATCGATGACGTGGACGCGGCTGGGTTCATGGTGCGCAATTTCGAGGAACGCGGCGCGGATCTTCTCGTGAAAGTGGATATCCTCGGCTTCGATGCGGTCTTTGCCGTTCCTTTGGTGCTGCAGTCGGTTCATGCCGATGCGCGGATCGACGTCAAGATAGATCGTGAGGTCGGGTTTGAGATCGTTGGTGGCAAAAGCACAGAGATTTTCAACCGTCCCTACGCCAAAACCGCGTCCTACGCCCTGATAGGCGATGGTGGAATCGTTATAGCGGTCGCAGAGCACGATCTGTCCGCCTTGGAGGGCGGGCTGGATCACGGTTTCGACGTGCTGCGCCCGGTCAGCTAAGTAGAGGAAGAGTTCGCAGCGGGCTGCAAGCGGCATCTCACCCCCATTGAGGAGGATAGCGCGGATCAGCTGACCCGCTGCTGTTCCGCCCGGAGCGCGCGTTTTGAGGACGGGATGGCCTTTATTTTGCAGCTCTTTGTTGAGCTCCTCAATAAGGGTGCTTTTTCCGGCGCCATCGCCACCCTCAAAGGTGATGAAGAGGCTATTTGGATTCTTCTTTCTGTTCAATTGCACCCATCTTCTGGACGGCAACTACGACGTCCTCTTCTTTCAGGTTCACGAGGCGTACGCCCTGTGTAGAACGTCCCATGACGCGGACATCGCGCATCGAGATGCGCACGGTCTGGCCGGCTTGAGACATGATCAGCACGCTATCATTGTCTGTGACAGCGATCGCCGAAACGACCATGCCGTTGCGCTCGCTCACGATGATAGAGCGGACGCCGACGCCACCGCGATTGGTCTGGCGGAAGTCGCTGACTGCTGAGCGCTTGCCAAAACCATTTTCGCAGACGATCAGCACGCTGTCATCCTCAGAAACGACTTCGCAGGAGACGATATAGTCGCCTTCGCCGCGCAGAGTCGCTCCGCGGACGCCGCGAGCGACGCGGCCTACAGGTCGCACTTTTGACTGGTCGAAGCGGACAGCCATACCGGCTCTAGTAAAGAGCATAACCTGCTTGCCTTCTTGGCAAAGGCGTGCTGCGATCACCTCGTCGCCCTCGTCGATATTGATCGCGTAAACGCCTTTGCGGCGCGGCGAATCAAATGCGTTGAGCATCGTCTTCTTGACAACGCCCAATTTGGTCGCGAGAAGGATGGAAGCATCTTTTTCAAAACTGTCGACGCAAAGGACGGCTGCGATACGCTCGCCGGCGCTTAGGTCTTCGAGCAGGTTGATGATCGGCTTGCCTTTCGAGCGGCGCGTGCCTTCGGGCACTTGCCACGCTTTCAGCCAGTAGCATCTACCGAAATTGGTGAAGATGAGCAGGTAGTCGTGCGAAGAAGCGACATAGACGTTCTTGAGGACGTCGGTCTCTTTCTTCATGTCCATACCAATGACACCCTGACCGCCGCGGCGCTGTTCGCGGAAGGTGGTAGCAGGCATGCGCTTGATGTAGTCATCTTCGGAAATGGTGATCACCACCTCTTCATCGGGGATGAGGTCTTCGATGTTGAATTCGCCTTCTGCGGCGATGATCTTGGTCTTGCGCGGCGCAGAGTGGTGTTTCAGAAGATGTTGGAGCTCTTCCTTGATCACATTGCGCACGAGGTCTTCAGATGCCAGCAGCGCGCGGAATTCGGTGATCTTACCGAGGAGTTCGAGATGCTCTTGCTCGATTTTTTCGCGCTCGAGGCCGGTGAGTTGGTAGAGTCTTAAGTCGAGGACGGCATTCGCCTGTCTTTCCGAAAGCGTGAAGTGGCTCATCAGCGAGGAGCGCGCTTCGTCGCGGCTTCCGCTTGCGCGGATCATCTTGACGACTGCATCGAGATGGTCGAGCGCCTTGAGGTAACCTTCTAAGATGTGAGCGCGCGCTTCTGCACGAGCCAGTTCAAAACGGGTTCTTCTCCGGATGACTTCGATGCGATGCTCGATCCACGCCTGCATCATCTGCTTGATGTTCATGGTGCGCGGCAAGCCCTTGTCGAGGGCGAGCATGTTGCAGCCGAATGTCACCTGCATTTCGGTGAATTTGTAGAGCTGATTGATCGTCACATCGGGGATTTCGGCGCGTTTGAGCTCGATCACGATGCGCATACCGTCTTTGTCCGACTCATCGCGGATATCCGAGATGCCGTTCATCGTCTTTTCGTTGACGAGGTGGGCGATCTTCTGGATAAGCGACGCTTTATTGACGTTATAAGGGATCTCATCGACGACAAGCTTCTTGCGGTCGCCATCTTCATCTTCTTCTACGCGAATGACTGCACGCAGAATCACCTTGCCATGGCCGGTGTGATAGGCTTCTTTCACCCCGCGGTAGCCGCAGATGATTCCGCCAGTGGGGAAGTCGGGTGCGGGCATCACAGCCATGATGTCTTCGATGCTGACCTTTGGGTCATCGATGACGAGGATTGTGGCCTGGATGAGTTCCGCTAAGTTGTGGGGAGGGATATTGGTCGCCATACCGACGGCAATACCCGATGAGCCGTTACAGATCAGATTGGGGAATTTTGAGGGGAAAACGGTAGGCTCGAGCTTGGTTTCGTCGTAGTTGGAGACCATATCGACGGTCTCTTTCTCGAGATCTTCCATAAGCGCCATAGACGCATGAGTGAGGCGGGCCTCTGTATAACGCATCGCGGCTGGTGGGTCGCCGTCAACGGAGCCGAAGTTACCCTGGCCGTCGATAAGCGTGTAGCGCATCGCCCAGTTTTGTGCCATACGCACAAGCGTGGGGTAGATGACCGTTTCGCCGTGCGGGTGGTAGTCGCCCGAGGTGTCGCCCGAAATTTTGGCGCATTTGCGGTGTTTGGCCCCTGGGGAGAGGTTCAGCTGGCGCATCGCATAAAGTATGCGGCGCTGCGAGGGCTTGAGACCGTCGCGGACATCGGGCAAAGCGCGCGAGATGATGACGGACATCGAGTAGCGTAGGTAGCTCTCTTTGACCTCTTCTTCTACGTTGCGCGGGAGGATGATCTCATCTTTTGTATAACTCATACTTTCTCGTTAAACGTCTAAGTTTTTGACTGAAAGAGCGTGCTGCTCAATGAATGCGCGGCGGGGTGGGACTTCCTCACCCATTAGCATAGTAAACATGTGGTCGGCGGCAACCGCATCGGGGATTGTAACCCGGATCAGAGTGCGAGCGCTAGGATCCATTGTGGTTTCCCACAGCTGATCCGCGTTCATCTCACCAAGACCCTTGTAGCGCTGGAGTTCGATGCCTTTGCGGCCGTTAGTGCGTAGTATCTCGATCCCCTCTTTCAAGGTGTAGATCGGGTGCTCAGTCTCATCTTCCTCGATGATATCGAAGAGTTTGCCTGAGGCAACGACGTAGCTGTCGAGGGCGAATTCAAACGCTGCTAGGCGTTCTTTTAAATCATGGAGCTCATCCGCTTTATAGAGCTCGATGCAGCTTAAAGATTGTGGGACAAAGGGCGTAGCCTCAGCAGGTTTCTCCCCTTCTGGCATAGAAGCTTCTGTACGCGCATGGCGCTCGCGCTGCCACTCTTCATACTCCAGTCTGATGGCGCCAAACTCTTCATCGGAGTAGACAAACTGGGTACGCTCCTCGTATTTAACAATGTAGCGAGGTAGCTGGCCTTCAGCATTTTTCTCATCTAAGAAGGTGCGGAAAGGAATCCCCTTTCTCTCAAGTGAGCCGATGAACACTTCGACATCGCGAGTGACGCGCAGAAGCTCTTTGACCTGCTCTTTTTCGAGCGGCTCTTGATGGCCGGCAAGGCGGATTTTCACGTCTGAGGAGCCAAGCTCGATGAGGTAGTCGTCCATCTCTTTTTCGCTGTGGATGTAGCGTTTGACTTTCTTGCGTGTGACGCGGTAGAGAGGAGGACGTGCAATATAGACGTATTGATGTTCGAGGAGAAGCGGCATGTGGCGATAGAAGAAGGTAAGCAAGAGCGTGCGGATGTGCGAGCCGTCCACGTCAGCATCCGTCATGATGATGATTTTGTGGTAGCGCAGCTTCTCGATATTGAAGTTATCATTGCCTATTCCACACCCGAAGGCTGCGATCATCGCACCCACCTCGGTGTTTTGCAGGATCTTCTCGAGACGCGCTTTTTCGACGTTCAAGATCTTACCGCGGATCGGCAGGATCGCTTGGAATCTGCGATCGCGGCCCATTTTGGCAGAACCACCCGCAGAGTCTCCCTCAACGATATAGATCTCGCATAATTTGGGGTCGCGCTCTTGGCAGTCGGCGAGCTTGCCGGGAAGGCGTGCACCATCGAGTGCTGTCTTGCGCAGGGTGAGTTCACGCGCTTTACGCGCGGCTTCTCGCGCTTGAGCAGCAAGCATCGCCTTTTCGACGACAATGCGCGCAATAGCGGGATGTTCGTTTAAGAATGTGGTCAGCTCTTCGCCTACGATCTGCTGAACAATCGAACCCACATCGCTATTACCCAGCTTCTGCTTCGTCTGTCCTTCGAATTGCGGATTGGGGACTTTCAGCGAGAGCACTGCAGTTAAGCCTTCGCGCATATCATCGCCTGATAGAGCGACTTTATCCGCTTTGGCAAACTGCCCGGTTTTGATGTAGTTATTGAGCACACGGGTGAGCGCGGTCGAAAAACCGGTCATATGCGTGCCACCTTGTCGCGTCGATATGTTATTGACGTAAGAGATGACATTTTCAGAAAAAGATTCGTTCCACTGCATGGCGACTTCAAATTCGACGATGCCATCATCGCCTTGGCGGGAGCCGCGGATATGAACCGGCTGAGGAAAGAGAGGCCCTTTATTCTCATTGAGATAGTCGACAAAAGAGACGATTCCGCCCTCGAAGAAGAAGGTCTGCTCGGGATGTTCAGTATTGCGGTCGTCGCGGAAAATGATCTTGATTCCACGGTTGAGGTAGGCGAGTTCTCTTAGGCGCTTTTGTAAAATGTCATAATCGTAGGAAGTAACAGTGAAAATATCATCATCGGGGTAAAAATGGACAGTTGTCCCGGTGGCTTTCGTCTCGCCGATTACAGCAAGGGGTACGCTCACCTTTCCGCGCGAAAACTCCATAGCATACACTTTGGCATTTTGCGACACTTCGACGCGTAGTCTCTTAGAGAGCGCATTCACGCATGAAACGCCGACGCCGTGCAAACCGCCCGACACCTTATACGTGTTCTTGTCAAACTTACCACCCGCGTGCAGAATCGTCATAACGACTTCGAGAGCTGAGACGTCGCGTCCCTGTTTGCGCGATTCGCCTGCGTGGATACCGACTGGAATACCGCGGCCATTGTCGATGACAGTGACGCTATCGTCCTTATTAAGGATGACAGTGATCTCGCTACAGAAGCCGGCCATGGCTTCATCGATACTATTATCGACCACCTCATAGACTAGCTGATGGAGTCCATTCGAACTGGTGTCGCCGATGTACATACCAGGACGTTCGCGCACCGCTTGGAGACCTTCCAAAACGGTAATTGCACTAGCGTCATATTCCCTTTCTTTAGTCATGGTGGGCATGCCTTTATCCTATATTAAACCGAATGTCGCGTATTGCGACGGATGGAAATTTCTCTTTTAACGCCCGTAAAAGCCTAGGCTTTTCGTGTTGAACCAGCAGGCTCAAAAGAGAAGAATTTCTTACTTTAACTGTGAGTACTCCCCCCTCAAAAGAGGAGGCTTTAGCCATGGGTGCGAATCGCTCGCCGATAAGCTCTGCCCAGGCCGCTACGATCAAGTCAGGACGGTCCTTTTGCAAGGCGCCAATGTCCTTCAAAATGCGCGGTAAAAGCTTGCCAATAGGCTTTGACGTAGGCTCTGTTTCTGACTTGCGGAGCATAATCCAATCATACGTTTTTTGCGCCAAAACTGCAATATTATAACAAGCGACTTTCAAAAAATAATTGAGCTCAAACCAGCAGCAATTAAGAAATAAATTGTCATGGAAAGGAAGTCGTTGAAAGCCGTCACAATCGGGCCGGAAGCGACAGCCGGATCGACGCCAATCCGCGCAAAGAAAAAGGGCGAAAACACACCTAATATTGTCCCGGTTAAACAGGCGCCGAATAAACCGACTGAAACAATAAGTCCAATGACCCAAGGACTCGCGCCCATCTGGCCAAGGCCTGCAAAATCGAGGAAGTAGATTAGACAGCCCGTTAAAAGTCCAAATGCAAGTCCCGTTACAGTCCCGGTGAGTAGCTCTTTTCTAATCGCTTCGCGTCTATTCCCCGGTGTGAGGAAACCGAGCGCCATACTGCGAACGAGCAGAGTCGAGCATTGCAGCCCGATATTGCCCGACATCCCCGTAATAAGGGGGATAAAAAAGAGCACGAAGGTCAAAAACCCGCGCTGGTAATTTTCGAACGATGAGATGACACCGACATTAATTAGACCTGCGCACATGGTCACAACAAGCCAAGGGCTGCGCGACAAAAAGCGTTTCATGAGCGGCTCATACTCACTCACCTTCTCCGTCGTACCCGCCATGCTTCCGATCGTCTCATCGAGCATATCTTCCATCGCATCGAGCACATCTTCATAGGTCACCACGCCGATGAGATGATCCTGGTCGTCTACAACAGGGAGGGCGGAAATTTTGTAGCGCTCGACGAGATCGACGACCTCTTCGCGCGGCATATCGGGGCTGACCTTATGGAGTACAGAGCGCATCACCTGTTTAAGCGGCATCTCCGGAGGATTGACGATCAGATTGCGTGCGGGGACATACCCCTGGATCTCTCCTTCTGGATCGACGACAAAGATGCAGCGGGTCAGGTCGATGCCCGGATGGTTGCGTATATAGTCGGAAGCTTCGCCAATCGTCACATCGACTTCAAAGGCAAAAAACTCACTCGTCATGAGGCGTCCGGCGGTATTGCGGGCGTTCTTTTCAATTTCGCTGATGCGGCGGGCTCTGGCGGGCTCTAGCGTCTCCAAAATCTTGCGCATTCTACGCTCCGAGAGATCTTCAAGAACTTCAACAGCCTCGTCGGGCGGCATATTATCGATCAATTCTTTGACTTCTTCATCGGGAATCTCGCGCAAAACGGCGATACGGGTGCTGGGACCCGTATTGGTCATAAAAGTAATTTTATCTTCGATGTCAGCTAGATTTTGAAAGAGGACAGCGCGTGCGGGTGGAGGCAGGCGGCTTGCATTGTGAGCGAGGTCGATTGCAGAATGTTCGGCTGCGATCTTGGCGATGTCATGTAAAATAACGGCTTGAGTGGGCTTATGAAAAGCACACTCGAGCTTCTCGAGGAGCTGATCATCGAGAGTCGCTTGGATAATTTCTTCTTCAGTCTCCACCATCCTCCCAGTCTACATGATTTCTGCTGTTTTCATCAATCCAGAGATCCGCTAGAATACGCCGCATGTATACGCCTAATAAAATCCGCAATATTGCCATTATTGCCCACATCGACCATGGAAAAACCACGCTTTTAGATAGCCTGCTGAAGCAGTCGAACATCTTCCGCGACAACGAGCTTGTCTCTGAAAGAATGATGGATAGCTACGACCAAGAAAAGGAGCGCGGGATCACGATCTTCGCCAAACACACCAGTCTTTTCTTTGAAGATTATAAAATTAATATTATCGACACCCCTGGGCACTCGGACTTCTCCGGAGAAGTCGAGCGCGTGCTCGGTCTCGTCAACTGCGTTCTCCTCCTTGTAGACGCAAATGAAGGCCCGATGCCGCAAACGCGCTTTGTGCTCTCTCAAGCGCTCAAAATCGGCCTGCGTCCGGTCGTCGTCCTCAACAAGATCGACCGCCCGAACGCCGATCCCGAACGCGCCCTCAACCTCACCTTCGACCTCTTCGTCGAACTCGGTGCAACCGATGAACAGCTCGACTTCCCCATCTGCTATGCATCAGGTCTCTCCGGCTTTGCCACGCGCAAGCTCGAAGATCCCCGCGTTGACATGCGCCCGATGTTTGAACTGGTCATTGAGGTAGTACCCCCTCCTCCCGGCAACATCGACCTCCCATTCCTCATGCAAGCCACTACACTCTCCTATGATAACTTCTTGGGAAGAGAGGCGTGCGGCCGTATCCTAGAAGGAAAAATCCGCAAAGGCGCGCAAATCACACGCGTCGACAGCCATGGCGCTGCCACCCAGCACAAAGTCGTACGCATCGAAGGCTATCTTGGCCTCAAACGCGTCGAGATGGACGAAGCCGGCGTCGGCGACATCGTCAACATCGCAGGTATCCCAGAAATCATGATCGGCGACACGCTCTGCGCTCCTGATCATATCGTCCAGCTACCTCCTATTACCCTGGCACAGCCCACGCTTTCTATCGATATCATGGTCAACAATAGCCCCTTTGTCGGTAAAGATGGCAAGCACGTCACGATGAATAAGATCCGCGACCGCCTCTACCAAGAGAAGCGCGCGAATATCACCCTCAAAATCGAAGAGATTCCCGGCCGCGAAGACGCCATGCGGGTCGCGGGCAGAGGCGAACTCCACCTCTCCGTCCTCATCGAAGCGATGCGCCGCGAAAACTTTGAGTTCACCCTCTCAAAACCGCAGGTTATTCTCAAAGAAGAAGCGGGTCAAACCCTCGAGCCGTTTGAAATCGCGCATATCGAAGTTCCGCACGCCTACTCAGGACTCGTCATTGAAGAGCTCTCCCGCCGCAAAGGTGAGATGCGCGCCTTGAGTACCAACGAACACAACATCACCACTTTGGAGTTTTTCATTCCCACGCGTGGACTGATGGGCTACCGCAATGAATTCATGACCGTCACGCGCGGGCTTGGCATCCTTACATCCGTCTTCGACAGTTTCGAACCGCACAAAGGCCCCATCCCGGGTCGTATCCGCGGCGTGATGATCTCCGCTTGCCTAGGTAAATCAACACCCTACGCGCTCTTCAACCTGCAGGAACGCGGCACGCTCTTTTGCAACCCCGGCGATGAAGTCTACGAAGGCATGGTCGTCGGAGAAAATTCACGCGATAACGACATCGTCGTCAACGTCGCTAAAGAAAAGCACCTGACAAACGTGCGGGCTTCAGGCAGTGATGAAAACGTCATCCTGACGCCACCCCGCCGCTTCACTCTTGAGCAAGCGATCGACTTCATCGCCGACGACGAGCTCATCGAGGTCACGCCGAATTTCATTCGTTTGCGCAAGCGCTATCTGACTGAAAACGAGAGGAAGAGAAAGGGGTAGAAAGTAAGGTTGAGGGATGAAGGATGAAAAAATTGCTGCTCTAATTAAAGGCAATGATCATCCTCTTCAACAAGACCAACTCCGCTACATCATCACAGGGGGACCTGGAACTGGCAAAACCTCCATCATCAATGCTCTAGAAAACCGCTGATATCTCGTTGTTCCCGAAGCTGCTACAGATATTATTCACGAAGGCTTAAAAAATAATATCGAAAGACCATGGAAAGCAGATGACTATCACATCCGCATGTACAAGCTCATCTCCAAAAGGCAGCTCGAGGTGCAAAATTCATCCGCACCTATTGTATTTTTTGATCGCGGGCATCTGGATGGCTTGTCCTATATTCTACTACAGAAACGTAAACTCTACCCATATGTGATCGATTGCGTCCAGAACTCGATCGACACGTACTATTTCAATAGGCGAGTCTTCTTCATCGATAGTTTGGGATTTGTTGTTCCTGGCCTTGCACGCAATGAAAGCCTGCAAGATTCTCTACAGAAAGCAGCGTGTTTAGAACAGAATTATAGGGCGTTGGGATATGAACTTATTCATATTCCACCTGCTTCAATCGAAGAAAGGGTCAAGATGGTTCTCGATTACATAACCAAATGGCGAGAGGATAAAGCTCCCGATTCGAGAGCTTAAACTCGCTATGTTTTCAAGTTGGTTTTGGATCGTCTTGTTCGTGCTGTAGGTATCTTTTTGGGATGATTAATGGTGTAAGTGGTTTGACCATTTTTTACACTGATCTCAACGATGTGAGTGACGAATTCAAGGATCTGATGATCTTTAACAGCTTTGACCTCATCAAAAATAACACAAAGTAGATCTCCACTTTCGGAAAAAAAACCAACTCCACTACCGCGTTTTGCTTCTACAGCATCTCCTTTGGGACCCGAACTCCAAGAAATGGTCAAGCTACCTGAGCCGTCGATCGGATGAAAGAACACTTTTCCTTTTTTCATAGCTTGATCTCTTTTAAGTCTTTATGACTATTTCGGATAGAATTACCTGTACTGTACATGGACGAGAAATAATTTCCTGTGTCGGTTTGCTTTATAATAACAACCAGATACCTTCTATTGTCAAGCCGATAAAAAATGAGATATTGATGAAGCTTCTCTTGTTTTAAAATTTTCGTTGGGTCTTTCAGAATTCTTTCAATAAGTTCAAGGAGAATATCCGTCGGCAACATGGAAAAGTGTTCTTCCTTAGCGTGCTTAAGTTCTTCTGCACCAATGATAATCCGATCTCCTGTGATTGCAGTCATAACAGCCGCAACTTTTCTGGTCATAGAATAATCTCTCTAAGAAACATGTACAGTATTGCATATGCATTTGTCTTAAGCAAGACCAACTCCGATCCAAAACCGCAATAATCTCAGCCCTGATCATCACACTTCATTAAAACTTGCCTGCGCACGTGCTTTTTGTTCCTGACTCATTGAGGCGGCAAAGAAACTCGTAAGCTTCACTCCCATTTCTCCCCAGGCAGATGTTATAGAGGAAATCACTCTTTTTCCCAGACGTTGATGTGTATATGCCGTTATGGTTTCTCCGACAACACTGAGGATAATGTATAATCGTAGTTGCAATGACTGGACTGCTAAATTGCTCAATACGATTTTTAATGAGGGAAATGGGTAGTCGGGCGCGTCAAAACCTCGCTCTTGCATTTTCTTCTGGAGCAACTCAATAAGTGCCTGCTCGATTACCTGTTCCAAATCGAGATCCGTTAAATGGATTAACTTCTCAGAACATGCGTTTTGCAATTCTTGCAGGGTCACCATTCTGTAAACTTCACCCCAAGATTCGAACTCGCTAAATATAGGGAATGGATCATAATTTACTAATAGTCCCTTAGCCGCTTGTACAACTATGACTGTTGATCGAAGAGTTCCCCCACAACGTGAGAAAGCGTAGTAAGGCACAGATTCTCTTGGTGCTGCTTTTATTATCTCACGATACAATCTTAGCTGTTTTGCCAGGACTTGCGTGAATAGGTGACGGTCAAATTTAAAATTCTGGGCAACTAATTGGGTGCACTGCTCGAGTCTTTTTTCATATTTTGTTTTTTTAACAAAATCTGAAAATTCAGATTTTGTTTTTTCTAATTCACTTTTTAAATCAAGGTTCTCTGCTGTCAAATCATCATTTTCGCTTGAGAGTTGTCCAACGTTTATATTTAGAATGTGAAATCTTGCAAGCAATGTGTTGTTGTCTTTATCGCTTTTCTGAAAATCCTCTGCTATTTTTTTACATTCTCTTTCTAACTCCCCAATTTTTCTCCTCTGCTCCCCAATTTTCAACAGTAAGCTCTTTGGGTTGGCTTTGAGAGGATCTTGGACGTCGAGTTCGACTTGTCTTTGCAAACGCTGCCAATCGACATTCTCTGAGTTAATTCTTGTATTCAAAGCGTCGATTTCTTGAATTTGTTTTTCTTTTTCTTTGAGCGTGCCTTGTAAGTTTTGAATCTGGCATTGCAGAGCTTCTATACTTATCTTGGAAACCATCGATATCTCCTTTTACTACATGTTCAGCGTAGTTTTTGCCAGCTTGAGTACAGCGTTTGCCTTCTCCCACCAACTATTATCTATTTGGGATTCCACTAAATTTATAGCATGTGCGAATCCCTCTCCACGAGCCTGATTGTACTCAGGTGTTGCATATGAAGCTGCCGTCTCATTGGGCATAAATATCTTCTGTCCGGGGGACAGCTCTAAGATTTCTCTTAGATCATCATCCATTGGACATTCCACCCACGACTCCTTAGGATTATTCTTTTCAAATAGGGGCATGAATTTTTTTTCTTCAGCAGCCATCTTATTTGCTGCATCGTGATATTGATAACATTTGTAATTGATGTCTGTTAGTTTAACGAGGACAACCACATTGACAAGCGCAGCCCCAGCTGTTACCGCAAACACTGCTACCTGCTTCTTTGAATTCCAAAGAGAGTCTTGTTTTTGCAATGTTTTAAACTGTTTATATACTTCCTTGCATGTTATGTAGGTATTGTACCCCTGTAACACTAAGCAACCAGCGTTATATAAACGGCTGAACGTAGTGTAGTACTTATATGTTTCCCCAAGCCACTTATATGCAGTAAAACCCGCATTTGCTAAACCAGCCATATTTTTCTCCTGTTACGGCCAAGTAATTTATCTCATCTATGAATAGGTTCAAAGACAAAATTCTTGCTTTACTCGGGCACAAAGAGCTATCGTCGTTGCATGACTTCGGATCAGCAATCTGTCGCTCAGATGTTTGACGCGATTGCCGCAAAATATGACCGGGCAAATCGCCTACTCTCTTTCGGAAACGATATTATTTGGCGCAATAAACTCGCCAAAGCAGTTCCTGAGGGGGCACTGTCGCTCATCGATCTCGCTACAGGCACCTGCGATCAACTGATCGCTATATTGAAGCAGCATCCCACTTTGCGGGCTGTCGGTATCGACTTTGCCGCACGTATGCTAGAGGTCGGCGCTGCTAAGCTCGCTAAGAAGGGCTTGAAGGCTGAACTCAAGACTGCAAGCGCACTGGAACTGCCTTACGCCGATGCCTCTTTCGACTGTGCCACCATCTCTTTCGGCATTCGGAATGTTGGTGATGTCGAGAAGTGCCTAAAGGAGATGCGCCGCGTCCTAAAACCGGACGGCTGCGCGCTGATTTTGGAGTTCTCTCTGCCCCACCCGCTTCTTCGCCCTTTTTATTTACTCTATTTACGTCATATCCTTCCTCGTTTAGGTGGACTGATTACCCATCAGGGTCAGGCCTACCGCTACCTCAATCGAACGATTGAGCGCTTTCCTTATGGGGAGAACTTTTTGGCGCTTATGCGCAATGCGGGATTTGTCTCGGCGGAGGCGCACCCTTTAACTGGCGGAATTGCCACCCTATACAAAGGAGTCGTCACATGACCGATGCAATTGATTGGCTGGAAAACCAGACGGAGTTCCCCAAGTTTTACTGGCGTTCGCGCGACGGAGACTTTGAATTTGTCACAGCCGGTCTCTCGGTTCTTGAAACAGGGATCACCGTTGGAGGTCACGCCTTCATGCCCGATTGCCCTCCCAAAGATGCTCTATGGGATGGCTTCCCCCGCCAAACTTTCTTCTCCCCTAGTCATATTTACCGCTGCAGGGAAAGTGTCGCACTGCAAGAATTGGGCGAGAGACGCCCGCTCTTCTGCACCGATCTCCCTGACCGCAGCGCATGGGAGACGCTGGTTTCGGATGCATTGGAAGAGATCAGGAAGGGTACATTTGAAAAAGTTGTCTTGGCAAGACGCTCCAGCCTATTGATAGAGACGCAGCCCCTTGTATTATTGCGTTCCCTGCGCCAGCAGAGCCGGCGCGCAACGGTATTCATGCTACAGCTCTCCCCATCAGTCGCTTTTATGGGCGCCACTCCCGAAAGACTTTATAAGCGCAAAGGCCGCCGCGTCATGGTCGATGCACTCGCAGCTACGCGGCCGAGAGGAAATTCGCCCGAAGAAGATGTGCGCCTGGCTCAAGAACTCGTCAATCATCCCAAAGATAAGCGCGAATTTGCCCTCGTTAAAGAGTCGATCCAAGAACTGATGGCGCCCCTTTGCGTCAGCTGGTCGTGGAGTGGGCATGACCGCGTTGTCACAACACCCACTGTGCAGCACCTTTATAATGCCTTCGAAGCCCAGCTCAAAGAAGATGTCAGTGATAACGATCTTCTCGAGGTGCTCCATCCGACGGCCGCGATTGGCGGCAAGCCAAGAAAAGCCGCCCTCGATTTCATCGCGAAAAATGAACCTTTTGAGCGCGGCTGGTACGCCTCCCCCATCGGCTACGCATTTGACGATGAGGCAGAATTCGCCGTCGCCATCCGCTCAGCCCTCATCAAAAGCGGACAGATGCATCTATTTGCCGGAACCGGTATTGTCGAAGGATCAGACGCCGCCAAAGAATGGCATGAACTCGAACACAAGATAGAATTATGGAAGAGATTGGACAGTGCAACGCCTCATGGGGCCGCCACATCATCGATCAGCTGATTGCACAGGGAGTCGACTACTTCTGTCTAGCGCCCGGCTTTCGCTGCACCCCGTTGGCTCTGGCGATCGCCCAGCATCCTCGCGCAAAACACTTCGTGCACTTCGACGAGCGGGGTCTTGGATTTCACGCCCTCGGCTACGCCAAAGCTACTGGAAGAGCTGCTGCGATTATCGTCACCTCCGGAACAGCCCTCGGCAATCTCTACCCTGCGGTGATGGAAGCGTCGCTCACCCATACGCCTATGGTTCTATTGACCGCTGATCGGCCCGCAGCTCTGCGCGAAACGATGGCGAATCAGACGTGCGACCAGATCAAGTTTTTTGGCAGCTATGTAGGCTATACATTCGATCTTCCGACGCCAACGCTGCAGATTCCTCCCCACTTTCTTGCTAAAACGGTGGCTCAAGCGGCATTCCGCGCACGAAGCGGCCCTGTGCATCTCAACTGCCCGTTCCCCGAGCCGTTTTTCGGTAAAAAAGAGTCCTTTTTTCAACCGCAAGACCCCTGCTTTTATGGCGAAACCGAAAGCTTTGCCACTGCACCTTGCATCAAAGAGTGGGCGCACCGCTTAAATGATGCGGAAAACGGGGTCATTATCCTCGGAGCTCTTGCTCACCCCTCTTCTTATAGAGGTGTAGAAGCACTTGCCCAGCGCCTCGGCTGGCCCATTTTGCCTGATATCATCTCCTCTTACCGACAGCTCGGCAGACGATCGCACATGGTGCGCTATTTCGATACGATCTTAAAGGCTCTGCCCAACCAGCGCGCGGATCTCATCCTGCACATCGGCAACCAGTGCGTCTCAAAAGTCATGAATAATTGGGTTGCCGCTCATGCCGGCAAGCCCATCCTGCACGCCTCGCCCTTCCCCGAGCGCTGCGATCCCCATCATATCGTGACCCATCGCCTGGTCTCTGACCCCCTTGCACTTTGCACAGAGCTTCTGCCGCATCTGCCGCAGAGAGAGGGCGGCTGGGTGCACGAATGGCTCGACTATTCTAAGAGCGTAGAAGAGAAGCTCGAAAGTTTCTTCCCCGAAGATGGGCCGATCAATGAGATCAACCTCGTGCTGCAATTGAAGCCTTTTCTCGAACCGGGGCGCGGGCTATTTTTAGCCAACAGCATGCCGATCCGCGACGCTGACCGCTTTCTCTTTCCTGAGCAGCCATGCGGACCCATTTTCGCCAGCCGTGGCCTCTCCGGCATCGATGGAAATATCGCCACATGCGCAGGGATCGCCCAAGAGATGCCGCTGATTGCGCTGATTGGCGATCAGACCGCCCTGCACGATCTCAACTCTCTCGCACAGCTCAAAAAAACGCGTCACAGAGTCTCTCTTATCGTCATCAATAATGCCGGTGGCGGCATCTTTTCATTTGTTGCCATTCCCGAAATTGCAGACACCTTCTTTGCCAACCCGCATCCATTCAACTTTGAAAAAGCCGCAGCGCTGTTTGATATCCCTTATTCCACTGTGCAGCGCTCTGACGAGCTGATTCACTGTCTAGAAGAGGAGCGCACGCAACTCATCGAAATCAAAACCGACCGCGCGGAAAATGTCGCCCTCCATCGGACTATTGAGGAAGAGTTATGCTCATTTTCCTACACGGGTTCCTAGGCTGCCCGGCGGATTGGGAGCCACTGCTTACAGATGACAGCATCGCACTTGAGCTGCCAGGTCATGGAAAAGAACCTTTTAATCCAGACATCGCCGGCTCGCTAAAAAAGCGCATTCCTCCGGGTACTCACCATCTCGTCGGCTATTCCGCAGGCGGCAGAGTCGCCCTGCAGCTCAAAGCGCGCTATCCCGATGCATTTGACAAGCTCCTTATTTTTTCCGCACATCCCGGCCTCCACTCTGCAGAAGAAAGAGAGGCGCGCTGGAAGCAAGATCAACCCTGGATCAAATTGCTGGAAGAGGGCGATCTCAAGCATTTCATTCGGAAATGGTATGAGCAGCCGCTTTTTGCCATGCTGAAGAAAGATGCTGCCTTTTATAAGAAGCGCATGCAGCACGATCCAGCAGGGCTTGCGGCTTTTATGCGCGCATTCAGTTTAGGCAAACATGAGCCTCCTCCGCTATTTCCTGGCACACATTTTGTAGCTGGCGCACAAGACTTGAAATATGCAGCATTTTCTCATACACTCATTCCTCATGCAGGTCATGCGCTTCTTCAAGAAGCGCCGGAAGTGTGCCGAGGAATAATCAGGAGCTGGTTTTATGAGTAGTACATGCGTCGCATGGACAGATGTCGGAAGCTACACAGATATCCGCTATCAGAAACATGATGGCATCGCCAAGATCACGATTAATCGGCCGGAAGTGCGCAATGCATTTCGCCCTCTTACTGTCGAAGAGATGTCACACGCACTAAACGATGCGCGCTGCGATTCAACTATTGGAGTGATCATTTTGACTGGCGAAGGCAAAGACGCCTTCTGCTCGGGCGGCGATCAGCGCGTGCGCGGAAAAGCGGGCTATGCCGATGCCGAAGGGATAGAAAAGCTCAACGTCCTCGATCTCCAACGCCAGATACGCACCTGCCCCAAGCCCGTTGTGGCTATGGTCGCGGGATTTGCGATCGGCGGCGGCCACGTGCTGCACGTCGTGTGCGACCTGACGATCTGCGCCGACAATGCGATCTTCGGGCAAGTCGGACCCAAAGTCGGCTCTTTCGACGGCGGTTTTGGCTCTAGCTACCTCGCACGGATCGTCGGGCAGAAAAAAGCGCGCGAGATCTGGTTTCTCTGTAGACGTTATAACGCCCAGGAAGCGCTCGAGATGGGCCTTGTCAACTGTGTCGTGCCCTACGAAGAGCTCGAAGAGACGACAATTAGCTGGTGCCAAGAGATGCTCGCCCATTCGCCTCTTGCAATGCGCTGCATCAAGGCTGCGATGAACGCCGATTGCGACGGGCAAGTGGGATTACAAGAACTCGCCGGCAACGCCACGCTTCTCTACTACATGAGCGATGAGGCGCAAGAAGGTCACCGTGCCTACCTAGAAAAGCGCCGACCCAACTTTAAAAAATTCCCGAAAAGACCATGAAAATTTCGCTTTGGATCGGTGCAACACGCCCTAAAACACTCGCCGCGAGCATCAGCCCGATAGCAATCGGGACTGCGATCGCTTTAAAGGATGGTTTTTTTGATCTGCTCACCTTCTGCTTTATATTGCTGACAGGTCTTGGAGTCCAGATCAGCACCAATATCGCCAATGACTGGCTCGACGGCGTTAAGGG
The DNA here is from genome assembly GCA_013287985.1 of Chlamydiota bacterium. Taxonomy (GTDB): domain Bacteria; phylum Chlamydiota; class Chlamydiia; order Chlamydiales; family Rhabdochlamydiaceae; genus JABDCT01. The sequence continues at coordinate 29,156 of JABDCT010000004.1, forward strand.
CTCCGATCGAGTCACGCGCATCGGCCCGCGGCGCCTTACGCAAAGCGGACTCGTTTCCCCCTCCCACATGAAGCGCGCAACTCTTGTCGTTATGGGCTTGACTGCCCTTTGCGGGCTCTTTCTCATCTGGAAAGGCGGTATTGTCATCGCCGGACTTCTGGCGTTTGCACTGGTTTTGGCACTCGCCTATACAGGAGGCCCCTTTCCCCTTGCCTATCTGGGCATTAGCGAATTCTTCATCCTCATCTTCCTAGGTCCCGTTGCAACCGCTAGCACCTATTATCTTCTCACGGGTCATTTCACCTCTGAATCTCTCTTGGCAGGTTTTGGGCCGGGCCTGATCTCCTGTGCCATTTTGTCGATCAATAATCTGCGCGATGAGCAGGAAGACCGGATCAGCAATAAGAAGACTCCGATCGTGCGCTTTGGCAGCATGTTTGGCAAAATGGAATATACGCTGACCATATTACTGGCCTGCCTGCTTCCCCTTCTTTTTATGCAGACGCATCCCTTCGTGCCTTTTGCCTCGCTTATTCTTATTCCTGCCCTTCCGTTGATCGTTGAAGTGTTCAAGATTCAGAATCCCGCCTTCTATATTCCCCTGCTGGGAAAAACAGGCCGGCTGCTGCTTCTCTATACCTTCATCTTCTGCTGCAGTTATATGTTATGAAGATTACTCCCTTCATGATCGAGAATCGGTTTGCGCGTAAGGGGCTGCTGATTGACTATGCCGGGGTGCAAGCCGAAGTTTCGCCTCTTCCAGGCTATAGTCACGAGACAGTAGATCAAGCCTATGTTCAGCTGCAAAACCTTCCGGCTTCGGTTCTCTACCCTTCCGTTTACTTCGGTCTGCAGAGCGTGCGACTGGCCCTCACCCATCCCGAGCCACCCTTCCGTGCGAAACGCCACCTCTTTCTCTACGGCACTCCAGAAGAGATACGCGCGAGGATCCGCCCAGGATACGACACCGCCAAAGTCAAAATCAGCCATTTAGGCCTGGAAGAAGCGATCGACATAGTGCGCGAGCTGCGCAGCCGTTTTCGCTTAAGACTGGACTTCAATCGCAACTGGCCCAAAGAGAAAGTCATAGCCTTCTTCTCGCATTTTCCGAAAGACGCTTTCGACTACTCTGAAGAGCCGCTGCCAGATCCTGCCGATCTCGTCCACTTTCCCCATGCCTTTGCCCTCGACGAGACTCTGCGCGAGCAGAAAGCTGGTCATCTCATTGCCCTGGAGAATTGCCGCGCGCTGATTTTCAAACCCACCCTACAGGGGCGCCTGCCCCCCTATAATAAGCCGATTATCCTTAGCCCCTCATACGAAGGACCTGTCGGCCTCGCCCATTTAGAGCGGTGGGTGCATGCCTATAACCTCACGGACTATTGCCATGGCCTTGAAATTTGACTGCCCGATCGCCTATTGGAGCGCGCGCACCCCGGACGCACTTGCAATAGACGGCCTCACCTACCGGGCATTGGATGCGCTCGTCACAGGCTGCATGTCCCAGATCAAGGAGAAGCGCATCGCCTTTATCGCACACCGCACTCCCCTTACTCTCGCGCTCTTCTTCGCCTGCTTCCGCATGCAAGCCATCGCCTGCCCTTTAAGTCCGCGCCTTCCGCAGGATGCCGTGCAGGAAGCTCTCCAGAAGCTGGGAACTCCTCTTTTCACCCCTGCTTTTCAGATGCACGCGGGAGAATGGAAGCAGCAGCTGGACGGGGCAAGCGATGCCACGCTGCTATTCACATCGAGCAAGGCAAAAATTGCCCTCCATACACTAGCCAACCACTTCATCAGCGCCCATCATGCCATCCGCCTTTTGCAGCTCGATCAAAGTAGTCGCACACTGCTCAGCCTCCCGCTCAACCATGTCGGAGGACTTGCCGCCTGCATACGCAGCTTAATTGCGGGTGGAACCCTTATTGAAGATGAAGAAAGCGCTACGCACATCTCCTACGTCCCCACGCAACTCTACCGCTTGAATAAAGCCCTTCCCCATCTTAAATGCTTACTGATCGGAGGTGCTGCACTGCGAGAAAAGGTACCGGGCCTACCCCTACACATCTCCTATGGAATGACAGAGACCAGCTCCTTCATCGCGTTTGACTCTCGTCCCATTCCAGAGACAGAGATCAAGATCGTAGACGGTGAGATCTGGGTGCGCGGCCCGACCGTTTTCAAGGGCTACCTCGATCAAGAATCGCCGTTTGTGGACGGCTGGTTCCCCACACGAGATATGGGAGCTTATGAAGAGGGAAAACTCGAGTGGAAGGGGCGTAAAGACCGCCGCTTTAAAGCAGGTGGCGAAACGATCCAGCCCGAAGAGATCGAAGAAGAGATACTACGCATTCCAGGCATTCTCCATGCGCATATAACGCCCATGAGTGACCCCGAGTTTGGCTTTCTGCCCAAAGCCCAGATCTATGGAAAGGAAATCCCTTTAGAAGAACTTCAAGCCATTCTGCGTAGGCGCCTGCCCGGCTATAAAATTCCTCGTACTGTCGAGTTTATAGATGATCCCTCATTTTTTTTGTCGAAGGCTAAGGATTGACCAATAGGTTAAGTCCCCGCCCGGCGTGCGACTTGCTCTGTTATTGGGAAATCTCGTAAGCACAGGGATAACACTAAGAGGGTCGAAGGGAGGAGAAATGAGTTCTTCCAAAAGCGCAGTCTCCTCTCTTTTCTTGAGTTCAAATTTTCCGTCTAAACACTCTTCTGGGCTGAATATTTCCATAGTGAGTGTTTTGTCTACAGTCATGAGCCAACCACCCTCTTTAACAGATTTTGCAATTTGCGGTAAAAAGTGTGGATAGTATTGAGGCACGAAATAAGCTGCCTTCATATAAAATATATCGAAGCCCTCTTGTAATTTTGTTTTCAAAAGAGCGGGATAGCTATCAGGCTTTGTGATATCCGCTGTCACAAATGTCAGACTTCTATTCCGCATAGAGGCCGTTCCATGATATTGCCAAGGAAAATCGATGCGCACTCCATCTTGAAGAAGAGTGAGAACTACCTTGTCTAAATCGACTCCTGCTTCCCTCAAATCAAAAAGGAGTTTTAAACCTAAATCATTCATCTGGTGTATACCCTCGGAGGATGTCGTACTGCTAGATCCAGCCCAAAATGATCGCATTGAAATAAAGGAGTCACTTTGTTCGAGCTGATCCTTTATCGACGAGTAATCTCCCACTTTAAGTCGGCTTAATGCGTCCTTGAATTCCTCGTAAGGAACGTGTGTAATATCTACAAATGTGAAGTCCCCAGCATCCGTTGCCAAAAGTACGCTTATACAATCTGCTCCAGAACATCCATAGATAACACTTTTGTCTTTTCCTTCAGGATTTACAGCTCTTTTTAGAGAGCGGAAGTAGGCGTTTAAGGTCACTGGAATCCCCGTAGTAGCTTTTATCCGTGGATCTAAATCAAGCAGCGATGCGTATTTAGTCCTTTTTAATGTAGGTAGTTGCGCAATCAGCGACAAAGCTTCAGAGGAATTTTGGCCTTTTAACTGTGAACTATTGAGCAACTGACTCAAGCGCTTCTCGGTCTCCTCATCGGAAAGCTGGGGGGACAAAGAAGTGAGACCCATGGATTTTATATAGAGATAAGTTTTTTGTTCTGTTCCAGTCCCATAGAAAACCTCTTGAAATCCTCGGTTGGAAAGAATGGGGCTATATGTTGAAAGTTCCCAGACTCGTTTAAACGCCCTTCTGACCCACATTTCGACATTTGAAGGAATCGCTTCTTTCGGTAAACCCAGACGATCTATCTTAAATGGAATGAGTTGATCTCTTTCAGCCAATTTTTCAAGTGTTGTAACATCTCCTTTTTTAACCAATTCAGCATTAGCTTTCCAATGGACCATTAAATTATCCTCGATATATTTATCGATTTCATTTTCACCTAGCACAAGAACAGAAGGTGTCGGAAGCATAGAATCATCTACGCACACATCTTTATGGAACTGAATATAACTTGGGTCGATAAGGTATCTCTCATTATCAGGAGCGGTAACCTCTACGACACAGTGAGCTGTTGCGAGCGTTACTTTTGGTTCAAGATCGGCACGTCCCAATAGTCGTGTTTTATATCCAAGTGCATGCAAACACACTTCCATGATCATCGCTGCAGTACGCCCATGATGGTTATAGCCGTTAGGATTTCGGAAGGTCAGCGGATTTTCAGGACAGCTCTTTCCATTTTCTCTGAGATAGATTCTCGTGATTTTTTGAACAAAGGGGATGAGCTGCCGGGCGGTAGAAATGAGAATCTCTCGAAAAGAAGAGCTCTCGTCCTTTTGCAGTAGATGGATACGGAGAATTTCTCGAATGAAGAATGCCCCCTCTTCTTTGATGCTTTGGGTGTCTTGCGGCGTCATTTCATATTGCTTCTGATTAATAAGAATGGCTTCCGGAGTGTTCTGGGCAATAAGAGCGTTTTTTATCGTGAAAATACGTCCCTCCATCGCTTGTTTTAAGGATTTCGAAGATGGGGGTTTTTTATTAAGCACATCTGCACACGCTTCATAAAAAGAGCGCAAATAAGGAGTGGGATCTTGCTTGAACATAGCCTTGATCTCTGCCAGAAGCTCACTATTTTCAAAGTGCTTTGCGATCAACTGACTATCTATCGAACCGGCCCCAATAAGTGGAAGGAGGAATTCCGCAATTCTGTGCATAAGCATCTGGTCTTTGATAAATACACTTAAGTCAACCTTGAGCTCTGGTGTGAATAGAGTCGTAATGGGGATATGACGTCGGATTATTTCAAGAACAAGGGCTCTGATCCGCCCTGTCTTAGCATCCTGTTGAATAGGAAGCGCTCTAAGAAAGCCCTCGTAACCAGATGAGTTATTAACTTCTTTAATTGCCATATTATCCACCTATTTTCCTGTAAATAATAGCAGAAATTAAGACGAAAAGCTCGAATTAAAGATTTTTTAGCAGATCCTTCACTTTTTCCGGGAGCGGTATCGAAGCACCTTTAGAGATGGTGACATGAGTGATGCGCACGCGGCCGACCTCTTTTTCGCCCATTTGCATTTGGGCAGAGAGTGTAAAAGAGCTCGTACCCATCTGCTCGAGGAAAAGGCGTATTTCGACGCGGTCTCCGATGTGCAAAGGCGCGGTGTAATTGGCTTCTACATGCACGATCGGCATTAGCGTATCGAGAGTCCATCCACGGCTGATCAGATACTCCTCAAATGCCTCCTGAGCCCAGCTGAGCTGCTCAGTAAAGTAGATTACGCCTGTGGCGTCGGTTTCTCTCAGTCGAACGGTGCGGATAACGGCAAACATATTTTAAATACTAGTGGCAAAAAATTAGATTCGCAAGTCAAAATAAAATATTTTTTCGATCGCGCAACTCGCTTAGCCTAAAAGGCTGCGGCACCGAAAATTTCACCGAAATGGGGTTCAAGAAAGGGCTACCGATTGTTGAAAAATACCCCCCCTCCTATACTCCTATTTTACTCTTATGCAAATAACAGGATATTATCACTTAGATACGAATGAGGATCAGGTTGAAGCCCTTCTTTCAGAGGGTGAATATCTGATGTTAAGGGGGCGTTTTTCGGAAGCCCACACGCGATTTGAACAGGCCATAGCGCTTGCGCCGACTCATGCTCACGTCTTTTTGCGCCAAGGGCTCTCCCTACTCGATTACGGCAGCCAGGAAAAGGATGAGAAGAGCCTTATTCTCGCCAGCCAAGCATTCAAAAAAGCCCATCAGATCGAACCCGACTCCTTCGCTACTCTGCACAACTGGGCAAGCGCTCTTTCGCAAGTAGGGCAGATTAAAAATATTCCTCACTTTTTTGCTCAGGCAAAAGAAAAGTATGAGAAGGCTCTGCCTCTGGCAAGCAGCCAAGAATCATCCATAAGCGCTGATATCCATTGGGAATATGGCGTAAACTGGATGCATATTGCCACCCACTCCGAAGAAGCATGCGACTGGCAGTGTGCGCTGCAGGCCTATGAGAAAGCTGCTGCGCATATGCACCCGATGCCTGCCGACTTCTGGGTCGACTGCGGCATAGCTTCGCTGGCCGTTGCAGAAAAGATCAATGACATCCGCCAAGTAGTCAAGGCGATCAACTGCTTAAAGTATGCCACCACCCAAGAGCCCTCCTCTTTAAGAGCCCACACGACTCTCGCCGACGCTCTGGAAAAGCTCTACTGGTACACCCACGATGAAGAGCACTTTGCTCTGGCAAATGATTGCTACACAAGCGCACTCAAACTGGCTCCTGAGCAAGCAGAACTCTGGCTCAAGTGGGCCTCTCTTCTCTGCATGAGCGGACGTAAGATGCGCGATGTGAAAAAAGTGCGCTCTGCGATCGAAAAATGCGGCCTTGCTCAGATACACGAGCCGCAGAATCCTCTTGTGCTCAGCCTATGGGGAGAAGCGCTCGCTCTTCTCGGAGAACTCACCGAACGGATTGAACTGCTCTACGAAGGGCAAAATAAGATCGAAGATGCGCTCGAGATCGCCGAAGACAACCCTGAGGTCTGGTATTCAAGCGGCATGTGCCTCCATAGCTGCGCGCTCTACTTTAATGACTTCGACTTCTACTACCAAGCGATTGAGAAGTTCCAAACCGGTCTCTCCATCAACCGCTCGCTACCCAAACTATGGTATGCGATTGCCACGAGCTATGCCGCTGTGGGGAACTTGGAAAACGATATTGAAGCGACCGAGAGATCGATCAAATTTTACCAGAAAGCAGCCGCCTTCAATCCCTGCAACAGCTACCTCGCTATCGAATACGCCTTTGCGCTCGCGAAACTAGGCGAAATGCTGCACAACCAAGAGTGGCTTGAGCTTGCATTGCAGCAGTTCGAATACACCCTCAATCTGCAGAAAAATGCCGTCTATCTCCACCCCGACTGGCTTTTCCACTATGCATGCACCCTCGACCTCATCGGCGATTTCCATGAAGACGAGAGCTACTACACCAAGGCGATCGAGATCCTCTCCCACGTACTCATGATCGATCCCGATTTCCCGCGCCTGCACCATCGCCTCGCCCAGACCTTCTGCCATTTAGGCGAACTCATGGGTGAAGTCGACCACTTCTACCGTTCGATCCACCACCTGCGCCTCGCGCTGAAGCATGAAGATGAAGATGACCAGATGATCCTCGACTGGGGCATCGTGCTGATCAACATCGCCCAGCACGCGCCTCCTCTCGTCGACATCGACCAGCTCTACAAAGAGGCGGAGCAGAAGATGACCCTTGCCGCCAAACTCGGCAATGCACAGGCCTTCTATCAGCTCAGCTGTCTCTATTCCCTCACCTATCAGTATGAGAAGTCCTTCCAGTTCCTGATGAAGGCGGACTCCTTTAAAGCACTGCCTCCTCTCGAAGAGCTCTTGCAAGACGAGTGGCTCGACGGCCTGCGCACTACGACGGATTTCCGCGCCTTCGTGTATGCGCTGGAAAACCGCTCCAATCGCTAGACTTTTTTTCAGGCACGGGCACAGGCACGTAATTTTATTGCAGCCTTCTCTTTCCCCTGTTACCATGGGCCACAAAAAAAGGTTTGAGCCCTCATGAATAAACGCATTTTGTTCTATTTTCTTGCCCTAATCGCCACGTTTTTTCTCGTCCATGAGTGGAATGATTATGCCAATCGCAATGCAGGCGCACCCAGCAAGCTCGACCAGATCACCATTGATCCTTCGCTAAGACCTACAAAAGAACTCACCGCTCAAGACCGCATCGACTTTAACCTCGTCAGCCTCTACTCCGATCCAGAACTGACCCAGTTTGTCTGCTACGCTGTGCAGCAAAATTTGCTTTACGTCACTTTGGCCTGGGCTGAACAGCTCCCCGAGCACCTCTATGCGCGCCACGACATCACAGCGACTGCCAATATCGACCAGCTGACTCTCCGCGTTAAGCCAGAAGTCTCCGGGGACCCGGTGCTCTATTCCATCTACCCGAATCAGAAGCTGCAAATCCCACACGCTCCTCTTATGGGTACTTTCCCGATCGCGCTTGTCTCGTTCCCACCTAAAGGACAAAATCCTGAAGTGATCTTTGGCGAAGCTACCGATAAAGGCGTGGTTACGCTCTCAGCCTTGCCCACAACCCCCATGCTGGTTCTGTACAAAGCCAAAGATAATCAATATTACCCTAATGGCACGTTCGATCCCACTACTGGAAAACTCTCCGCTTTTGTCGATGATCCCGATTTTGAAGCACACGCGCTCGTCATCTATCCTGAAAGCAAAGAAATTAGTACCGAGCTACAGCAGCACCCCTATTATGCGCTCGAAACGCCCTATCAGCAGATCGTCTTTTCCTTGGTAGGCGGTGCTATCACTGAGATCAATCTCCCTTTCCAAACGAAAGAAAATACCAATAGCGTTGTGCGTGCTATTGACTTCGACCGCATCATGCAAAAGATGTATCCTACCAATGCAACTTTTCCCCAATATCCCTATCAGGTAGCAGGAGCCGATAACGTCCCAGAGAACAAACAGCCTCAATTGGGCGGTTATTATCCCCTTCTGCGTCGCAATATCATCGGCCCGGGTGCCCGCGCCTCCACGACTTTCCCTCCTCATTATTATGGCATGTCGATCATCACTGCAGAAGCCGTCCCCGAGGTCTTTATTTATACACTAACGCGTCTGGAGAAGAACTTAATCGAGTTCGAACTGGTGCAAAGCAACCGCAAAATCACTAAGACCTACACTCTGCCCCCCGATCCTCACGCAGCTCCTTATTGTTTAGATCTTGCGATTAAAATCGAGGGAGACGCTCGAGGCCTGATCGTGACCCCAGGCGTTCCTGAAGTCGAACTCATTTCAGGCAGTTTTACTCCTACACTAAAATATCAAGCGGTCCGCGCTGGAAAATCGTTCGTCGAAAATGTGGGCCCACCCAAGCAACTGGTCGAATTTTCACAGGTTCAAATCGACTGGCTCTGCAACGGAAATGGCTTTTTTGGCGTCATTATGGATCCTCTCTATAAAACAATGCCTGGCCTTGCTGTCCACCCCCTCTCCGGAGAAGTGGTTCCCTCTCGTCTAACTCTAATCGATAGCGAATACAACCGTTTCCCCGCCGAGAAATACCCCGGCTATGAGATGCACCTTCCGATCTATTCAGCAGCCGGGACTACGCACTACCGTATTTTCGCGGGACCGTTTGACAAGGCGATATTGGAGCGCGTAGATCACACCTACACCGATCCAGATACAGGCGAAAGCCCAAATTATATCTCCTGCCAAAGCTTTAATGGCTGGTTCGCCTTCATTTCCGAACCCTTTGCGAAGTTTCTCTTCATCCTGATGTCTCTCTTCTACAAATTGACAGGATCGTGGGGCTTCTCCATCATCATGCTGACCATTGCTCTCCGCTTGATGCTCTATCCGCTCAACACCTGGTCGATCAAATCGACGCTCAAGCTACAGCAGCTCGCGCCTAAAATCACAGCGATCCAGGAAAAATACAAAAAAGAGCCGAAGCATGCGCAGCTTGAAATCATGCAGCTCTACCGCGACAAGGGCGTCAACCCTTTCAGCGGCTGTCTGCCTCTCTTGATCCAGATGCCCTTCTTGATCGGTATGTTCGACCTGCTCAAATCGACATTCGATCTGCGCGGAGCCTCCTTCATCCCCTATTGGATCGATAACCTGACCGCACCCGATGTGCTCTTCAGCTGGGGCTATCCGCTGCCATTCTTTGGCAACTCGTTCCACCTGCTGCCGATCTTGCTTGGTGCAGTGATGTACATCCAGCAGTGGTATAGCTCTTCAAGTGCTCTGGTAAAAGGCGGTAAGCTCAGCGACCAGCAGAGACAGCAGAAGTTTATGGGCAATATCATGGTCATTGTTTTCACCGTGATGTTCTACCACTTCCCCTCAGGACTAAACATCTACTGGCTCTCTTCCATGTCACTTGGCATCCTCCAGCAGTGGTGGGTCACCAAACAAATGAAAGCCAAATCGATATCTTAATGGACCATTGGAATGCCTTTTTGCGAGTCTTAGAGGAGAAACTCGGCAAAGAAGCTGTAGATCGTTGGATCAAGCCTTTTAAGGTCTGCGACTACGACGCCAAGAATCTCTACCTGGAAGCAGCGGATCCTTTTCAAGCCCACTGGTTTGAAGAACAGATCCGCCCGCTCTGTAAGACCCACTTTCTCGATCAGAATCAGCAGCCGATCAAAGTCCATATCCGGGTTCCCGGCACGCAAAAGGGCAGCAGCCGCAAAGCCGCTCCCACTCCACTGCCCATCGAACTGCGGGGTGACAACCTCGATAAGAACGCAACTTTCGAGAACTTCATCTGCACGGAGGAGAATAAGCTCCTCGTCGAGCTCCTCAAAACCCTGCCTAACCCCTCTTATAATCCCGTATACCTCTTTGGCAGCGCGGGGGTAGGCAAGAGCCATCTTCTGATGGCAGCAGCGCAACACCTGGCGGCAAAGGGCTTAAAAGCGCTGTATGTCCACGCCTCCACCTTTACCGACCATGTCGTCCAGGCGATCCGCTCCTCCCAGATGCAGCATCTGCGCACGCGCTACCGCGCCGTCGATGCTCTCATCATCGATGATATCCACATCTTGGCGCGCAAAAACGCTACCCAAGAGGAGTTTTTCCACACCTTTAACGCCTTGCACAGTCGAGGTAAGCAGATCATTTTGTCAGCAAAAGAGGCGCCGAGCCAATTGGAAGATATAGAGCCACGCCTCACCAGTCGCTTTGAGTGGGGGGTATTTTTCGAAGTCCATCCTCTCGGTTTAGCTGAGCTGTGCCAGGTGTTAAGACAGCGCTGCCGGCTCCTGCAATTTCCCCTCTCCGATGAGGGGATCGCCTTTTTAGCACAGAATTTTAGCGGCAACCTAGCCGCTCTGATGCAGGCCTTCGAAGCACTCATCCTGCGCAGCGCAAAACGCAGCTTTTCTCTCACAAAAGAAGAGATCGAGGGCAAAATTGGCGACCTGATTGCCCTGGAAAAAGCAGAATCCGCCTCCCCGGAGAAGATCATTTCCGCCACAGCGGCCTATTTTGGCATCCGGGTCGAAGACATTTTAGGAAAATCACAGGGGCGCCAAGCTACGCTGCCGCGCCAGATTGCGCTCTATCTCTGCAGAAACAAATTAAAACTGCCTTTTCAGGCGCTTGGAAGATTATTTGGACGCGACCATTCGACAGTGATGACGAGCATTAAGCAGATCGAAGAGAAAAAACTAAAAGGCGGTGAAATCTCCACCGCCCTGCTTGAAATTGAAAAGGCGTTAGCCCTAAACAAGAAAAATAAATAACAGGATATTAAGATAGACAGGATAATTTTTTATCCTGTCCATCCTAATATCCTGTTATCTATTTTATTTCTTTTTGTTCTCTTAGATCTTGATGAAGCGATCGCCGGGTTTTCCACCGAGAGAGGATGGAGTTGCGGCTGGTTCTTTCGCTATTTCACGGCCTTCGCAAATATCTTTTGCTTTAGCACGCCATTTTTCTACTGCATCGACGAATACAGGAGCAAAACGACGGAGAAGATGCTGGTCAGCGCCTGGTCCCATATCGAGAACAGCGTGCATCAGGATCAATTCTTCGGGCACAGCTACACCAATACCACCGCCAGCCATCTGGCCGCCGAGCATCGATCCTTCTAGGAGCGCTTCGTAAAGGCGTAGACGGATCTTGTCGTCTTTTGGTAGACCATCGAGAATCGGAGAGTAGAGATAGAGACGGTCGGAGTTGGGTTCGTAGGTCAAGTGAAGGGAAAAGGTATTATCTATACCTAAAATACAGGTGTTATTCTCGTCAAAAGCCAACCCTTCTAGATTGAGCTCTTTTCCGAATTCCCTTAGGTTCTGCTTTGCGTTTTCTAACGACATTTACTGTCCTCCTTTCGATCAGACTGGTTGACTGGACTTTAGCCTTTGCTCAGGGCCGCTTTCGCGCTATGATCTAAAGTCCAGTAGAATTGGCTTCCGGGGCAAACACAAGAATAACCAATTCCGCTACTAAAATCTAGCAATAAAAGAAGTTTCCCAAGGATGTGCAAAAATCGCAACAAAAAAAACAAAAAAAAAGTAGACTGCATCTAGATGGTAGATACACAAAGAGGCTATGCGACACCACTTGGTGTTTCCAAGAGGCCTGAAGGGACTAATTTCGCCCTATTTTCTCAGCACGCAAAGCATGTGGTATTATGCCTATTTCATCCCGGAGAGTCCGCTCCGTTCAAGGAAATTTGTCTTGATTCTAAAAACAATCGCACCGGCCAGATCTGGCATGCTCTTGTCACCGACCTCCCCGAGCCGTGCGAATACGCCTACCGCGTCGATGAAAAGAAATATTTGATCGATCCCTACGCCCGTTCTCTTTCTCCTTCTACGTCGTGGGGGAAAAAAGAAGACTTTAACACGTTGCATGGAAAAGTCCTTTCACAGGTCGAGTTTGACTGGCAAGAGGATCATCCGCCAAAGATCCCGATGGAGCAGCTGATCATCTACGAAATGCACGTCCGTGGCTTCACGCAAGATCCTTCAAGCGGAGTTGCTGCAAAGGGGACATTTAGTGGCATCGTCGACAAAATTCCCTATTTAAAAGAGCTGGGAGTCAACGCCATCGAGCTTCTGCCGACTTTTCTCTTTAACGAAAAAGACAATGCGCACGATCCCAATCTATTCAACTTCTGGGGTTACGCCTCCTTAAGCTACTTTGCCCTCATGAGCCGTTATGCTTCCGATCCTTCTTGGGGCGGAGAGATCAAAGAATTTAAGACAATGGTGAGCGCGCTCCACCGCGCAGGTATCGAAGTGATTCTCGATGTGGTCTATAACCACACAGGAGAAAATGACGCAGCCCATCCTGCGATTTCATGGCGCGGTATCGATAATTCTGTTTATTACATGCTCTCTAAAGAGGGACAGCCTCTGGATTTTACCGGATGTGGCAACACAGTCAATTGCAACCATCCGGTGACCATGCGCATGATTCTCGACTCGCTCCGCTACTGCGTCAGCGAACTGCACATCGACGGCTTCCGCTTCGACCTCGCCTCTATCTTCTATCGCACAAGCGGAGGTAAAGTCGCCGTGAATCCTCCCATCTTGGCTGCGATCCAAGAAGATCCCCTCCTGTCTCAAACCAAACTCATCGCCGAAGCATGGGACGCAGCAGGCCTCTATCAAGTCGGATCTTTCGGCGGAGCACATTGGGCGGAGTGGAATGGCCAATATCGCGATGTCGTCCGCCGCTTCATCAAAGGAACGAATGGCCAATCCGGACGATTTGCCAGCTGCATTTGCGGATCGGAAGATCTCTATGGCAAAGGCAGAGCCCCCTACCACAGCATCAACTTCATCACGGCTCACGACGGCTTTACGCTCCGCGATCTTGTCAGCTACAACGAGAAGCACAATGAAGAGAATGGGGAGCAGGGACGCGACGGAATGTCGCAAAACGATAGCTGGAATTGCGGCGCAGAAGGCCCGACAACGGATGAGAATGTCAATCAGCTGCGCGCGCGGCAGATGCGCAACTTCATGCTCGCGCTATTTACCTCTATCGGCACGCCGATGATGCTGATGAGCGATGAATATGGCCACACTCGCGACGGCAATAACAACCCCTACTCTCTCGACAATGAGAAAAACTACTTTCTCTGGGACAAGCAGGATGCGCCATTTTCGCGCTTCGTCAAGCTCATCATAGGATGGAGAAAGCGCCTTAAGCTCTTGCAAAAAACGCATTTTCTCTCTTCACACGATGTGACCTGGCATGGCACAAAGGTGAACCAACCCGACTGGGGCGACGCAAACAGACTTGTTGCATACACTCTGCAAAACAGCGAGGGCTGCGCGCTCTATATCGCTTACAACGCTTTTGCTGAGCCCGTTGAAGTCGAACTCCCCTTTCCTCCCTGTTGTACAAAATGGAAGCGTGTTGTCGACACCAACCTCCCCTCGCCAGATGACATCACCGATTCTCCGCAGCCGATCGAAAGTGCGACCTATACACTTGCTCCCTATAGCGCGATTATGCTCATCTCGTTTATTCTGGAAGAATGAGCTTATTTTCGATACTCGCCCTCGCTCTATGGGCGCTCGCAACAAACGCCTATGCGCTAGCCAAAAGATACTTCATTTTGCCCAATAAGCGCTGGCCGCTCCGGATGCCCTTTCTCGGTTTTGCCGTCTGTTTTGGCTTCTATTTTTTCTGCACCTCCTATCTCGCCCCCTCTATCGCCACCAACGTCCTGCAACTCGCCAACGCCAAAGAACCTGACGTCACTTCTCTGCCCATCGAAGTCATCAGCACCCTCCAAACACTGCTGATGCTGCTGATCATCGGCACGCTCTTTCTTTTCCTCGCTCTCTATCCTTCCATCTCCCTGCGACAGATCTGGAAAAGCGCCATGGGCTCTCCCTCGACGAAAATTCAGGACTTTCGCTTGGGTGCATTGACCTGGCTGCTCGCTTTTCCTCTCGTCACTCTTCTGGGCGAGTTCGGCGATCGCTTCGTCAACCACTTCTTTGGCCCTCACACCTACGATCAAGCCGCCGTACAATTCATCAAGGAAACGCTGCCCGTTCCCTTTGCTCTTGCTATGGCGCTCGTCTCGATCGTCCTCCTCGCGCCCATCCTCGAAGAGCTGCTTTTCCGCGGTGTGCTGCAAAACTTCCTCCGCGATTACGTAGGCCCTCACAGCTCTATCGTTCTTTCCGCACTCCTCTTTACCGCTTTTCACTACTCCCCGAGCCAAGGCTACGGCAATATTCCTCTTCTCAGCGCACTGCTTGTTTTAGGCGGCTACCTCGGATTTTTGTATGAACGGCAGGGCTCGCTCTTTGCCACCGTCGGTCTGCATATGACCTTCAATGCAGTGAGCGCATTGCGCATTATCCTCAACCCTGCGACGGCTTAGAAAAATGAATATTGAAAGCTACGGAGCATCGGACATCGGCCTCGTCAGACTCAGTAATGAAGATGTCTGGGCCCACGTTGCGAGCCAGAACTTTTTCATTCTCGCCGATGGCATGGGCGGCCACCAGGCCGGTGAGATCGCCGCGCACGAAACCGTTCTCAAACTCTGCCAGTGGGCACAAAAACTCCCCGCTTCTCTATCACAAGACACACTCTCCCCTCTTCTCGAAAGAGCGATCGCCGACGCCAATCTCTGGGTCTACACCCTTTCCACCCAAAATAGGGAGATGGCAGGCATGGGGACAACTCTCTGCCTCGCCTTCGTGATCAATCACACCCTGCTCTATGCCCATGTCGGCGACAGCCGCCTCTACAGAGTGCGCAAGGGCCGGATCGCACGCCTCACCATCGACCACTCACTCAAGAGTGCGCGCGGGGATGGCAACCGCACCCGCGTGCCCTACAGGAATGTGCTCACACGCGCTGTCGGCACACAGCCCAACGTGCTTGCGGATATTCATTCTGAGGAAGTGGTAAAGGGAGATGTCTATTTTCTGTGCAGCGATGGACTCACCGACAACTTGAGCGACGATGATATCTTAGAGACTATTGAAAACGCATCTTCAGTTAAAGAAGCGACCGACGCGCTGATCGATGAGGCGAAGCAGCGCGGCGGTTCGGACAATATCACGATCGTGATGTTCAAGATTGCTTGATTTTTTAATTATACTTTGTTGGTGAACACTTCTGGGGGGATAGAAAATATATGCCCTTTTGCTATACAAACGCGCACGACTCTCTCTGATGTGACCACATCTCGCATGAAGGGATTAATAACCACATCCACTGCCGCCCAAATGACGGAGTAAGCGCTACTCGTTTGCCATTCAGCAATTTTTTGACACTTTTCTTCACTAAGTGGAAGGAACAATGAGGCCAGGCGCGCAATTGCAGCAAAAGCCGCTTCTACCAAAGCAAAAGGCACCATGAGGATCAGCCCTACCTCTGCAGCAATTACACTAAGGGGATTGGGATTTTTTTTCTGAAGCACAAAAGGCCATTCGTGATCCTGTCCGTTGGGGTTACGGAACGAGGTGATAGCTGTTAACATTGTACTTGAATAACTTGACATATAGAACTCCTCTTTAATAAAGGACATTAATGATAGAATAATTTAAAATATGAGTCCATGCCTATCTATTTAGACAACAATGCAACTACTGCCATCGATCCCCGCGTGATCCTGGCGATGAGCGAAGAGATGCTCCTCTCTCCTGCCAACCCCTCAAGCATCCATAGCTGGGGGCGCAGTGCACGCCAGCGCCTCATAGGGGCGCGGCAGAGAATTGCGGCGTATTTTGATAGGGCGCCCCAAGAATTTACTTTCACTTCCGGCGCAACCGAAGCGCTCAACGCCCTCTTGCTCGGACTCGATAGATCTGGCGGTCATGTGATTACATCGGATATCGAACATCCCGCCCTCTATAATACGGTCCAGAGGCTGCGCGCCGAGACAACTTTTCTTACGACAGGATTATGGGGAGCCGTGACAGCGGAGCAGGTTGAACAAGCCATTCGCCCCAATACACATCTGATTGCCCTAGGCGCTGCTAATAGCGAAACAGGAGTCATGAATCCCATTGTCGAGATTGCCGAAATCGCAAGGGCGCGCAAGATCACTTTTGTTGTCGATGGCGTCGCTTTGCTTGGGAAAGAGGAGTGCCCGATCCATCCGGGCGTAAGCGCCATGGCCTTCTCGGGTCATAAGATCCACGGGCCACAAGGCATCGGCCTTATCTGGACAGCTCCTGGCCTTAAAGTCTCCCCTCTTCTGTCGGGCGGGCATCAAGAGCTGGGAAGACGAGCAGGTACGGAGAATTTGGTAGCTATTGTAGGTTTGGCCAAGGCGATTGAACTGCTCATCCCCGAGGATTTTGCACGCATGCGCAATCTGCGCGATCACTTTGAAGAGCAGCTGCAAGGGGTTGTTGTAAACGGACAGGGGCCACGCGTAAGCAATACATCGAATCTCTGTTTTCCAGGTTGTGATGGAGAGGCACTGCTTATGAGCTTGGATATGGCGGGGATTGCGGCAAGTCTCGGGTCTGCATGCTCGTCAGGTGCAATCGAACCGTCGCGCGTTCTGCGCAAAATGGGGTGCGACGCGCGCTCTTCTTTGCGTTTTTCTCTCTCGCGTCTTACGACTGAAGCTGAAATTGAACAGACAGTCTCTGCAATTCGCTCAGCACTTCGCTCATTAGCGGTCGATTTTCAGGCTGTGTACTCAAACAGCGAAAAATGAGTTTTCCTACCGCCCTATCGAAATCATTGTCAAAGCCGGGGCTGAAGAGCTCCATCATAGTTAAACCGAATTGATAGACATCCATTTGCTCTGTACGTGCACTATTGTCATGTGCTTCTGGTGGATCAATTTTTCCTATCCTCATAAGCGACTGATGGCCTGTTTTTACACAAAGGCCAAAATCGGTCAGTTTTGCTCGTATGATCGGTTCACCATAAACGAGCATGATGTTATTGGGTTTAATATCACAATGGACAAAACCCGTTTTGTGGACATATTCCAGTGCCGATGCCACATCAAGTGCTATCCGCATCTTTTCTCTTTTTTCCAACGGGGGGGCTTGTATGCTTGTCAATCTACAGCACAAATCAATATCGCATTTCTCGGCATACACCCCAATTTTTTCATCACCACTTTCTGATCTGTACAAGTTGTAGTCGAAAATCTTGACGATATTTTCATGGTCAAGGCTCATCTGGATTTTGACTTCGCTTTCAGTCAGTGTTAAGCGGGCTCTTTCCTTTTCAGGATCATCCTTTTTAACCTTGGTTTTTTGATAGACGATCTCTTTCGCTTGCCCCGTATTGACATTGTATTGTTGTGCACTATAAGTCTCCTTAAAGAAGCCTTCAGATAAAAATCGGTCTTTGGTGTAAATATAAGGCGCTATGTGGTCATATTTAACGTGGAATCCTTCATCTATCAGTCCACTTTTAAATTTAGTAATTCCCTTTGTATGTACAACGCATCGACATACACTGGATAGCAGGGGAGACCCTTCTTGCTTAAGACTGGCAAAAAGCGGCATCTTCACCATCCTATTTTCTAGGGAGCTTGCATGCTCTAACTCTAATTCGGAAAGCATGAACTCTCGATCGAAATACTTTCGAGCAAATTTCGCCCTGTTTTCAAGGACGTTCTCTTTTCCAGCCGAAAAGTTTTCGTTAATTACATATCCACTATTACTTAATGTTCTTTTATTATTAACACTTAAACTCATAATTTGAATTATATCAAATTATAGTTTAAATTATAACTAAAATACGGTGCGAATAGCGATTTTTTTAGGGCCTATTAGGGGGGCTTCTTCAAGAAGTAACTCAAACTGATCGACTTGCACTCTTTCCCCTCTTTCCGGGACGTGGCCTAAGTGCTTCTCCATCAGTTCTTCCAATGTTTCAGCGCCCTCTGCTTCCAGGTGGATGTGAAAACGGGTGTTAAAGTCGGTGATGAGCATATCGCCGGGGAAGGTGCGATCGACGATCACGTGGTGCATACGCGGGGAAATATCGCCAAAAGCCTCCCAATCATCGGATTTCCCGAAGATCTCATCGACGATCTCATCTAAGGTTAGAATGCCTATGGCAACCCCCGTTTCGCCAAGGACGATGGCAAGGCTCTGGTTGTTGCTACGGAACTGCTTAAGAATGTGTAGGATAGAGCTATTTTCTGTGATAAACCAACCCGGCCTGGCATGTTCGCGCACTTTCTTATCTTCACTCAGGCGCAACAGGTCGCGCGGATAGACGATGCCGGTGATATGATCGGGCTGCCGCTGATAAATGGGGAGATAGGGGGTGTAGCGCATCGCAAGGAGCGCGCGCATTTCGCCCACCGTACAAAAGGCGGGGATCATCTGCACGTCCTTTAACGGAATCATGAGCTCTTTCGGGGTCTTGTTTTTGAGCGAAAAGAGGCTGGAGACTATCTTGTTCATCTCTTTCGGCGCGCGCCCCTCCTCTTCGCGCTGTTCAAACAGCAGCTGCAGCTCTTCGCGACTTAAATAGAGACCCTCTTTAACGGGGCTTTTGAGCAGTCGATTGATAAGCTGGCAGATCAGATCTAAGAACCAGATGATCGGGCGAAAGATGATCGAAAAGGCGTAGAGAATCGGGATCCCCATCATCGCGACATGCTCAGCATAGCGCATGCCGGCAAACAGCGGAGTGAGTTCTGCAAAGATGATAACGAGAAAGATCTGGCTGAGCGGGGCCCAGTCGGGGCTGACGCCCAGCGACTCGTAGAACCTGCGCGCGCATTCTGAGCCGAGCTGCAAGGAGGCGTTGATGCCGATCAACACCACGCCAAAGAGCAGAGCAGGGCGACTTAAGAGATCGCTGAGCCATTTGGCTCGTCGCTGATTCTGGCTGACCCAGTACTGCAGACGCACTTTGTTGAAGCAGATGCACGCCATCTCGAGCATGGCGAAGAAGCCTTGCGTCACTAGAAAAAGGATGATAAGAAACAGCCACCACTTCCAGCTCATCGCTTCGGCCTTGTGCGTCTAATATAGACCCTGCGCACCCGTCTTGCATCGGAGGAAAGGACGTGGAAGAAGAGGTTGCCATACTCGATCTTGGTTCCGCTCTTGGGGATATCTCCCCACCTCTCGGTGAGCCAGCCGCCGACTGTCACCATGTGATTTTCGCTCTCTAACGTCACATCAAAGATCTGTTCCAATTCCATGAGCTCGAGCTTCCCGCTTGCAATGAGCACATCTTCCCCGGAGCGGGTGTAGCGGCTCTTTTCGTCGCGCCGATCGATGATCTCTCCGACCACGACTTCTACTAGGTCCTCAAGTGTTATGAGACCGGAAAACGAGCCATATTCGTCGACGACAATCGCCAGTGACTCCTTCTTATCATACATCTGCTCCAGAAGGGCATGCGCCGCGGTCGCCTCCGGGACAAAAAAGGGCTTTTTTAGCACGGCGAGAATATCCTCGCCCTCTTTGATCTTCTCCCTGTGCAAGAAAAAATTCCCGCTCGTCATGATGCCGATCACCTTATCGAGTCCCCCATCGCAGATCGGGATGCGCGTGCACTCCTGATCGACAAACAGATGGACGAGCTTGGACAGCGGCTCATCGATTTCAAAAAAGAGCACCTCTTCGCGCGGACGCATGAACTCTTTGGCGGTATTGTTCTCCAAATTGAGATAGCCGCGCATGAGATCCGCCTCTTCATCGGCCAGCACTCCACTCATACGCGACGTGCGCAGTGCGTGCTGCAGCTCGTCGACGGAGATCTCCTGCTCTCTGCGCAGAAAAAAGAAGACGACACGCGACAGAGAGCTCGTGATGGAGACGAGAACTTTAGAAAAGGGACCGATGATGCGCTGGATGCGCCAGATGAGCGGAGCCACTCTTGTGGCAACCGCGGTATTTTGCGCAAGCCCCACCGACTTGGGGATCGCTTCGCTAAAGATCAAAGTCAGAGTCAACGGAACGCCGACATTGAGCAGCCACCCAGAATAACCGCCGAAGAGGCTGGACACAACGTTCTGAATCAGGATATTCATCGAAACATTGAGCATAATGATCGTAAAGAGCAGATCGCGTGGGGAACGCAGGATCTCTGCAATGAGTCTACGGCGCGGATCGATATCGCTGCGCATAGCTCGTGCTTTAATAGACGAAAGAGAGAAAAGCGCAACTTCGGAGGCGGATAGAAGGGCGGAAAATGAGAGGAGGCAGATCAGTGCAGCGATAGAGAGGATCACTGCGCTTTATCCTCGTGAAAATAGACCTTCGTCTGCCCGTCGGGAACCATCCCGAGCTTTTTCATCATGAGGAGTTCACGGTATGCGGGGTCTGATTGGCTGTCGATTTGGGTACGCAGATCCTCCTGCTCGCTCAAGTTACGCGCAAGCTGAGCCTGCAGCTGGGTCTGCTTCTCTTTAAGGGCGTCAAAAGTCTCCTTCTTCTTCTGCATGCCATGGACATATACGGCATAGCAGATGAGAATGAAGAGGATCGACCACCAGAAACGAAAGAAAAAATGCTGTAGCTTCATCTACTTTTTATTGTGGGAAAAAAAATAATATTACGCCACAGGAAGAGTGATGTCTACCTGGCGCATATACTTTCCTCCGCGATCGGCATAGGAGACTTCGCAGTCCTCTGCCGCTTCAAAGAAGAGCACTTGAGCCAGTCCCTCGTTGGCATAGATTTTTGCTGGAAGTGGCGTCGTATTGGAGATTTCGAGCGTCACAAATCCTTCCCATTCGGGTTCAAAGGGCGTTACGTTCACGATGATCCCGCAGCGCGCATAGGTCGATTTTCCAATGCAGAGCGTCAGCACATTGCGCGGGATGCGGAAATATTCCACGCTGCGCGCCAGTGCAAATGAATTGGGAGGGATGATGCACGTGTCGGCGACGATATCGACAAAGGCATTCGGGCTAAAATTCTTCGGATCGACGATCGAATTGTTCATATTCGTGAAAACCTTGAACTCATTTGCCACGCGCAGATCATAGCCATAGCTCGACAAGCCGTAGCTAATGACTTTCTCTCCATCGGCCTGGCGGACAAGTCCATCCACGAACGGCTCGATCATTTTAAATTCTTTCGCCATCTGGCGAATCCATCTATCAGATTGTAATCCCATGGGTTCACTCTAGCATGGAAATACAATTTCTTGCTAGAGTTCTGACTATGCCCTCGTCATTTATCCAGTCGACCTGGACCAAGCAAGATGAACCCTTTGAGCAGCCGCTGCGTCCCCATTCGATGCATGAATTCATCGGCCAGGACCAGCTGCGCGAGCGTCTCGATGTCTTTATCTCTGCTGCAAAGGAGCGCGGTGAACCCTTAGGCCACGCCCTGTTCCACGGCCCACCGGGTCTGGGCAAAACCACTCTCGCTCACATTCTCGCGACTGCCATGGGCACCCACCTCGTCACCACCTCTGGCCCCGCCGTCGAAAAAGCAGGCGATCTGGCCGGCATCCTCACGAGCCTAAAAGAGGGCGACGTCCTCTTCATCGACGAGATGCATCGCTTGCGCCGCGAAGTGGAAGAGTACCTCTATTCCGCCATGGAAGATTTTTCTCTCGACCTGCTCATCGACAGCGGACCGAGCAGCCGCAGTGTGCAAGTGAAGCTCGCTAAATTTACTCTTGTCGGCGCCACCACGCGCCTAGGCCTCCTCAGCGGGCCCATGCGCTCGCGCTTTGCCTTCACCTGCCGCCTCGACTATTATGAACCGCGCGATCTGGCCCTCATCATCACGCGTTCCGCCGCCATTCTACAGATCCCGATCTCGCCCGACGGAGCGCTGGCCATTGCCGAGCGTTCGCGCGGCACCCCGCGCATCGCCAACCACCTCCTGCGCTGGGCGCGCGATTTTGCGCAGATCCACAAGCGCACGCCCATCGATGCAAAAACCGCACACGAGGCGCTGCAGATGCTCGCCATCGACCATAAAGGACTCGATGAGATGGACAAAAAGATCCTAGAGATTATTATTGATTATCATGAAGGAGGCCCTGTCGGGGTGAATACCATTGCAGTAGCGATCGGAGAAGATCCGCATGCGCTAGCAGAGGTCTATGAACCCTACCTCATTATGCAGGGATTTTTGAAAAGAACACCACGAGGACGCGAAGTAACGACGCTTGCTTATGCCCATCTCGGTCGCGCTCAAAATAAAAAAGGAGAACTATGAGACTATTTCTACTCAGCCTAATCGGCTCACTTACCCTTATTCAGCAGAGCTATGCTGCTGAACTACCCACCGACGCTTCGCAGAAAGCAAAGCCCGCCACCATCAAAGTTCTCATCACCAAACTCGCCGACGAGGCGACAGTCGAAGTGAAGGGAAAATACCGCGCCTACAATCCGCAGAATCAACTTCTGATCGGCTCGGGCAGCAATAAGTGGGATCGCTTCATGGCGACCGCAAGCTGCCTGAAATGGGGCAGTGAACCATTTCCTGGCAGCACCGAGATCCGCCTCGTCCCTGCTCCCGACAGCTCGCTTCTCGTCAATAACGTCCCTTACAAGGGCTGCCTCGAGATCTACGCAATTGCCGGCACGATCAACATCGTCAACGAAGTCGATGTAGAGAACTACCTGAAAGACACTCTTGCCGCCAAATGCGATGAGAGCCTAAATAGCGAAGTGCTCGATGCACTCGTCATCGTAGAGCGCACCCACCTCACCTATCTAGCCAATAAAGCGAGCTACGCGCACTGGCACGTCGCAGCCGATAAAGCGGGCTATACAGGCCACACCGCTCAGCAAAAAGCAGCTATTAGCGATGCAGTGGAGCGCACACGCGGCATGGTCCTCACTTACAACAACCAGCTCTTCCCCGCGACATGGAGCCGTAACAGCGCCGGCCGCACCGTCTCCTACGCCTCGATCTTCCGCAAGAACGTCGATTCTCCTGCAGGCGTCAGCAAACTGCCCGTCAGCGATGATCGCGAAGAGACGAAATGGAGCGCATCCATGCCTAAGCAGATGCTTGCCGAGCTCGTTGGATTCAGCGAAATCGACCAGATCGATCTCTACAAAGCCGACCAGTCTAATAAAGTTTATGCGCTGCGCCTCAGCGACGGCATCAGCTCTAAAGACCTCGATTTCTTCCGTCTTCAAGAAGCCATCGGCCCGAAAATCATCCGCAGCAACGATTTTAGCGTAAAAGTCGAAGATGACAGCGTCCTCTTCACCGGTTATGGCGATGGAGCAGGCACAGGCCTCTGCCTCGCTAGCGCAGATCGCCTGGCTAAGAGCCAAGAAGATGCAAGAAAAATTTTATTGATCCATTTCCCAGGGGTGCAGCTGACAAAATTGCGCGCTGGGCAAGATGAGGCTTCAGCCTATATTTGGAAATAGGTTAGAATAAGTACTTGCTGGGGATTTCTTGGAATTAGACCCTCCGAACCAGGTCAGGACCGGAAGGTAGCAGCCTTAAGGATCATGCGTCTAATGCCGAGAACCATCTCCAGCTTTTTTATTTAAACGGGCACGGGCACGTTAAAAAAGAGCTATTTTATTTCTAGACGCAGAGCTGCGTATGGAATCGCATCCAGATTCTCTACTGCATGCATCTTTTCCGGTTCTAAGACCCATGTTCCGACAGATGAATTGAATTCACTCGCTTCTCCCTTCTCATTGTAATACTTAATCCGCGTTGGCTCGAGGACAAGCATGACGCTATTGCGTCCATGGATATGAAAGGGTTCTTTTGTGAATGGATCAATCGTCACTTTCAAAAGGCGTATGCGTTCGTTTTCAAAAACGACTTCATGCGAGAGGGGTGCTTGGCACGTAGCATCGAGCTTTGGATCCCAGCCCTCTTGCTTGGGGGCAGGCTGCAATTTACGCGCTTCGTCAAAGAATTTCTGGATTGCAAAAGCGTAAGAAGGGTTTGTTGAGTAGGGGTAAAGAATACTCATGATCTTATCTAAATCAATCGTTCCTACACCATAACAATAAAATACATTCTGATAATTGCTAAAATTATCTCTATTAACAACATTAGTTCTCATGTCGATAATACTATCACAATAAAGCAAATTAACGAAAGAACAGAAACAAAGCAGTTTAAAACGCATATTCGATGCCGGCGAATGCTCCATCGATGACGAGGGCGCCATTTGCTTTCACCCTCTTATGTGGGGGCGTGCGGCGTTCAACCTGCTGGGGAGCTAGAGCTACGTTGTCGAGCACCAGACCTTGGTAACCCGCATGGATATACAACGTAGAAAAGAGACGATAACCCAACGAGGCGATCCCCTCGAACATATATGTGCCCTCCCAGCGGTCATCATTAAACTGCTGTAGAGTCACCGTATTGTTTTCGTCGCCTAAGAAGACCCGATTTTTCGCCACGGTGAAAAAGACAGCGCCTTTCGCCATGACATGCCAGGTCCAGCGCGAGCTGGGGTTGTAGTCTATCGTAGCACCCAGTTGCAAACCATAGAGGCGATTTGAAGTCTTGATCGAATAGTCGGAGGTATTAGGCCCACGGCTAAATGCGAGATTAAAGCGCTCATGCAGTAAGAAAAAGCGTCCTCCTGCGATCCAGGAAAAGCTCCAATAGTCGCTCCGGAGCGGCGTTTGATGGTAGACGTAATTGAGTTCCGCGCCCTGCAAAAGCGAACTGTATGTAGCAACCGCCTGATCGGCATGGACAAAATCGGTGGTGAACGCGAGATCGTCAAAGGGATAAAAAAGGGTCCCGGGACCCACGACGCTATCCATCCCATTCCATGGCCAGATGTAAAAATAGGAGATCTCCACAGCTGAATAGCCGTTAGAGGTATAGCTTAGAGTAGCGCGCACTCCCGATTCCCAGTGGAATTTGTGGAGGAGATCTTCAGTATTCATCACCTTTTTGACAGGCAATGATGAGATAGGCACGAGAGAATTCGGGTCGAAAGGAATCAGATTTGGATTGGGCTGAGGGATGACATCGGCAACGGTCACCTCTTCTTCGACAATCGTATGATTTGTGAGACGACTGCGCCTTAGGTACATGTAGTCTATATTCGTGGAATAGTGGTCTTTTATGGTGCAACAGCCGTTGATCCAGTTTCCTTCTGCAAAAAGCGGCAACGAAGAAAGAGTCAGCGCAAAGATTTTTCTCATCGCTTCAGCTTACTAAAGAAATACAAAAACTATCTAGTAGTTTCCCATGTGCGGAACTTCTCTTCTTCTTCTTTGAGCAGGCTTCGAAACGCGCTTTCGATATCGATATCCTCTTTCGAAGCATCAGCCACGATGCGCAAAAGATCAGCGGCAAGTTTCTTCTCTTTTGTCGAGGGGCGCTCTTGCATCTCTTGATAATGCTGCTTGTGCATGCGGCCCAGCACTTTTTGCGCACGCGCCAGGGACGGCAGCGTTTTCGGGATGCCATCCAGCGCACTTTTGCGCGTGGGCATCTCCTCTTTTTTGATGCGCTCCCAGTGCGTTTTCACCTCTTCGACATCTTTCGCTTCGACATCACCAAAAACGTGGGGATGGCGACGCACCAGCTTTTCATGGATCGTCTTGATGACATCCCAAATAGTAAAGCGCTCGGTCTTTTCGGCTATTTTTCCATAAAAGACGACCGTATACATGAGATCGCCCAGCTCCTCGATAATCTTTTTGTCTTCTCCCTCATCCACAGCCTCTAAAAGTTCATGCGCCTCTTCAAGCACATAGGCTTTTAGCGTATCAAATGTCTGGCTGCGATCCCAGGGACAGCCTTCCGGGCTTTGCAATTTATCCGTCAGGGCGAGCAGGTCATCAAATGGGTGCATCTTTCCTCCACTACAAGTATCCATGATACCTAAGCGGTAATATGACTAAAAATGAATTGTGTTTGAGGCAGCTTGAGAAATGCCTTTCGGGTTCTTTTGCTATTACAAAAGAATCCCGAAAAGCGACGAAGTTTATTTAAAAGATTCTGTTACAGATTTCCTATCTATTGATTTTTCCTCATCCAATAAACCTGCATATTTATTGTGCAAATCAAATGCTTCTTTAATCAGCTCTGGATCGAATTTTGTTTTATAATCGCAAGTATCTTTATTTGAACGAAAAGAATCGTTATATAAAGTTATTTGAACTACTTGCTCTTTTTCATTCCAACATATTGTGGTGCAAAGAGTAGCTGGGTCTTTTTGTTCAGGATTTGTAAATTTCAAAGTATAATAAGTGTCGGTTTTATTATATGTTCTAGATTGATACTCGATTTCTCCAGTTCCCGTACTTTCGGGTTGACAAAGCGCTTTTACGCACTTTTTAAAAAATGAACGGATTTCATCTTGGACAGCATTTTTCTTAAGGGTGATTGCATATATTGCCTGCACTTTTGACTGCAGCTCTTGCTGGACAGGAGTATTTCGATCAAACTCAATGCCGTCAATGCCTTCTTTTGGTCTTAGCGTTATAGGGTCGGTCGTATATGACCCATCATATCTTGTGTACCATAAGGTTTTTTGTTCTTGCTCTTGTGGAGGAGTAGTTGTAAATGTTGTCGTACTCATAAGTCTCCTTTGGGTTAAAAACCAGCAAAAACTTTAAAGCAATTGTTAAAATTTTCTCACGGAGTATTTAAAAGCACAAAAGCGTTGGAAATGAGCGAAGAGCTCATGCATTGGTGCGTCTTTGAGACAAGCGCCTGTCGGGCAGGTGCGCAGCACCGGACAGCGGACTGCAAAGGTGCGTCCATAGGGACAGCTTCCTTGGAATGAGGCGTGCTGCTCCCCTTCAGGCTTATAGAGCGCAGAAGAAGAAGGCCCGAAGAAGCTGAAGCTTGGTGTGGTTGTTGTGGCGCACAGATGGAGCGCCGCCGAATCCATGGTGAGAAGCAGATCCATCCGCTGCATCAGCCGCTGCCAAAATGCCAGACTCATCTCTCCCACAACTTGTGAATGAGGAAAAAGCGCATGAAGCGCCTCTGCTTGGCTCTTTTCCACAGCGTTGCCGTAGATGAAAAGAAAATGCGGAGCGTAATGGGCATCTACCTGGGCTAAGAAGGAGGCGAGCTGCGAGGGCTCAAGTTGTTTATTGGTCCAATTGGATCCGAAACAGACCATGAATTTAGGCCGCTCGGTGGATGGCAGAAGGGTGTCTAAACGCTGCTGTTCTTGCTCGGTGAGGCGCAGCTCCAATGGAACGGACGTAAAGGGCGCAGAGTCGTTAAAGGCGCTCTGCACAAGCGAAAGATAATAGGCGGGACGCGAGAGGTGCGCAGAGGGAGTAAAACGGCGATTAGTAACCAGCCAGTTGGTCTTCTCAGGCAAGCTGCTAAAGGCAAATCCCACCTTTTCTTTGGCACGAGCAGTAAAAGTCAGAAGCGCCGACTTGCTATTTCCCTGCAGATCGAAGAGCAGATCATATGACACTGCGCGTAAAGAGCGCAGCGTCTCTGCAATCTCTCTGCGATGCATAAATGGAGCTTTACGCCACTTCTTGCTGTGGACGACAATCACACGAGTTAGGTCGGGATGCGCCTTCAAAAGCGAGGCGCTCGAAGCCTCAACTACCCAATCAATCTGTGCATCCGGGTAGCGGCTCTTCAAATAGCTCAAAACGGGAAGCGTCTGAAGCACATCGCCAATCGCTGAAGTCTTTACAATGAGGATACGCATGCTTCTAAGTCTTTAGGAATGGGCGCGCGCACGCGAAGCGGCACCTGAGTGATGGGATGCGGAAAGGCGATCTCCTCTGCATGCAGAAGCACGCGGGGAGCGTCGTAGGTGCTGCAAAACCTTCGGGCGTATTGCCAGTCGCCGAGGATAGGATGGCCCATTTCAAAGAGATGGACGCGGATCTGATGGGTGCGGCCTGTAACGGGCATGCATTGCACCAAGGCACAGCTCTCTCCCCTCTTTAAGACGCGGAAGCGCGTGATTGCGCGCTTGCCATTTGGAGCAGAGCCCCAAAGAGTCCCGCCCTGGTAGCCGCCTTTCTGCACGAGGAAATTGTCGATCTGCCACTCCGTCATCTCAAAAGGTGCATCAGCAATGGCTAAATAGCGCTTTTCCACTTTGCGCTCTGCAAACAGCGCAATGAGACTCTCCAGCACCTGCTTATTCTTGGCCAGGAGCAGAGCACCCGATGTTTCTTTGTCGAGCCGATGGACGAGGTGAAGTCCGGCAGGGGCTACACTCTCCACGAATGCAGGCTTGTTGATGATGACAAGCGCCTCATCTTCGTAGAGGATCTCCGCACGAGCAGGAGCGGGACGTTCTTTGAGCTTGAGTTCGATGCGGTCGCCCACTTTGAGCGGATGCGTAGAAAAGAACTCAACGCGTCCGTTGATCTTGCACTGTTTGGCATCGATCGCGCGCTTGAGCGCTTTGCCAGAAAGAGGACACTTCTCCCTTAAAAAAGGGAGAAGAGTCTGAGGAGTGGTAACGGTTAAGCTGTAAATCATTTGAATAGGTGCTGAAAGTACTCCACGAGGAGGCGAACGCCAAAGCCTGTCGCCTGGATCGGCTGGTAGGGCTTTAGCACATCGGGAAATGCCACGGCTGCGATGTCGATGTGTGCCCAGTCGATCTCTTTTTTCACGAAGCGCTGAAGGAAGATCCCTCCGCAAATGCTGCTCGCTTTACGCGGGCCCGCATTTTTAATATCGGCAATTTTTGATTCGAGCAGCGATTTGTATTCCTCGAATAGAGGAAGGCGCCAGAGACGCTCATAGCTCGTCTCTCCTGCTGCGATCAGCTCTTGCGACAGCTTGTCAGAGTTAGAGCAGATGACGGCAGCCTCTTCACCTAGCGCAACGGTCGCACCACCGGTCAAAGTAGCGAGATCGATGATCCGCTTGAGCGAGTAGTGCTTTTGTGCATAGGAAATCGCATCGGCAAGCACGAGTCTGCCTTCTGCATCCGTATCGGCAATTTCCACCGAAACACCTGCATGGCTCTGATAGACATCGCCCGGCTTGTAGCTATCGGGACCAATCGCATTTTCCGTTGTCGGAATAAAGCCGATGATATTGCCCTTTAGTTTCAGTTTTGCTGCAGCGCGCAGAACGCCAAGGACGACAGCTCCGCCTGCCATGTCGTCGCGCATCGTCTCCATGCCGCCGCGCGGCTTCAAAAGTAGGCCGCCCGTGTCAAAGGTGATCCCTTTGCCAATGATTGCCGTTACATCCTTGTTGCCTGGAGCGCCGCGGTATTCCGCAATGATAAACGCAGGAGGAGTCGTTGCGCCGCGACTAACGGCAGCAAGCAGATCCATCTTTTCTTTCAAGATCTGTTCGCGATTTAAGACTTTGGTGTGAATAGAGGTGTATTCTTTGGCCAGCTCTTGCGCTTTTTTAGCGAGAAGAGAGGGAGTGACATCATCGGCATTGCCGAAGACGAGATCCCGCGCATAGTTGACGCACTCGACGATCTCGGCTGTCTCTTTGGCTGTTTTGAGCTCGCCGATGAGACAGATCTTCTCAACCGGTTTAATCTGCGGCTCTTTGCGATGCGCCTCATACGAGTAGTTAGCGAGCAGCACGCCCTCAAGAGCGGCTTTCGCATACTCCTCAGGCGGCAGCGCGATATTCACTGACTTGATTTTTTTTCCAAGACCCCAGCAGAGTGCACTTGCATACGCCTTGCGCGCTTTTTCGGGCGTAAACTCCTTCTCTTCTCCTAACCCGAGCAGGAGCACGCGCGGCTCTGGCCCTTTTGGCGTGTAGAGATAGACGATCTCATCTTTCTTGCCGGAAAAATCAATGGCGGGAGAAACGTTAACCTTGAGGTCAGACGCAGGGCTAGGGCCCTTCTTTCCCCCTTGCCAGAAAGGAACAATGAGAAGATCAGCCTTTTTACGGGCTTTTGTAGTAGCAGATGTCAAGTTCATTAGAAGGGAATCTCGTCATCGTTAAACGAAGCGCTCTCTTCTTTACCGCGGCCGAACTCTTTCTGCGCGCCGCTGTGCGCCATCTCTTCGTGAGAGGAGTCGCCTGCTTGCGATTCTTTATCGTTGGCATCGCCTGGACGTCCAAATGGACTAAAGGAGAGGTGGTGCGCGGTGATGTTCATAGAAACTTGTGAGCGCCCTTCGCGATCGGTGAAAATTTCCGGTTTGCTCAGTTCGCCGAATACGATGATCGGGCTGCCTTTTTTCAAGTAAGGGATCATCTTGTCAAATTGTTCGCCCCAAATAGTGACGCGCCACCAGATGGTGTCTTCGCCTTTTGACGCGCGTCTAACGCGTGCCGCGACGCGCAGTGTGGTGACTTTCTGTCCCGATGAAGTAAAACGCACTTCCGGATCAGCACCCAAATGCCCTGCAATGGTTATCTCGTTCATTAGACTCTCCCAATAGGCCGTTTTGGCCGAAGCGCCATTATCATAAAAAAAAAGAAATGCAGCAAGTAAATTTTCGTGACAAAAAATTTATTTATCCTGTAGATCTAATTTTTATATTATGTTGCAGCCGGCTAACCCAAATCCTAAGGAACCTAAAGGGCTTGTTCAGCCCCCTACGAAGCGTCCCCAGCTGGCACGCCATTTTCTCGACGCGATCGATGAAACGCCGGAATTCCACGATCCCTATTCTGAACTCAGCCTCTTTTTGTCGCAGCGCATCAAACAGGAAATGCGCCACTGCAGCAGCTCAAAAAAATGGTCGCACAAACTGCAAGACGAACTGATCGACAAGATCAGACCCGACTTTGAAAAGCGCTTTCCGAGATACCGCCTCGGCGTCAATGCGCTGAAAAAAACATGGGAAAAAGTCCACTTCTACTCCTCGCAGATCCAGGATCACAAAGAAGCGCTGACACAAGACGGCAAACTCAATATCCCCTTCTTGATCAAAGAGAATCTAAAAACGCTTTCGCGCGTCAAACAAGCGTGCCAGATCCACCCCTACCACTATGCACACCAGCTCGCAGTGAAAATGGGCGAATGCATCGCGATCGTCGACGGCACGCGCCCCAAACTCGATCAACTCACGCGCACGATCTGGTCGGTGCACAAGCACCTCATTCCCAAATTGCCCGTCGGCCAGCATAAGAGCCCCTACGACGACTATGACCGCATCGACAAACTGATCGTGAAACTCATTCTCGAAATCACCGCTGAAAAGCCCTGGATCTCTCAATGCGCTTTGGCCTACCAGGTGCGCCTGAGCCTACGCGCCCATGAGAACCTTCTCGAAAAGGTTTCTGAAGAAGAGATGCACGCAGTCATCGCGAAGCTCGCAGAGCGCCATCGCCCGCTATTTCCCCTTGTCGATCGCGTAGAAAAACCCGTTCCGCTTCTCGAACAGCTTCCCTACAGCGCAGTTCAGATCATCGAACGCGAAATAGCTCAAGCGCACATCGAAGATCCCCAGCTAAACAGCGAGCAGCTCGCGCTTCTCGTCTGCGACTTCTTCCAAAAAGTGCGTCAGATCTCTTTCAAAGACGAGCAGGAAGAACTCGAGCGCAAAATCAATGTCTGGACCATGCAAAGCGACATGCTCTGCCGCTGGATCCGCATGAATCAAGAAAGCGCGCTCTACACATTTGTCAGCGAGCATTTCAACCCTAGTTCATTAGAAGAGAGCGCAGCGCAGATCACAGAGGCGTTTCGCCAGCGCTATCCCCAACTCACCCCTCACGTCGCACTCCTTGGCCAGCGCGTCTGGGCCCTCATCAAACATCTCTGGTACGTGCGCTATCCCGATCCCGATGCAACCAGCTTTGAGCGATTCCTCAAATGGCATATCAAATTGCTGATGAACCGTCACAGCGACGAGCTTATCGCCCAACTCAGTCAGATCTGTCAGAAGATGCTACCGCTCGTTCCTTTTGACGGCGCGAGTGCGCTTGCTCTGCTTCAAGAAGAAGAGTCCCAGAAAAAATAAAGGCAAGCTCAAGAGCTGCCCCATTTCCAATGGAAACCCTGGCCCCAAAAGGGCACTTTGAGGCGCCTTGAAAAACTCCACCGCGAACCTAAAACTAAAACAGATCAGAAAAAATAGGCCCACGAGCCTTCCTTCCGCGCGAAAAGTCTCTCTTTTCAAGTAGAGAAGAAGCCCCAGTCCCCAATAGAAAATCGCCTCATAGAGCTGCACCGGGTGGAGCGGCATAGGGGTGCTATAATCGGCAGGATGGCCAAAGATTACGCCCCACGGCATCGTCGTCGGCCGTCCCAGGATCTCCTGGTTGAAGAAGTTGCCGATGCGGATAAAACCCGCTGCGCACATCGCAGGGATGCAAAGCAGATCGAGCAGCCCATAGAATGAAAAAGTCAGCCTGGAGCGGAACCTGCGGTAGAAGAAGATGAGAGCCAGTAGGATACCGATCACGCCCCCGTGGCTTGCAAGTCCCCCCTCCCAGAATCGCAGCGCCTCCCAGGGATCATGGACATTTTGCCCGAATCCCTGGTAGAATAGTAGGTCGAAGAGACGGGCGCCGATCACAGTGCCTATAATCGTGTATAGGCTGACTTTTTCAGCTATAAACTGCGCATCTGCGGACGTTGCCCCTTTCTCCTTCAATAGGAAGCGGAAGAGGCGATAGGCGAGGAAAAACCCCAAGGCGAAGAAAAAGCCATACCAGAGCAGGGGCCTGCCGAGAAACGGCAGATTCCACGAGAATATCTCCCGTTGAGGATCCCAGAAAATGTATAAAGTAAAAATTTTATCCATAGGTAAGTGTAAAGAGGAGTGGCTCTCTTCCGCTCTGGCCGACTATGCTAGACGCTTAGGGTCCATTCTGTCAATTGAATGGATCCTCGCCAAAGACGATGCAGCCCTCACCGCTCTCGTGCGAAAAGAGGCCTCCTACATCATCCTCGATATCCAGGGAAAATGCCTAGATTCGCTGCATTTTGCCAAATGGCTGAAAAAAGCCCTGGTAGACGGCGGAGCGCGCCTCTCCTTTGTCATCGGAGGCGCAGAAGGTCTCGCAAAAGAGGTCCGAGAGGGTGCTCACGATGCGATCAGCCTCTCTCCCCTCACCTTCACCCATCAGCTCGCACGGCTCATCCTCCTGGAGCAGCTCTACCGCGCTCTAGAAATCGACCGCGGTTCTCCCTATCACAAGTGAACTTCGCGCATCTTGATTGCATAGCGGAAGTAGATCATCGCTCCATTTACCAGTGCAGAACCGATCGTCACGTCGAGCAGCCCGTGGAGATCGCTTGGCAGCTGCATCCAGTGCATCAGCCTCCCAAGGCCGATCATCCCGATCACGAGCAGGTAGTCGTGGATGCGGTAGAGCTTGGTGAGCTTAATATGCCCCTGCATAGGAGCAATGCGGGCAATGGTGCGTCTAGCTGATCGCGCCAGCGCCCATCGCCCTTTTATCATGCCGAGAAGAAGCCCGAGAACCACGATAAAGAGCAGAGAAGGCACGAGAGCCCCGGTAAAGGCGTACATAAGGGCATTGAGGAGAGGTCCCGTCTTTTTTCCGCTAACGAAAGAGAGCGATAAAAGAAGGTGCAGCCCTTTCCCGAGAAGAGCGAGGCCAATAGAAAACCAGATAAAGCCCGCTAGGGCGATCAATGAATGTTTCTTCATTCGACAAAAAAGATTTAGCTCCCTACAATCCACTCTAACTATATAGCTATAGAGGATTTTCATGAATATTTCTCTACTTTTCCTTCGCGTTCTCTTCTTGATCTTAAGTATTTTCTTTATGACCACCTTCATGGTGACAACCGCTACCGGCACCCCCCTTCAAAACACCCTTTTCGGGATCGGTCTGGGAGTAGCTTTTGGAGCACTTCTGATCGGCTTTGACATGCTTTTCCGTCGCTTTAATCTGCGCTCTTTTAACATCGCGATCATCGGGATTTTCTTCGGCTACCTGATGGGCCAGGCGCTTGTTCTCATCCTAGATGCAGTCATGGACTTGAGCCACATCAAAACGGCTCTAGATACGCAAACCACTGATCTGATCAAAGTGGCGCTTTTCCTCTTTGGCATATACCTGGGAACGATTTTAACTCTGCGCTCCGCCGACGAAATCTACGTGAGCATCCCTTTTGTCAAGTTCGCACCCAGTGTGCAAAAGAAGAAAGATCTGATCGTAGACGCTTCCGTATTACTCGACACGCGCGTTATCGATGTCGCCGCAACCGGACTTCTCGACCATCAGCTTGTCATCCCGCGTTTCATCATAAAAGACCTCCACATGCAAGCAGAAACAGGAGATGAGAACTCAAAAGCCAAAGCCAAGCGCTGCCTAGATACGATAAAACGCCTGGAGAGCATCTCTCACTTGGAACTCCGCTTCCACGACACCGATTTCCCCGATGTAAAAGAGACATTCAATAAGCTGATCCGCTTAAGCCGCCTCCTCGATGGCTATATCTTGACCGCTGATCTCTCTCGTCTACAGATGAGCGTCGTCGAAGATATCAAGGTCATCAATATCCACGCCCTCTCCAATGCGCTGAAACCCCTCATGCAGGCGGGTGAGAGCATCCGCATCAAAATACAGCGCTTTGGTAAAGAGCCCAACCAGGGCGTAGGCTACCTCGAAGACGGCACGATGGTGGTCGTCAATGGCGGCGGCGACTACATCGGCGAAACCATTGAGGCTCAGGTGCTTTCCGTAAAGCACACATCCTCAGGGCGCATGATCTTCTGCAATGCCCCGGACGTCACAGAACCCTACCGCAAGCCGGCCTATGACGAACAGAGCTAATATCCTAGGCATCGGTAACGATATCATCGAGATCGACCGCATCCGCCAGGCCTATGCAAGCCATGGGCAGCGCTTCCTAGACCGCCTTTTCACCCCCGAAGAGCAGGCTTATTGCCTTAAGCGCCAAGACCCCTGCCCAAGCCTAGCTGGCCGTTTCTGCGCTAAAGAAGCGGTAGTCAAGGCCTTAGGCTGCGGCTTTGGTAAAGACGCTAGCTGGCTCGATATACAGATTCTCTCCTCATCTGAAGGGAAACCCCTCGTTCTCCTCTCCCCTGCTCTAAATAAACGTTTTAACCAGCCACAATTACTCCTTTCAATCAGCCACAGTAAAGAAAATGCAACCGCCGTTGCGCTCTGGTTAAGTAAATAAATTATTTACTTACAATTCAAAAAACTATTTACACTTTTTGCAAATCTCGCTCACACACTACTCTGAGAGTATTTTCAAACATATTTTATTAAACAGAAAATTATTAATTTCAGATTTACTTTAAAATTTACTAATTAGAATGATTATTTTAATTAAAAACAGTATTGAATAAATTACGAAATAATGTATAATTACTCACGTCCCTTAAATTAAAAGGAGAGAAAAACAATGACACAACCAGTTAACGGTAACACACCCGCTCCAGTTAGCGGCAACACACCAACTGATCCAAATCAAAAGCCTGCAGATGCAGGATGCTGTGCTTCTACTATGAACACATGCAAAGAGTGGACAGTAACTCCAGTTTCTAATTGCTGTTCAAAAATCAGCGATGGAATTAAGTACGTTCTAACTAAAATTATGAACTTCTTCCTCGCACCTTTCAGATATTTTGGATACTGCTTACCAGAATCACAAAAGCATAACCCATTTAAAATCGAAGTTCCAGCTACTCTTTCTAAAGATGAGATTACTGCGAACATGGGCAAATTCAATGCTGACCTGAAAAAACTAACAGTTGCTCAGCCTACAGGTGTTCAGTCTTTGGTTCAACAAGGCATCACAGCTTTAACCCCAAAGAAAGATTTCACTCCAGCTTTTATTGATTTCGTAAGAAGTGCTGTTAAAGCATCTATTGAGAATGACAATAAATTGGCACAAGAAAATAGCCACCCAGTTGTCTCTTCACAAGATATCGAAACTCGTACAGCAGGCGATGTTTTCGTTAAAGAAAACGTTAGACAACTTCTTGTTGTTCAAAACGTTCTTAACAGAGCAATTGCTCCAACACCAGCACCAGTTTCAAAATAAGCTCTCGCATTTGCGAATGGCTCATAAGCCCCCTCTTTTGGGGGCTTTTTTATTTATATAATAGTAATTGTAAAATTTAATTACACTTAAATTATTTCTTCCGTATTTATATTAAATGTTCTTTTGTTTATAATTAGATTGTTTTTATAACCAGGAGAAAACCATGGCATCACCAACCACAGGCCCAACCAATAACAATAACAACGTATCACCCAATTCTGACCCCACACAAACGCCCACACCACCAGCAGGCGGCGATCAATCAAAATCTTGCATCACTACTTGCAAAGAATGGACTGTAGACCCTGTGTACACATGCACAGAAACAGTTCTTAGCAAAATCGGCGGAGCCCTCAACTACATTAAAGACCTCATTCTGTCTCCTTTCAAAGCGATTTACAACTGGTTCAAAGGCGAAACTTTTTCATTTGCCTTTTCAAGCGATACAACTGACGCAAACAGAAATGGAAGAGAAGCATTCGCTGCTACAGTTAAAAAGAACTTTGATATATTGATGAAATCACCAAATCCAGATCAGCAAAATTGGAAAACTTTCTTGTTCCCTGGAACCGCTGATAATGTTTTTGCTCTTATTGAGAAAAACTTCGTTCAACACTTAAAGATACAAGGTATTACAGAAGCAACAGCTGTTGTTGATAGAGTCAAAAACCTCTACACGCCTGCAAACAAAGACTTCTTTGAGAAGATAATTAAAGATTTCGAAGAGCAAGGTCTCATCAAAAAGCCAGCTCAACAGTAATCTCTATCCAACCACGCCCCCGGTTTCGGGGGCATTTTTTTTAGGAGAAATAAATGTCGGTACCTTTAGTAGAAAATAAGTCCACACAGTCTTCACAAACAAATAACACAAACTCTTCAACAACAAATAATCAAACCACTTCATGCTACTCCACATGCAAATCGTGCATCGATCCTGTGTACAATTTGTGCCCTAGTTTTTTCGACAAAGTTACTGAATACGCAGTCTGGATCAAAGATCTGATCGTTCGTTCTTTCACCTCTGTTTACGAAATGATCTTTGGAAAAACCGAAGCTAAAAAACCTGTGATGCAACCATCAGAAGCGGTTTTTGATTTCTCAAAGGTTACAAAGAACCTGTGGCCCCCTATTGCTAATGATGCAAAAAACAGAATAGAGACCCAGAGCTGGCAAGAACTTGAGAAACGCTCTCCCATATGCCTCATTGAATTCTTCTCAAACAACTTTATGGCTTACTTGAGGGCAGAAGGTGTCACTGATCAAAAAGAGATCAAGGCAAGACTGCCTGGCCTTTATTCAAGCGCCAACCAAGCATTCTTTGAACTCATGGTTAGGGCTTTCGAACATCAAGGACTCCTTAAAAAGTAACCCGGAGAACATATGCCCGTATCTTCTGTACAGTCAAAGGCCTCACACGCACCGCAACCAGGGGGTGCAAAAGGCACAACAAGCAATCAGAACACCTCTTGCATAAGCACATGCCAATCCTACACTGTAACCCCTGTCATGGGCTGCTGCTCTAGCTTCTTTGAGAAAGTCGCTGAATATGCGATCTGGATCAAGGATCTCATTCTTTGGCCTTTCCAGGCTCTTTATGACAAGCTTTTCGGTGAAGCTGAAGTTAATGTCGGCAACACCTCATTCATCGTCTTTACGCCTGAAATCTCTAAAAACAAAAATTGGGCATACAATGCTGAACTCCTTAGCGAACGACTTAAATATCTTTTTAAAAGTCCATCATTGGATGAGCGGTGGAAAGAAGTTTTGATGGGGTGGAACTCGAATCCCAAACACTATCTCTGGGCCTTTCTTGAGAAGAATTTCATCGCTTACTTGAAACAAGGAGGCGTCACCAATGAGAAGGAAATCCAGAGTCGATTAAAAGGACTTTATAGTCGGGCAAATCGCCCTTATTTCGAACTGATTATTCAAGTTTTTAAACAACAAAAATTAATAAAATAATTGCAGTTCGTTTTAATTTTATAATTAGATATAATTATTGCACAATCTAACCAAGGAGAACTTTATGGCAGGAAATATAAATCCAGCAACCAATAACAATAACGTCCCACCAACTACACCAGGCGGTCAAACGCCTCAACCACCAAAAACTGATGAATCATGCATCAGCACAATGAAGTCTTACACTGTAGATCCAATCAGCAATAAATTATCTGATTGTTGGGAAACCATCAAAGGGTGGGGAACCTCAATTAAAAACTTTTTCATGACGCCTTTTAATTACATTTACGAATGTATTTATGGAAAACAAGTTGAGAAGATGAAGCCTGCGGATGTTGTCCTTCCGGAAACACAGCAAAACAAAAAATTCTGGGAGGAAACTGCAACTGAACTTAATAAAAGAGTTCAAAAGCTAATCAACGACAAGAGCCAAGATTGGAGTCATCTTTTAAATGGTGCTAATCCGGATCATCCTCTTAGAAAAGTTGTCAATGACAACTTTGTTACTTATCTGAAAAAAGAAGGTGTTACAGAGCAAAAAGATATCGATGCGAGAGTAAAAGATGTTCTCAGCCCATCTAATAGAGCCTATTTCGAACTGCTCATTCAAGCCTTTGTTGATCAAAAGCTTCTTCCAGCACCTGTACAAAAATAAGTCAGAGCATTTAGTTCTAAATATAGAGCCTCCCCTTTCGGGAGGCTTTTTTATTTATTAGAAAACAGAAAAAGGCAGCTCGTAGCTCAATAGGAAGCAGTTGCTGCGCGATGGATAGGAACGAGCATAGAGCCTGCGGATATAGTCGACGCTAAGGCTTCCCCAGCAAGGAAAACAGAAGCGATAGCCTATGCCGCCGTCGATTGAACGGTGGGCGATCTTGCTCCACCCATTGAAATGCTCGAGATGCACGATGTGGTGCGATCCAAACCCAAAATAGCTTAAGCAGTAGGCGCGTAGCTCATGCCGCTCTTGGTAGGCCGCGTAATAGAAGAAATCGGTGCGCAGCCAAGGCGATCCCTGTGTGCCTTGCCCCACGCCTAAAAAGCCGAAGAAGCGCTGTCCCCAGTTGCAGCCGTGGATCCACTCCTTCCCTATTGCATTCGTCAGCTCAAAGCATCCGCGGGCAGGAAAAGGGTTGCTCAGGTCGTGGAGGGAACCAGCGCTTACGTTGCGGAGAGTGAGGCCCGTCGCCCAGCTGACCGCGTCTCCTTGGCAGTCGTCGAGCCAGAGGTAGCGCGCTTGGAAGGCAAAGGTGCGGTAACCCACGCCGTGGCGGGGTGTTTTGGCAACTGCCCACTCGAGCTCCCAGTTGATAGTCTCAGGGGCGGTTACGCCGAGATTTAAGGCGAAAAGCTGCTCTTTATAAGTGCTATGAAGCTGGGGTTTGGCGTCCTGAACATGGTCAAAAAAAGTGTATGCATAGGAAAGACTGCCCTCGCACTCAAACGGCAGAGAAAACCAGGGCTGCTCTTGAAGAGCAAAGCCACTGGCTAGGGGAAGGAGTGCGAGGAGAATCCTCATTCGATGAGTCCCTTGGCAGAGAGCCAGCGCTCCGCATCGAGGGCTGCCATACAGCCGCTGCCGGCTGCGGTCACGGCCTGGCGGTAGATGTGGTCCTGGACGTCGCCCGCGGCAAAAACCCCTTCTACGTTCGTCTGAGTGGTCCCTGGGCGCACTTTGATGTAGAGGTTTTCTTCGAGCTCGATCTGGTTTTGGAGGAAGGCGGTGTTAGGTGTAAAGCCGATGGCAAAAAAGACTCCTGCTGCTTCGCGCTCCTCATGTTTGCCCGTTTTTACATCCTCTAGAACGACCTGGCGGACGACGTTATCGCCGCCCACACTGACGAGGACGCGATTCCAGAGCGGTTCGATTTTCGGGTGGTTGAGGGCGCGCTCGGCCATGATTTTGGAGGCGCGCAGCTCGTCGCGGCGGTGCACGAGGTAGACTTTGCTGCCGAATTTGGTCAGGAAGATCGCCTCTTCACACGCGCTGTCGCCGCCGCCGATGACGTAGAGCGGGCGATTGCGGAAGATCGGCGCTGCGCCATCGCAGACGGCACAGGCTGTAACGCCTTTTTGCCAAAATTCTCCCGGGCGGGTGCCTTCGACGTCGAGCAGCTTGGCGGTTGCTCCTGTGGCGATAATGAGTGCCTGGGCCTCACTATTGGTCTTCTGCCCCTTGATTTTGAAGGGGCGCTGCGAGAGGTCGACGAATTGAACGTCTTCCGTGAGGATTTCCGTACCAAAGCGGAGCGCCTGCTCGCGACAGAGCTGCATGAGCTCTGGGCCGGCGATTCCCTTGGGGAAGCCAGGGTAGTTCTCCACCTCGGTGGTGGTCATCAGCTGGCCGCCCGGTGTTCCCGAATA
The DNA here is from genome assembly GCA_013287985.1 of Chlamydiota bacterium. Classification (GTDB taxonomy): domain Bacteria; phylum Chlamydiota; class Chlamydiia; order Chlamydiales; family Rhabdochlamydiaceae; genus JABDCT01. Next base: position 69,797 of record JABDCT010000004.1, read on the forward strand.
GAAGCCCTCATACATGAGTGGCTCGAGATTTGCTCGTGATGCATAGATAGCTGCGGTCAGGGCTGCTGGCCCGGATCCTATAATGATAAGTTTACGTGTCTTGCTCATAAGCTAAAAACTTTTACCGATCTGATGAAATTTGATCCAGGAAAATATCGAAAGTTATAAAATTTGGGGATGCGGAGCATTACCCTAAAAAACCTATCGAAGTCGATCAACAAGCAGTCGATCATTTCCAACATCAATTTGACAATTCCTGCAGGGAAATTCTTTGCCCTGCTTGGACCTAGCGGCTGCGGAAAAACGACGCTGCTGCGCTTAATCGCCGGGCTCGAAAATGCCGATTGCGGCCAGATTTTTTTAGGTGACGAGGAGATCACGCATCATCCGATCCACAAGCGTCCGGTCAATATCGTCTTCCAAAACTATGCGCTCTTCCCGCACCTCGACGTTTTCGACAATATTGCCTACAGCTTGAAATTGAAGGGACTTCCCAAGGAAGTAATCGCGCAAAAGGTCATCAAAATTCTCGAGGCGTTCCACCTCGAGGCGCACATTTACAAGATGACATCTCAGCTCTCCGGCGGCCAGCAGCAGCGCGTTGCGCTGGCTCGTGCGATTGTCAATGAGCCCGATGTCCTGCTTCTCGACGAGCCGCTCGCCGCTCTCGACTTCAAGCTGCGTGAAAGAATGCTCATCGAGCTGATCGACCTGCAGGACAAGCTCAAAACAACATTCGTCTACGTCACCCACGATCAATTTGAAGCGCTCACAGTGGCCGACCAGATGGCGATTATGAACCATATCGGTGAAATCGAGCAGATCGGCACGCCTAAGGAGATCTACGAATTCCCCCACTCCTCTTTCGTGGCGCGCTTTGTGGGAACGACCAATATACTCAATGGCAAACTGCGCGGCATCGACCAGGAGCCGGAGATCGAGATCCCCGAACTCGGCCGTTTCAAGGTGTATATGCCGCACAAAAGAGAGTGGATGAAAGAGGGACAAGACCTAATGGTCAGCATCCGTCCGGAAAAGATCTTCATCTCGAAGAAAGTACCGCCGAATTTCTCCAACCAGATCAAGGGTGTTGTACAGTCGATCGTCTACCACGGCAGATCGACACAGTACAATGTCATTCTTGCTAATAAGATGCGCATGCAGGTCTTCGAACAGAACGAGGAGCACTTTGCGCAAGAGGTTATCGACTATGACAATGAGGTCATTCTCTCTTGGCAAAAAGAAAACGCGGTGCTGCTGGAAAAATGAAATCGTCTTCTTCTCAAATCCCTTTTGCTACTGGCGCTCCTGCTCTTATTTGGCAGATCCTCTTCTTCTACCTGCCGCTCGCGCTTATCGCCCTGTCGAGCTTCATCCAGCTCAGCGAGACGGGTGAGTTTGAGGGGCTGACCCTCTCGCACCTGACCAATTTTTTGACTCCGACTTACATGAAGGTGATCGGCTCGTCACTGCTCCTCGCGTTCAGCAACGCCTGCCTCTGCTTCATGATCGGCTATCCCCTCGCCTACTTCCTCGCCTTTTCCAATAAAAAATATAAGAACCTGCTTCTCTTTCTGCTCATCGTCCCCTTTTGGACCAACTTCCTGCTCCATATATACGCTTGGTTCTACCTTCTTGAGCATAAAGGTCTCATCAACCAGCTGCTCATGTCGCTCGGCATCATCGATACTCCCGCGCACCTGATCAACTCGCGTTTTGCGATCATGATCATGATGGTCTACTACTACTTGCCCTTCATGGTGCTGCCGCTCTATTCATCACTCGAAAAGTTCAATTATTCCTTGATCGAAGCATCGCTTGATCTCGGAGCAAGCTGGAGCAACACAGTGCGTCGCGTTCTGCTGCCGCTGACTAGTCCCGGCATCCGCGCAGGCTTCTTTCTCGTCTACATCCCCTCTTTTGGTGAGTTTGCGATCCCTGAACTGATGGGTGGGGATAAGTTTATGTTTGTCGGCTCGGTAGTCGCTCAATACATCCTCGGCGAGGGCACAGGCTCGCTTGGTTCGGCCTTTACCCTTTTAAGCTGCGCGATTCTCCTCGTGAGCGCGATACTGCTCTTCTTGGCCATCGGCTGGATCCTCAATCCGAGGAGGCACCGTGTCTAATCGCCTCTCTCGGGTCAGTTCGCTTGTCATTGTCTCGCTGACCTATCTTTTTCTCTATGTGCCGATCGTAGTCCTGCTCGTCTTCTCTTTCAACAAAGAGCGCTTCCCTGCGCCTTGGACGGGATTCACCTTCAAATGGTATAACGAACTTTTTCACTCTCTCTACCTTTGGAAAGCGTTTGCGAATTCGCTGATCGTAGCCTTTTTTGCCACGCTGATTAGTTCAGCTGCTGGGCTCTGTCTGGTTTTCTACGCAGCCCAAGGAGGACGCGTCGGCAGATACATGGCGCTTTTTTACGGCAACTTGATCATCCCGGAAACAGTCCTTGCTGTCAGCCTCCTCTCCTTCTTCAGTTCGATCAAAATACCCCTCGGATTGACTACGCTTGTCCTCGCCCATACTGTACTGGGCCTTGGGCTCGTCGTGCCTATCCTCTATGCGCGCTATCTGGAATTGGACAAGAAGCTGACGGAAGCATCGCTCGTCCTCGGCGCCACGCCCACACAGACTTTTTTTAAGGTGACGTTCCCTTTACTGCGTCCAGCGCTTATCTCGACTGCCCTTCTGGTCTTCATCATCTCGTTCGATGACTTCATCCTCTCCTACTTCACAGCAGGAAGCTCGGCGCAGACGCTTTCGCTCTACATCCTTTCGATGCTCCGCTCCGGTGTCTCCCCTGTCGTGAATGCTCTTTCGGCCTTGCTGCTCTTCTTGAGTTCCTTCTTTGTGCTGCTCTTTTTCTCTCTCAAAACGCGGGTGAGGATTTTTTGATGAATACTCGCACTGTGGGCAAACGCGCCACAATCGTCTTCATCTGGCTCGTCCTTATCTTCAGTGCGCTTTACCTGCCTCTCATGGAATTTACTAAGGAAGAGCGCGTCATCAACGTCTTCACCTGGGGTGATATCCTCGACTCGCGTGTAGTGGCTGCTTTTGAGAGGCAAACAGGGATCAAAGTGCGTATGAGTTACTACGCGTCCAATGAGGAGCTCGTCGTGAAACTCAGAGCGACCGGCGGCGAAGGCTACGATCTCATCATGCCTTCCGATTTTGCGGTTTATCTTCTCTCTCAAGACAAGCTCTTAAGCCCTATAGACCAGAGCAAGCTCGACTTTTGGCACGATCTCCATCCCAAACTGCTCAACCTCGCTTTCGATCCCGGTAACCGCTATTCTATCCCTCTCGAGTGGGAAGTGTTTGGCCTCGGCATCAACAGCATGATGTACAAACAACCCGCTGGCTCAATCAGCTGGAAAGCGGTTTTTGACCCCGGACCCATTGACTTCAAGATCATGATGCTCAACGAGCCTATGCAAGCAGTCCTTTTTGCGGCTCTCTACCTCTTCCCCAAGGTCGAGCCTCTTAGCAAAGAGCAGTTCGCTGCCGTCTATGATCTCCTCATCCGTCAGAAGCAGTGGGTCGAGGCCTATGCCGACTTCCGCGCCGACTACTTCCTCGCGACCGAAAGCTGCCCCATCGCCGTGGCCTCCAGCTCCTATATCTGGCGCGCCAGACGCCTCTTCCCCTTCATCGACTTCGTCGTTCCCAGCGAGGGAACATTCATTTCGATTGAAAATGTGTGCATTCCCTCCAAGAGCACTCACCAGGAGTGGACCTACGCCTTCATCAATTTTCTCTTCCGCCCTGAATCGGGTGCCATCCATTTTGAGAACCTAGGCTTTTTCCCCTCGACCTATTCAGGGCAGCAGGCGATGGATGCGGGCGCAAAAGAGCTACTCCGCACATTTGAAGAGCACAGCGAATCATTCCATTTTTTTGAAAAGATCTATTCACCTAAAGAAGTCCGCGATATGTGGGTAGAGGTCAAATCCTAATATATGAAAATTTTTATCGATATTTCTAGCCTAAAAACTCCAGGGACTGAGTTCTCCTAAAAGGGGTTGTATTGTAATAATACTCCCCCTTTTGCGAAAATATTACTCGCAGGGTTTTAATCGATAAAAACTTTAAAGGTATTCAAGGATTTTTAGATGACTTACCGCACTTTAGGCAAACGCGCCGCTATCATCTTCGTCTGGTTAGTAATCATCTTCAGCGCGCTTTACCTGCCGCATATGGAATTCACTAAGCAGGAGCGCGTCATCAACGTCTTCACATGGGGCGATATCCTCGACTCGCGCGTTGTGGCTGCTTTTGAACATCAGACGGGTATTAAGGTGCGCCTGAGCTACTACGCGTCCAATGAAGAACTGGTCGTCAAACTCAAAGCGACCGGCGGTGAAGGTTACGATCTGATCATGCCCTCCGATTATGCCGTTTATCTCCTCGCTAAAGACCAGCTTTTAAGCCCCATCGACCACACCAAGCTCGACTTTTGGCACGATGTCCATCCCAAACTGCTCAACCACTCTTTCGACCCGGACAACCGCTATTCCGTTCCCCTTGAATGGGAGGTGTTTGGTCTCGGCATCAACAGCACCATGTATAAGGAGCCCTCCTCTTCGATCCATTGGAAGACGATTTTCGACCCGGGACCCATCGACTTTAAGATCATGATGGTCAACGACCCGATGCAAGCGCTTCTTCTCGGGGATCTCTACCTCTATAATAAGGTCGAACCGCTGAGCAAAGAGCAGTTCACCGCGATAACAGATCTGCTCATGCGCCAGAAGGAGTGGGTCGAGGCCTATGCCGACTTCCGCGCCGACTACTTCCTCGCTACTGAAAGCTGCCCAATCGCTGTTGCCTCGACCTCCTATATCTGGCGTGCTAAACGCCTCTTCCCCTTCATCGACTTCGTCGTTCCCAGCGAGGGATCATTCATCACGATTGAGAACGTCTGCATCCCTGCCAAGAGCACGCACCAGGAGTGGACCTACGCCTTCATCAACTTCCTCTTCCGCCCCGAAGTGGGTGCCATCCACTTTGAGAACTTGGGCTTTTTCCCGTCGACCTACTCTGGCCAGCAGGCATTAGATGAAGACGCAAAAGAGCTCCTGCGCATGTTTGAGGAGCACACCGATTCATTCCACTTCTTCCAGAAGATCTACTCTCCTAAAGAAGTCCGCGATATGTGGGTGGAAGTCAAATCATAAACGTGCCCGTGCCCGTGTGCGTGCCCGTGCCCGAAAATCAAGCCAGATAGTAGCCTGCTGCTAGACGCTCCCGCTTGGCCGTTAACTGCCCTAATTGGACGAGACGCCCCGGTCTTAAGGTGCGCGCTTTCTTATTCTCACATGAGATAAGGCGCTTCAACTCGTTGA
>JABDCT010000005.1 GCA_013287985.1 Chlamydiota bacterium
AATGGATCTTCTATCTTTTTAAGATCAATCTTCATTTGTAAAAGAGAGTCAATTAAAACCCCCATATCGTTTTTTCTCTGAACCGTTTTTTGAATTTCTCTCAAGCATATAGCTCCTTCATGAAGCAATCCCTTTAGATCACATATCAAAGACGCATGCGCCTCTTCTTTCTGCTGTTTTATTGACTCAAGAATTTGTAGGGTGGAGGGATTAGTTAGGACAAACTCCATGAAGCTAGAAAAATCAGCAATCCAATCTCGAGAAAAAGGTCCTTCTAACCTTTGTAGACGCTTAGCTAGAAGTTCACTTACATCTTTCATACATATTTAGCTCAGAAAATTAAGGTAGTCGCACGCCTTGAATTGGGTTCGCCTTGATTGCATCATCAATAGCTGAAAGATCTGAACTAGAAAGTGATACGTCCAATGCTTTCAGATTTTCTATCAGATATTCCATACGTTTTGTACCAGGAATTGGGATAATATCCTCTCCTTTCGAAAGAAGCCATGCAAGTGAAAGCTGTGACGTGGTGCACTTTTTCTTATTAGCTATAGCTTGTAAAGCATCCACCAAATGAAGATTATTAGGAAATGTATCTCGTTGAAACTGAGGAGAAAAAGTTCTGACATCTAAAACTTTACTGTTAAAAAAGACCTCAGCATTTCTCTGTTTACCAGGCAAAAGCCCTCTTCCAAGAGGAGAAAAAGCGACAAATGAGATTCCAAGCTTTCTACAAGTGGGTAAAATAGCCTCTGCATCTTTGTGATTAAGTATGGAAAATTCGGATTGAAGTGCTACTAGCTTGTCCCCTAATACAGCGTGGGCTTGTTTCAGGGTGTCCGAATCTACTTCGGATAAACCCACATAGCGAATCTTGCCCTCGTTGATTAATTTAATCATAGCCTGCATGGAGTTTTCAACAGACACTTCTCCACTAAATCGATGTAAATAAAAAATATCAATTACATCGGTCTGTAGGCGTTTTAGACTAGCATTACATGCGTTTAAGATGTATTCGGGAGAGTTATGAATTTTTAACGTCGTACCATCAAATTCGATTGCGCATTTTGTAGCTAAAACGATCTTGTTTCTGAATTTTTTAACTGCCTTTCCAAGTAAGAGTTCATTGGCTCCGTTACCATACATGTCAGCTGTATCAAAGAAAGTTACTCCCTCTTCATAAGCCCTTTGTACTACATTGATAGCTAGTGACTCATCTGCTTCGCCATAGAAGCCAGTCATTCCCATGCATCCAAGTCCTAAGGCTGATACTTTAGGACCATTTTTCCCTAATTGTCGTTGCTTCATTTAAATTCCTAGATTTCTTTAATCATGAGGGCTTGCGGATTTGTACAATCCTTTACTGACCCATCGCTTTGCAGCGTCGGCCAAATAAGATCAAACATAATTCCCGTATATCTAAACGGATTTGTCACTTCATCCCAGGGTTCGACAGAGATGTAAGGACTTGGTTTCAATAGATGATCTTCTTCTCGAACTGTGGTAAAATAACAAATATGAGTTTTCCCCATTTTTTTTGCTAAATCGACAGTTCGTTGATAAAGACGTATTGCAATCTCTCGATCACTTCTTTCTTCTTTCGCCACTAAAAAGCATGCAACATAGAGGGTTTTATGCGGATCAAACCCCTTTTGTTCCATTTCAGCAAGCGTTGGGTAAGGGCTATATTTTACATCCAAAAAATAAGAATCTAGAGGAAGAGCCATCATGAGTCCTACTCTTTTCCCCTCCTTTTCAGCAAACAGAACGAAAGCGTTCTGATCTTCAAAAAAAACGTGATTGGGAAGAGCCTCTCCTTGATACGCATATAAAAAAGGAAACTGTATATAATGGGAAATCACCCACTGATTTACAATTGGCAAAAGATCTTTTTCCTTTTCTCCATGAGAAATAATGACTGTCATAGGCTCTGTTGCGTATAATAGAGGGTTACAACCAAAAGCGATCCCTAACCAAAAAAATCGGCAGCCCTTTTTCACACAAAAAAATACAGTAAACCTCAATTTTTGAATAAAGGAAAAATAGGAAGCTAGAGAAAGTAAGCATGCTCGCAAAGGGAAAATTCTTTTAGTCATAGGTCTCTTTTTTTGAGGAGAAGAGTATCAAAATTAATCTTTTCAATCTATAGAAATCTCTTCTCGAAAAAACTAGATTACAATAGGCAAACTCTGGTACATTCTAATTTTTTCAATCCACGGAACTTTATATGGACTATATGCCAAATACTGAAATCATCAGCTTAGTTGAGGAGCGATGTCTCCATCCTGGACCTTTTGAAGAATTTACAGCTCGACTTTTAGATCTGCAAGTGATTCGTCAAACATATGATGTTGTTAGTGATGAACTATTTTTTTATTCAACAGATCAATTGTTGTTGCAATTACCTGCAACGGACGTGAAAGGTTATATTCAACCTCAGCCTTTTGTGGTCGCAGAAAAATTCAATTCATCTATGCTAGAAAAAGCTCTTGAAGATTTTGACGCTGGGAAAATTTCGGTAGCCGATTTTCATAAACAGCTGGCTTTGTCAGGAATAGTTTATGTAAGTGTCCATATTCCAGCTAGAAAGATCTATTATTTAAGCCAAGATGGTCAATTCTATTTAGAGACTTTTTAACTGCTGATAGACTTTCACGACTCTCTCTCCTTAAGACGATTTTCATAAATAAGGACAGGTACCGCTTCTATTTAAGGAGCATACCCCCTCTGTTTTTCTAAGGTGCTCGTTCCACCCCCTGGAGTCCCATTAACTTTCTGTCAGGTGATCCTCTGCTCTCGATTAGAAGAAGCCAACACACTTGGGATCTTTATTCTGCTCCAATCAAAAGTTCTGAATGTGTCTCTCCACCTCCAATTTGTAATTTTAACACAGCAAAAAGCCCCTGCAGGGGTCCAGATTTTTGCTAGCGCTCTGCAGGCCAACCGCTAGGTTGGCCAAGGAGCGCTAGTCAGAAAGATGGTCCCCTGTAGGGGCTTTTTGCATGTTACAATTTCAAATGGAGGTGGTAACCTCCAACAACACAGGGCCCGGGAAATCCCCGGGCCCTTTTTCATAGAAAAATTCCAATAAAATTCTAACCTCAAAAACTTACGCAAATCCATCATTTACGCACTAGACTACATGAAGCTTTAGCAAAATCTTTTTATTTCGTCTCTTTTCTGATATATTTCTGTGACACTTATGACCTCTATGACTAGTAGAGAAAGATACGATCCACTCAATAATCAGGCACAAAATGTCTTCATCTCAGCAAATAATTGATCAAACGATAGCCTGGATCCGCAAAGTAGTAGTAGGCTGTAACTTCTGTCCTTTTGCTGCTAGGACATTACAACAACATCATGTTCATTACCAGGTTGAAGCCAGTACGAATATAACCCTATGCCTGGATGCTTTTTTAAAGGAAATTGCCCGATTGGATAATGAACTCCATATTGAAACCAGCTTTCTAATCTTTTCCAACGCTTTTCAACAATTTGATGATTATCTGTATATGGCATCCATTGCTGAGGATTTATTAAAAGAAAAAGGATATGAAGGAGTTTATCAACTGGCAAGTTTTCATCCAATGTACCGGTTTGCCAGCTCAGTAAAAAATGATGCGGCTGATTATACTAACAGGTCCATTTATCCGATGCTGCATCTTTTACGGGAATCCAGTATTGACAAAGCTGTAAAACACTATGAAAACCCAGAAAATATTCCGGAACGCAATATTGATTTTGCCAGGAAAAAAGGATTGACCTTTATGAAATTCCTGAGAGATTCCTGTATTAATTCATGACAGTGCCTTTATCTTTTTGAGTAAAGTTGATAAATGAGGGAGCAATGGCTGGCTGGATAACAGGAACCTGTAAAGCAAACGGAATTGACATACACTATCTCCGAACCGGTGGCAACAAGCCTCCTATCGTTCTGCTGCATGGACTAATGACGAATGGAGCATGCTGGACTCCTTTAGCAGGGACGCTGGAAAAGGATTACGACGTTGTCATGCCGGATGCTCGGGGCCACGGGAACTCCAGCACCCCAGACCATGGTTACCGCTATAACGACCTCGCTGCCGATGTTATTGGTCTTATTGACACACTCAGTCTAGCCTCTCCCGTTTTGCTTGGCCATTCTATGGGAGGCATGACGGCAGCTGTGGTCGCCAGTCGGAACCCCAAGCGACTGCGAGGGGTTGTCTTGGCTGATCCAACCTTCCTGACACCGCAACGTCAGTATGCAGTTTATGAGAGTGATGTTGTGGATCAGCATCGTCGAGTTCTTAACCGACCAAGAAAGGATCTTTTGGCCGAGATGCGAGCCCGGCCCAGACGCCGCTCATGTGAGATGATCGAACTATTCATGCAAGCAAGATTTCAAACTAGCATTCATGCCTTTGAAGTTTTGACACCGCCGAACCCTGATTACATGCAGCTGATCAGGCTTTTTGATGTTCCAAGCTTGCTCGTGGTTGGTGATGTTGGTTCAGTAGTCTCCGCCGAGATGGCTGCAGAACTCGCTCTGCTCAATGAACGCTTGGAGGTTGTACAGATCAAGGAAGCGGGCCATGGGGTTCCCTATGACCAGCCTGAGCGCTTTTCAGCTGTCGTCCAAACCTTTTTACGCTCATTGAGTACTTGACTGGACCCCCTTCTCTATAAAACCGGATATTCTCGAGATCATTTTTGACCCGTCAAAAGTTCTGCAATAGCGTCTCTCCACCTCCATTTCGGCCGGGATAAATCCCGGCCTTTTTCATTATTTTGATTTCAAATTATCTGTAAATTGCCAAATATTGGTATATTCTTGCAAATAAAAGGCTGGAAAATCGATGAAAAGTTTATTAGTTTGTTTGTTTATCCATGCCATAAGTGCTGCGCCGATTGCTGAAAGCCAAAATGTCAATTTTCAAACAGAAATTCTCTTCTCTTCAGTAGAGGGCGAAGCCCAAGCTGCCTTTCAATATTTTCTCGATGAAGTTGAATTAGATGCTTCTTTGACTCACGAAGAACAGCTCGAAAAAATTCAAGAATTTAAAGATTTTGCCGACCAGCTCTCCCCAGAAGTTGCTTCACATCTTACAAGTCTTCTAATCAAAGAAACACGCTTGCGGATTATTGACATGTTGCAAAATGCGGACCTGGATAGCTCAGAAATGGATGCGCAGCTTAAAAGTAATGAAGCAGCTATCTCCAGAGTGAAGCACATGGATGTGGAATTTGCTCGAGAAATGCTCTTCTTTGTTGCAGAGCTAAAGATTCACAGACAATACGTCTATGATTTCGGTGTTGCATTAGGATGTCCTGCAAAGCAACTGCTGCGTCATGACCTTTCCAAGCTCGATACAGGGCAATTTGAAGGTTATGTACGTTATTTCAGAGGTGGTAGGCAAGTTGCAGACAAATTAGCCTGTCTTGCAGCCTGGGAACTTCATCAATATGAGGAGCATCATTACGAGGCATACAGCAAAAAGGGATTTGATTTTGGCCGCTTTTCAGAGGAGCGTTTGCGGAATAATATGCTCGAATCTGTGGCCGATGTACTAGCAGCCTCTAAGCAGCGTGGGGGCATCACACTAATCGATTGGCTGCTCAATGTCTTTCCTAAAAAACAGATACATCCCTACTTGCTCCCTTTTATCGAAGAGGGCCTCAAAAAAGCTCATGCTTTCTATCTAGAAAGTGAAGAAAATTCAGAGTATAGCCTCTTTCGGGGCCTTCCTTGCTGGAATCGCGATATTGAAGAGATTTTCAGCAAGTTAAATGAGAAAGAGAATCACGAACTTTCTCCCACTGAAAAGTTCTGCAATAGCGTCTCTCCACCTCCAATAGGGCGAAAGAGACAGCTCCTCATCTGATAGCTTTGTCTCTAAAAATCATTAAGGCCCTTTTCTAGCATGTTCTTTAATAACTTCTTCCTCACTTTTCAAACGATTAGATTTCATAAATTGCTCAGGATATCTCGTACCTGAGAATGAACCTATTGGAGCAATTTCATCTAATCTGCGTAAATCTTCAGCCGATAACTTAACCTTATTCGCTAATAAATTTTCTTCCAAATATCCAACATGTTTAGTGCCTGGAATCGGAATAATGTTGTCCCCCTGCGCCAATACCCACGCCAAGCAAAGTTGAGCTGGAGTACACGCTTTTTCAGCTGCCATTTCCACAATCTGCCAAACAATTCTCTGATTTCTTTCCATGTGCTCTTTTTGAAAACGGGGAAACATTTTTCTACAATCACCCTCATCATAGAAATCAGATGTCTTACCCAAAGCGGTAAGATATTGACGCCCAAGTGGTGCGTATGGCACAAAAGCTATCCCAAGCTCACGGCACACTTGCAGGGTTCCATCAATTTCCGGTGTACGACTCATTAAGGAATACTCTGTCTGTAAAGCAGCAATGTGATGTCTTCCTTCAGTAAACCGCAATAAAGCGCTATTGGCTCTTTCTATAATTTCTTTACTAGCCTCCGAGAGACCCACATAATGAATTTTGCCTTCTGCTAGCAATTCAGCCATAGCATGCATGCTAGCTTCAATATCAGCTCCATCACGTGCAATACGATGTAGATAATATAAATCTATATAACCGGTCCCTAGACGAGTTAAACTATCTCTACAGCTTTCTTTAATATGCTCAGGACTATTATCTATAACTCGTTTAGTCAAATCCCCTGGATCTCTTCTTACGCCACATTTTGTCGCAAGGAAATACGTCTCTCTTGAGATTCTATACAAAAATGTACCGAGCAATCTCTCATTGTGTCCCAATCCGTATATCGCAGCGGTATCAAAAAAATTACATCCCCATTCTAAGGCTCTATTCAACGTTGCTATGCTGTCGGGTATGTTTACCCGACCATAAAATTCGGACATGCCCATACAGCCTAACCCGATCATAGAGACTTCGGGTCCATTTCTTCCTAATTTACGTCTCTCTAAGCTAAACGGCTTTTCTGAAAATAAACTATTCATCATCATATGTTTCCCCTCTCGTTTTTTAACGCAAACTGCAAAATTCAGAACGCAAACCTGGCCGGGTATCCCCGGACTTTTTTATCTTACTTTTGATAATTTGATCAGAGATGGTGGACAGGCTAACCACTGCTTAAATGACTCTCTTATCTTTAAAGAAAAGGGTTGTGAAGCATAACGGTTATAGGCATCTTGCGAATCAAAAATTTCATATAAATAGAAGGAGCGATCATTTTCCACAACCGACTCGTGCAAAGAAAAACATATACATCCATCATCTTCTAAAGCACGTGGAATCACTTTTAATATCTCTTCTTTTGTATCTTCAAAAAACTCCGGCTTCGGGGTGATTTTTATCCAAAGAACGATTGATTTATCCATCACCCACTACTCCTCATTTCTTGGGAAAAGCTTACCAATTTTAGCTTATTTTATAAATCTGTCCCAAGAAGCATATCGTTCCACGATGACGCCTTTTGGAATCGAGGCAATAATCAATATAACAGCACTGGCGATGCCGCTAATTAATATTGCTGTAGATCCCGATGAAAAGATAAGAGTCAGTATTAGCACTACCACCCCAGCAAGTACATTAACAAAGCGCGCTGTTCGAGTAACTTCAGCTGTAGCAACCGCAGCTACAGTAACTATTATTGCTCCCATCCAATAATCGCAATCAGCGCTCTCGATAGTAAAAGGCAAGACATGCGGCCTTGCCATTAACCACACGCCAACAATAGCCTGCAAAATGATGAGCCAAGGCAACGAAATTCCTTGGTAACTTGCTGCCCACAGTTGTCTAATAGACCAACGTGTACGATCTGGATCTTTTCCTCCGTAACCAAGTACATTGCCGCCTAACCAAAAAGATGACCAGAATTTTTTCTTTTGTCTATAGGCCAGCATCAAAAATTGTCCTACCGCTATAGACTCATGCACTGCTAAAGGCACAGAAATAAGTAATGCAGCAGCATTGATTAAACAAAATCCGCACCAGGCACCCACGACAACCGGCTGCATAATTACTAATAATATACTTGTTGCACCTAAAGGAATAACAAGTAGAACAAACGAAACTACAATGAATGGGGCAGTACGCCAGCGCGCACGACTACCCATAAAACCTATCAGCACTTCCAACATATAAGCAACTGCACCAAAACCAGCATCAGATATGGGAAAAGACCTCGACAATGCAGAGCCTGTTACTATATCAGAGCCATCGCCAAAAAATGGATCCCATAGATGAGGTATATAACCTAGCTGATGAGCTGCTAAATAGCGCGAGAGGAAGAAGCCAATCAGTGCTAGGGCAATGCCCATCCAACGTCTAATCCATGAGGAAGGATTATATGACCAGCCAGGAGGTTTGTCTGGCCCAGACAATTGAATACCAGCCCGTCCTGGCAGTCCTGGGATGAGTATAGCGAATGCAATGAATAAGCAGGCCATTAATGTATCGACCAAATACGTAGTAGGCGTTGGCGACCAAAATATAAGTGGTGCAAGCAAGAGCCAAAACGCTACAACAGCTGTACCCCACCTGAGCAAAGCAAGCCTTGGAACAAATGCTATTATTTCTACAAGAATTACAGCGACACCAGATAGGATATCACTCTTCATTAAAGCCGAACTCTTATAATCGAAAAGAAAAGGCTGGCTGATGAGCCATATCGCCAATATGCCGTTAACCACATAAGTCCATAGCATTTTGTAGTTATAAAGCTTTGTTTCTTCTAAAAACTGCTGTGCTTTTTTGCCGATCGCTTCTTTAAAATCTTGGACTTCAATGTGTGCTTTTTGCCCTCTCATGCCGTACTCCGCCCCCATCCTCATTTAAAATGATGGCCGAATTAAAAAGGATGGTAATTTTGTACTCGAGCAATCCCCACATAACTAGACAAAAACCTCATCCACCCCTAACCTTTGTTTATGAAGAAGTTCATTTTTATATTAGGCTGTGTCACTCAGCTGAATGCCAAGACATGTGAGTTCTGTATCCCAGAAATTATTAAAAATCAGAAGGTTTTTGAAAGCCAGTATTTCAATGTTTTACTCGATTACGAACCTCGTGTGCCTGGACATCTTTTAGTCATACCCAAAAGGCATATATTTAAGGCGCATGAGTTATCTCAAGGAGAGTGGTCCGAGTTGGGTGATATCATTCCAAAAATAACAAATGTTTGCTCCGAATTTCTTGGAACAAGCGACTATATTATCTTGGAAAAAAATGGTTTCAACGCATTCCAACAAGTCCCTCATGTTCACTTCCACTTTTTCCCCGTTCATTCTGAAGCATGGTCTGATATCTTTGACATCGTGCCAGACCCATTGTGTCAAGAAGACCTCGAACGTCAAGTTGTCTTATTTCGGGGATATTTTAATTGAACAAATGATCGATCAAAATTTTTTAAGTTGTTAAAAACAATTCAAAGCAGGTTATTATTTTGAAGTCATAAGGAGAAACTTGTGAAGAAACCGTTGAAAAATAGGAGCTATTAAAATCGCAATTACAACAAGGAATACAATTCCACTAAATAGTGCATAGGTACCTGCAAATATCTTTGCATCATCCGATGTTAAAGTATCCACCGGCCCCATGCCCGACAAAATCATCGCGGCGTTTTCATAAGCATCGACCCAGCTCATTCCTGCGAAATAGCGATAGCCCATTATTCCTAAAAACAGGGACAGCGCAATGATCACCAAACCTACGACCAAATTGCGGATGACTTTCCTAACAAATATCCGCAATGGGACCAAAGGAGTATGCTTTCCTGCAACCATATTTTCCAACTTATAGAGCCATTGAGATCTTGTCAACCGCTATGGGAAAAAATGGGAGATTGCTCTCCATTTGGGCTTATTGTAAAATCACATCGATCGTCAAATTTCTTAACGAGGTAAAAACATGTCTGGAACTCCATTCAATTATGACTATTTAAAAAACGCAGGATCTGCATATTTAGATTTCCTAAATAATCTCGGAAAAAACGCACAAGAAGAAGTCGATGATCACTCCACTGCCTAGAATGGTGAGAGAAGAAGCGGATGATGTGAAATTGATACCAATCGCTGGTAGGGGATTCCCTGTAAAGCCGATCATTTGCCCTGCAATGGGCGAGCAGTCTATGACGTCGCCATCTTCAGCTGAGTAAAGAGCTGCACCTAGAGTACCAGGGGTTCCGTAGAAGCTGTCGGTGCTGGTGACAGGAATCGTGATAGAGAATAATGGATTTCCGACGGCAAAGAGAACCTGACTCAAGAGGAAAAATGCAGGTAGCTTTTTGTAGGCCATGATTACCCTTTGGGAAATAGCGTTTACAAAAAGGCTTCACTTTAATGAGTGAAGCCTTCTATTTATTACTTCTTTGCGCGACTAAAAAAAGCCATGAGCTGTTCTTGCATCTCCATGCAGCCACGCTTTTTTTCCATCTTATTGCGCCAGCGCTGGTTATTCCCCTCGGCGACAATCTTCGCAAGTTCAGACATCCGCTTGTCTTGCGTGTCTAAAATGTGTTTCTTCATTTTCTCTAAAAGGACTTCCTCCCATGCTTGATCGGCTAATTCGTAAAAATAACTACCCTTATCATGGTTGTCTTCCTCTTCATGACACTGCTCATGTCTTGCATGACAGGGACAACAGCATTTTTCTTCGCTTGAACACTCACTCATACTTCACCTTTTTTTGTGGTTAGATTCCATGGTTTCTGGAATTCATCAAAATGATATAGAAAAAAAGAAAATTTTAGCAGGATTTTTTAGACTTGTATAGTATCTCCTCAGTCCTTGGGAATAAAAATGCGAAATGTTATGAATAGAGAATATGGCTAAAAAATACGATGAGAGCGCCGTTGTCTCTTTGGATGCGCTCACGCATATTAGACTGCGCCCAGGAATGTACATTGGGCGGCTCGGCGATGGATCACACCCTAATGATGGGATCTACGTCATGCTCAAAGAGGTCGTCGATAACGCGGTTGATGAATTCATCATGGGTAACGGCACCCAAATTACCATCGAGCTCAATGAGAAGACTTCGACAGTCTCTGTACGAGATTGGGGAAGAGGGATTCCCCTCGGCAAAGTCATTGAATGCGTCAGCCAAATCAATACAGGGGCAAAATATAACGACGATGTCTTCCAATTTTCTGTCGGATTGAATGGTGTAGGCACCAAGGCTGTCAATGCGCTTTCTTCTCATTTTATTGTAAAAAGCTATCGCGATGGGGAGTATGTCGAAGCCCGTTTTGTTAAAGGCGTGCTAAAAGAGAAAAAGAAAGGGAAAACCGCTGAGAAAAACGGGACTTGGGTCGAGTTTACTCCCGACTCTGAAATCTTTAAGAAGTTCTCCTTTAAAAGCGATATCATCCTTAAACGTCTCTGGCATTACGCCTATCTCAACACGGGGTTGACCTTAGTTTTTAATGGGGTGAATATTCACTCGGAAAACGGACTGCTCGACCTTTTAAACGCCGAAGTGAAAGAAGATCGACTCTATGAACCGCTCCATTACCGGGGAAAACAGCTCGAGTTTGCTTTTCTTCACTCGTCTAGCTATGGCGAAACCTACTTTTCGTTTGTCAATGGGCAATACACTCAAGATGGCGGCACACATCTATCGGCTTTCAGAGAAGGGATTCTCAAGGGAGTCAACGAGTATGCAAAGAAGAACTTTCAGGGCATCGATGTACGCGAAGGAATCGTAGGCACCATTCTCATTAAGGTGAAAGACCCTGTTTTTGAATCGCAGACCAAGAACAAATTGTCGAATAATGAGATCCGAGGTCCCATTGTTCAAGAAGTCAAAGATGCGGTTCAAGACCTTCTCTATAAAAATGAAGAGATCGGAAAGGCGATTGTTGAACGGATCCTGTTCAATGAAAAGCTCAGAAAAGAGCTTGCAGCAGTCAAAAAAGATGCAAAGGAAAAGCAGAAGAAGATCTCCTTTAAGATCCCTAAGCTACGCGATTCCAAATACCACTATGGAGATGGATCAAAGGAGGGGGAAAATTCTGTCATCTTCCTCACAGAAGGAGCCTCTGCCTCTGGATCGATTGTCGGTAGTCGAGATCCCCTCACCCAAGCTGTATTTTCTCTGCGCGGCAAACCTCTCAACGTATATGGCATGAAGTTGGATCAGCTCTATAAAAATGAAGAGATGTACAACTTGATGTCCGCCCTCAACATTGAAGAGGATCTATCCGATCTGCGTTACAATAAAATCATCTTGGCCACTGATGCGGATGTCGATGGGATGCACATCCGCAATTTGCTCATTACCTTCTTTTTGACCTATTTTGAAGGGCTTGTCCTCCATGGACATCTCTATATTCTTGAGACGCCTCTATTCAAAGTAAGAAATAAGGAAAAGACGATTTACTGCTATTCGGAAGAGGAGAAATCCTTAGCTGCGCAAGAACTCAAGAAAGGAATTGAAATCACTCGATTTAAGGGTCTTGGAGAAATTTCCCCTGCGGAATTTAAACAATTTATCTCGAAAGATATTCGTCTGTTGCCTGTCACGATCCAAAACCTATCCGATATCAAACCTACCCTAGATTTTTATATGGGGAAAAACACACCCGCTCGCAAGGCATTTATCATGCAAAACCTGGAAAATGAAAATGGATGATATTAAAGAGCAGATGAAGGATTACTTCATCAAATATTCTTCCTATGTCATTTTAGACCGCGCGATCCCCCATGTGATCGATGGACTAAAGCCCGTTCAAAGGCGCATTCTCGAGATTCTCTGGAGACAAAACGATGAGAAATTGCATAAGGTCGCAAATATCATCGGACAGGCGATGCAGCTGCATCCCCACGGCGATGCTCCCATTTATGAAGCTCTTATTACTTTAGCAAACAAGGGATATCTCCTCGACAGGCAGGGAAATTTTGGAAACATCTTCACAGGAGACCCTTCAGCAGCATCCAGGTATATTGAAACGCGCCTCTCTCCCCTGGCTCGCATAGCGCTATTCAACCCCGCTATCACTGAGAAGGTTCCTTCCTATGATGGAAGAAATGTAGAGCCTGTCACATTGCCTGCAAAAATTCCTTTTCTATTACTTCAAGGCGCTGATGGGATTGCCGTCGGCATGGCGACGCACATTTTGCCACACAATTTTACGGAACTTCTAGAGGCAGAAATCGCCTTTTTAGAAGGGAGAAATTTCAAACTCTTTCCCGATTTCCCCACAGGCGGAATCATGGATAAGAGCGAATACGATAAAGGCCGCGGGAAAGTTAAACTGCGCGCGAAAATTGAAATTAAAGACCCCAAAACATTGATTATTCGCGAAATTTGCTACGGAACCACAACAGAAAGCCTTGTCCGGTCTATTGATGAAGCAGCAAAAAAGGGAAAAATTAAAATCGAAGCGATCAACGATTATACGGCGCAACATGTCGAAATCGAGATCAAGCTCTCGCGTGGGCAGTATGCAGAAGAAATGCTCGATGCGCTCTATGGTTTCACAGAGTGCGAAGTGAGCCTAAACTCGCAAATTATCGTCATCAAAGATGGTCTTCCTTGGGAGACGGACGTCAACGAGATTCTGGGGTATAATGCGACCAAGCTTGTCGCATTCTTGAGATGGGAACTCGAGATCGACAGAGACCACTTCAAGGAAAAGATCTTCTATAAAACCCTCGAGAGAATTTTTATCGAAAATAGGCTGTATAAAAAAATCGAGAAGATCAAGACCTTAGAAGGCATCCATGAGTCTCTCCAAGAGGCCTTCAAGCCCTATCGAAAAAAGCTACTACGCGAGCCGACAGAGGAAGATCGAGAAAAACTATTACAGATTCCCATACGGCGCGTTTCGCAATTTGATATTGATCGAAATAAAGAAGAGATCGCGGCTTTGGTGGCCTCTAAAGAAGAGGTAGAAAAACACCTGAAGAATGTCAAAAAATATGCCATTAAATACCTTCAAATGCTTCTCGAGAAATTTGGCGCTGATTTTCCGAGAAAAACGAAGATAAAGGCGATCGAGGAGATTGATCGGCGAGCGATTGAGACGAAGGAGATCAAAGTCGGCTATGATCCCAAGACCGGATTTGTAGGAACCAAGGTCTCAGACGCTGTTCAGCGCTCTTGCACCAACTTCGATAAGCTGCTCCTATTCTTCAAAGATGGCACTTATAAGGTCATCAACATTCCTGAAAAGCAGTATTTCGAGAACATCGCATGGGTCGGGATTGCCGATAAAAAAACCATTCTGGGTGTCGTCTACAAGAACAAAGAGACCAGACAAGTGTGGGCCAAACGCTTTATCATTGATAAATTTATCTTGGACAAGACCTACCGCTATCTAGATGAAAATACCCAACTAGAGCTCCTTTCCACTAATTTAGAAACGATTGTCACGCTCCAGTTTTCGCCCAATCAGAAGACAACCAAGCTGGAATTCCCCTTGAAAGAAGTGCCGGTAAAAGGCGCCCAAACACGAGGCATTCGCCTAAGCCCCCTGAAGGTCAAAAGCCTCTCTTTCACACCAAAGAAAGCGTCATCTAGTTTTTGATCTCGATGTGAATACCTACATAGGCGGTCTTGCCAACATTTGTTACTCTATGCAGCGGTTGGCCTTCATCGTGATGCCAAATAGGGTCGTCAGTCGCATGGAGCAAAAATTGCTCTCCATTACTGTAGAGAATGAAGTCCGAAGGAATGAGATCGACGGTAATCCCCGCCCACCTATGGGTGTGATAGTCTTGATCGAATCCGGATGGTATCACCACCTCTAAAATGCGCACATAAGGGTTTTCAATTAGAACCTGATGTGTGGGCTCTACGGCCAGGGCATCATCGGCATCCTGCCATAAAGAGGGATCGAAGGGTTTTGGATCAAAATTTCGGGCCACATTGTACAGATCTGTCAACATGGTCTCATAATCGGGATTCATACGAGCGGTGCGCAATTTGGCCAGCATCAAATCGCTTTCCTCTCTATTAAGTCCCCAGCTGGGAATGAAAATCTCATTCACAAGCTGCGCCTCTATCGGCAACACTTCTGAGGCAACCGCAGAAGAGACCAGTGCTAGCATAAAAATAAGCTTCTTAAACATGTTAATATCATTTAAGATGGCTCTATTCTCGTAAAGCTCTTTTAAGCATCTCCTCCATCTCTAATGGAATCTTCCTCTTAATAAAGCGGCCAAGGATACAGGCAAATCAAGACAAAAAAAATAAAATAGTCTATGACAAAGGTATATATCTGTTGGAGGCTATATGCTAAAAATTTGTTTGCTTTCTTTATTCACATCGGCCGCCTTTTGCGCTGTTGAAGGAACCTATACTGGTTCCGGTACAGATCCTTATGAAAAGACTACTTACACGGTAACTGCTACTTTCACCAAGGATAAAAATGGGGTCTATCAGGTGACATGGGATGAAATGGAAAAAGGAAAGAAGTTCCTTTATAAGGGTACTGGATTAGAACAAAATGGTCTCATTAGCTTTGTATTCCAAAATGCAGAAGATAACACTGATATAGGGATTCAAGTCTATAAAATCAACGGGGATACCCTAGAAGGGCGCTATGTAGAGTTCAATAAAAATCTCGTAGGAGATGAAAAACTCTCTCGCTCGAAGAAATAACGCGGATTTCCCATCCAGAAAATCCACGAAAGATAATGAGTCAAAACACAACCGCTGAGAAAGTTATTCCATGGATCGTTGCGATCGCACTGTTCATGGAGACACTCGATATGACTATCATAAGCACGGCCACTCCCAATATGGCTATCAGCTTTATGGTCAATCCCCTTAGCTTAAAATTCGCAATGACGAGCTACCTGCTGAGCATAGCGATGTTCATCCCCATAAGCGGGTGGGTGGCAGATAAATGGGGAACTCAGCGCACGTTTATCTGCGCATTAATCCTATTTACTCTCAGTTCGTTTGCATGTGGAAACGCGCGATTTCTCCCAGAACTTGTCATCGCGCGCTTTTTCCAAGGCATGGGCGGGGCATTTATGATGCCTGTGGGTCGATTAATTATCCTGCGCACATTTAAAAAGTCGCAATTAATCCGCACCATGAATTTTGTGACCACGCCGGCATTGCTCGGGCCGCTACTGGGTCCTGTTCTAGGTGGATTCATTGCTACCTACTATTCTTGGCCTTGGATTTTTTATATTAACATCCCTATTGGGTTATTAGGGGTTTTAGCCGCATGGTATTGTGTGAAAAATCACAAAATGGAATCCATAGGTCCTTTTGATACGATCGGTTTTTTGTTATTTAGTCTGAGCTTGGTGGGGATTTTTTTTGCTCTTGAGACGATTAGCGCTCCTTTTATCCCGACCTATATCGTTGTTCTCGTTGGTTCCTGTGCCTTGCTGGGATTTTTGGTATTTTATTGGCATTACCATAAAACCCGCTACCCTGTGTTAAACTTAAAACTATTTTCCATACGCACGTTTTTTGTAGCAGCTCTGGGGAACCTATGGTCACGACCCAGCATTTTTAGTGTTTCTTTTATACTCCCGCTCCTTTTTCAAATCGGTTTTGGATTATCTCCCCTGCATTCTGGATTGCTGACCTGCTTTTCGACCTTAGGGATGATCAGCTCCAAGTCCATTAATAGAGTCATTTTACATCACTTTGGTTTTAGAAAAGCATTATGCGTTACATCCGTATTAACAGGAATAACCATTGCCTCCTATTCATTAATTAACGAAATTAATGTGCCAATTATTATTGTTATGATTTTTATAAACGGATTAGTTACCTCTCTGCTATTTTCCGGAATGAATGTTCTATATTATGTGGATGTAGCTCGGGCTGAATTGAGTCACGCAACCAGTATTTCCAGCACCCTTCAACAGCTTTCGATGGGCTTAGGAATTACGTTGAGCACTTTGGTTTTACAACTATTTGTGGGCTGGAATCATCCACTCGCATACAACGACCCAGCGCCTTTTCGCTGGGCATTTCTCGTCATGGGAGTGATCGCCATCCTGTCGGTCCTCGTCTTTTTAAAACTAAAGCCCTCTGATGGCCACGAGATGACTTAAACTCGACTTTGTATATTTTTGCACCCCGCCTGCCGGCAGGGAGGCCTTGATGCGCAATTTGGCAAGCATTAGGGCGTGTCCAAACCTTGAAAAATTCAGCTTGATTAAAATAAAATAATTACAGCTTCATTTTTAGAAATGTATTTAGATTAATTTTGGTATTTTGTTATAATATAAAAAATGAGTATTATCCAGAGTTTTTATAGAGATCGAAATCCAACAACAGCCGAAGACGCATACACGCAGCAAGTTAACACCGCTCTTCGCCATGAGTTAAAAGGAAAAAAGATCGCCGTTATTACTATAGGCTTAAAAGGTTATGGCGATTATGCCTGCGCACGAAAAGTCTGTCGCTATCTCCTCGAGAAATTGGCCGTGGAATTAAAGAATCTCGCCTTAGTCGGTTCAGTTCCCGAGCTCTTTAAACTGAAAGACGTCTGCACCCTCTCGTTTGATTTTGATAGCGTCAGATCTTGGGGCCCCGACCTTCAGATCTTCATTCCCATCGCGGATTACTCGTTTGTCTCGCCCCTCTTAATTTGTAAAGATACAGCTACCCTCGCCATTAGAGAATATGGTTATAAGCGTCCAGAAGATTTCGACAAAGATCCTAATGTACACGCCTATGCAATGGGGCTTGCTCCAGGGTCTCTGGGTATTCTCATCGATCATTCTCTCAACGCAGGCGAAAAATCAACTGCGTTCAAATCCTTGCCTTCATACCTCCAAATTGCTCTTCACGGGAACCAATCTGAAGAAGCCTTTGATGGCCGTTTCTATCTAGGCTATGCTCACATCAGTCGAGAAATCATTTCTTTTGTTAGAGCAATCGTCCAAATGAACGATGAACTCAAGGATGAGCGTCCTCTTCGATTTTTCTTTTTAGGCAAACCTCGTATTAATATCGATAAGCTTACCGAAGCTCTCGGAAGGGATAAATATACTTTGGCAAATAAATCTTCTTCTTCAGCAATAGATCAATACACATGGACCGGCAAAAGATCCATCCACATGATCACAGCAGAAGTCCATCCCGATGTTGTCCCTCTCTTGCACCAAGCAGCTGAAGAAGAAGAGCTGGGAACAGGCGATCAGACCTTTTCGCAAATCATCAGCAAGAACGTGATGCCCGCGATGGAAGTTTTTCAGCACAAAAGAAACCTGATGGAACAATTTTACAAAGCTCTCCCCTCGGAAATTATCAAAAAAGGGCGTTTTTACTATGAAAATAAGAATAAATATTCTAATTATACCGAGGAAGATCCAGAAATTTTTAAATTGGAATTATATAAATCAGAACAAAAATGGCTATTGAATCCTGAAGGATTAGCTGAATTCCATATCGAAAGAAAAAGAAGTGTCCGCTTTAGAAATGCTGTTAAACAGGCCATGCAAGAAATTGCAGAAACGTATGATTTTGGTCCGCGTTTTGAAGAGGCATTAAAAAATCTTCTAGAGAAAACGCGCCATTTGGAAAAGCAAGAGAAGTTCACCTATAGGAGCATTAAGCTGTCTGACAAATGGACAGCAGATATGATCCCCTTTGATCAAAATATTCTTCTAAGTCTGGATGATGTAATCAAATTGGACCTTCAGAGGAGTACTGGCCTTTCAGGGCTTTCGATGTTTAGCGATTCCACATTTTCTTTCTTTAGAGTAGGGAGTGGCCTAGAGGATCCTTACATCGTCAGACGTACAAAGCTTAAGTGAACATGTTCTAAATCATTTAACCAGAGATGATTGCAAACATTAATTTTAAGCAAAATTGCGGACCATCTCTAAGGAAATTTCCCATGTGAAAATTTAGAAAGCGTTTCCTATGCCTGTGTTATGGTTACTCGCTAATCATCATCCAATTATTGGATTTATCGAATATCCATATTGATTCATTGGACGATTCAAGGCATGGCAAATATAGACTTAGAGCGCTTCCGAGATTTTTAATCAGAGTGACTGTTGAGTCATAAGACCGTACAAAATAATTTTCGTCTCCCATATCGATACTCAGCTTTAATTGTCCATTCGCCGAGATATTTGCTCTGCTATCCTTTCCCAACTCCACAGATATGGAATTGCCCAGACCTTGAAGATCCATACGCTTTCCTGCCGAGTCAAAACATTTGCCTCCATCGGAATATATCTCGGGATCCTTCCAGCACACCTGCCCATTAGCATGGTATAAAATGCCCGAGTCATTGGCGCCCCACGAATTCTTGTAGACTATCGGATCTTTCCAGCATAGTTGCCCATTAGAATAGTAGACAGCGCCAGAGTCATTGGTACCCCACGTATTGTTGTAGACCTTCGGATCCTTCCAGCACAATTTTCCGTTAGAATAGTAGACGATACCGGAATCGTTAGGACCCCACCCATTGTTGTAAACCTTCGGATCCTTCCAGCACGGTTTTCCGTTAGAATGGTAGACAATTCCAGAGTCATTGGGACCCCATGTGTTGCTATAGACTTTCGGATCCTTCCAGCAGAGCTGACCATTAGAATAGTGGACAGCGCCAGAGTCATTGGGACCCCATGTGTTGCTATAGACTTTCGGGTCCTTCCAGCAGAGCTTTCCATTAGTATGGAGTAGATTATTTGTATAAGCGGAAGGAGTTTCCACAAGTTTGGACTGGCAAAGAATCGGTACGAATAGGGCCATGAAAAAAAGAAAGATCGATTTTAGAGAGTTTGTATTCATAGCTACCTTTTCCTAATCCAGTAATTCATCAGCTAACTCTTTGGCGAGCTTTCCATCCACTTCACTATTCAGGGTTCTAACAGCCTTCATTACCAAGCCTAAATCTTTTTTCGACTTAGCTCCCGACTCTGCAATAGCCTGCACAACCAATCTTTTCGTTTCTTCACGAGAAAGAGCTTTAGGCAAAAACTCTTGAATGATCATGAGTTCGCTTTTTAGTTGCTCAGCGGCATCCGTGCGATTAGCACCTTGAGCTTGTTCTAGAGCTTCTTGAAGACTGCCGTAATACGTTTTAAATAGTTTTACGACTTCCGTATCGGGCAGATTTGCACGGGCATCTACGGCTAATATTTTTGATTTGAGCATGCGCAATGTCGAGAGTCTAATCTGATCTCGGCTCCTCATTGCTTCCTTGATGCCCTCATTGATTCTTTCGATAATTGCCATAACCCCTCTTCAACTTCCAATAATTTAATCCAGCCTGATACTAAAAGCCGATTCCCCGCCGATATCGCATTTCAGGTCTTCAGGTAGTTCTTCAAGTGAAGTAATCTTGATGAGCAACAAGGGATGTAAGCACATGATTCCATAACCTTGTTTCTCAGCCTGCTCCATAGTCCATTTTTTTGAATAATAGTCCGGATCGAATAAAGATAAGGATTTTCCCTGAATCGGTTTATGGATGACAAACCCCCAATCGTCATTGAAATACTGCTCGTCTTCCCCCTCAAGGCTATAGGGTTCATAACAAGTCTTGATAGATTCCGTCTTTTTTCCTTTTTTTGTTTCGTTGATCACACTCATTAACAAAACACTACAAGGTTCTCTGAGCGGAATTTTTTCCACTGAATGGGGCGCAACTTTCACTTTTTGTGCTTTATAGCCAAGAGAGACGGGAGCAGCTAAATCTCCAGGCTTAACGGGCACTGGTCGATAGGCCTCTTCTAGTTCGATTGTCCTTGAAGAATCTGTCTGGTTGATAATGGTAATGGCAAAAAGCGATTGCCATAGGCCAATCACCCCCAAGAAGAACACCCCTATTTTCCTATCCGTCATAAATCCTCGCTTGAAAAGTTAAGGAAAGATAACACCCGCTTGATTTATTTCACAAGCGAGCCATCTTTCAATCATCTCCATAGAACAAGGACATTATCGGGGCATGTAAGAGGCGTTTCTGTGAATTGCTCACATAAAATGCCATAAGGGCGTAAATACTCTGTGAGCTCTTCTGCAAATCCATTACCTGTGATGTATCCTCTTTTCGAACGGCTAAGTATCTCTTCCACATACTTCTTTCTCATTTCCGGAACACATTCTGAATAAGCATAGTTACTAATTACCAAGTCAAAAGACCCATCCGTAATGGCTTCATCAAATGTTTTATAAGTGACATTGGATACATGGTGTCTTTCCAGGTATTTTCTTGTGAGCTCAAGCGGCTCAGGAAGATCCACAATTGTATAACTTTTGAAGCGATTCACCAATGAAAGGATTAAACATTGACCTCCATAGCCTCCTCCAATTTCAACAATAGACTTTCCATTGAGTGATTGGAATAGCACTTTCAAATCTGAAGCTACTTTCATATAACGCAATGTTGTTGTTGAAATAGTCCCAATTTCAGGATATACGTCTGTCCGCGGATCTCCGATGCGGTCATTGACCTTGAATCTCTCAATAGCTGCTATAAATTCAGGAGTTTGTTGCTTGATGATCTTTAGATAGGGTATCCCCGTATCCGTACCGAGATGTTCTAAAATGCGCGTATACTCATGTAGTCTTTTAAAATGAGCAAACGCATTTTCATCTCTAACAGCTTCTTTACAAACATCCCTATACTCATTTGTATCCGCTGCACTTGTGTATTCTGGAAGAGCACTCAAGAGTTGGGCAGAAAAACAGATTGTACTTAAGCAAAAAAGAAACTTTTGCATTCTTAACCTCCACTTTCATCGTCAAATTTTGTTTAACGGATGTTAAGATAGATTTTAGATTTTTTCCATATTTTCCTTTTTTAGGGGTTGAGAAAAAATATTTATGCGATTAAATTTTTTTCTGCTGGGCTAGTGCACTAGGTGCCCGAGGAAACAGTGAGGTTTTTTATGAAAAATAGATGTAAATGGGTCGCTAGGATCGTGCTTGTTGTGCTTGGGTTTCACCTTGAATCTATGGCATATGAAAATGTTGTATGGGAAGGAGTCACTTACGATGATCGAACTGTTGCCGAGCTCATCACTGTAATTACGACTACTAGCCCTCTTCAATCCATACCCACAACCAAGCACCTTTACTACGCTCAGAAAAGCCTTGCACAAATCCCTGCGCTTGCTCTTTGTAAAAAAATCATAGCCTTTGATGACATTCAACCTACATCAAACTTTGCATACCGGAAACGAGACTATGATCTGTACAAGAAGCATATAAAAGAACTTACTGAGACTGATCCTTATTTTGCTAATACAGAATTGATTTTTTTAACAGAATGGGGCTGTCTAGTAGGAGCATTAAAAGAAGCATTTAAGCGCGTCAAAACGCCCTTTGTTTTTATCCAACAACACGACCTATTATTGTTAAAAACATTCGACCTAAATGCACTCATTGCAACAATGGTCGCCAATCCCGCCGTTCGATATGTCACGCTTTTACCTGGTACAAATGGTGCAGGATACCTGCCCTATTGGAAACACCTAGATGACAATATCAAGGGAGTACATTTTGTTCCTCTATGCCGAGCCGGGGGCTGGACGGATCAATGTCATGTGGCTAGAGCCGATTACTATCGAAATTTTGTGTTTCCTCGATGCCCAGGCAACTATATGGAAAGTCATATTCTTCATCAATATTGGGATGAAATTGAACGCAATGGATTTGAAAAAGCACATGATTTATTTGGCATATATTTATATGGAAGCTTAGAAGACGGCTTTTTCATTACACATACAAATGGAAAATATCATTAAGCAACTTGTAATTGGAGAAACATGAGAAAATCCTTACTTATCTTATTTGTATTTTTAGGAACAGCTCTACAAGGAGCGGTATATGATTGTTGCTTGTTTTTTGATGAGATTGAATTATTAAAATTGCGTTTCGAGGAACTTTATAATGTTGTCGACTATTTTGTTATTGTTGAAAGCAAAACATCTCTCACAGGAAAGGATAAGCCTTTGTTTTTTGACGAAAATCGTGAAATGTTTTCTAAGTATCAAAACAAGATCGTTCATTTAGTAATTGACTCATTCCCTTTTACTTTTATTGATATAGACCCTGATTCCCCCTTTCAGTTAATGTATGAAAATGAGGACTTCTGGACGCGGGAAAATTATTCAAGGGACTTTATTCTAAACGCCCTCAAGGATTGCAAAGACACCGATACGATCTTCATTTCCAATGTTAATGAGGTTCCTCGTGCTGCATCCGTTAAAGAAATCGATAACTATCTGAATGGCTTAAATCAAAAAAGAAGCCATTCTGATGTTCATCAGAATCTTTTTGTTTGCCAACTTGGTTTAAAATGGCTTGCTTATTACATGAATCGTGAAAATCCACAAATTTGGATTGGGGGATGTAAAGCCGTCCCCTATTGGTTTCTCAAAACACATCAACCCTGGGAAGTGAGAATATACCATCTTGTCCATCATGACCCGAAAAAATTCATGGATGCAGGCTGGTATTTCGATACGATGGGCGGAGAAAAAAGAGCTCTATATAAATGGCAAAATAACGAGGTTCTCTTCGATAAAGAAATGCTAGAACGTTTGAGTGCAGATGATAATTTACTAAAAAACACACTCAATAAAATGCTTAGCGAATATACCATTGATTCGAAAATTAATCGCACATACCCTAGATATTTCCTTAATAATCTCGAATATTTCCACTCGATAGGATGGTTCTACCAGCAGTAGCGTTAAAACCACAAAACTAGGAAATTCCCGGCTTTTTTATGGAATAGACAAATTTCCTAAGACGCCTTAAAAGCTAGTAAAAGGAGTCATCTATGGAACTATCCCTATTTTTCGCAAAGCTACTCGGGCTTTATATGCTCATCATTGCGGCAGATCTGCTCCTGCGCAGGCATGAACTCGAAGGTGCTGTAAAAGATTTTGCCTCTTCAAAGGGCCTTCTTGTCTTATCAGGCTCTCTTTCTCTTTTATTGGGTCTTGCCATTGTGATTGCCCACCCCATCTATGAGTTGAACTGGCGCGGTCTCGTTACACTATTGGGCTACCTTCTCATTCTCAGAGGCGCAATTAGAACCGCTTTTCCCTCACGCCTGCAAAAACGGCTTGTATCTGTCTTTAAACACGGCTATTGGGCCATATTCGTGGTTATTTTGGTTCTAGGCATATTCCTGACCTATGCGGGCTTTACCTCCGCATCTTAAAGCATTCCCCACCGGATATTTTGCCTTCCGACAAACAAGGGCAATATTACCTTATTAGGCTATCTGATGATCGTTCGAGGCATCATCCGATTCGCTTTTCCTTCACGCTTTCAAAAACGTGTCTTTTCCCTCTTTCATAAAGGCTATCCGCTCATATTCTTGATTCTTCTCGTCATAGGAATATACCTGACCTATTGGGGATTCACACCCGGCTAAGATTCCTAATAAAAATTGCATGAAATGCGCTGATCGGTGAGACTCTTCCATTCGACCAAGGAATTTTTGTGAAAAATATAACCGTGTATCTTCTCAGCTTTTTATTGTCGACTGCTGGCTATTTATTTGCAGAATGCGACTGCAGCGCTCCTGCACCGTGTCCCTCCACCGATCCGAATTGTCAACCGCAAACCCCTGGCCCCTGTTCCATACCATCAGCTGCCGCATACATACTGCGCTATGCTATCACTGGTGAACATGGAGCCATGACTTTTATCGGCAACACGCTAGGCCTTAGCAAAGAACTATGCCTTAATGAACCGGGAACCTCTGATGCCATTGGGGCCTTCACTACTACGGATCCTTCTCAAATAGTCGGCACCTATCCCAGTGCAACTACAGGTGATGGTAGCCCAGGAGGCACCACTCTTAACTGGCTAAATAATGGCTCATCTGCCGTTTTAAGTATCCCAGCCGGGGCTACCATTCTCTATGCTGAATTATGCTGGGGCGGAAGCTTTGGCTACTGCTGCGAGGCTAGTACTGGAGGATCCGGGGTCGATCCCAATTGTATTCTTCAATTTGCCGATGGACCCATTAATTTTACTACTGCAGATGGTGTAGTGCATCCTGTAACAGCTGATCCCACCACGAGCATGTTGTCCCAAAACCCCGCTCCTAATGTCCAGCCTTTCTATTGCGCTGGGAATTATACGCGCAGTGCTAACGTTACAAATCTATTTCTAGCGGCATCTCTTGCAAATCCTAACGGCACTTATACCGTCAGTGGAGTGCCTGCAACTGTGTCTGGCCTTGACAATACTCATAATTGTGCGGGATGGACTTTAGCTATCATTTACAGGGACATGGCGAATCCTCATATTAACAACATGAGCATCTTCGTAGGTGCACAACAAGGATCACGCGCGCCTTTATCCCTCCCGGCTGCTGTTAATGGGTTTTGCGCTGCTACTGCAACTACACTAGGGCCACAAGCTAGGTTGATGGTGAGTTGTCTTGAAGGAGATGCGAACAAAACGGGCGACATGATGATGTTTGGACCGAATTTACTGAGCCTAACTGCACTTTCTGGTCCTAATAATCCCGTAAACAATTTCTTTGCCTCCCAAATCAATGATGACTCGGGTAATTTAATAAACACGACCGGTACTTTTTGTCTATTGAACGCAAACCCGTTCACCCATACTCTTATTTCTGGCGGTAGACAGGGTTACGACATCACGAATGTGGATTGCACATCAACCATTATGCCTAATCAAACTACAGCAGTTGCTCTTGGCACAACTGTTGGTGACGATTATACAATTAATGCCGTAGGCATACAAATTAGCGTTGTTTCACCCGTCATCGTCCCTATTAAAAAGGTCAATGGACAAAATAGCATCGAGTCCAATATCGGAGATACCGTCACCTTTACAATTACAATTGATAATACGGGTCTTGGGGGTGCTTCTAATGTCTTTATTCAAGACATTTTAGAGCCGGGGCTTATGTTAGTTCCCGGTACTTTTAAGGTGAATAATGTCCTTGTGCCGGGTGTTACCGGCGGTCAGCTAGCAACCGGTGTCTCGCTTGGGTCGATAAATGAGATGGATATAGTAACTATCGAGTATAACGTGATGATTATTGCCAAACCCATATCGGGCAATGTTTTTCATAACTTTGCGACATCTCCTTTCGATTTTATTGCTTGCAGTCGAACTCAACCGTTCCATAGTGTAAATAATTCAAATGTAGTCCTGATTACACTTCCAAATCCCGATCTTATGCCACCGCCTACCAATTTCATTGGCACCGTCACGACGAGCAAATTTCTTAACACCACCAAGCGCTGTTTACAAACCACTTGGGTCCCCTCACCCCTACCGAGTGTGGTGTCCTATTTAATCTTTAAGAACGGCGTGCTCGTAAAAACAGTGCCCGCATCAGGCCCTTACGTTTTTGATGCGTGTATCCATTCAAAAAGCGAAGCCTCAGAATTTGCCATTGTAGCTCTTTATCCAAATAACATAGAAAGCGCCCCACTACCTATTAGGATCGTCAATGAATAAACGCATTTTAGCCACCTTAAGTCTTATTTCCGTTTGTACCATGTTTCCTGCTTATGCCGGCGATGATTTAAACAAAACCGAGGTGCGTGCAGCGGCTTTCTTTCCTATGAGCCGCCATTTCCGCCAAATCTATGGCAGAGAAGGACTCAGTCTTCAAGTGGAAGGTGCACGCGCTTGGAGTTCACATCCCAATCTCGAGATTTGGGGTAATTTAGAGTGGATTTATATGCACGGCAAACCGCACGGAGGTTGTGGCAGCACACATATAAACATTGGAAATATCAGTCTGGGTATAAAAGGTATCGGTAGCGTATTTAGGGATATCATCTATCTATACGCAGGCATTGGACCCGACTTAGGAATGGCCTTTATTAAGAATAGAATCACCTGCTGTACAGACTGCCAGAGAACCCATCAGTCCAAAAGTGCTCTGGGGATCGGCGGTATCCTGAAAGGAGGACTACAAGTCTATTTTACCGACCATTTCTACCTCACAGGATTTGCCGACTATCTCTATTTACCCATTCATATGGGAGGCACCAAGGACATTGGTGGATTAAAGGCTGGCGGAGGCATTGGCGCCCGGTTTTAAACAAAGAGGGTGTAGTTATTCCAAATTTGCCGGTCCAAAAGCATGCGGTAGTAGCTGATCGAGAGTTTGTTCATGGTGCACGCGCCTATTCTGATCGATCGAGATGACATGCATATGGGGATTGAATTCATTTAATACTTGGCGACAGCCCCCACAAGCCATGCCTCCATCGCGCGTCACAATTACAATCGCTTCGATATCTTTTTCGCCTTCTGATACAGCCTTAAATACAGCTGTCCGTTCAGCGCAAATAACAAGACCATAAGAAGCGTTTTCTACGTTGCAACCGGAATACATTTTACCCGATTTGGTCAGGACGGCCGCCCCTACTTGGTAGTGAGAATAGGGAGCGTAGGAATTCCTTTGCCCCTCCAATGCTTTTTCCATCAACGCAGAGCGCTGATCAGGAGAGATGACGCCTCCAAAAAGAGGTCCAGCAACTAACAAAGCTAAAATGGATAGAATTTTCATATCAGTTCTCCTGTTGAGTAGGGAGCAACTTACCATTTCTGAAGCTGCTGTTCAACAAGAAACTTTAGGTCTAGTACATGACGATTAAAGTTTTTATCGTTTTTTCTGCGTCAAAGCCCCGCGGCTCTAGATTCTCGCAAAAGGGGTAGTATTAATGCAATACAACCCCTTTTGCGAGAACTAGGAGGGTGCCTCCAATTAAGGCTTCGTCGATTTTCGGGATTATTTTGGCCGATTTTCGATTCAAATTGCAGGGGTCATATACGAAGTTGATATTACCCCTGCAATTTGAATCGAAAATAGGCTCAAAAGAACCCGAAAATCGACAGAAGCTTAAGTAGAGGCACCCTCTCTCCCGGGAGCTTTCACGCTAGAAAAAACGGCAAAAATTTTAATCGTCATGTACTAGATTTATATGTATAAATATTATATAATTCATCTTCTATGCTAAAGATTGAACCTAATAAGCCCTTTCAAGCCACTTGGGATATGAGCAATAATCGTTTAAATCCAGATAATGGACTTTTATATAATATAATTGATAAAATAAAAAATTTCCTATTTTATCTCCCTATTTCTCTCATTGCTGCATGCGTAAATCCTAGAAGTGAATCAGAATTCCACCCCAGCTCCTATGAGGGCTATTTCAATAAAAAAATTATTACACCTGATCAGGTGCATTTATCCGCCCATATCAGGCTTGCACATGGGGCTAATCCTCAGACTCCGACAGTGATCTTATTTAACCCTCTAGGCGCTTCTTCGTCGATTCACGATGAGCTACAAGCCAAGTTAGTTGAGAGGCGCTGTAATGTGGTGACGTTTGATTATCGCGGCTTGGGGACGACGTGGAGGCCAGAGGATTTGGTTGTAGACGGAGAGAGTGTCTTTCAGTATGTGACGCAGGAGCTGGGTACTACGATCAATAAGGTCCACTTTTATGGCTTTTCCTTGGGCGGCGCAATTGCAGCTCAAGTCAAAGCTCTCCACCCCGAATCCACGGGCAAATATGCGGGCGATCGCCCCTTTAGCTCTGTATTTAGCCTTCTGACCGAGAATTTCTGCATCGAGTGCCTCGGTTGGCTGGTCAAGAAAATTACCTCTTTCGTTTTTTCTATCTTCATCGCCTACCCTGTTTATCTTCTAGGCTGGGAGTGGGATGGAGTGAAAGCTCTCTCGAGGCTAACAGGCGATAAACGCATCATCTACCACCCCAATGATTCTCTGGTACCCGTTGAGGCGAGCTTGGCATCTAAATGCCCGCTTCAGCAGAGAATAGGCCTGGATCCAAAAGAGACAGGGTTCTCTACGCATTTTGCCCCTATTGGAGCCCATCTCACCGATTCTCAGCAAAACGCCTCAACCGTTGTGGCTGATTTTCTCGCTAATTAATAAGATCCGCGCTTCCTCCCCCATTTGAGCAATAAACTCGCGGTCATGACTGGCGACAATAATCCCTTTTCCATCTGCTTGGAGCCTTTTTAAGATGAGAGCCAACCTCTGGGTATTCTCAGAGTCGAGGGCAGATGTCGGTTCGTCCAAAAGCAGAAAGAGCGGATCTAGGACAAGCGCACGCGCTATCGCAACGCGCTGCTGCTGGCCCCCTGATAGCTCATGCGGATAGGATGAGGCGTATTTCTCCATATTCAAGTAGGCAAAAACCTCCCGGCTCTTTTCTTCTGATGACGCTTTGCTATAGCCGAGGATCGTGCGCAAGGGGTGAGCGCAATTTTCCAGCGCCTTCATGTGAGGAAAAAGCGCGTAGGATTGCTGCACAAAGCCCAGAAGCCGGCAGCGCTCTTTCTGCGGCATGTCTTGGAGAGAACGCCCCCCAAACGAGATCTCTCCTTCGTAGGACGATTCCAACTGAGCCAGACAGCGCAAAAGCGAGGTTTTGCCCGAGCCGCTTTTTCCCAGCACTAGGGTGGTTCTACTCTGCGGAAAGACGCAGTCGATCCGGCTTAATCTCTTATGTAGGGATACATTCTCAACTTTTAACATAAGTTATCTTCCTTTCAAGGGTTCGGGTGGTCATATTGACAATGGCCGATAGACAGAGGTAGAAGAGCGCTACCATGAGGTAGATCGGCACAGGCTCCATCTCTCGACTGACGAGATTCATCCCCGCACGAGTCAGTTCCAATAGACCGATGGAAGAGACGATCGACGTACTTTTGAGCAGGGAGTCGAACTCATTGTTGAAGGCCGGGAGCACGTTGCGCACCATCTGCGGCAGGATAATGGAGCGCAAGCTCTGCGGCATGCTATATCCGAGCGCAAAGGCCGCTTCCCATTGGGAGACAGGGATCGAATTGATCCCCGCGCGGACGATCTGCGCGACATATCCCGACGAGCAGAGACCGAGAGCTAGCACCGATGCCGGAAAGGGGTCCAAATTGAAACCCAACAGATCCGGCAAAACGAAATAGACGATCATCAGCTGCACGTAAAAGGGCACTGCCCTCAAGACAAACGTCATCCCCTCAATGAGCGGGGTGATGACGGGCACCTTGAGGCGCCGAGATGAAAAGATCCCAAATAAAAGCCCGAGCGTAAAGCTCAAAGAAGCCGCAAAAAACAGCACGTGGAGCGTCATCTCCAGCCCTTTGAGAAGAAGAGGAAGTGAGCGAATAAATAGGTCCATCATTTCCCCAATTTCCATTTCTTTTCTAATTCCGCCACCTTGCCCTCGCTAATCAGCTGCTCAGTGGCTTTTTTGACCTCTGCAGCCAGCTCCTTATCGGACGCACAGATTCCATTGCCCAAGGAATAATCTTCCGGCATTAAGGGAAGATAGAGAACCTTGATAGTGGGATATTTGGTTTTCAATTCAGAGACGAGCGAGGGATCTGCCATGGCGGCTTTTGACTTGCCAAAGCGGATCTCCATCACGGCGTCGGTGATTTTCTCCACCTGTTTCAGGTTGACCGTGGGATACTTCTTCAAGACACTCTCCTGAAATGACCCCGCTTCAACGCTGACAACCTTACCCGCTAAATCCTCAATGGATCGGATCCCATCGGGAACACTTTTCCAGAAGAGAAAGGGCATCTCTCTCACCTTTTCACCTTGGTAGTAGACCATCTCCATCTTCTTCATCCGCTCCTCGGTAATGGAGATAGCCCAAATGAGCAGATCGACCTTCTTCTGCTGCAGGGCAAGCAGAAGGCTCGGCATGCTGCCGCAGTCTTTAATAACAAGCGTGCGATTCATCTTTTTCGCAAGCTCTGTCGCAAAATCGATGTCAAAGCCCTCGTAATTTCCCTTCGCATCTAAGCTGACGTAGGGTGCATACCCGCTGGTCGTCCCTACGACCAGCTCATCTGCAAAGAGCTGTGCTGATAATAATAATGTGAATAAATACTTCTTCATTTTCAAAATCCTCTTAAAAAAAATTAAATAAATACAGACGTGCGCTTATGCAACTAGAAATTATCTAGGCAAAACGAGTGCTAAAAAATTAGATATGATGGTGATGGCAAGGACGGCTGGAGAGTGAAACAGAACGAATCAGTGCTGTACTCATAAAAATTTCCTTGCTTAAAGAACGTTCCTAATTATATAAAACACATTCATTCTACGCAACGGAGTTTTATGTTCTATCGATCTATCGCTTTTCTTCTTATGTCTATCACTACTCTTTACAGCGGAGAGCGCATTCTTGGTGTCGGCGCCGCCACTATTGACCTCTTAATCCCCGTCGATGACCAATTTCTCCTCAGCCACTTCCCTGAAATGAAGGGAGGCTCCAATGGCTTCGATCTAGAAATGATTGAAAGGATTCTTTTGGAGAGCAACACGCCTGCAAAAATCGTCGTAGGCGGCAGCGCAGCCAATACGGTCCGCGCACTGACCAGAATGGGAGAAATGTGCGCCTTTTACACTCACATCGGCATGGATGAGTATGGAGAGAGGTTTAGCCACCACATGCGCTCACTCGGAATCGAAGAGCGTTTCAACCGATCGCCCGATTTCGCTACATCGCGCGTTCTCTGTCTAATCACACCCGACGGCCAAAGGACTTTTATCGCATACGACCAGCGTATAACCGATTCCACACTCTGTAATGAAGACTTTCATAATCTTAAGTGGGTGCATATTGAAGCACGGCAGTTGAAAAGCGGAATCTCTGTCGAGAAAGTCATGCACATGTCCAGAGAAAATGGCGCAAAAGTCTCCTTAGATTTGTCCAACTTTGAGTTGGCAAGAGATTTTAAGGATGTTCTTCTGCATTTAATTCCTAACTATGTCGAGATCGTATTCTGCAATGAAGATGAAATCACCGCATTAACAGGCCTTTCCCCTGAAGAGGGCTGTCTAGAGTTGCAAAAGCTCTGCCCTGTTGTCGTCGTCACAAAAGGTCCTAATGGCTGCCTGGTAGGGCATGCAAACACCCTGCTGGCAATTCCCACTTTTCCGGCAACCCCTATCGATACGACAGGGGCGGGAGATCTATTCGCCAGCGGTTTCTTGTATGGATATCTGAGAGGTTATCCCCTCGCCACCTGCGCCCAAATAGGCAACCGCTTGGGAAGCGCCGTTGTGGAAGTCATCGGCGCTGAACTACCCGAAGAGCAGTGGGAAAAGATCCACACCTTTATGGTTTCCCTTGAGCAAAGCTATCCGTTGCACGAATAAGCGCATCTAAGATACCCGGCTCTAATGCAGAGTGACCCGCATCAGTAATGATCTCCAGCTTGGCCTCAGGCCACGCTCTGTGGAGCGCCCATGCGCTCTCTATAGGGCATGGAATATCGTAGCGTCCCTGAACCATAATGCACGGGATGTGGCGGATGGCATTTATATTCTCTAAAATCCAATTGTCGGTCGGGAAAAAGGTGTTGTGGATATAATAGTGGCACTCGATGCGAGCCACCGAATCTGCGGTATCATCTGCCGTAAAATGAGCAAAAAGCGCCGGATCAAACCATAGCTTTGAAGTCGCTCCCTCCCATCCAGACCAGGCTTTTGCCGCCTCGCTTCTCACCGCCGCGTCTTCTGAAGTCAGACGCGCATAAAATGCTTTAACAAAATCGTCTCTCTCCTCTGCAGGAATCGGCGCCACGTAACTTTCCCACATATCGGGGTAGATGTGATGCGCTCCTGCTTGGTAGTACCACTGGATTTCTTGAGGGCGACAGAGAAAAATCCCGCGCAAGATGAGTCCTTGGACCTGCTCGGGGTGCTTGATCGCATAGGAGAGCGCAAGTGTGCATCCCCACGATCCGCCAAAAACCACCCAATCTTTGACTCCTAAATGCTCGCGGAGCCGCTCGATATCATCGACAAGGTCCCACGTGGTATTATTCTCCAAGCTGGAAAAGGGCAAGCTTTTGCCGGAGCCCCTTTGGTCGAAAAGGATGATGCGGTACTCATCAGGATTGAAAAAGGTGCGATGGTAAGCCGAAATGCCCATCCCGGGACCGCCGTGGAGGAATAGGATCGGTTTGCCTTCAGGATTGCCGCACTGCTCCCAATAGAGCGTATGCCCTCCCTCAACCGGAAGATAGCCTGTTTGATAGGGTTCAATGGCAGGGTAAAAGGTACGAAGAGCAAAAAGGGGAAGAGAGAAAAAGATAAAAGCTAAAAAAGACAGATTCATACGCATAGTGCACCTCACATGGGCAGATATCTTAGTGGATTTTTTACTGTTCAGTAAAGCAGTAAATTAAGAAAAATATGTCTCATGTTTAGGCTCGTAATCCTGCTGGTAAGCGCATCTCTTTTTGCTGAAACAATCGATACCTTTTATGGACCGATTGAGGTAGAAGAACCAGTCCTTTTGGAACTCATCAAAAGCCCTCCTCTTCAGCGCCTGAAGGCGATCCATCAGTATGGAGTTGCTTATTACACGACTCACCATGAGGAATATAACCGTTTTGATCACTCCATTGGAGTCTTTGCAATCCTAAAGGTGAAAGGCGCCTCACTAAAAGAGCAGATGTCCGGCCTACTTCACGATGTCTCGCACACCGTTTTCTCTCATGTAGGAGATTGGGTATTTGGAAAGGAGTACCAGGAAAACGACTACCAGACGACGATTTATAAGATCTATTTAGCCACATCGGGGATTGAAGAAACGCTCAACAAATATGGCTACACGGTAGAGGATGTTCTTCCAAAAGGAAAAGAGTTCATCATGCTCGAACAACCCCTGCCCAACATGAGTGCGGATAGACTCGATTACAACATTCAAGGCGCTTACTTCCAGGATTTCCTGACCAAAGAAGAAGCATTAGAGCTATTTGCAGATTTCCACTTCGAGGATGGTCGCTGGATAGCAACACGCAAAGATCTCCTCGCGCAATTAGCCCATTTCTCGATTTTCATGACGCAAACATGCTGGGGAAGCGCTATTAACCATTTTACCTCTCGCTGCCTCGCTGATGCGATGCTAGAAGGAGTAAAAATGGGCCTTATTTCGTGGAAAGAACTCCATTTCGGCACGGACCAAGAGGTGTGGGACAAGCTACAATCCGCGGCAAATCCTTTTATCCAAGAGCAGATGCATATGCTTTTTCATCCACACGACTATTTCCGCACCGTCGATCCAGCCAAAGCAACACACTTCGTGAAATTCCGGTGCCGCGGAATCGACCCTTGGGTAAAGCAGAATGGAGAGATAGTGCGCCTCTATTCGATCGATCCTGAGCTTGAAAAGGAGTTTCAAGCGCTAAAAGAGACCTCACTGAAGGGATGGCCGATCCTGATTCAAGAAAACTCCTTGTTACGCTCCTCATAGAGCGCATAAAGGGCATAAAGCTCTTTTTCGAGCTGTTCGATCAGCTTCATTCCCAGGCCTGTGGATTTGACAAGCTCTGGCGAGGTGTCTCCCTGTTCAATCAATTTTAAGATCCTTTTCTGCTCTTCCTCTAGAGAAATGAGCTTCTTTTCGCACTCCTGGATCTGCTTTTCAATCGGCTTTAAAACCGCAGCCCTTTTAGTGACAAGCTCTGCGCGCTCTCTGCGGACGTTGGGCTCGCTTTTTTTGACAGGGGCTTCTTTCTTCTGCTGATCCCAACCGATCTTCTCCAAAAAATCATCATAAGTGCCCAGAAAGAGAGTCTGCTTTGCCTCTTCGCAGTGGATGATTTTATCGAGCTCAAGTCTTCTCAGGATCAGCTCGCTGTGCGTCACCATGACGATCGCGCCCGAGAAGTCCTCCAGCGCATCGATGAGCGCTTCGATCGACTCCATATCGAGATGGTGCGTCGGTTCGTCCAATAGGAGAAGGTTGCAGGGCGTTGCGACAATTTTTCCGAGGAGCACGCGGCTTCTTTCTCCCCCAGATAGGACGGAGATCTTCTTTTCAGAGGCATCTCCACTAAACATCATGCATCCCGCAATCCCCTTGACTTCGGTATAATTCAGGGTGGGATCGGCAAGGGAGATCTCCTCTGCGATGGTGTGCTTCGGATTGAGCCTATCGACGTGCGTCTGGCCGAAATAGCCGATCCGCGTATTGTCTGACAGGTCCACGGAACCCTTGTTGGGCACCAAATCGCCATCCAGGAGACGCAGGAGCGTCGATTTTCCAAAGCCATTTTTCCCGATGATAGCCACCCTTTCTCCCTTGGCAATTTCCAGCGAAAAATCCTCGATGAGCGGCTCGCCTGTGTAAGAGAACATCAGATGCTGCGCTTCGAGCATCTTCTTTCCGGGAAAAGGAGCCTCTTGGAAAGCAAAGGAGAGCTCTGAAAGTGCATTCAACTTTTCCAAGACAGGCACTCTATCCAGCACCTTCTTTTTCGACTGCGCCTGGGTGGCTTTACTAGCTTTGGCGCCAAACCGATCGACAAACTTCTGCAGGTGCGCGCGCTTCTTTTCCGTCTTGATACGGCTCTTCTCATACATCTCTTCTTCTTCGAGAATCTGCTGGAAAAAGTCGATCGAAGAGCCCTTGATCTTCCTCACCTTTTTCCTATGTAGGCCCATGGTATGAGTGGTCACTCTGTCCATGAAATCGCGATCGTGCGAAATGATGATGAACTCCTCCTTCCACTTGCTCAAAAAGCCCATCAGCCAGCGGATCGAGAGAATATCGAGATAGTTGGTCGGTTCATCCAAGAGAAGGCAGTTGGGCTCTGCGAT
Organism: Chlamydiota bacterium; assembly: GCA_013287985.1. Taxonomy (GTDB): domain Bacteria; phylum Chlamydiota; class Chlamydiia; order Chlamydiales; family Rhabdochlamydiaceae; genus JABDCT01. The sequence continues at coordinate 35,543 of JABDCT010000005.1, forward strand.
GAGCACCTTCGCCAGGTGCAGGCGTAGATGGTAGCCGCCGGAAAAAGTATCGGGCGAGGCATCTAGATCCTCCTCAGTAAAGCCCAGACCAAAGAGGATCTTTTCGGCTTTGTAGAGATGGTCGCGTTCATGCGGAGGGAGGCCCAGCGCAGCTTCCTGCAACAGCGTCGGCTCCGTAAAGCGGATGTGCTGGTGCAAGTAGCCGATGCGATAGCCCTTAGGAACGCTAATGCTGCCCCGGTCTGGCTCCATTTCCCCCTCGACCAAGCGAAAGAGGGTGGACTTGCCCGAACCGTTGCGGCCGACAAAGCCGCACCGCTCCCCTTTTTGGAGAGTAAAGGATACATCGTCAAATAGAAGGTCGCCAGAAAACGCCAGGGCCACGCGGTCGAATTGGATCATGCTGTCTTAGTATAATTTAAAAGCCCAAAATAATAAACTCTTCTTCTATGAGCACACTAAGCGATAAAGTTAAAAGTTTAGGCATCGACAAGATCAAGAGGCACATTTTCCTCTGCTGCGACGCCGCCACTCCCAAATGCTGCATCGCAGAGGAAAGCAGCGCCTCCTGGGAATATCTCAAAGCGCGGCTCAAAGAGCTCCATTTAAGCGAGCAGGGCGGGATCTACCGGTCGAAAGTGGGCTGTTTGCGTGTGTGTACCCAAGGGCCGATCGCGGTGGTCTATCCCGAAGGCGTCTGGTACCACTCCTGCAGCCCCGCAGTGCTCGAACGGATCATCCAGGAGCATCTGATAGGGGGCCGGCCTGTGCAAGAATTTGTAATTTTTCAGCGCGAGTCATCTTCTTAATGGCGCTTTCCCGCTTTAAGGCTTCGGAGCGATTAGCAAGAGACTCGCGATAGACGATTTTGGCCGGGCCTGAAATGCGGAAGAAGCGCGCGCCCTTCTGCTTCTGGTGAGCGGCAAAGCGGCGCTCGAGATCATTCGTGATTCCCGTATAGAGCTTGCCCGAGTCAGTTTGGATGATGTAGACAGTCCACTTCATGCATATCTTCTGGGTTAAAAGCGGGGAAATTGAAGCAGAGAACGCGAACCGGAGTGCTTCTAGCAGACTTGAGCTGGTGGATCTGACCGGGTGTGATCTCCACCCACTCTCCTACAGCTAAAACCTGCTGTTGGCCATCGATTTCAATATTCAGTTCTCCGCCTACGACGACAAAGATCTCTTTCTCTATCTTATGGTAGTGTTTGGGAGAATCGTCGATCTCTAAAAGCGCGACACTCCACTTTTCTTCTTTTGCAAGCTCGTACACTCCATATTTCCCTGCATCGATTCTCTCCCCTGGGAAGGGAGCCATTGCTGCCACAGTAGGAGACCACTTCACTTCAAGGGGAGCATCGTAGTCCACCTCTTCAGCTACTAGCGATCCAAGGATGTCGATAGAAAAAAAGCGCACAGTTCCCTCGGGGTTCAGCAGTCCAGAAGCAGTCCTAAAACATTCACCGCTGCTCAATAAAACCCCATCCACATTTAACGCACCCTCTACGATCAGAAGAATCTGGTTTTGAAGGGAAAATGCTTCAGAAAGCGCGCGCAATTCGAGAGTCCATCCCTGACCCGCCTCAGCAGATACGATAGGGTTTAATGTTAAATTTTCTCTTACCAGCATAGCCTGCACCTTTTACAATAGCATAGTTTAGGGTATAATCTGGATCTATGAAAATAGCCATTAGTTCTGATGAATATCTTCCTCTACTCGATCCGCTGATAGAAGAAGTCACAAAAAGAGGCCATGAAGTGGTCTATTTTGGCCCCTCCTCTGGGGAAAAGCCCCTAGATTGGCCCCTTGTGACTCTTCAGGCAATGGAAGAGATGAAAAAGGGACGCGCAGATGAAGCCATCGTCCTCTGCTGGACGGGTACGGGGTGTGCGCTCATTGCCAACAAAATAGCCGGAATACGCGCTGCCCTCTGTGCCGATGCGGAAACCGCCAAAGGCGCGCGCCTCTGGAACCACGCCAATGTTCTGGCGTTAAGCCTGCGGACGGTATCTGTGCCCGTTTTAAAGGAGATCCTCACCGCTTGGTTTGAAACTCCCTACAGCAGCGATGCGTGGAATCTTCAACAAATAGAGCGCGTTAACAAAATCGAGCAGGCCCCTTAAGCACCACTCCATCTCCCTGTATGAACGTCTCTAGTTGTCCTCCGGGGGTCATGACTTTGACAAGACCGGAAGATTGATAGGAAGCTGCACAGGCCAGCGACCCCGTTCCACACGATCGCGTCAGCCTCTGCACTCCCCTTTCATACGTCTTGACAGAGAGAACCCCCTCCTCAAGTTCATGCCACGCATTGACATTGATGCCGAGCGGGAAAATATCTCTTTTTGCATTCAGCTCTTGGCCCATGGAGAAAAGCTCTTTGTCGCTCAGTTTTCCATGAAAAGTGAGATGCGGCTCGATCATTTCGACATAAGAAAAAGAATCCAGAGCCGCTGTCATAAAATGACTATTCTGCTCAAAGCGCGCAGAGGGCAGCTTCACGGAATAGATCCCTTCTCCATGCTGAAGGAGCTCATGCTTTCCCCACTTTGTCTCTAAGAAAAAGCGCGCATACTGCGGATAGTGCGCAAACAAATAGGCCGCACAGGAGCGCGCTCCATTGCCGCAAAACTCCCCAAGAGCGCCATCGTGGCCCAGCACGATCATGCGTGCAGTAAAAGCATCGCCCTCCCCTTTTCCCCCTACCAAAATGAGGGCGTCGTCTCTGTCTTCCAGGACAAGAGAGCGATGCGCCTCTGCTAAATCGATATGAGAGGCGTCGAGACAGTCAAAGAGCAGAAAGGTATTTTGACACGCTTCAGCCAAGATGTATTTCATACCTTCATCTCCATGGTCAGCGTCGTGATTTTGCTCTTGGCATCTAGAGAGCCCGAGACGGAAAATACCGGCATTAATGACTGCGCAAATGCACCTGTTGGTGCATAGACCTTTTCATAGAGCGCGGGGTACCAAACGGTGCTCGACTCACATGGTTTAAAAGCGCTATCCGAAAGAGAGCAGATGTAGTCCTGGGCTAAAATACCAGGCGCCTCTTGGCCAAATTTAAAACCGTTCATAAAAAACTCGGTAATTTGGCAGAAGTCGATAGCTCCTGCGGGTGTATTCAGCAGATAGTCCGCTTGGGCTTCGCTAAATGTTTTGACGAGCTCAGCTTTAAGGCTCCCCTCGCAGATAATATGCGAGAGCTTTGAACTTAAGAGCGCATGGATTTTATTAGCGTGTTTTAATGTGCTTGAAGCCATGTTTTGCTCGAAAAAAGAGCAGACGGCCTCCTCGCATTTGGAGATCGTGGAAAGATCCAGATAGGACTTCTCTGCATCTTTGATATCCAAGACGAAAACCACGGGACCATGCGGAGTGGCTAGCGCCAGCTTTTTCGCGGCATTTTTGACCCCCTTCTCATCACTGCTCGTAAAAACGAAGCCATTCTGAGAATAGACATCGAGAATCTCTCCCTTATTTAAATCTTGCTGCTGGGTAAATATAAACGATTTATCCGAGCCCGCGCATTTGATACTTAGTTCGTAAGCCTTTTCGTGTAATGGCTTGAGCGTAAAAATAGACATATAAATCTCCTCATTTTTTTGAAAAACATCTGTGAATAGAACAACGAAACGATTAGCTTCGCCGGAGGAGAAAGATAGGAAGGAAATGGATGTCTAACTTGCCCATATATTCACATATGATAGCAAATTTCGAATATTTATGCAAGTTTTTGCATAAATATTCAGCTCTGGAGGAGGGTTTTGATCTCTTTAATGAGTAGAGGGATGTCCTTAAGGGACTTAGGAGCGACAAAAATTGTATCGTCCCCCGCGATCGTTCCCAGAATTTTGGTCGTTGCCTGATGGTAATCGAGCAGGCGGGCGACCATAGAAGCGGAGCCGGGGCTCGTAAAAATCACGACAAGCGCCTCATTGGCTACGATATCAATGATGAGTTCGCGGAGTGTCGTGCTCAAGGTGGGAGGGGCAGGCTCGCGCGCCAGAGAATAAACGGTCTGACCCTTGGTATTGACGACCTTAATAGCGCCAATCTTGCGCAGAAGGCGGGATACCTTCGATTGATTGATCTCATACCCTTGCCGTTCAAGCGCCGCACAAATATCTTCCTGCGTATTGGCTTTGCGCCCCATGAGAAGAGCTTTAAGAGCATCAAGAAGAGCTTGTGGAGAGTCTGTCATAATCGTTTAAAAATCCTTAGGTTGTGTCTACATTGTGCTATTTTGCCGGATATATGCAAGAATTCTATCCACTTCTTCAGCAGGATCTGCTTGAACCTTTTCATTGAATGAGATGCGCCCCACATCGATCTGGATGGCTCTACCCTCTAAAAATCCATAATTGTTGTGTAGGGTTTGGATGCGGTCGGTAATCCCCTTGCTCGCCCGGATCGCAAAGAGCTCTTCGAGCTGGCGGATCGCTTCATTGAAGCCTTGCTCGTTACCCTCGCTACGTAAACGATACAGACGCGCTCCAGCAAGTTCTGCCTTTTTCTGCAACACAAAGGGGCTATCCTTTAAATTGATCCGGTAGCTCTTTCCATCCTCATCACATATTTCAACGAATTGATCCACCGCGCTCTTAGGACTCAAATGGACATAGACAAGCCCCGTCTCCTCACGGATCTCTCGGAAGGCCATAGCATAGCGTTCGAAAAGCTCGCGCAGCCTCTCACTTCTTTTGAAGTAAGCTCTGGAAAACCACTTCATAGAGCAGAGTGTCATTAGCTTCTTAAAGCTCTGGAAGGTGCGCGCCTCGACGGGGACGCGCGGATTGAAGAACTTCAGCACATATTTATGATCGGCGCTCTCGTAGGCTGTCATCTGCTTGCCCAATCCGAGATAAGTGAAGGGCTGGTCCAGAACAGGCATAATTTGGCTCACCTCTTGCTCAGGAACATCCACTTCATGGACGAGCGCACGTTTAAATTCGGTCGGATTGAAGGCGGGATGCAAATAGAGATGGATCAGATGCCCGGATAGAGCAATGGCTAGAGTGGTCAGTAGCCCAACGCATGCATAAAAGATTTTCTTCACAGAAGAGATAGTAGCGAAATGGTAAATTTATGCAGCTCTTTTTTTGGGCTTCACGCTCTTTTTCAATTGCGTGAAGAGATGCTGTAGATAGGAATTGGTCAGTGCAAGGGCTGAAAGAGTAGCAGGTGTCTGCGCCAGTGCATTTAACATGAGGAAGTCATGGATCGTCCCGAGAAATCGCGACGCCGTCACATTCACTCCAGCCAGCATCAATTTTGAGGCGTACTGCTCCCCTTCATCGCGCAGGACATCGTTCTCTGCAGTGATAACAAGTGCTTGAGGAAGACCTTCGAGCTGTTCGGGCGTTGCAAGAAGCGGCGACTGCAGGATGTTTTTTCTGTGGGCTTCATTAGTTTCGTAGCAGCTCCAAAAGTATTCCATCGCAGGTTTTGTCAGCCACGGACCTTCGGCAAATTGCTTGTAAGAGGGAGTGTTCATCTCAGCGCTAGTCACAGGATAGAAGAGCACTTGGGCATCGATCTTGGGTCCGCGCCTCTCCTTAGCGAGCAGCGTCATCGCAATGGCCATGTTTCCACCCACGCTATCCCCTGCCACAACAAAGCGCGTCGTGTCTAAATTGAACATCTCAGCATGTTCTGCGACATATTTCGTCGCCGCATACGCCTCTTCGATAGCGACAGGAAAATGCTCCTCGGGCGATCGCGAATAATCGACAAAAACCACAGCAGCAGAGGCGCCTACTGCGAGCTCTCTGACTAAACGATCGTGCGTAACAGAACTTCCCATCACCCAACCCGCTCCATGGAAATACATGATGACAGGTAGTTTTTCATTCGTATGGACGGGGCGATAGATCTGGATGGTGACTTTTCCCTTTGGTCCGCCGGGGAGGATGCGCTCTTCGATTTTTATAGGCGGTTTTTCTATGGGGATTGTCTGGAGTTTCTCCAAAACAGCGCGTGCGGCTGCCGGAGAGAGCTTATAGATCGGCTTGCCCCCTTTCGACTCCACTTCTCTTACAAATGCTGCAGTATTTTTCTCTAAGACAATATGTCCCATATATTCACCCTTTTGAGGCTATCCGCAACTTTTTAGCTTCATCAATTTTCGGGTTCTTTTAATCTGAGTTTGCGAATAGCCTCTTATTTGAGTGAATACGGATTTAACTATTTTTTTGAAAGCTGAAGTTTTTAAATATTGCGATAACACGCTCAAATACTATTTATAAATAGTGTCTGAGCGTGTTTTTAAAGAAATAGAATTATTTTAGCGAGATGAGGCAAAACCAGATCGTCTGCTGGCTCCGCTAAAGCCTTCACGCTTTTTCTTGAAGAAAGGCTTTTTGAATTTATTCTTAGAACCAGGTGTGTCATTAAAATCGCGTTTTTCACCGTAAAACTTGCGCTTCTCACCAAAAAACTCGCGTTTTTCACCTGAAAATTCACGCTTCTCACCTGAGAATTCTCGCTTTTCACCGAACGGGCGCTTCTCACCAGAAAACTCGCGTTTTTCACCGAACGGGCGCTTCTCACCAGAAAACTCGCGCTTTTCACCGAATGGACGTCTCTCACCGGAAAACTCGCGTTTTTCACCAAAAGAGCGTTTCTCACCGAATTGACGCTTTTCACCGAACTGACGTTTTTCTCTGAATGGGCGTTTTTCGCCTGAGAAAGAGCGCTTTTCGCCGCCTGAAGGTTTGCTGCCTTTAGCTTGTGGTTCCATCCCCTCAACAGTTTGTACTTGCATTGGGGTACCCATCAGCCGATTGATCTTCACGACCCATGGCTCTTCACGACGCGTCGCAAATGTGATTGCGACACCTGTTGCACCTGCGCGACCGGTACGGCCAATGCGGTGAACAAAGTCTTCTGGGTTGTGAGGAAGGTCGAAATTAATCACATGGCTAATCGAGGAAATATCGATTCCGCGTGCAGCCACATCTGTGGCAACAAGGACATTCACATCGCCTTTGCGCATTCTATCGATAGTGCGGGTGCGCTGTCTCTGGTTCATGTCGCCATGGAGTGCGCTAGAGGGGATCCCTTTTTTGAGCAGATGGTGAGTAAGATCGTCCGCAAGGCGCTTTGTTGATGTAAACAGGATCGTCTGATCCATTTTCGTATTTTCGAGTAGATGCTCTAGGATGCGTGTCTTGTGATCGATATTGTCGACATAGTAGAGCAGTTGAGTGATGCATGTTTTTTCAGCCGCTGTCTCCGGAGCTTTAATCTCAAAAGGATCCTTCAGGAGCTTTTTAGAAATCGGCAGCACGCGTTTATCGATCGTTGCAGAGAAAAGCAGAGTTTGGCGCGATTTATTAGATGCCGCTGCAATTTGTTCAATCGGATCGATAAAACCCATGTCGAGCATGCGGTCAGCCTCATCGAGTACGAGCACTTTTAGATGCGAGAGGTTGACGAGACCCTGTTCCATATGGTCGATCAGGCGACCAGGAGTCGCGACAATAATATCGGGCTTGCTTGCGAGCGCTTTTTTCTGAGCCGGGTAGGGAACGCCGCCAAAAATACAGGTTGTTTTGATGTGCGGGAGATGCTTACTAAATTTTTGCGATTCCATAGCTACTTGAAGAGCGAGTTCGCGCGTCGGAACGAGGACTAATACGTGCGGTCCCTTCCCTTTAGCAGGCTCAGAAGCTAGGAGGTGGAGTATGGGGAGCATAAAAGCCCCTGTTTTACCTGTGCCCGTTTTCGCAGAGGCAATAATATCTGAACCATTCAGCACTTGCGGTATAGCAAGTTCTTGAATAGCAGTAGGAATGTTAAACCCGATTTCTTTCAGGGTTTTTGTTATTCTTTCGTCAAAGCCGTAGCTTAAAAAATCTGACACAATTCACCTTCATTTATAATAAATTCAGGAAAAATTGTCCCTGACGAGTAGGATATTAACGGATTTGATTATTCTTTCATAATCAAATCATGTTGAATTTAATTTTGCCCTTCATTTGTTCTGGTAGGCGATCCAAATCGGGCGACCCAAAGTAATAAGACGACCACCCTCTACAAAAACCAAGAGTAGATTCAAGCAAATTATTTGATTCTAAAGAGTTAATTACATCCCAAGAAATTCCGATAGCCAACCAAGCGTGAATAACCTTTGCATGCTTAATTATAAGTTCTCTCTTCGCTACCTCTAATCCAATAATTTCTTTAAATGCAACGCCTGCAATAATGATCTTAGCTAGATCTTCGGAGTTTTCTAAAATAAGAAGCTGCAGCTCTGGAGGGAAATCCAAAATTGTCTGCAAAGATATATTTTGCTGAAGAAGCTTTAAGGGAGGTAAACGAAGAAAACAATCTCTTGGCTCCGGTTCAAGGGACATTATCTTATCAAAAGAAATGCCCAGATCGATTATTTTTGCTATGACATATCCACATCCCATTAATCGTTCACATATCTGGTATTCATATCCCATGATCTGAAGGAAAGGAACCCATCTTTGCACTAAATCAGCCACGCTATCGCAACTAGAATATCTCTCATCCAGTAATCGATCTCTTTTATTTTGATTTAGGGTGATAACAGCATCAAAAAATACTCCAAGACCGAGCAAGCGATTCAACTGCGCGGATTGCTTGACCACTTGATGAAATAGATCATTGGGAAGGGCAATCACTGTTTCAAATGGAACACCTGCTTCAATGAGGCCTACTATTCCCCCGTTATTCGTTATACCATTTCTATCAGAGTGCCAATACGCATTTCTAATGACATTCCTGCACATTGTAGGATCGAGTGAAAGCAAGGTCTGTAAAGAGACGCCAGCTCCCATGAGTGCAATAACTCGCGCACTATTTAAGAAAATGAATTCTCGTGCTGCTGCTCCAAGGGAGTTGAGCAATCCAAGAGGAGCTCCAGCAAGCGAAAGCTCATTCAGGAGCGCTGCTTCATATAATGCACGAAGATCAGCAGTATCTGTGTCGGGGTAGGGCATTCCCGTTTCTTGTTGAAACCTCTGCTGCAGCTCCAGTAACCATGCAGTATCGCTAACAACATGTGCTTCTGACCCGGGAGCAGGAGGAGTATGGGTGGCCATCTCTGCTTTAACCTTTTCCGCTTGGGCCCTTTTAATTTTCTGCTGTTCGATAAAGAGTAATTTTTCCTCTTTAGAGAGATGTTCGATTTCGTTTATTTTTTTCTTAACTTGGCAGACGATGATGTCCCTAAAGCTTCCCTGGTGTTCGGGCGCTGCATACATTTCAGGCTGCTCATACATTTCTTGAAAAGAGATAATTCTCTCTTTCAAGTCTGCTGGCATGTTTGGAATTTCAGATTTAGGCTCCAAAAATCCTTTCAATATTGTAGTAATTGTATCGAAATCCTCGACAGATGATGCAGGAAGAGCATCTAACTTCGCGTTGATCAGCTCTACATAATCAGCATGAAGTTTAGTTGTTAAAGACATAAAAACCTCTTGATTGATTAAACATTATATCAAGCCCGCTATTTTTCTTGTTATTTTATGTTGTTAGCCTTATCAAAGAAATTTATGAGATGGATACTTATTTTAGCCTGTATGGCCATACAATTAGCATGGGCTCAAGAGATGAGCCAGATCGAGGAGATCGTCGGCATCAAAGGAACTTGGTATGCGGATGAATCGGTATACAAAATCACGATTCCGCGCCGAGATGTCAAAGTTATAGTTGACCAGAGGCCACTCTCCCCCTTTATGGGCTTATCTTCATGGGTAAGCTTTAAAAAAATCGACGACTCATTTCTCGCAATGGGTGACCTGATGCTCTTCGAAGATGAGGTGAACCCCGTGATGAAAACGATTCTAGCCCACGGCTTCTCTGTCACTGCCCTGCACAATCACTTCTTCTACGACCACCCCAAGGTCTTTTTCATGCACATCATGGGAAAAGGAAGTGAGCAAACGCTTGGCAATGCTCTAAAGCAATCCCTCGACCAGATCAAAGAGATCCGCACCAAAAAACGCACCCCTGCCAGCAGTTTTGAGGGACCCGTCGTTGCCTATAAGAATGCGATTACCAAAAGAATCGTCGATGAGATCCTGGGCGTAGAGACCCAAGAGCAAGAGGGTATGGTCAAAGCCGTTTTCGGCAGAACCCTCCAGATGGAAGAGACAAAACTCGGCAAACAGATGGGAATCAATAGTTGGGCTGCATTTGGCGGCACGGACGAAAAAGCCCTCGTCGACGGCGATCTAGCTGTCCTCGAAGATGAGCTCCAGAGTGTTGTAACCTCCCTACAAGGCGCTGGCATCCACATCGTCGCCATCCACAATCACATGAACCATGAAAACCCGCGCATGCTTTTTGTGCACTACTGGGGCAAGGGAGCGGTGAAAGACCTTGCAAAAGCTGTAAAAGAAACTACTCTGGTACATAGTCAATAAAGGTTTTGGTGTTTGGGCTGACGTGAAAGCTCCCGCGGTTGAGTTCTCGCAAAAGGGGTAGTATTACTGCAATACAACCCCTTTTGCGAGAATCTCAACCCCGGGGCTTTGACGCAGCCGAAACACCAAAAACTTTGTTGACTATGTACTAGCTTCCAACACAGTGATGGCACTTGAAGAAGCCATCCGGATCATATTTTTTCTTGATTTGAAGCAATCGTGGGTAGTTCTTCCCCCAAAAATCCGCTTGCCAGTTCTTTTGGAAATAGTCCGCCTCGTTCGAATAGGTTGAAGTGTCGGGTATGGCCTTTTCAATATACTTGAAGGCCGCTTGAACCTTCTTGATCTGCTCTTCGCCCTGTTTGGCATCGGGCTCATGACCCGGCATCCCCGGAAAGACATTTTGCGTGAGGGCGCTAAAGATTAGCAGACCAGCTGCATCCAGTGCAGCGGGATTAATAGAGGTGTTCTGCGAGCGTTCAAGCGCCTCAGGAGACCCACCTGCCAATCCCTTATTAAAGTGGATGACGAATTCCCACTGCCTTGAGGCTTGAAAGAACGATTGCGCCAAATCCTTGGTGAAGAGCGTAAGCGGAATCCAGCGAGACTGCATAGCATACCAATAAGCCAGCACTTCATTTTGATTCCCAGTCCAGTAAAAAAGATCCCCCTTATATGGTGTGATATAATGCGTAAGATTCTTCTGCAAATAATCGAAATCCCAAAACTTTTGCGCAGGGACGATGACAAATAACGAAGTCAGCGCATAGAGCTCAGGCTGACTGTTTACCCAATCGAAAAAGGGCTTCCATAGATCTTCCGCTTCTTTTTGCGTCAGACCCTGGAAAAGCAGCGCCAATTCAAGAGAATTGTCAGATTTGACCGTGACCTGTTCGCCCCAATGCTCGTTACTCAAATTCTCGCGATAGAAAGTGATAAAACGCTCTAAAAGAGCCTGAAATGCCTCGTCAGATTTAGCCGATATTTTGCCGCGTAGGTCACCAAAAAACTCCGGCAGGTCATGCGTTTGCAATGTGACTTTGGAAACAACGCCGAATGTTCCTCCCCCGCCCCCCTTTAGCGCCCACAGTAGATCGGCATTTTGGTATTCATTGGCAATCACCACTTCGCCCGATGCAAGAACGACCTCAGCCTCAAGCAGGCTAGCTGCACCAAGACCATACTTTTTGGAAAAACTCCCGAATCCACCGCCCTGGATAAATCCACCAGCCGCGCCGACAGTGGCACATCCCCCGCCCTGTACATAACGGCCATGCTTGCTCGTCACCTCGCTGTACACTTCAACCCAGCGCGCACCCGCTTCTGCAGTGACAGCCGGAACCCCTGCTTTCTCTGGAGGTGCTCCAGCAGGAATAAAGGCGTCATGTACCGTTACATTCCGCATAGGATGCGTCCATATAAGAAGAGAATGGGGAGCTGTGGATCTTCCGAGATAGTCGTGACCGGTGCCCTTAATCGCCACCTTTAATCCATGTTTACGGGCAAACTTCACGGCCGCCACAATATCATTCGTGTTCTCTGCCGCAACAGCGTAGGGACCTGCAACCGCGGACCAGCCCTTGAGCCAGCCGGTTGACGATGTTCCCCATGGATATTCTTCGATCACAAAGGGATTTTGCAACTCCTCTAACTCGCTAGGTTTGGGCGATCCTACCTGAACCAGCCTGCCCTCCACACTTTGATTTAACTGCTGCCATTCTTGAGTTGTAGGGCCTTCCTTTCGATGCATATACACTGCAAGGAAGATGATGAGAATCAACAGAGGCAACGTCCACAGCTCTTTTTTCATCTAAAAAGCTCCCCACTCAAACGTGATCTCTTGCTTAATGTCTGGATGTAAACTCGCGTGAACAGGACACGTCAGAGCCGCTTGTTCTAATTTTGAGCGTTCTTCTGATGAAGGATTTAAAGGTGAGCGGACTTTCACGCTGATTCTGCCAATTCGACGCGGCACACCTGATGCCATTTCCTTCTCGACATCGGCAACTGTTGCTCCCAAGTCCTTACCCATTTTGCGCGCGGCTATCCCCATCAGCGTCAAGACACAGCTTGCTAGGGAAATGGCTAAAAGATCCGTAGGAGAATAGTACTCTCCTTTGCCATGAAATTCTGTGGGTCCATCGGTCAGTAATACCCTGCCCTCACTCCTGCTTTCGGTGCGGAGATCACCCTTATATGAGACTCTAATCATTCCTAATATATACGTATTATTTTGACTATTTCGCAAGAAATTGCGGAATAGTCTTGACTTTTCCGCATTAGCGTGCAGAATAGTCATTATGGAAAGAGCTCAAAAAAAAGCGATTATCCGCGATTTAGAGAAGAAAATGGTCTTTCTGGCTGGTCCTCGCCAAGCTGGAAAAACAACGCTTGCAAAACGCATTGCACAAGACTTTAGCTCCTCAACCTATTTAACTTACGACCATTTAGAAGATCGAAAGATCATTTCAGAGGAGGCTTGGCATCCCTCTTCAGAACTCCTCATCCTGGATGAAATCCATAAAATGCGTAAGTGGAAATCCTTTCTAAAAGGTGTCTACGATACAAAACCACCTCAACAGAAGATACTTGTTACAGGAAGCGCCAGACTTGAGATTTTCAATCACGTAGGCGACTCTCTAGCGGGTCGCTACTTCTTACATCGCTTGCTCCCCCTCTCCCCAGCAGAATGCGAGAAAGTCAATCTGGCCTATACTATCGACCGATTTTTAGAGAGGGGCGGATTTCCTGAGCCATTTTTAGCCGAAGATCTAATCGATGCGAACCGTTGGAGACTCCAATATATCGATAGCCTGCTCAGAGTAGATGTTCTCGATTTTGAAAATATCCATAATTTAAATGCGATACGCCTTGTATTCGAACTCTTAAGACAGCGCGTCGGTTCTCCAATTTCCTATAGTTCGATTGCAGAGGATGTGGGCATAGCACCCAATACAGTAAAAAAATACATCGAGATTTTAGAAGCCCTCTACATCGTTTTTCGCGTTACCCCTTTTTCACATAATATCGCTCGCAGCCTACTTAAAGAGCCTAAAATCTACTTTTTTGATAATGGACTTGTACAAGGAGATGAAGGAGCAAAATTTGAAAATTTCGTGGCACTCTGCCTACTTAAACATGTTCTTGCACGCATTGACTATCGTGCGGAAAAATACGCTCTTAAATATCTACAAACAAAAGAGCGAAAGGAAGTGGATTTTGCTCTTGTTCTTGACAATCGCATCGTTAAAATTATTGAAGCCAAATTATCAAACCACGTTATAGGTGCGGGCCTATCCTATTTTCATGATAAGTATCAATTTCCTTCATTCCAGGTAGTGAAAGACTTGAGAATAGAGAGAGTTGATAAAGGAATAGAAATTGTTCAAGCCCACAACTTCCTTAAAAAACTTGATTTATAGCTATAATTAGCGTATAATTTTTAATTATGCCAACATTTTATCCTGCACAGAACATTCGTTTTTATATCCCTCAGTGCTGCTATTTGCAGCATGAAGCAAGTGGCTGGCATCAGAAGATCTTAGCTTGTTTTGAAAAGATTAAAGGGACCCAGGCCGGTAAAAGATTATTTGAATCTATTGCTCATTCTCCACACACGATTGAACTAACGACCCACCCTATTGATGTTGAATGCGAGAAGATCCCCACTACCACCCTTAAAACCCGCGCCCTTGATCCATTAGCAGCCAAAGATCCCCATAAAGGATCTAGCTCGCAAATATTTATCCATCCCGGCGTAGAAGGCAACCTTCCGCTCGTCCTTACCTATCACCACTTTCATCATTGCGAGCAGAAGCTCTTTACGACTAAAGAGTGTGCTGAGGAAGGCTCTCCATGCGTAAAACGAGAAGAACTCGTTTCCGCTCTTTTTCATGAACTTGCTCACGCTCATCACAATCAATTAGGACTCAATTGCAATGATCGCACCCATTTCATCAAGTGCTTCAAAAACCTCGAAGAATCCTACGCTATCGAGAAAGAAAATGAGATGAATCGGGAATTACAGCAACCCGAGCGCTATGGCCATATGCATGCGCAGAACCCGGAGATTCAAGAGCATCTCGGCAACAATCTTGCTCCTGCGCAAAGAAACTTCCTTCTGGTGAAAGTACACAAAATTTTCCGCTATATTGAAAAGAAAATTAAAGAATTTCAGCAGCAAGGGCAGCGAGTTCTGAACGCTCTGTTCGCTCCAGAAACATGTGCCCATAAATCCGATAATCACTGAACTTGCCGACGACATAGGTCAGCGCATTCGAGTCCTTATCGAGATAGGGGTTGTCGATCTGCGTCGGGTCTCCCGTCAGCACGACCTTAGTCCCCTGTCCTGCGCGCGAGATGATCGTTTTGACTTCATGCGGGGTGAGGTTTTGCGCCTCATCGATGATCATGAACATTTTGGGCAGTGTGCGGCCGCGGATATAGGCGACGGCTTCCATTTCAATCTTTTTGCTCTCCAGTATCCATGACTGCGTTTCTTTGGTGTTACCTTCGCCTGTTGTCGAGGCGCAGAGAAACTCGAGGTTATCATAGATCGGCTGCATCCAGTGGGAGAGCTTCTCTTCTTTGGAACCCGGCAGATACCCGATATCTTTTCCGAGGGGAACGATGGGACGGCTCACAAGGATGCGCGAGTAGACCCCTTCATCGAACACTTTGCGCAGAGCAGATGCTAAGGCAAGCAGCGTTTTTCCCGTTCCAGCTGGACCAATGAGCGTAACGAGTTTGATGTCGTCGCGCAGGAGAAGGTCAAGTGCGCATTTCTGTTCGAGATTAAGAGGTAGAATCCCCCAGATGTCGCGGGAGAGCTTCATCAGAGGCTCGAGGCGCTTACTCTCAGGATTGTATTTACAGACGGCGGAAGATTTTTCAGGCGATGTAAGCAGGCAGTATTCATTGGGATGGAGATCTGTCTCTTTTGTTGCAACAAAACCATCTTTGAAGAATTGATCGATCTCCGCTTTGGGAATTTCGAGTTTGCGGTAGCCTTTATAGAGCTTGTCGTAGGAAAATTTCAGACTCTCGTAATCTTGTGCTTCAAGGCCAATGGACTCGGCTTTGACTCGCATCACGAGGTCTTTAGAGACGAAGACGACCCGAGGCAAGGTATCAAGCAGCTGAAAAGCCATCAGCAATTTGTAATTGCTGCGATCCGTAGAAAGAGGAAAGGTCTTCTTTTCCTTTAATTCTGTGATGATGCGCACGACGATGCCATCGTTGAGAGAAACACCGGTTGAAAGGTTGCCCTTTTCCTTAATCGAGTCAAAATAGCGAATGATATTACGGGCATTGCGGCCTCTTTCATCCGTATTGCGCTTTAAGCTGTCTAACTCTTCTAAAACGGGGAGGGGGATAACGACGTCGCTTCCTTTGAACTTACTCACTGCATCGGGATCATGCAGGAGGACGTTAGTATCGATAACGTAGGTATTTCGACTCATTATTTTTGAGAATAGCCACAATTTAACTTGCAAGGCAAGATATTTTATTAATCGCTTAGCGTCAATCGCTTATATATACAAACCAGCAATCTAAGACCCCGAGCGCTAAGATGGGTATTGACAGCCTAGCCCTATTTGGATAAAATAAGAGGAAAAGTTTGAGGACAATATGAGAATCAACCATAAAATTTTGAGTATTCCTCCCTATATCTCCACCTCCTGGAAAAACGTCCTTTCCCTCCATATGGAGCTCCGCGAAGAGGTCCCCGTCCTTATTGTAGGCCTTGTCAGCGGCTCCACGATCGAAATCCCCAACCTCGACAAGATCACCCTCCAGGCAGCATTTGCAGCTCATGAAAAGCATCTCGAGCAGGAGCAATCACCCGTCAAAACAGCTCCTGCAGAAAATGCTTCTACGATTATCGGTCTCCCCTTCGGTTTACGCATGGAAGGCATGGAAATCGGCAACATTCTTCAACACAATCAAGAAGCCGCGCACACACCTGACCTTCCTAAAGAAGTCCTCGAAAAGATCGCTTCGCTTGCCAAGGTCGTCGGTCTCGACAGCCAAGACACACTGCCTAGAGCAGAACCCCACTGCAACTGCGTACACTGCCAGATTCTACGCGCACTTTCTGTAGAACCTGCACATGCGATTGCACCAACTAGTGATGAACAGGAAGAAGTTTTAGATGTCGATCTTAAGTTCCGCGATTGGGACATCCGGCAATCTGCCGACAAACTTTACCTAGTGGCCAATCCATTGAACAAAGAAGAGCACTACAACGTCTTTCTCGGCAATCCTATCGGCTGCACGTGCGGCGAGAAAAATTGCGAGCACATCCGTGCAGTTCTCAATAGCTGAAAATTTATCGTGGTGTTAAAAGCCGCAAATTCCTAGAATGAGGATTTCCTACTTCATTGTGTCCAGGAGGAATTTCATGTCTAAGTCTTTTTCCTTTGCATGCGCTTATGTGTGTGCCGCATCTCTCCTTGTACAAGGATTTGCGGACGATGTGGGTCTGACCCCAAAAGAGGTCGATCTCACAATGCAAACTGAAACCGAAAATCGTGCCGAACCTGAAAAGAAAGTTGCAGTAAGATCTCCCGTTGTAAAAGCGATCTTCTCTCCTTTCACAGGTAAGGTTAAAGGGGAAAAGGTGAGATTACGCCTTAATCCCGATCTCGAGAGCCATATTGTGCGCGAAATGCACAAAAATGATCTCCTTTCCGTCGTTGGCGAAGAGGGCAATTTCTGGTGCGTTCAAGCTCCAGAAGGTGTCAAAGCCTACATCTTCCGCAGCTTCGTTCTCGATAACGTCGTAGAAGGCAGCCGCGTTAATGTACGCCTCGAGCCCGATCTAGAAGCTCCGATTGTCGGCCATCTGAATGCGGGTGACCGCGTCCAAGGTGCTGTCGTTGCAGCGAATAAAAAATGGCTCGAAATCGCGCCACCTCCTCAAGCAAAATTCTATATTGCTAAAGAGCTGGTCGAATTCGCCGGTGGCCCTGATCTCAAAACGCAAGTAGAAAAGCGCAAAGCAGCAGCTCTGCAGCTTCTCGACTCTGCTGTTCTTGTCAGCAAAGCAGAATTCCTGAAGCCATTTGATGAGGTCGACTTTGATCGCATCAAGCGCAACTACCTGTCGATTGTGAACGACTATAAGGACTTCCCCGAATATGCTGAAAAAGCGAAGGAAGCTCTCACTTTAGCACAAGAGACCTACCTGCAGAAACGCATCTCACATCTTGAGACAAAAGCAGTTGCTTCTTCGCCTAGCGATCAGGCAGTAGCTCCTTTAGAGCCACTTTCTCTCAGCGACCGCATGAAAATGTGGGAGCCGATTGAAGAAGCTCTATACATGAGCTGGTCACGCGCTCACCATGAGAAGAACCTCGACGAGTATTACGATGACCAGAAAATGGCATCAGTACGCGTCTCGGGTATCCTTGAAGCGTTTGCACAGCCTATTAAGAACAAACCAGGCGATTACGTCCTAAAAGAGAAAAATCTGCCTGTTGCTTATGTCTACAGCACGCAGCTCGATCTCCATGATTATGTGGGCAAGAAAGTGACCCTAGTGGGTGCACCTCGCTCTAACCATAATTTTGCGTATCCTGCCTACTACGTTCTTTCAGTAGAATAAACTCCATCCTTCTAGCCTCGTGGACATCCCGTCCACGAGGCTTTTTTATTTCACTACGGATTAAAAAAAATCAGCAAACTAGCACACCGAGTGATTTTTTTCTCTGTGATCTCTGTGGTAATAAAAATTCAAGTATGCCCACAAAAGTTCCTCAAAACGTTTGCAAGAGAATTCATATTTTATATATAACATAGCCTATTTTGGAGGATGTTTATGTCTGTCGGCAATTTAAGTTTGAATCAGTTATGTAAAGCCCTAAATATGAGTAAAGATATTGTCTCTATCGATTTTTGGGGTGATGCTTACGTTGCGATTCAAGAAAATGAACATGCTCCAATTAAACATATTCCAATAAGGCTTTTTTATGATCTCTCCTTATCTTTTTTTCCTAAGCACTCTGATGATCCCGTTGATCGAATTAGAAATAATTGGTTGATAAACCGAATTGTTGACTTACACGATCTTGCTGATAAAAAAATCGGAGAGAGTGGTTGCCTGACAAAATTGATTCACATGATCGTAGAATGGATTAAATACTTTTTCCATGGTTGTTCTAGTTTTGACATTTCTGAAATTGAATACAGGTCGATAGCTCTATTTCACAGTTTTGATATTTATTTCAGTAAAAATGAGATCAGCGAGCGCGAAATATATCAAAATTTCGTTGAGTATTATACCCCTTATAGACAAGACGAATCTGCGGTCTATTATACGCGCCAGCAGATTGACATTATCTTCCCCCAAATGGTCTAAATTTGTGCTCTTACTTTTCTCATGGACATCCTGACAGGATATATTTTTCATCCTGACTATCCTAATATCCTGTTATAATTTTCTCCCATGGAACTACGTCACTGGGCCGAGCGCATCCTAAGCGCCGACACCCTTGAAGAAAAACTCTTTGCACCCGATGAGCTAACCGATCTTGCTCCAGGTCCCGCCGTTTTTTGGAATGAGCCCGTCCGCCCTGTGGAGCTTAGATTCCACAAGCACACCCGCAAAGATCGCCTGCCCAAATTACGTGAGCATGATCATCCTGACAAACGCGCAGCCTGCCTGCACCGCTTTGCCGGTCACGAGCTCCTCGCCGTAGAGATGATGGCCTATGCCCTTATCGCTTTTCCTGAGGCGCCGAGAGCCTTTCGAAGAGGAGTCGCCCACACCTTGCGCGAAGAGCAGGAGCATGTGCGTCTCTATGTGGAGAGATTGAAAGGCTTCGGGGTCAAGCTCGGCGACCTACCGCTATACCGCCACTTCTGGGCCTATGTCCCCTTTCTAAAGGATCCCATCCAGTATGTCAGTGTTCTCAGCCTGACGTTTGAAATGGCGAATTTGGATTTTGCGCCACATTATGGCGCCTCCTTTGCCAAGCATGGCGATGAGGAGTCTGCAGCGTTGATGCAGCGGATTCTGGATGATGAGATCGGCCATGTCGCTTTTGGCTGCAGCTGGCTGAAAAAATTGAAGGGACCGGAAGAGTCGACGTGGGACGCTTGGCGCGCAGCTGTGCCGGAAAGACTGCCGGTCACGCGCACGAAAGGCATCACTTTTCTAGAGGAGCATCGTCGAAGGGCTGGGGTTCCTGAGGAGTGGCTTGCAAAGCTTCAAGTGAAGGAAGATCCAGCTCCCGTGGTGCGGCGCCCATCTCTTGAAATTTGCGCGCCGTAACGAGCACGCGCGACTCAAGAGAGCGCACGGTCTGATTGTAGGTGTCGACGGCTGACGTTAGAGCTTTTCCGGTTTTAGCGAAGTGACCTGCCATATCGCCGATGCGCTTATAGAGCTCGTGCCCCAGCTCGCTAACGCGCTCGACATGTTCAGAAAGACTCTCCTGTTTCCATCCATAGGCAACTGCGCGCAAAAGCGCAATCAGCGTGGTGGGCGTGGCTAAGATCACGCCCTGCTCGACACTGAATTCTAACAGGCTGGGATCTTGCTCGAGCGCCGTGCTAAAGAAATTCTCCGAAGGCAGGAAGAGCACCACAAATTCAGGCGTGGGCTGAAACTGCTGATGATAGGCTTTCTTGCCAAGCGCAAGCGCATGTGTGCGCACATGGCGCGCATGTTCGGCGAGCTTGTGTAGACGCACAGACTCAAGCTCTGTCTGCATCGCCTCTAAGTAGGCCTCCATCGGCGCCTTGGCATCGATGACGATGTTGCGGCCGCCCGGCAGACGGATGAGGAGATCGGGGCGCATTCTCGTCTCTTCGCCCATCTGCTGGACGGCGAAGTCGCAATGGTTGATCATTCCGCTGAGTTCGACAACCCTGCGCAGCTGCAGCTCGCCCCAGCTGCCGCGTACGGCAGGAGCGCGTAGGGCGCGGGAGAGTTGTGCAGTCTCGTGCACGAGTCCCTTTTGTGCATCCATCAGCATATTAATATGCGTGCGCAGGGAGGAGTGATCTCCCCTGCGCTCTTTTTCGAGGAGACGAAGGCCCCCCTCGAGCTGGGCAAGAGTGTCCTTTACAGGACGGACTAGATGCTCTACAGATTCAACGCGCTGGTCGAGCTGGGACTGGGCGCTTTCTATCTGGGTGCGCGCCATCTCCATAAAGAGGCGGCTATTGGCTTCCAATGCTTCATGGGAAAGGGCCTTGAACTTGGAAGAAAGGGCTTTCCACCCGATAAAGACGAGGCCTAAAAAGACCAGGGCAAATGCGATTTCAATCATCTTCTTCTGGCTCGAACTCTTCCAATGTCTTCGATTTTTTACCGGCAATCATGCGGATGATGGCCAGCACCCAACCGACGATCACATAGCCCCACGTTAAAACGGCGAGGGTGATCGGGAAGAAATAGAGTCCGCCGTAGAGTAAAAAGAGAGCGACTACGACAGTGATGAAGACGAGGTAGAAAGAGGGCACGCGGAAATGGAGCACCTTAGCGCTCGGGAATTTGAAGCGGCTGACCATGAAAAAGCCGAGTACTACCATTAAGGAGCTCAGCACGATCGTTTTAACCATCTCGCTCGAGCCTGTTAGAAAGGTGAGGCGCGGATCGACAAAGAGTAGATTAGCAGAGATCGCCGCAAGAGCGGCAGCCGGAATCGGCAGACCGGTAAAGTGTTTCTTTTTCGGAGCTTTCTGTTCTTTAGCCGCTGACTCAGCGACATTGAAGCGCACGAGACGGAGTACACCGCAAATGGAAAAGAGCATCGCGCCTATGACTGCGTAAAATGAGAGCGTAGTCCCCTGTTCAAGAGAGAGATTCTTGAGAAGTAGAACGGAGGGAGCGACACCAAAGGTGATCGCATCGGAGAGGGAGTCAAAGAGAAAGCCAAATTCGCTTTCGGCGTGCATCGCTCGCGCTATGGCGCCATCGACCCAATCAGCGAACGCGGCCAAGAGAAGAAGATAGGCGGAAACTTGCAAAGCTTGATAGGTGCCCATGCCGGGTTCGATCATATTCACTTTGAAAATGACGAAGAGTCCACACGCAAGGCTAAACGCAGTGATGATGTTGGGAACAAGGTAGATTTTTTTCATCTTAACAGCATAATAGCAGAGGGTTACATTTTTTTGTGGACTAAAAGCTTCAAACCACTATATATAGTGGTTAAAGTTTAAATCGACTACCACATGTGGTAGAATGAGCCCTCTAGGAGATATTATGAATCAGTCGCTTCTCACCCCCTCCCCTACAAAAACGAACGAAGATTACCCGTTTACCGTGGTCAAGCGCAATGGAACGCTCGTCCCCTTCCGCACAAGACGCATCACGCACGCGCTCGAAGCGGCATTCCGCGACACGAAAAAGGTGCCTAAAAACGAGCAGCTCCCTGAAGAAATGGTTCATGACATCCAAGAGACAACCGATCTAGTTGTCGAACAGCTCGCTCATCTAGCGACCAAGGGCGCCTGCCTGACTGTAGAGGGAATACAAGATCTAGTAGAAGTGACGCTCATGAAACAGGGCCATCTCGATGTGGCACGCGACTATATCATCTACCGCGACAAGCACAAGGCGCTGCGTGACGATTCTCCTCAGAACCTTAAAGTCACGCGCAAAGATGGCTCGCAAGTGCGCTTCAACCCGATGAAGATCGCCTCCTCGATCGAACAGGCCTTCCGCAGAGCGCGCAATATCCAAGGACTCTCCGGCCAAGATGTGATCGAAGCCGTCAATCTTTTGACACAAAAAGTGGTCGCTCGCATCGCCACGCTCCATAAATCAGGTACAGATCTCACTCTCTCGCTGATTGAGAATGAGATTGAAAACCAGCTGATGCGCGAAAGCTTCTTTGAAATCGCACGCGAACTCATTCTCCATAGAGCCGGTGTAGAAACAGTCAAAGAAGAGGTCGCTCTTCCTGTTGAAGAAAAGGGACGCTCCTTTACTGTCACAACGGAAAAAGGCCAGAAGAAAGAGATTTCGCAAGCCTATATTGAAAAGATGATCGCCTATGCCTGCCGCGGTTTAGAAAAAGTCGTCTCCCCTAAAGAGATTCTCGAGAGCTGCATCATGCAATTCTACGACGGTATCAAGGAAAGCGAAATCGACCAGGCAGCGCTTATGTCTGCCCGTGCCAAAATTGAGCAAGATCCCGCCTATTCACAAGTCTCTTCGCGCCTGCTTCTAGATCTGATCTACCGCGAAACAATGGGAGTCAATGCCCACTCGCCCAAACTCAAAGAACAGCACACCGCCTACTTTAAGAAATATGTCTCTCATGCGATCAAGATCGACCGCCTCTCTCCTTCCCTTGCCGAATTTGACCTCGACATGCTCGGCAAAGCCATGAACCTGGACCGCGATGACCAGTTCTTGCTCCTAGGCCTCCAGACCCTTTACGACCGCTACTTCATCCATGATGAAGAGAAGCGCATGGAAACACCGCAGATCTTCTGGATGCGCGTTGCTATGGGCCTTGCTCTGAATGAAAAAGAGAAGAGAAACGAACACGCCATTGAATTCTACAATGTGCTCTCGCAATTCCTCTATGTATCAGGAACGCCGACGCTCTTCAATTCGGGCACCGTCCACTCTCAGCTCAGCTCCTGCTTCCTCTCTACTGTCGGCGACGACCTGACCCACATCTTCAAAATCATCTCCGATAACGCCCAGCTCTCTAAATGGGCCGGCGGTCTTGGCAACGACTGGACGAATGTCCGCGCGACTGGTGCGCGCATTAAGGGCACCAATGGACGCTCACAAGGCGTTATCCCTTTCCTCAAAGTGGCCAACGACACAGCTGTAGCCGTCAACCAGGGTGGCAAGCGCAAAGGCGCGCTCTGCGTCTACCTGGAAACATGGCACCTCGATATCGAAGACTTCCTCGAGCTACGCAAAAATACCGGCGACGAGCGCAGACGCACACACGATATGAACACAGCGAACTGGATCCCCGACCTCTTCATGAAGCGCGTCGCGGAAAATGGCACATGGACGCTCTTTAACCCAAGCGACGTCCCCGATCTGCACGATCTCTACGGCTCAGCCTTTGAAAAGCGCTACACCGCCTATGAGAAGATGGTGGAAGAAGGCAAAATCAAGCTGTTTAAGAAAGTAGAAGCGATGCAGCTCTGGCGCAAAATGCTGAGCATGCTCTTTGAAACAGGCCATCCCTGGATCACCTTCAAAGATCCTTCGAATATCCGCTCGCCCCAAGACCACAAGGGAGTCGTACACAGCTCCAATCTCTGTACTGAGATCCTGCTCAACACCTCACAGGCAGAAACAGCCGTCTGCAACTTAGGCTCGATCAACCTAGCCGCCCACATGACCAAAAAAGGTCTCGATCGCGAGAAGCTAGCCAGCACAGTGAGCATCGCGATCCGCATGCTAGACAACGTGATCGACATCAACTTCTACCCTACAAAAGAGACGAAGAATGCCAACTCGCTCCACCGCCCCGTCGGACTCGGCCTAATGGGCTTCCAAGATGCGCTCTACATCATGAATATCAGCTATGCCAGCCATGAAGCCGTGCAGTTTGCCGATACGAGCATGGAACTCATCTCCTACTACGCGATCTTGGCATCGAGCCAGCTCGCTAAAGAGCGCGGCCCCTACTCGTCCTACAAGGGTTCAAAATGGGACCGCGGCCTGCTGCCTATCGATACGATTGCTCTCTTGGAAAAGGAGCGCGGCTCTCATCTGGAAATGGATCGCAGCTCCTCGCTTGACTGGACACCTGTGCGCGAATCGATCAAAAAACATGGCATGCGCAACAGCAACACGATGGCGATTGCTCCGACCGCAACGATCTCCAACATCACAGGGATCACGCAGTCGATCGAACCGACCTACCGCCACCTCTTTGTGAAGTCCAATCTCTCAGGAGAATTTACGCTCCCCAACTTCTACCTCGTCGAAAAACTCAAAGAGCTCGGACTCTGGGACGCCCAGATGCTCGACGACCTCAAGTATTTCGATGGCGTAATTACCGAAATTGAGCGCATTCCTGCGGAAGTTAAAAATGTCTACCTCACCGCGTTCGAGATCGATCCCGAGTGGATCGTCGAGTGCGGCAGCCGCCGTCAGAAGTGGATCGACATGGGCGAGTCGCTCAACCTCTACATGGCTGAACCAAGTGGCAAGAAGCTCCACCAGATGTATCTATTGGCCTGGACAAAAGGACTCAAAACGACTTATTATCTGCGCACACTTGCCGCCACCCAGATCGAAAAATCCACAACCGATGTCAATGCCAGAGGATTGCAACCGCGCTGGATGAAAAATAAATCCGCATCGAGCAATATCACGGTAGATCGCCAAGAAGAACCAAAACCCATCGCATGCACCATGAGCGAAGGCTGCGAGAGCTGTCAGTAGGAGATAAAAATGAATAAAAATACACGCGTAAAAGCAAAAGATAAACGGCTGATCAATTGTAATGCCGTCGACGTCAACCAGCTCATGCCCCTCAAGTACAAATGGGCTTGGGAGCACTACCTCAATGGCTGCGCCAACCACTGGATGCCGACAGAAGTGCCGATGGCAAAAGATATCGAGCTGTGGAAGTCCAATGGCTTAAGTGAAGACGAGAGACGCGTCATCATGCGCAACTTAGGGTTCTTCAGCACCGCTGAGAGCCTCGTCGGAAACAACATCGTGCTCGCGATCTTCAAGCACGTCACCAATCCCGAAGCGCGCCAATACCTGCTGCGCCAAGCGTTCGAAGAGGCGATCCACACGCACACCTTCCACTACATCGTCGAGTCGCTCAACCTCAACGAGGGCGAAGTGTTCAACATGTACAACGAGATCAACACGATCCACGACAAAGACATGTTCGAGATGAAGCTCACAGAAGACATGATGAAAGAGGGCTTCACCACATCCACTCCGGAAGGCGCTCAGAAGTTCCTCGAGAACCTGATCGGCTACTACATCATCATGGAAGGCCTCTTCTTCTACAGCGGCTTTGTGATGATCCTCTCCTTCCTCCGTCAGAACAAGATGACCGGCATTGGCGAGCAGTTCCAGTACATCCTGCGCGACGAAACCGTACACCTCAACTTCGGCATCGACCTGATCAACGGCATTAAGGAAGAGAATCCACACCTGTGGACGCCTGAATTCCAAGAGCACATCATCGACCTCGTCAAAGAGGCCGTTGAACTCGAAGTCAAATACGCTGAAGACTGCCTCCCACGCGGTATTTTGGGCCTGACAGCTCCTATGTTCCGCGAATACGTGCAGTATATCGCCAACCGCCGCCTTGAGCGCATCGGCCTCAAGCCGCAGTGGAACTCGCGCAATCCTTTCCCGTGGATGAGCGAAACGATCGACCTCGGCAAGGAGAAAAACTTCTTCGAAACGCGCGTCACAGAATACCAGTCGAGCGCAACGCTTACCTGGTAGCACGTGACTGTTGACAAAAAAAAATTAAGGTAATACTTTTTCATCATAGTTTTTTTAGGAGAAATATGATGAAAAAGTCCCTTTTGTTAATGAGCGTCTTCGCAATGACTGCGCTCTCTGCTGATGAAGAACAAGAAAATTGCTGCCCTAGTCAGTGCTGTGATTCATTTGAAGTCTTTGCTGATTTCCTCTGGTGGAGAGGCGATGTCGAAGGCACTGAAGTTGCTGAGAAGTTTGTTCGCACCTCTACAACTGGCACATCTCCCTTTACAGCCGATTTAAGCACGATCAAAGTAGAAGGAAAATGGGAGCCTGGCTTCCGCTTTGGCATCGGGACTAAACTCAATGACTATGACGACTGGGATCTCTCTCTATACTGGACCTATTTCCGTGCAAAATCTAGACATGTCGATCAATCATTTGACTCACCAGAAATTAAACCCCTTGGAATTTCGCTATTAGGCCCTAGCGCTCTTACAGTAGAAGCTAAATGGCGCCTCATGACTAATCTCCTCGACCTAGAATTAGGCAAAGAGTTCTATCCTACCTGTAATTTGTCACTACGCCCAAATGTAGGCATACGTGGAGCGTTCTTTAACTTCCGCTCGAAAGATGAGTTTCTCGGTAGCTGGTCTTTCCATAATAGCGCCTTTAGCCCCACTCCTGCCAATCGCTTTACTGAAGAAAATCCCACATCTCAAAAGGCAAGGTTCCACTACTATGCAGGAGGCCTCAAGTTCGGTCTTGATTCTACCTGGTGGTTCAACGACTGCTTTGCCCTCGTCGGTTGTTTAGACACCTCTTTTGTGTATGGAAAATATAAAATCCGTCAAAACTTTGAAGGTTTTCAGGCAAACGCCATCAATGATGGATTGGATGAACTGCTTGCAGCAGATCTCTTTGCCCGTAAAGACATGTGGCGTCTACGCACTAGCCTCGATGGCTTCTTAGGATTCTTGTGGCAACAGACATTCTGCTGTGATCAATACACCTTAAAGCTCTATGTCGGTTATGAAATGTCTCAATGGTTTCAGCTCTACGAAGTTCCTCAGTTGATCGACACCTTTGACGATCACACAGCTTTCCAGGCAAACGGAAACCCCATTTTCAGCACAAACTATTTCTTGTTTGAAAATGATGAGCATGGCGACGTGAGCTTCCAAGGCTTGACTGTAGAGGCGAGTTTCGAATTCTAAAAAAAGGATAGATGTCTTACAGTAGACCTCATGCCTTTTTCTCAGCCCGGTCAGAAGTACCGCGATTTTCTCCTCGTTAAAGTCACCTTTATCGAGGAGCTTCAATCTACCCTGCGCGAGCTTGTCCATGTGCCAAGCGGCGCGCAGATTATGCAGATCGAGACGGACGATCCCGAAAATCTCTTCTGCCTCTCCTTTAAAACGCTGCCGACTAGCGGCAACGGCGCCCCCCATATCCTCGAACACACAGTCCTCTGCGGCTCGCGCAAATACCCCGTCAAAGACCCCTTTTTTGCGATGAGCAGGCGCAGCCTCAACACCTTCATGAATGCGCTCACCGGCAGCGATTTTACCTGCTACCCCGCCTCATCCCAGGTCGAGAAGGACTACTTTAACCTCCTCGAGGTCTACCTCGACGCCGTCTTCCACCCGCTGCTCAAAGAGGAGAGCTTCCTGCAAGAGGGCCATCGCCTCTCTTTCACCAAGCCCAAAGACCCCTCTTCCCCCCTTGAGATCAAAGGGATCGTCTACAATGAGATGAAAGGGAGCATGTCCTCGATCGATTCGCACATCTGGCACCTCATCATGACTCACCTCGTCCCCGACCTTCCCTATTCCCACAACTCGGGCGGGGATCCGAAAGAAATTCCCAAACTCAAGTTTACCGATCTGATCAACTTTTACGAGACCTTCTACCACCCGAGCCGCTGCCTATTCTTCTTCTATGGCAATCTGCCACTCGAGAAGAATCTCGATTTCATCTGGGAGAACTCTCTGAAAAAAGCGCAACGCCTTCCCCCCCTTCCCGAAATCCCTCTGCAGAAGCGCTTCAAAAAAACACACGTCGGCTCCTATACATACCCTTTGCAGGAGTCCAAAGACATTGAAAAGCAGCACATCCACACCTTCTCCCTCTTAACCGCTCCGCTGCTCCAGCAAGAAGATGTGCTCTCGATCATCGTTCTCGATTCGATCCTAATGGACACAGACGCCTCCCCTCTCAAAAAAGCGCTCCTAGACTCAGAGCTCTGCGTCCAGGCCGATAGCTCTATCGACACGGAAATGAGCGAACTTCCCTACGTGATGATCTGCCGCGGCTGCGAGAAAGACGCCGCACCCAAGCTCCTCGCGTGTATCGAAAAGACCCTGCGCGAAATCATCGAAAAAGGCATCCCCTTCGAAAAGATCGAATCTTCGATCCATCAGCTCGAATTCGCACGTACGGAAATCGGCGGGGACCACTCTCCTTTCGGCCTCACGCTTTTCATGCGCGCGGCCCTCGGCAAGCAGCACGGCTGCGCCCCTGAGCGCGCCCTGATCATCCACTCCCTCTTTGCAGGACTCCTCGAAAGAGCAAGCGACCCTTTCTGCTTCAACCCGATCATCGAAAAATACTTCCTGAATAACACCCACCGCGTCCATCTCTCCTTCGCACCCGACGCCGACTTCACTACCAAACAGATCGACGAGGAAAAACGAGAGCTCGCCACCCTCAAAAAGACCCTCACCGAGAAGCAGATCGCCCACATCCTCGACCAGACTGAAGCGCTCTCCGTTTACCAGAAAATGGTCGAGGGGCAAAAGCTCGACTGCCTGCCTAAAGTCACTCTCCAAGATGTGCCCCACAACATCCGCAGCTATCCCCTTCACACCAAAAATGTCGGACAGCTCGAAGTCTTCCATACCCCTACCTTCACCAATGGCATCATCTACGCCGACCTCCTCTTCGATCTTCCAGCGCTCACCGAAGAAGAGCTCTTCCTGCTGCAGCTATTTCTCGCTCTATGGCCAGAACTCGGTGCCGGACAGCGCAGCTACACCGAAAACCTCGCCTACATCCACGCACACACAGGCGGCATTGGCGCCGGCTGCTCCTTGCACGTTCAAGCCACCCACCCTAGCCACTGCAAACCCTCTCTGCAGCTGCGCAGCCGCGCTCTGCACCGCAAAGCCCCCCAGCTCTTCACTCTGATGCGCGAGACCGTCGAAGGGGCGCGTTTCAACGAAAAGAAGCGCATCCAAGAGCTCATCCGCAAGATGGCCAACAGCCTGAAAGGGCGCCTGAGCCGCAATGCCATGCGCTACGCCGTCCAGACAGCCCTAAGCGGCTTTTCGACCCCCTCACACATCAGCGAAATCTGGTATGGCCTGACCTTCTACCACAAGCTGCAAGACCTCTCCCAAGGCCTCAGCAAACGCCTTCCCGCCTTTTTAGAGCAGCTCACCTCCCTCAAGGACAAACTCCTCACCGTCCCCAACCCCCACCTCGTCCTCAGCTGCGAAGAGAAGATCTACCACACCCTTGAAAAAGAGGGCTTTTATGGCTTAAGCCACCTTCTTGCTCGCCCCGGACGCCATTGGGCAAACAACTACCCCGTCCCCCCCGTTCCATCGCAAGCGCGCCCCATCTCCTCACCGGTAGCCTTTAATGCGATGGCCATGCGTGCACCCGCTTACCTAGATCCAGATGCTCCGGCCCTGCTGGTTTCCACTCTCCTCATGGAAAACAAGTTCCTGCTGCACCGCATCCGCGAACAGGGCGGCGCCTATGGCGCAGGAGCTACCTACAACCCCAATTGGGGCACCTTCACCTTCAACTCCTACCGCGATCCCCACATCGCCCACTCGCTCCACACCTTCACGCATGCGATTGATGAAGTTGCCAGCGGGCAGTTTGATGAAAATGACCTGGAAGAGGCCAAGATCGGTATCATCCAGCAGCTCGACGTCCCGACTGCGCCTGGTGCAAGAGCCTTGGAGAGCTATAACTACCAGCGCGACGGCAAAACAGACGCCATGCGCCAGCACTTCCGCAACCAGCTGCTTGTAGTCAGCAAAGAGCAGCTCAAAAACGCAGTAGAAAAGCAGCTGAAGGGGCAACAGGGAGTCGTTGCTGTTTATGCAGGGAAAGAGCAGATCGAAAAAGAGAACGCGAAGCTAGCAGAAGAGGGCAAAGGGCTAACCGTCTTACCTATTTAAATGAGAAAAAATAACAGGATATTAGGATGGACAGGATATTTTTTTATCCTGTCTATCCTAATATCCTGTTAATTAATTATAAAAAGTGTGGATCTCTTCGTTCTTGGTGGGGCCTAAGATGCGCCATGTAAGGTGTAGAATTCCCCTCTCAGAATAGAGCCGTCCAAAGTATGTATCATCGCCACAGAGATGCGCATCCTTCGATTCCAGCAGGAGCGTGCCCGATGGAATCAAGTGAAAGAGAAACACCGGTCGGTTAGGCCCATGCCGCAAATGCTCCAGCGAAAGCATGCAGGCGCTTAAGTCGAGCGACCAGCGGAACACATTGCGGAAGTCGATTAATTTCCCCTCCTCAGAGCGCCAATTGCCCTGTTCCTGGAAAAGCAGCGTGGAAGGCCCATCACGGGTGACAAGCACCTCTCCCTTGCCCTTATTGCCATACGGCATACGCGCTTGAAAAGAGAGGCGTGTAACGCTGCCTAGCTGCTGCCATATCGCCAGCAAGCAGTTTCTCGCTGCGGCCTCACCTGAGAGGATCTCGCTTGTTTTTCGTTGGACAAAGCTATAGCGCTTCTTCTCCTGCATGGGAAGCAGCGAGTAGGCTTTCTTGATGAGAGATTCTAATTCTGAGTGGAGCGGATAGGCGGGGTTGAGCTGGTAGAGGCGCGTCTTGCCCTCGAAAAAACTCGTGACGACTCCCGTTTTTTCAAGCTTCTGGAGAGCTTTTTGCACGGGAGTAAGGGGAATGTCTAAAAGACGCTGGAGCTGGGTTCCATAGCAGCGTTCATTGACAAGAAGAAAAATAAGGATGCGGGCGATGTTCTGGTTGCCGCAAAGATCCGCAAGCATGGGGAATATTATGCATTTTCTAGGAGTTTTACGATATCGTCATACCTATTTTGTATAGCTTGATCGATCGGACCCAGGCCCAGGCGGTTATTCCGTGCATTTACGTTAGCCCCAATGGAAAGAAGATACCTGACCATATCTATTTTGCCTCCTCGACACGCATAGTGAAGAGGAGTCCAATTCCGCTTACATAATGTTTCTAGCTTGGCACCTTTTTCGATGAGGAATTTTACGATGTCTAAATGTCCTTCCTCACATGCAATGTGTAGGGGCCCTCTCCAGTCCGAAGAAACTTCTTCTACAGAGGCGCCTTTTGCTACGAGCAATTTTACGATCTCCAAGTGGCCTTCTTCGCAAGCTGAGCAAAATGCTTCAGATAGGCGATCGAACGAGGCACAAGAAGCGAGAAACTTTTGCACAAAATCCAGATAACCTATTGTGCAAGCAGTGCTCACATCCCTCTGTGCAATAGGGCCTTTTGAATTGCGGATCTCCAGGTCGAACAGCACCCTGGCAGTACTCCAGTCTTTAACCTTCGTAACAGCAGAAAAGAATGCTCCCTTTTGCTCTCCGTTCATTTTATCCCACTTAAATCCTTTGGAAAGCAAGTAGCACAAAAAGGTTACAAGTTTTTTTGGATTATGTTTGAGATAATGACTCCAAGATGTTGAGAACATAGATAGGTCAGGAACATTAATCCCAAGAGTAAGCAATCTATCTGCGATTTCAAATTTCTGATCCCAAGCTGCCATTAAATAAAGGTTGTTAAGATACTTTTGAAGATTCTCCACATTGGCATCAGGTAGAAGCTCTAAAAACAGCTCCCAATGTCCATTCCATAGAGCTGCATCCAATTCCTTCTCTGTTACTATTACCCCAATCGAGATAATCTTCATTGCAATTGCTCTATGCCCATTTCTACAAGCAAGTTCAAAGGGAGTGGGACCCATATGATCAAGAAAAATTCGATCTATGCAGCTCATGCCATCTTCATCCTCATCATCTCTCAAATAGCAATCGAGCAAAAAGTTCACTACTTCAAGATGGCCATTTTCACATGCACCATGAAGAGGCAGTTTATCCCCGAAGAAAATAAATCCTGGATTTAATGTATATAGCTTTTTTGCTACTTCAAGATGGCCATTTTGACATGCGAGATAAAATTCCTCGCCTGATTCAAGCGGGTAAGAAGAAAAACGATCAATAATATCTAGCCGGCCATGGCATGCTGCCAACCTTGTTGCGCTAAAGACTTTCCAAACAGACTCTGAAAGAATGAAGACACACTGAGGATTCTCCTGTATCCATTGAAGGGAACGGAAGGATAAATCATGGCTAATTTGGCATTGTGACTGCTGCTCAAGAAATAATACTAAATAACTGACTACTAGGTCCTTAACAAATGCATGATCTATAGAGGCGGACATTATACGAATGATCTGCCCATCATCCAGTTGTTGTTCAAGAATGAGCGGAGAATTCAAAATAATATTTTCAGCGAGGTCTTTAACAGGTTTAACAGTTGAAATATAGCGTTTAAAAAAAACGAGGTCTTTATCTTGGAGAGAGAATTGAGGGTCAGCATAGCCTTTCTCAGCAAAGCGCTTAAATAACTGATTCTTAAATACTTCAAATAGGGTATTATTGGATTTGCAGGTTCGAGCGAATGAGAGACGCTCCTCCCAATCGAGAAGACCGAAGACTAATAATTGAACATCTCGAGGCAAAATTTCAAACGACATATAAACATAATAGTATAAACTTACAGTTTTTGTCAATTATTTATTGATGGTTATAAATAATTGAGTTATAGAGTAAAAATAAGATGAAAAAGCGTAAAGAACGCGATAGTTTAGGCGAAATAGGGGTCCCTGGAGACCGTTATTGGGGTGCACAGACAGCACGCTCGCTTATCCATTTTGCCATTGGCCAGGATCAGATGCCCCCCAGCGTCATCCGCGCCTTCGGCATCATCAAAAAATCGGCCGCTCAGGTCAATCTCGCCCTCGGCAAGCTCTCTAAAGAGAAGGCTGCACTTATTATTCGCGCGGCCGGAGAGGTCATTGC
>JABDCT010000006.1 GCA_013287985.1 Chlamydiota bacterium
T
Organism: Chlamydiota bacterium; assembly: GCA_013287985.1. GTDB lineage: Bacteria > Chlamydiota > Chlamydiia > Chlamydiales > Rhabdochlamydiaceae > JABDCT01. The sequence continues at coordinate 2 of JABDCT010000006.1, forward strand.
CGGTTTGCTCGAAATAAAGGAGCCGCCCGGCTTGTATTTGCAGCGCTTCGCATACGCGGCGATCCACTCGATCATCACATTATGCATGTTCTCGTCGGGGCCGAGGTAGACGTATTCGGGCTTTTTCCAGTAGTCGACGACATCTTTGGCGCGCAGTTTGCCATCGCTGTCGCAGTTAAGAAGAGTCATGAAGCTGTCGATATAGGAGCGCTGCGTCTGGTAGAGATATTCGAGCTTCTGCTCGTCCTGAAACTTTTTGATGCGCTCTTCGATCTCAATTGCTGAAAAACCCCCTTTGGTGAGTTCGTCGCGGTAGATCTCCGATTCGGAGCGCATCCGCTCGAAGGGCTCTAAGAAGATCACGCCTTTCGATCCGCCTTCGGGGATGTCTTTATTCTTCTTCTGCTGCGTGTAGGCGAGGTTGTAGCACTCGGAAAAGACGTTGTTGCGCTCATAGAGCATCTGTTCCATGCGCTGGGGCAGTACGGTGCGCAAGCCGCCGCGCGCGAGGTCCTTAAAGCGGATGTGGAAGCCGATGTAGAACAGTCCTTTCATGAAAAAGATCGCGTAGGGCAGGGCGGGAAATTTCTCTTTGCGCTCATAAGGAAGAAAATCGAGATATTTTGGATCGAGCCGGAAGCAAAATGCGGACTTGTTATTGCGGTAGAAGTTGTTCTTCAAGCAGTAGGTGACGAACGACAGCCCCTGTTTCAGGATGTTTTTGCGGCGCGTGTCGTTGGCTTCATTCCCCGTGTCGAGGGCGTCTACTTTGTCGATGAACTCTTTTGCGGACTTTTCGAATTCTTTCAGGCTATTTTTTTTAGGGCGGAACTTCTCTTCAAAAGCGTTGAGGAGTTTCACCGTTAGCTCGGGATGGCGGCAGAGGCCCTCTTCGACGTTGGTCAGGGTGTACATATTGACATCGGCGTGGACGAGCGTCTGGTGAATAAAATGCGCCATTGTCTTGAGCAGGTTGCCGAGGTTACCGCGGACCCAGCCCGAGTCGACGAAAGTCTTTTCGATGATCTCTTGTCCCTCGAAATATTTCAGTGTGACGAGTTCCTGCAGAAAGTCTGTGAGATCGGCTTCTTCCCAAGCTGCTTTGCCTTGTGCGCCGTGTAAACCCAGTGACATGATGAGGATAGAGTCTTTGCTATAGGGGGCTATATAGGTGGCGCTGACTCTTCGCATGGATAGACCATGTCTGTGGATCATCTTGGCCATCTTATAGAGGAAGTGGTGCTTGGGCACATTGCGCCAGGCGAAGACGATCTGCATCGAGGGGGTATCGCTCTTTTTCTTCCAGTCCTTGTTGTAGCGCACTTCATATTGGCAGTTGTCGCGGGTTTGAGCGCGGAAGAACATGTTGAGCGCCATGATCAGGCGGTCTTTGGTCATTGAGCGCACGAAGCGCGGCCCCATCCCATCTAGCAGGGCTTTGCACTCGCGATCGGTGATCTCGGGATTGCGCGTTTTGACGAGCTCCTTGATCTCTTTGCTTTCTAGAACCTGCTCTTTTTCTGGAGCTTGGGTAAAATAGATCGTGGCGACGCGGAGCAGCATCGGGACTCCGGGAAAGGGGGGCGGGCTATTCGATACGAAGGTGCGGTAGTCCTTGATCCCATAGTTCTGGTAGTGGTTGAGGATGCGCAGGTCGGCGTCATTGCTGTCGAGGCAGAGGACGATCGCCGACTGCTTGAGGTTGATATGGGCAAAATAGTCTTGGAGGTCGAGTCCCATGAGGCTGTGGGCGATCAGCAGGATATCCTCTTCGGCCATCTCTTGGAAGAAGCTTTTCGGCATATGTTCCTGGAGCCACAAGTAGCACTCTTCGCATTTTCGGCTCTCTTGGTCGACAGCTTTTCTTATCTGGTCTTTGACTCTAGGACGTTTCTTGGCCATATCTTCTAGATGACAAATAGAGCATATAAATTCAAGGTAAGCCCGAATTGTGACAAATCTGTCACTTTTTTCTGGCAAAAAGTGACAAAATTGTCATTTTTTGTTAATTTAAAGTGACAAGGATGTCACAAATGAAACGTAAAATGATGGCCCGTCTGGTAGAATGGAAAGACGAAAAGCGACGTAAGCCGCTCTTGCTTAAGGGCGTTCGTCAAGTAGGAAAAACCCACTTATTGAAGGAATTTGGAAGACTACACTTTCCTAAATGCCACTATTTTAATTTTGAAAAGGAGCCAGATCTAGCCAAAATTTTCGAGGCAGACCTTGACCCTCAAAGAATATTAAACGATCTGAGCTTCTATCGCGATCGTCCTATCCAAATTGGTGCAGACCTTGTGATTTTTGATGAAATTCAAGAGGTTCCCAAAGCGTTGACTAGTTTGAAATACTTCCAAGAGGAGTGTTCCAAGCTTCATTTGTGCGCTGCAGGCTCTCTTTTAGGGCTCCATTTGAATGATGGCTCATTTCCCGTAGGAAAGGTGACTTTCGAGGTTCTAAGGCCTATGTCGTTTGAGGAATTCTTGATGGCGCTTGAGGATAAGGGGCTCCCTTTTCTGCAAAAATTAAGCAAAATTCCGCCTCTCGTCCATGAACATCTGTGGGAGCAGCTCAAACGCTATTTTGTCGTAGGAGGCCTGCCCGAAGTCGTGGCAATTTACTGCGAAAATAAAGACAACCTCTTTGAAGCTTGTGCTAAAGTCAGAAAAAAACAAGACGATCTGCTCAATTCCTACTATGCAGATATCGCCAAGCATTCGGGCAAGGTCAATGCTATGCATATTGACCGTGTTTTTCGAGCCGTGCCCGCTCAGCTTTCTCAAGTTCAGGATGGCTCAATTGGACGATTTAAATTCAGAGGGGTCGTTCCGGGCATTACGCACTATGACCGTATAGCAAGTGCCATTGATTGGCTTGAGGCCGCTGGAATGGTCCTCAAGGTGCATATTGTGAATACGGGACACCTGCCTTTTAAAGGCTACTCAAAGGAAAACCTTTTTAAGCTCATGCTATTTGATGTGGGAATTCTTGGTAATATGAGTGGGCTGCCGCCTAAGGTAATCCTTGAGTATGAATATGGAAGCTACAAGGGATATTTTGCTGAGAATTTTGTTGCTCAGGAGTTGATTTGTCACGGAAGAGATAGTCTTTTCAGTTGGCATGAACAGAATTCAGAGCTGGAGTTTCTATTGGAAGAGAATGGTCGGGTGATTCCTGTCGAAGTCAAGGCTGGATCTATTACAAAAGCGAAAAGTTTAAGGGTATTTACTGAAAAGTATCGCCCACCCTACCAAGTCATTTTTAGTGGACGTCCATTTTCTATTGAGTCTGGAGCCACCCATCACTATCCCTTATATTTGGCGGGTCGTTTTCCCCATTCGCAATAACCGCAAACTACTGAGGCCCACTAGCACCGTGCCGCCTTCGTGGAGGAGGACCGCGGCCCAGAGGGGCACGAGGCCGAGGAGCGCAGGGGTGGTCGCAAAGAGGATCACGCCGAGGGCGAGGGTGAGGTTCTCGCGCAGGATGCGCATCGTCTTTTTGGCATGCGAAAGGAGCCAGGGAAGGGAGCTGAGGTCGTCGTGGAGGAAAACCACGTCTGAGGCGTCGACCGCCGTCGCACTGCCGATCTTGCCCATCGAGATCCCTACGCTAGCGCGGGCGAGGGCCGGTGCATCATTGACGCCATCGCCCACCATGATGAGGCCGCGCTCTTCTGCAAGCTCCGAGACTTTATTCAACTTATCTTCCGGACGCAGGTTGGAGTAGATTTTTTCGATGCCAAGCGCTGAGCCTACGCGCTGGGCGTGCAGGCTGTGATCTCCCGTGAGGAGGACGATGTCGTAGTGCTGGCTTATGAGCGCGGAGATGAGCGGCGCGCTTTCTGGACGTATTTCATCTTCAAAAGTGAAAAGGAAGAGCACATCATCGATGAGGAGTATTGCGCTGAGCTGATCTTTGTAGGTAGCCTCAGCACGCCAAGCGGTGAAGGATTTGAGGAGGTGAGGAGGGAGCTTTTCTTCGATATAGTCGGGGTGGCCGATGAAGGCGCTCATTTTTTGGCCGTCGATGAGAGCAGTGCCTTGCAGTCCGAAGCCGGGAACCGCTTTGAAGTCTTCGATGGGGCACAAGGGGGCTTTTTGGGCTTGGGCAAAACGGACGATCGCATCACCGATCGGATGGACGGCTTGTCTTTCAAGACTGGCGGCAATGCTGAGTGCATGAGCAGGGGAGTAGGTCGTCTTGAAGAGAGGCGCGACTTGTGAGCAGGTGAGGGTGCCGGTTGTGAGTGTACCTGTCTTGTCGAGCGCAACGATCGAACAGCCGGCGATCGCATCGAGGATGCTGCCGCCTTTGAGGAGGATGCCGCGCTTGGCGCAGCTCGAGAGCGCGCTGAGGTAGGCGGTAGGCGTTGCGATAATGAGCGCGCATGGAGAGGCAGCGATGAGGAAGGCGAGAGCGCGGTAGACGCCGCCTTCTTTGCCGAGATAGGGGATCGAGAGCAGGGTGGGGAGAATAAAGGCAAATGCAAGAGCAAGGAGGATGATTATCGGTGCATACCACTTGCCAAAACGGTCGAGGAAGCGCTCGACCTTAGGCTTTGCGCTTTGTGCCTGGGTGATGAGGTGGACGATGCGGTTTAGGGTCGAGTCGCTGCTGATCCGCGTGACTTTGATGGTGAGGGCTCCCTGCATATTACGTGCACCTGCAGGCACCTCATCGCCGGGGTGTTTCGGTTGAGGCTGGCTTTCTCCGGTCAGGTGGACGAGGTTGAGCTCTGAGCTGCCTGAAACGACGGTGCCGTCGAGAGGGACCAGCTCGCCCGCTTGGACGAGGATCAGTTCGCCGATCGCGATATCGCTCGTTGCGCGCTCGTGGATGAGGCCGTCTGCGACGACAAGCGCGGTTTTAGGGGTCATGCGCTGCAGGCTGAGCACGGCGCTTTTTGTCTTCAGCATGACCATATTTTCCATGGAGGCGGAGAGTTCAAAGAGCACGAGCAGGAGTGCTCCCTCTAAAGCGCTGCCGATGAGGACGGAGAGGAGTGCGGCAAGTGTCATGAGGACGTCGATATTGATCTCCAGGTTGCGGACGTCTTCGATCGCATCGATCAGGGCGGGGGTGCCGACGAGGAAGTAGACAGCGATGAGCAGAAGGTTGCTGGCCGCGCTATTGACAAAGGAGAGGGCGAAGGCACAGGCAAGAAGCAGAGCCGAGAGCAGAGCGCTTTTGAGGGCGAGGTTTTTCCCCCAGCGGCGCCCTTGTTGAGTAAAAAAGGGGCTGATGCTCTCTTCTCTTCCGGAGGCGAAGAACTCATCAAAGACGTAAGGGGTCTTCATAGTAAAAAGTAAACGCTGGCGGTGGCAAAAAGCGCAAGGGCTAAATGCCAGATGAGGGCATTCAGGGAGCGGCGTTTATCCCAGCGAGCGGTAAAAAGAGCCGAACCCGCGATCAGTAGCAGGGCAACGAGCGGAACACCGGCCGCCGGCCAGAGCTTTGCTCCAAGGAATAGAAGGAGGGCAGCGACGACGCCGCCGAGGGCTGTGGAGAAAGCGAGCTTTAAGGGGTGCGGCTCGCGCTCAAGAGAGAGGCCGAGCTCCTCTTCGAGCATGACCTTGAGGAGGCGATTGTCATCCGCCATGAGCACATCGACGACCTCTTCGAGAAGTTTCCCGCTGAATCCCTTGGCGGCGTAGAGTTCACTCAGCTCTTCGCGTTCTTGGGCGCGATGGTGTTCGATCTCCCAGCGCTCTTCTTCGATGAGGCGGTGCAGCCTTTCCATTTTTGCCCACGCGCGTAGCGCCGTCGAACCGGCCATCCAGATCAGGAATCCGAGCGCGAAAAGGGCGAGGGCTTTTTCACTCAGACCCATTAGCCAGAGAAGCAGGAGGGCGAGGGCCATATAGCTACATGCGCTCAAGGATTCGTTCAGGTGGCTAGGCAGGTCTTCGCCATGGATTTCTCCACTGGCAGTGGCGCCTTTTCGACGCGCATCTCTGAGATGTTCAGTGACGCTTTTGCCTTGGAAGTGCTCGGGCGGAGTCTGATGGGTCATTCTCCCTCCTCCAAAAAGTGGGTAAGCAGAGTAGCGAGGTCGAGATGGTCTTGGCAGGAGATGAGCTCGCGCGTGGCGTGCATAGCGAGCTGGGCGGAGCCGATGTCAACTGTTTCGATACCGGTTGCCCCTGCAAAGACCGGACCGATAGTCGATCCCGACGGAATGTCCGATCTGCTCACATACTGCTGGTAGGGGATGTTTTGCTGCTGGCAGAGATGGATGACTTGAGCGGTACCTGCAGCGCTCGATGCGTAGCGCTGGCCGGCGTGTGATTTGATCACGACGCCTTTGCCAAGGAGCGGGAGGTGCTGCGGGTCATATTTCTTTTCGTAGTTGGGATTGAGCGCGTGGGCGACATCGACAGAGAGGCAGAGGGAGCGATTCTTGACGATCGCCTTTTCTTCAGGATCAAGCGAGTAGAAGTGGCTAATGCGGTCAAAAATGTCGCTGAAGAAGGGTGACTCGGCACCGACTGCTGTCTGGGAGCCGATCTCTTCGTGATCCCAAAAGAGACCCATCTGGAGTGTGTGTTCACTTGCCTCGGAGAGATTTCCAAGCGCAGTCACTCCCGCATGCACACTGGCGAGGTTGTCGAGGCGATAGGAGGCGATCATCTCGCTGCTGTTGCCGATGAAGCGCGGCTCTTCGAGCGGCACGAGGAAGAGGTCGAAAGAGAGCAGCGTATGGAAAGAGAAGTGGCAGTGGAGCATCGATTCGATGAGCTTCTGATTCTCATTTTGCTTCAGCGTCGCAAGCGGGATCATATGGTCCTGCTTGTTGAGCAGGAGGCCTTTTTCGCCGCTTTCGCGATCGAGGTGTGGGGCCAAAAAAGGAATAAAAAGAGGAGTGTCGTCGATGAAGATGAGATGCTCTTCGATCTGTTGCTTGGCATTCAGCACAAACACGCGGCCGGCAATGCCTAAATCGCGGCTCAGCCAAGAAGGAAGAATGGGGCCGCCATACACTTCGACGCCGAGAAGCGTCATATTCTCTTTGTGGATTTCAGGCTGCGGCTTGATCTTCAGGGCGGGGCTGTCAGTGTGCGCACCAATGAGCAGCGCTTTTTGCAGCGCGCTTTTTGGCAGGGCAAAGGCAGCAATGGAGCCGCCATGAGCGACGAAATACTTTTTGCCTCGTTTGAGTTCCCATTTCTCATCCACCTCAAGAGGGATGTAGTCGCAAAGAGCCAATCTGCTGCCGATCTCGCGCACTGCGTGCCAAGATGTGGGTGCGCTTCCAAGAAACGCATGAAAATCTTCTAGAATATGCATAATTTTTAGCTTACTAAAGAAATCTCTTTCATGCCATTCAAGTATTTGTGCAGAACGAGCGGGATCTCCACCGTCCCATCGGCGCGCTGATTGTTTTCCAATAGAGCCACCATGAGGCGCGATGTCGCAAGACCCGAGCCGTTCAGTGTGTGCACAAATTCAGGCTTTTCCTCTTTGATTTTGTAGCGCGTATTCGAACGGCGCGCTTGGAAATCGGTGCAGTTAGAGATCGAAGAGACCTCATAATATCGATCTTGTCCCGGCAGCCACACCTCGAGATCGATCGTCTTGGCTGCAGCAAATGATGTATCTCCGGTAACGAGTAAACAGGAGCGGAAGTGGAGGCCGAGTCCTTTGAGCACGCCTTCAGCGCTTGCGACCATCTCCTCGAACATCTTTTCGCTCTCATCCGGCCGTGTGAAGGCGAACATCTCCACCTTGTTGAACTGGTGCATGCGGATGAGGCCGCGCTCTTGCGCGCCCAGCGCACCCGCCTCGCGGCGGAAGCAGGGGGTGTAGGCGACATATTTCAGGGGTAATTCCTCAGCGCGCAGGATCTCATCGTTGTGGAGACCCATCAGCGCCATTTCAGCGGTCGGGATCAGGTAGAGATGGTAGTCTTCGTCGCGGATCTTAAAGAGCTGCTGTTCGAATTTAGGCAAGTTACTCGCACCGAAAGCGATTTCTGGCCGGACAAGCAGCGGCGGCATCCACTGCATGAAGCCATTTTCCAGATGGAAGTCGATCATGTAGTTGATCAGCGCCCATTCGAGCCGTGCGCCGACATCGCGGTATGCGGGCCAGTGGCTTCCTGAGACTTTCGCTGCGCGTTTGAAGTCGAAGAGCTTTAGCTTCTCATTCAGTTCGACGTGATTCTTGTGAGGAAAACCAAAAGTGGGCTTGCTGCCATGCGTTCTTATGACGACATTATCTGCCTTATCCTCGGATACCTTGACATCATCCATGGGGATATTAGGAAGCTCAGCCAACCCGAGGTGAAGCGCCTCCTCTTTTTCGCGCAGTAGCTGATCGAGCCCGGTAATTTCATCGCCCAGGCCACTGACCTGTTGCATCAATTCGTCGACCTTTTGCCCGGCGCGTTTTTTCTCACCGATCTCTTTGGAGAGGCTATTGCGCTTATTCTTCAACTCCTCGACATTCACTTTGAGTTTGCGGATCTCCTCATCGACTTCGAGAAGGGGAGAGAGAGCGCTTTTAGGTTCTTTAGATTTGAGTTTGGCTTCAATGGCGCGCGCATCTTTGCGCAATAGCTTTATGTCGAGCATGGGTAGATCCTAGTTAAACAGGGTAATTTTAATCGCGATCCCGCAGGATGTCAATGGACCTCTTTCTTATTTAGGGTTCTGTCGATTTTCGGGTTCTTTTGAGCCTATTTTCAATTCAAGTTGCAGGGGTAATATCAACTTCGTATATGACCCCTGCAATTTGAATCAAAAATAGGCCAAAACAATCGCAAAAATCGACGAATTCTTAAGTAATAAAAAGGCCCTGAGGATGTTACCATCCCAGGGCCCTTGTGCTTCCTTTGTTAGAAGAATTAAAGGTTATTGTTGTTCAGTTTTGTCTGAACCGAGTTTCGTAGGAGACACGATTTTTTCCAGATTGGTTTCAATTGCTCTAAGAACCGCAGCTGATTTTTGTTCGCGATTGCCGTTAGTCTTGTTGGCATCATCGATTACCTGTCTAGCAAACTCGCGGTTAAATTTCACAGGTGTTAATGGAACTGCTTTTTTCTCAGCTTGTTTCAGTTTCTCCTGTAAGTCAGTGATAATCGTATCATAACCTTGAGCTTTTTGTTGAGCTGTTCTTGTTAAAGCCTCAACTTCTTTAGCTTTCGCGTTTGCTAATTCTTTCTGAGCGCTAGCTGAGTCCACTTGGATTTGAAGCTGATCTTGCAGTTCTTGGTACTGTTTATTCAGATTGGTTTCATTTTCACGCAACGTAGTGATCGTCTCTTGAAGACCTGTTTGATCACCTGCGTTTGCTTTCTTAAGATCGTTTTCGAGCGTTTTGATCTTGGCTTTCAAGGCATTAGTGCCGTTTTTCTCTGGGTCATTAGCAAAGGCAAGCTTTTGATTAAGGTCATCAATCTGAGCTTGGAGTTTCTGAGTGCCATTTTTCGCTGGGTCATTAGCAGCGGTAAGCTGTTGATTAAGCTTATCAATCTGAGCCTGGAGAGCCTTAGTGCCGTTTTCCGCTGGGTCGTTAGCAGCGGTAAGCTGTTGATTAAGCTTATCAATCTGAGCCTGGAGAGCCTTAACGCCATTTTTCGTTGGGTCGTTAGCATCGAGAAGCTTTTGATTAAGGTCGTCAATCTGAGCCTGGAGAGCCTTAGTGCCGTTTTGCGCTGGGTCTTTAGCTGTTGCAAGTTCTTGTTGGAGCTGTGCGATCTGATTAGACAGACTGCCCTGTAGTTTTAGATTTCTCGCATTTGAAAGGTCAGTTTGAGCAGTTTTGAGAGTATCTAGATCATCTTGGCTCACAAGCACGAGCGGTTTGCCTTTTTGTGCAATAGCAGGTAAAAGTTGAGAAGTTGTGTAAAAACTTGTATTTGGATCTTGGCCGATACTTGCATCCCCTGGTGTAAAGAAAACTTTTGTATCTAACCCGGCAGCGATTGCTACTCTATGAGCATTATAAATATTAAGATCTGTGTATGGCTTTAAGGCAGCATCGTGCGCATCTTTTAGCATATAGTCTCCTGAGACTCCGCCAACTACTAATTTGCCCTTGTCTTTCATGTAGTTAGGGTTAACAGCGAGGATTTGCTTCAATGCGAGTTCAGCATCAATATCTGTGGCACCTAGTTTTGTGCAAGTTGCAGGATCGATCTTTAGCTCTGCCAATGCCGCTGCAGCTGTTTTGATATCGAGTTTCAAGTTATCGCTTGCAAATTCTCCAGCGCCTAATTTCTTGCCTTCTTCTTCTGCACGGGTTTGGTTTTGGTTCGCGGTTGCTTCAAATTTCTTGCGGGCTGCTTCGGTGATGCTTTCATTTGTTTGGCGTTCGAAGACTTGTACGAATTTGAGCGCAAGTGGGATGCCGATTACTGTGGCGCAAAGAGCAAGAAGCCCAATCATTGCCAGGGTATACGTCATGACGCGTAAAATAGTGTTGCTTTCCTCGGCGTTGCGTATCCATCTAACGGGAGCTTCGATACATTCATAACTTTTTGTGAATTCTACAGTGGGGAATTGAATAGGTGCTAGTGATGATGCCATATTTTTTCTCCTTAATGGTAAGGTTAAACTTTATGAGGCTATGTTAATAATACCTTTATTATTACGCAATGGAATCTTTACTTGCTTGGGACCGTATAGACGAAATGCGCCATTCTCGGCTGTGATTTTTTTTCTGGAGCCTTTCAACAAAAAAGAGCCTGTGAGAATTTTTATTTATGAAACATAGTGTAGGATTTTTCATCCTGTGCATTGGGGTAAAAGATTTTTTGCTTGATGATGCCTGGATTTGAACAGAAAACCTGTTGCACAATCCTAAAATGTGGTAATTTTGTTTCATGTCTAAGACAGCCTATCCAGAAGCAAAAAATCCTTTAATTTTGCGTTTTCATCGCCTGATGGACGCGTTTGCCAAATCAGATGATGAGCGAGACTTTTATCTCGATAAGGTCGAGGGGTTTATCCTCTTTGTCGACCTCGATAAAAGCATTGAAGAGCTCAGTGAGTTGGAAAAAGAGTTCGAGACGAGCCGCTCGCGCTATTGCCTGATCCCGAAAATGACGTTCTATGAATCGAAAAAATTCATGGAAGGATTCGTGAATGAAAAGGTTTACGATATCGATACGAAGGAGAAACTTCTCGATGTCATCCAATCGAAGGAAGCGAGGGAGAATTTTCTTGAATTCATCTACGACCATCTAACGGAACTCGAGAAGTGGCAGCAATACTATGTAGAGCGCTCGCGTATCCGCATCATCGAGTGGCTCCGCTCACAGGAGATCCGCTTTGTGTTTGAAGAGGATCTCGACATGCCTAAGTCGATTGTCGAAAAACTCAAGCGCAATCTCTTTGAGGCGAAGGTGCCTCGCGATATCGCCACTGCACGCGAAGCGCTCGTTGCTAAATCTAAGACCTACTACTCGAATGAAGCGCTCAATCCGCGTCCGAAACGCGGCCGCCCGCCGAAACAGGTCGCAAAAGTCGAAATCGAGCCACAGGTTACCGTCGATATCTACACGCAGGTTCCGCCTACGGTGCGCCATTTCTTGTTTACGCCGGATATCACGAGTGCATCTGCTGTGACATTCTCTACGCGCTTCGACACAGAAGCGGATCTGCTCGCCAGTCTGCGCGGCAGCGCCCGCGTCAAGGTGGACGAGCGTCTGCAAGCGCTTTCCGAGCGCCTCGAATCGCTGCGCCACATCTCTACGCGTCTTACCGATCTGCATGAAATTGGCGAGGCAAGAGGCGAGGAGAAGATGATCCGCGCCGTCGCCGAAGTCGAGGGTGCAGAAGATGAGGAGCCAGGCAAGCGAAAGGGCATCATGGAAGTTGTCCGCGGCTTTTTACCGCGCCGCAGAGAACGCCCTGCTGCTCCTAAAGAAGGTCCGCGCGAAGAGCGCCGCACCAAAATGGTCACGCCGATTAAACGCAAAAAGGGGTCTACTAAATGAGCCGCATCGCTTTAGCAGAAGGAAGTGCGCGCGCATCCTGCTTTAAAGTGCTGGATGCGATGTATGTCACACGTTTTGTCGATGAAAAAATGGCCAAGCTCGTGCGCCAGAACAAGGGTGGAACATTTCACCTCTCGAGTATGGGCCATGAGATGCTCGGCACGATGTGCGGTCTCTCGCTGCAAGCCGGTCTCGATTGGGGGCTTCCCTACTACCGCGATCGCGCGTTTGCCATCGGCTTTGGCTGCGCTCTAGAAGATCTATTTGCCGCGTTTTTAGCGCGTGAGACGCCTCACCATTCGGGTGGGCGCATGATGCCGGAACACTTTTCCCATAGAGAAATGCACCTGCCTTGTCAGTCGAGCTGCGTCGGTTCGCAGTTCCTGCAAGCTGTCGGTGTTGCCAAGGGCCTGCAACTGGCTAAAAAAGAGGGCGTCGTCTACGTCTCAGCAGGCGATGGCGCGACGTCTCAAGGCGACTTCCACGAAGCGCTCAACTTTGCCTGTTTGCACCATCTCCCGATTCTTTTCGTGATCCAAGACAATGGCTGGGCGATCTCTGTGCGCAAAGATGAGCAGACGGCCGGCGGTACGATCGCGCATATGGCTCGCGGCTACGAAGGCTTAGAGGTCCACGAGGTGGATGGATGCGATTTTGAGGGGCTTTCTACAGTGCTGTCGCGCTCAGTTGCGCGCGCGCGTGGAAAAGAGGGTCCTAGTTTGATCGTCGCAACTGTCCCGCGCATCGGAGCGCATAGCAGTAGCGATGATCCGAAAAAATACAAAGACCCCGAGTGCATCGCTGATGAGCTTGCGCGTGATCCGCTCCCGCGTTTTGAGGAGTGGCTGCAAAAGATGGGCCTGGCTTCGGAAGATGAGCTCGAAGAGATGCGCAGAGCGGCTTTTCAGCGCGTCGAAGAGGCGGCTGATCTTGCCGAGAAAGTGCCATTCCCTGCACGCGAAAGCTGTGCGACAAAAGTTTTTAAAGATGTTGCGGCCTATCCTGCGGCTGACAGCGAACCGATCGACACGAGCGAAGCGCTGGTGATGGTCGATGCGCTCAACCGCGCACTGGAAGAGGAGATGGAGCGCGATAGAGGCGTTGTGGTCTTTGGCCAGGACGTAGCGCGCAGCAAAGGCGGAGTCTTTGGCGTCACGCGTGAGCTGACGGCTAAATTTGGCGAGGAGCGCTGCTTCAATACGCCGCTTGCCGAATCGACGATTATTGCGCTTGCTCTGGGTATGTCGCTCGTCACTCCTTTCAAACCTGTGGCTGAGATCCAGTTCGCCGACTACATGTGGACAGGCATCAACCAGCTCTTCAATGAACTGGCGAGCTTCCACTACCGCTCCAATGGCGAGTGGAATTGCCCTGTCGTCATCCGTATGCCTTATGGGGGCTATATCCAGGGCGGACCCTACCACTCTCAGAGTGTTGAAGCGTTTCTCGCGCACTGCCCCGGTTTAAAAATCGTTGTGCCGAGCAATAGCGCCGACGCCAAACGCCTCCTCAAAGCTTCCATCCGCGATCCGAATCCTGTGATCTTTTTAGAGCATAAAGCGCTCTACCGCCAGCGCGTCTTTTCTGCGCGCAAGCTGCCGGAAGCCGATGAGCTCCTGCCGCTGGGCAAAGCGAATATCGTCCGCGCAGGAACTGACGTGACACTTGTCGGCTGGGGGATGATGATCTTCATGGCCTTCGATGTCGCTGAACGCCTGAGCCAAGAGGGGATTTCCGTTGAGGTGATCGATCTGCGCACGATTGTGCCGCTCGATATCGACGCGGTGATCCGCTCGGTGCGCAAGACGGGCAAATTAGTGATCGCCCACGAAGCCGCAGGAAATGCGGGCTTCGGCGCTGAGATCGCTGCGCGCATCGCAGAAAGTGCATTTGACTATCTTGACGCGCCGATCCGCCGCGTGACAGGGGAGAATTGCCCTGTGCCTTATTGCAAAGATCTTGAGGATGAGGTGCTGCCGCAGCCGCGCGATTTAGAAGAGGCTCTACGCGCTCTTGCCATGTTCTGATAGGCTCTCGGCTTCGCAGCTGCTGTTTTTAGAAGAGAATGTCTGTGGAGGAGTCGTGAGAGCAAACTCTCTTGAGCTTTCTGCAGCTCGGCGCTTTCCAACGTACAATCGGGATCCATAAGCGCGCTTTTTAGCGCAGCAGCATTCGCTAGCAACTGTTCGACGGTTGCATCCACATCTGCCCAGATCTCTTCCTTCGATTCCAGCATTAGACCTCTTGCGTACTTAAGGTTCTGTCGATTTTTGGGTTCTTTTGAGCCGATTTTCGATTCAACTCGCAGGGGTAATATCAACTTCGTATATGACCCCTGCGATTTGAATCGAAAATCGGCCAAAATAATCCCAAAAATCGACGAACCCTTAATTACGCAAGAGGTCTTGTTTCCTTCTAAACGATAGATGTAATTATTGTAAACAATCCATGCCCATGCCGTGACTGAAATTTTACATCGGGCACGGGCACGCACACGGGCACGGGCACGAAAAAAAGGATTCAGACGCCTTGCCTTTTGCAAAAAAATACGCCATGCTAAGGATATGTCTCTACTCTGCGCAATCCTTCTCGGCATCATTCAAGGTTTAACGGAATTTATTCCTGTCAGTTCTTCTACGCATTTGCATCTAGCCAAAGATCTCCTCTCAATCTCTGAACCGTCGATTCTCTTCGATCTCTCCTGTCACTTCGGCACGCTTTTTGCGCTTGTGCTCTATTTTCGCCATGAGATTGTCGAACTGCTCCGCTTCAAACGCCAGAAGCTGCTGCTTTTTTTCCTGGCGCTCGTCCCGCTTGTTCCTGCGTATCTGCTGCTCAGGCCTGTGCGCGAGTGGGCCGGCAGGGAGGGTGTTGTCGGCTACTTTCTCATGGTCACTGCGCTCCTCCTCTTTCTCGGTGAAAAAGTGCGCTTTTCCGCAACGCGGACGCGCCCTGTGCGCGATGCGCTCTTGATCGGAACGATGCAAGCCGCTGCTCTAATCCCCGGGATTTCGCGCAGCGCTTCGACGATCTCTTGCGCTAGAGCACTGGGATGGAATGCGGGCGATGCGGCGCGCTTCTCCTTTTTGCTCTCGATCCCGACGATTCTGGGCGGAAGCGGCCTGGAGCTGTTGAAAGCAGTGCGCAGCAGCGCGCCTTTTGATCTGCTGCCGTGTCTGGTAGGTGCGCTCTTCTCTTTTGTCATCGGATTTGCCGTGATCCGCTTTGCGATGCGCTATCTCGAAAAGGGACGGCTCATACCTTTCGCTGTCTACTGCTTCATCTTGGGTGTGGTGTTACTTATATGAAAAAAAAGGTTCCTGAAGAAAAAAAACGCGCCTATCCCGAAGGAAAAGGTCTGATTCTCCTAGCGATAGCGTTTGTGCTGCTTCTTGCGCTATTTACTTATAGTCCCTCCGCGCCAAAAGAAAATTGGCTGGGTCTCATCGGTTTTGGGATCGGCTTTTGCATGAACTATGTCTTTGGGTTGAGCAGTCTGTTTGTGATGCTCTACGTGGGCTATATCGGCTTTATGCTGCTGAGTCGTGGGGATTTTCCGCTTATCAAGAGCAAAACTTTCTATTTCTCTCTGTTTCTGCTCTCTCTGTGTTTGCTGCTTAACCTGGTTGCAGAGAGCGGCGTCTCTTTGCCCTCTTTCATGACGCGCTCGGTCTATTCGGAAACGATCGTGATGAACCATCCCTACCCGCACCTCTATACGCGCCACAACTTAGGCGGCGTGCCGCTTTATTACTTGTTCCGCGATCTGCCCATGCTCAATTTGCAGCATCTCTTTAGCAATGTGGGTATCGCGATCACCTTTTCGATCACAGCTTTTGTGAGTGTGATCCTGTTTACGGAAGTCAGCTTGCTCACACTCTGGAACTTCGTCAAAAAACAGTTCGAGACTAAAGAGAAGGAAGAGATTGAAGAGGTCGCCTCGATCCAAGAGCTGGAAAAGCGCCTGAGCGAATTTGCCCGTCCTCCCTTCCAACAGCAGGTGCCCAAGGTTGTGGTCAAAAAGGTGCGCGCCGAGCCGGTGCAAGAGATGCCCGAGCCTCCTGCGCATAAGGGCTCTTATCGTTTGCCGCCGCCCTCGCTATTGAAAAATCCGAAACCCGTAGACCACTCGACGCTCAAGAAGGATCTGCGCCGCCAGGCAGAGCTGCTCGAAGAGACGCTGCTCAGCTTTGGCATCGAGGCTAAGGTGGGGGACATCCACTGCGGCCCTACGATCACCTCTTTTGAGGTGCACCCGTCGGTCGGGGTGAAAGTCCAGAAGATCAAGGCGCTGGAAAATGATATCGCGCTCAATCTGCAGGCTAAATCGATCCGCATTATCGCTCCTATTCCCGGTAAAGCCGCTGTCGGGGTGGAAGTTCCATCGCCCGTTCCGCAAGAGGTGAGCTTCAAGGAGCTGCTCGTCGAGTACCAGAAGGGCAAAAAGCAGCAGATCCCGATATTGCTAGGAAAAATGGTGAGCGGCGAGACGATTCTCAGCGATCTGGCCAAAATGCCCCACTGTATCATCGCCGGTGCGACCGGATCCGGTAAATCGGTCTGCATCAATACGATTGTGATTTCGATCCTGATGAACGCGCGGCCCGATGAAATCAAGCTGCTCCTCGTCGATCCGAAGAAGGTGGAACTGACCGCCTACACCAATCTGCCGCACATGATTGCGCCGGTGATCACCGAGGCGCACGGTGCTTATGCAGCCCTCAACTGGCTTGTCAAGGAGATGCAGCTGCGCTATGAGATCCTCAAGCAGCTCGGGCTCCGCAACATCCAAGCGTTCAATACCCGCAAGGGCGATCCCACTTTTGAGCAGTCTCTCAGCATCCCGATTCCTGAGACGATGCCCAAAATCGTGGCGATTATCGACGAGTTTGCCGACCTGATGATGGCTTCTAGCTCGGATCTCGAGACTCCTATTGCGCGTATTGCCCAGATGGCGCGAGCCGTTGGCATCCACTTGATCTTAGCCACCCAGCGCCCCTCGCGCGAGGTGATCACGGGGCTTATTAAAGCTAACTTCCCCACGCGCATCGCCTTTAAGGTCGCCAGCCGCATCAACTCGCAGATCATTCTCGATGAGGTCGGCGCAGAGAGCTTGCTGGGCAATGGCGACATGCTCTTCCTGCCGCCCGGAACTTCTAACTTGATCCGCGCTCAGGGCAGCTACATCTCCGATGAGGAGATCAACGAGATCGTCTCTTACTGCTGCCAGCAGGCGCCCACCCAGTATCTGATCCGCTCTTTTGACGCGATGCCGCGCGAAGAGGGGGATGAGAGTGGAGAGGCGAGCCGCGACAGCCTCTTCGAAGAGGCGCGCGCGATCGTGATCGATACGCAGAGCGCGTCGACGACCTACCTGCAGCGCAAACTCAAGATCGGCTATGCCCGGGCAGCTTCTCTGATGGACGAGCTCGAGCAGAGAGGGGTGATCAGTCCGCAAGAAGGCGCTAAGCCTCGCAAGGTGCTAATCTCGCAAAACAAGCTAAAAAATAGTAATGCAAACTCATTTGCAAATGAGTTAGAAGAGTGATATGCGAAAGATCTTGATCGCAGATCCCTCCGGAGTACTCCTGCCGAAGCTGTTGGCCTCACCAGCCGGCAAGAACTATAGCTTTGCTTCCGTGAGCCAAGGGGATGAAGTTTTCTCTGCGATCCAGCAGCATGGCGCTGAACTGGTCGTCCTCGACCTGATGCTGCCCAAAATGCACGGGATCGAGCTATTACAGCGCATCCGGTCTGATGAAAAACTGCGCAAAATCGGTGTGATCATCATTTCGACAAACATGATGACGCAGAACCTTCACGCCGCTCTTGTGAAAGGGGTCGACTATTTCCTTCCACGACCGGTGGATATTGAGCTCCTCTTCAGCTTGTTTGAGCGCTTCTATAAGGGCACGCTGCATCCCGACAATATCGAGCAAAAGTCCACCTTTGTTGAGGAAGAGTCTTTCTATAAACCCATTACCCACGATCCTCACTCCTACATCAAATTTTGGGGAACGCGTGGATCCAACCCTGTTTCGGGACCCGAATATATGCGTTTTGGCGGCAATACCGCCTGCCTAGAGGTGCGTCATGGCAAGGACCGCATCATCATCGACGCGGGTACGGGTATCCGGCCGCTGGGGCATGCTATAGAGCACAACGACGCTAAAACGGTGCATCTCTTCTTGAGTCATACGCACTGGGATCACATCACAGGTTTTCCCTTCTTCGGCCCGCTCTACAATCCCGATCGGGAGATCATTATCTGGTCGCCGATCGGTTTTGAAAAGCCAACGCGCGAGCTGTTTACGGAAATCCTCGCCTATTCCTACTTTCCTGTGCGGCTGGAAGACATCAAAGCCAAGCTGCAGTTCAACGATCTGCGCGAGGGCTACCCTGTCTCCATCGGCGATATCACCATCGACTCGCACTTTGCCTACCATCCCGGGGCGACCTACTGCTTTAAAATCCATGTCGCGGGGAAAAAATATGGCTACGCGACCGATAATGAGATGTTTTTGGGCTATCATGGCCATCCCAACGCCATTGGCAAGGACAGCCCTCTGCTCAAGTCCCACAAGAGTATCATCGACTTTTTCACGGGATGCGATGTTCTGATCCATGAAGCGCAGTACACTCCGCAAGAGTATCAGCGTCGGGTCGGCTGGGGCCACTCTTCGGTGGCAAATGCTGCGCTCTTGTGCAAATATGCGCAGATTAAGGAGTGGATCGTCACCCACCACGACCCCAAACATAGCGACGAAGATCTCTTACGCAAGTTACAGATGCAGAAAGATATTCTGGCCGAGTGCCATATTCCCTGCCATGTGCAGAGCGCCTTTGACAGCTTAACTCTGCCGATCTAATAGAATTTTCAAGTTCTTATGGAATTCGCGTGTCTTAGCTTCATAGAGGGCGCGATTCCTTTTTCCAATCGTTTCTCGCGCTTCTTCTGGCAGTGCCATCAGATTTTCCACCACGCGGCGCACGTCTTCGGCTTCCACGATGTATCCCGTTGCTAATCTAGCTTGGTAGGGTGTGGCGGGGATGAGGCAGCGGGGATCAGTCACATGTTCATTCATCGGGGCTCCATCGGGGACAATGACAATCGCACCTGTGGAAAGGCCTTCTACGATCGTATGCCCATACCCCTCCATAAAGCTGGGGCAGAGATGGATCCCGCAGAAATTTTGGAGGTGAATCTTCTGCTTTTCAGGAATCCACTGATCGACCCATAACAAGTTGAACTGCTGATAGGGAGCAGGTGTATAGCGAAGGGCGATGAGAGGGGGCAGCACCCAATCGTCTTTCCATGCCTCCACAAGAACGGCCGTGTTCTTTCCTGAGTTTTCCCCTGCACAGTGGAAACAGTGGTGATAGCGTTTTTGAGGCGTTGGGAGATAGACGTCATAGCTCGTAAACCCTAAATAATAGGTGGGCTTATTCAATGCGTCGAAGATTCTTTTCGCCTCCCTGGTGCGACAGAGCAGCAGGTCGACGGTGTCTAAAAGCGCTAGATCTTGGTTATAGTGATCTGGATTGGGGATGAACCAGTTCACATCAGCGGCAGGGAGCCACTCCTCAATGATCATCTCGAAAAAGATGTTGATATCCGCATGCTCGTCCTTTCTTTCTTGTGTGAACTCGATCGAGTGCGTTTTGTGGCCGAGCAGTTCAAGAGCATTTTTCATCACGACGCGATCGACTTCTAGGCCTTTGCGGTTATTCTGGCTGATCAAATTGACGTGCAGGGCATGGAGATCGCACAGCAGTAAAAGAAAGATCAAAATAAAAATGGGACGCTCACTTTTTCTTGATGGGCTATTGTCAATGTCAAGTCGTTTCGACCGATCGCCTCGGAGACGACTTTTAGCGCCACCTCGGGCACATTGCATTCGCTCGAAAGATGGGCGAGATAGACTTGCTGGAGTTTGTTATGGACGATCGCCGCAAGCAGTTCGCCGCACTGATCGTTCGAGAGATGACCCTGTCGGCTTAAGACGCGCTGCTTGTAGGAAGCGGGGCGGCTACAAGCGTGAACCATCGATGTCTGGTGGTTGGACTCGATGTAGAGCATGTCGCAGCTTGCAAGCTGGTGCTTGACCAGTGTAGTGGCAAAGCCGAGGTCTGCGCAGACGCCTAGTTTGAGACCGCCGACGTGCAGGGTGAAGGCGACGGGATCGACGGCGTCGTGTTGGATGCTAAAGGGGTGGAGTTCGATGTCGCCATATTCAAAAGCCTCACCGGTGGAGAAGATCTTAAACTTGGGTACTTGGCCGAGAATTTCATAGACGGCGCGCGCGGTGTCGCTGTTGGCGAGAATGGGAATTCCCAGTTTGCATCCAAGGGTTTCGATCCCTTTGATATGGTCGATATGTTCGTGCGTCAAGACAATCGCATCGATCTCGCTAATATCGACGCCGATCAGATCGAGCCGCTCTTTTAAAGCGCGCAGGGAAAGCCCCGCATCGATCAAGATTTTGGTCTGCCCAGTGCCGACATAGATGCAATTTCCTTTCGAACCGGACGCGAGCGGACAAAATCCCTTCATGCCGCATGATTCTAGTGATAAATTGAAGAGTTGTCTAGATTTTCTAAAGGTGGGCGATCGACGGGATTCGAACCCGCGACATTTGGAACCACAATCCAACGCTCTAACCAGCTGAGCTACGACCGCCACGAAGAAAGTATTCTATTTTGCCGCCTTGGGCGCTTTTGGTCAATGCTAAGATGGACAATATAGCTATGAGGAGGGGAAAGGGGAAGTCGGGCAGCTGGAGCTGTATGTTGAGCAGGGCAGGGGGATTGCCGATGATCTCGAGAATATAAGCCGTAAAGGTTGAGTTGAGGGCATGGATGGGCAGGCCAAAAGGGCCGAGCATGAGGCCCAGGATCAGGAGAAGCAGGCTGATGCTCAAACAGAAAGGAAAAAATAGATTGTACACCAGGCTGAGCAGGGGGAAGGAGTGGAAGACGTAGAGGCAGAGCGGCAGGGCGAGCAGGTGAGCCGATAGATTCGTTGCGAGCGAGCTGCGGATCAGGCCGCAGAGAAGGGTGCCGTGTTTGTCTACTAAACTCATGTGGGCGATCTCGCTTACAGGGCGTCTGGGAAGGAGAAAGGAGAGCAGCTTGCCTAGCGGAGCGGAAAAAAGCAGCAGTCCCAGGGTGCAGAGGAAGGTGAGCTGAAAGCCGAGGTCTTGGACGTAAAGAGGGTTGTAGACAAGCTCGACGATAATTCCCAGACCCAAGAGGTCGAGAGCTGTTGGCCTGAGGCCCACAAAACGCGCGAGGAGGTAGAAGGAGATGGCGACATAGGCGCGTAGAATGGAGGGATTGAGTCCTAAAAAGAGGAGATAGCCGCTCAAGAGGAGAAAAAGGAGCAGATAGGTGAGCTTAAAGGGCAGAAAGCTGCGCAGAAGCGCGCCTAAGACCGCTGCGATGAGCACGAAGTTGAAGCCTGAGATCGCCAGAATGTGGCTGAGACCCACTTTGTTAAACTCCATGCTGAGAAGGCGGTCATCGATATCCCCGGTGGCCATAGCGGCGAGGAAGTGGCGCGCATGGGTGTCTGGGAAGAGCTGCTTGAAATATCTGCGCAGGCTCTCTTTTGCAAGGTAGCGCCACTCTGCGCTGCTCCAGCTCCCCTCTACAGGAATCCATGGCGCCGTCCGCTCGGGTTTAAACTGGATCATCCCGCGGTCGGTGGGTTTGAGTGTCCCGCAGATCAGATAGTCGCAGCGCGCAGGCGGACGCTCTTCATTCGGCTTAAAATAGAGTGTGCAGGGAGTGGTTCGTGCATGCGCATCGATGAAGGTCGCTTTGCATGCGAGCGAGTGGTTAAAGGGGCCTTGCTGCGGAGCAACGGAGTGGAACTGGAGATAGCCTGAGCCGTACGATCCTTCTGCGGGAAGCGGCGCTGGTGCCCTCAATGAGGCAGCGACGAAACCCGCGGCTGCGATGAGTAGGCCTTGGGCGATGCGCTGCCACTTGCACTGCATCCAGAGGAGAAGAAGGGGCAGTAGATAGATCAAATGGGGTTTGAACGCAGCTCCACAGCCGATAGCTAAGTGGAGGCCGTAAACAATCGCTCTACTTCTGACGAGGGAGTTCACTTTCGATCGTACGCGTGATCAGACGCACGCCGCGCTGTCCAGTGAGCCAGATGTAGAACCATTCGACCATCACGCCAAAGCGGCTTCTAAAGCCGATGAGGTAGACGATGTGGATGAAACACCATGCGACCCAAGCGATGAATCCTGCAAACTGCAATTTGCCCATGACGACGATGGCTTTGGATTTTCCGATGGTGGCCATGCTGCCTTTGTCGAAGTACTTAAACGGTTTGCGGTTTTCTACGGGGGTCTTCGCAGCGATGATTTTGGCGACATAGCGCGCCTGCTGGATCGCCGTTGGAGCAATTCCGGGCAGAGGCTTGTTGTCTTTTCCCATGGCGCACGCGGCATCGCCGATGACAAAGATCTCAGGGTGGTCGGGAATGGTGAGATCGGGTTTGACGATGGCTCTTCCGGCGCGGTCGAGCGGCACCTCAAGCGTTTTGAGAAGAGGAGATACCTGGTTGCCGGCTGCCCAGATGACGTTGCGGCAGGGGATGAATAGGCCTTCCATCTGCACGCCTTCCTGAGAGATCGATGTTACTTTTTTCCCCGTGAGAACGCGCACTCCCATCTTTTCGAGATCTTTGGTGGCGCGCAGGGCGAGTTTCAGAGGATAGGTGGGGAGAATATTGGGTAGCGCTTCGACGAGGTAGATCTTCGATTTTTCCGGACGGATGCGGCGAAAGTTCTTGAACATCGTCTTGTGGGCGATTTCTGCAAGAGCGCCCGCCATTTCGACACCGGTGGGGCCGCCGCCGATCACGACGAAGTTGAGAAGCGCTTCTGCCTCGGAAATACTGTCGATGCGCTCGGCTTTTTCAAAGGAGACGAGCACGTGTTCGCGGATGCGCAGGGCATCGCTAATCGTTTTCAGTCCGGGAGCAAAGGGCTCCCATGCATCGTTGCCGAAATAGGAGTGGCGCGCTCCAATGGCAATGACGAGGCAGTCGTAGGAAATGCGATCTCCATTGCCCATGATTATCTGGTGATTATTTTTGTCGATCGCCTCAACTTCGCCCATGATGACGCTCGTATTGGCTTGATGGCGTACGACCTCGCGAATGGGGGTGGCGATTTCCCCGGGGGAAAGAGCGGCGGTAGCGACTTCATAAAGAAGAGGTTGGAAGAGGTGGTGGTTGGTTTTGTCGATGAGGAGGACGTCTAAATCTTTTGATTTTTTCAGTCCTTTAGCGACATTAAGCCCGCCAAAGCCTCCACCGATGATCACTACTTTTTTATAAGCCATAATTTTTTCTTTTAAAAAACCAACTTTCTCTTATAACCTAAACTCAGGGTTCTTTTTTGTCATGGGGAAAAATACTACAGTACTACAACCTTTATTGGTCGAGAATCTCTTTCAGAGCCAGGGTGTGTTTCTTAAACTTGAGCTGATAGCTGGAGAAAATGGCCTGCAGCGCAAGATCAAGCGCCCGGAAGCCCATAGACCGGGTCTTTCTCTATGCGGTTTCTTAAAGGAATTCGAACCAGCGCGCGCGCTCGTATTTGGGAATGTCGAACTCCACTACCTCAAAGATCTCTCCTCCCCCCTGCGCGCAGAAAGGCTGGCTGCCATTTTAACAGAGGAAGTGCCCTTTGTCGTTGTGGCCGGAAAGTATCGACCACCCACAGAGCTCATCTCCCTGTGCAAAGAAAAGAATATTCCCCTCTTCATCACTCCTCTTCCCACGATGGAGCTGCTGGGGGAACTCTCCACGCATCTACTCGATGCATTTGCTCCCTCCATCACCTGTCACGGAACATTCATCGAAGCCTTCGGAGTAGGTCTTCTTATCCAAGGCCATTCCTCTATTGGTAAGAGCGAAGCGGCTCTCGGGATGATCGACCGCGGCCATCGTCTCATTTCCGATGATATTGTCCGACTAAGGCGGCGAAAGGGCAATATTCTCGAGGGAAGTGGGCCTGAACTAACAAGGCACATGATGGAAATCCGCGGAATTGGTATTATCAATGTCGCGCATCTCTATGGTGCTGTTTGTGTGCGTGATACAAAAAGTTTGGATGTGATTGTGACACTAGAAGCGTGGAGTGACGAAGCATTCTATGACCGCATGGGTCTTGACGAACGAACTCTTGAACTGCTCGGCGTTCAGGTGCCGCATCACGTATTGCCCGTTAAGCCTGGTCGCGATGTCGCGCTTCTTCTGGAAACCATTGTGCTCAACTTTCGACTGAAGCTGATGGGCTACCACTCGGCCAAAGAGTTCAACGCGAAGTTATTAGAAACGATCTCAGAAAAGGTGCGAAAAAAACGCCGGTGAAGCTCTCGCAAAAGGTCAAAGTTAAGAATATTTTAGGGCTCCATGCGCGTCCTGCGACAGCCATTGCTAGGCTTTTGCAGAAGACGCGGTCACAGGTTTTTTTTACCTATCGCGGAGAAACCGTTAATGCGCGAAGCATCATGAGCATCCTGATGTTGGCGGCTGGCAAGAATGCGAGCATCGTCATTACCGTGGACGGGGAAGATGCCACGCAGACGATGCAGTCTCTCGTAGAGGGTTTTGAACAGGCATTTGGGGAAGCTGCTCATGAATCTTAAATCTAAAGAGCGGCGTTTACAAGGATCACCGGTTAGCGAAGGAATCGCTATCGGCGCTCCTTATTTTCTCGCTCCTCTTGAAGAGAGAATCCCTGAATTCCCCATCGCAGTAACCGAAGTCGATACGGAAATCTCGCGGTATCGCAAGGCGCTCTTTTCTAGTAAAGAGGATCTGCGCCGGCTGCGCCACGATCTCGCGATCGAGGGCTCGAGCGAAGCGGCTTCTTTTATCGATACTCACATCCAGATGCTCGACGACCCGATGATCACTGTGCAGATGGAAGAGCGCATCCGCCATATGCTCCGCAACACCGAATCGGTCTTCCGTTCTACTATTCGAGAATATGAGACGCGCTTTTCCGAGCGCAGCGACTCATTTTTCGAGGAGCGGCTCGTCGATGTGCGCGATGTGTCTGAACGCATCCTCGGCCATCTGTGCGCCGATCAGAAGCCGGCTCTTGGCATGGCGCCGCGTGGCTGCATTCTATTTGCAAAAGAGCTCGCCCCTTCCCATACGGCCGCCGCTCTTCCCACGCAAATTTTTGCTTTCGTCACGGAGCAGGGTGGGGGAAATTCCCATTGTGCCCTGATTGCGCGTGCAAAAGGCATCCCCTTCGTCGCAGGCATTGACGTTGCTGAGCTGCAGCCAGACCAGGCAGCAGTTGTGATTGTAGATGGGTTAGAGGGAGTCGTGATCCTCAATCCGACAGAAGAGACGCTCGCTCATTACAAGGAGCGTAGGGACCAGCTGATCACGCGCTATCAAGTCTATGAAAAAGAAAATCCCCTAAAAGCCGAAACGCTCGATGAATTTCCGATTCGCCTCATGGCAAATGTCGGCAATCCCGTCGAACTCGATCTATTCCCCTATGCACAAGAAGGGATTGGACTCTTCCGCACCGAATACTTTTTCCTGCAAGGCCAACGCGTCTTTCCATCCGAAGAGCAGCAGGTCAGAGTCTACTCCTCTCTCATTGAAAAGGTGGGAGACAATAAGCCGATTATCATGCGTGTATTCGATCTTGGCGGGGATAAACACCCCGCTTTCTTTCCCAAGCTGAAGGAACCCAATCCTGCTCTGGGATCGCGGGGCATTCGCTTTTTACTCAAGACGCCAGAGATTTTCTATATTCAGCTGCGCGCGCTCTTTAAAGCGGCCAAGCAGGCCGATGTGCGGCTTCTGCTGCCCCTCATTTCCGATTTAGGCGAACTCCTACAAGTGAAAAAGCTGATCGAGAAAGTGAAAAAAGAGCTGCGCGCAGAGGGCATGGAAGTCAGAGATCTGCCCATCGGATGCATGATCGAAGTCCCTTCTGCTGTAATGATCTGCGAAGCGCTGGCACAAGAAGGCGATTTTCTCTCGATCGGTACCAATGATCTCGTGCAATATACCCTTGGCGTCGACCGCAGCAATCCGGCGATGAGCGAACTCTTTTATCCGGCGCACCCTAGCGTACTCCGCATGATCAAGATGATCTGTCAGGTAGGGAATCGCTTAAATAAGCCGGTGACTATTTGTGGGGAAATGGCTTCGAATCCACTCTTTACCCCGCTCTTATTGGGACTTGGACTCACGACATTTTCTTGTGCGCCGCGTTATCTGCCTCTTATTAAGCAGACGATACGCAAATGGACAATTGTGGAAGCATACAAGCTCGCAGAAGATGCTTTGCGGCTAAATGACCCGCATGCCATCACGGAGCTACTTCTTTTTAAGCAAAGAAACGGTTGAGTCATTCTCGGGCGTTCTCGAATAGAAGAGAATGACTTCGAGCGACTTCTCATTATACCCAGCGAAGAATTTATTGGGATTTTCCAGCCCTAATTTGTGGTGGCGTTTCGAATAGCTGTCGAGTATGGTGAACTTCCTTCCGTCGTAGGCGTAATTCCATATATGTCCGCCTGGAGAATTTTTCCCATTAGCTCCGATCACCGCATGAGTCCCCGGACCGAGTTGTCGCATCACAAACTCTAGACTGTTGCGGGAGCAGGTTAACACAACGCTTCCTCTATTCGGGGCAAGCCCATCAAATACCGGTTTTGCCCACTCTTTTTTTGGAAGATCCTCAGTTATTGTCGGCCGTGGCCTATGGGGGAAGCTCAGGTTCAACTCGGGAAGAGTTCCTGTTTCAAGATAATGGGCTGTTTTTATAGATGTCACGGGGCAATTAAAGAGTGCGTGGGCAGGATTCATCTTATAAGATTGCTCGAAGACCTTTTGATCGAGAACACCAGTCTCGGCAAAGCTACCCGGCTGTTTTAATACAGTATTGCAATTATTAACATTATTAATAGTAGTCATAATTAAATTTTAACTAACTATTAATAATTTGTAAATAAAAATTTTAGTTTATTTCTTTTTAGTTAAAGATATAAGTTGTTCATTTTGAGGGGTTTTGTCATAGAAGACGGCTGCTTCCAAAGAACGGGTGTAAAAAAGTTCAAAATACTTATCAGGATCGTTGACCCCTAAGGCATGGTATTGAGGCGTATAGCTATCCAATACTGTAAGTCCCTTAATATCATGGGCATAGTTAAAAAAGTGGCCGTAGAACCAATTTTTAAAGTCTGCAGAAATAATGGCATGAGTCCCAGGCCCTAAGTCATTCATGACTTGATCTAAGATGACTTTTGACGCGGTAAAAGTAGCAATCCCTCGATCTTCCCCTAAGGTGGTGAAAAGCTCTTGCGACCAGTCTTGTCTTAGGAGAGATTCAAAAAAAAGGGGGCGTGGTCTGTTTGGAGAGGAAAGGGGGAGGTAGGGGAAGGCGCCCTTCTCGAGGAAAAAGGCGGTTTTGTAAGCCATTACAGGACAGTTAAATAGGGCCCATTTTTTATTCAAATGAGGCAATTCAGAAAGCTCAATATGGCATGAATAAACAAAACTACTTCCAAGCGAAATCATAATTAAATTATAACTAATGTCATAATTTAATTAAATCTTAATAAAATGGTGGGATTGCACTATTTTCTCCTATATGCGATAATATTTTCTTTCAACAAGGAGAAAATATGTCTTTTGTTTCAGGCCCAAGAGGACACGAATCAATCCAACTCATTAAAAATTCCTCTGTCTTCGCAGAGAAAAATCCCCTCCCCCCTCATCAAGATACGCTGAGTTCCAGTTCGTGTGAGAGCTGCTTGGGATACATTTGGAGTGCATGCCGAAAAGTGTTAGATTTTATTGCCTCTCTCTTTAGCTGTTTTGGCAGCAAATCTTCTGAGCCTCATCCCTCTTGGAAAGATGTGGAAATAATGCATTCAAGTGGAGGGATGGTCTTGTTGAAATCTTTACCCTTTAGCACGGCTTTTAAAGAGATTGCGATTTTCGGTTATTTAGATGGTATGGCCGCTGTGTGGTTTCAAGAGGATGGTTGCTTTCATGATGTGTTTGAAAAGATGAAGAAAGCAAAAGAGAAAGCTCTTTGTATATTGATTGTATTATCAGACAATGCGAATCATTATGCAGATCGAGGATTTCTAAATAAATGTTCAGATCAACAACCGCAATTTGAAGAGTATCTTCAGAATGGCGGCAAATACATCGCCCTCACTAAAGAAGAGGGATTGAGGCTACAGCTAGGTGTCTGTTCCACTAGACTGAAATACGCCTTTGAAACAGGAGATACCAGTAAGTGGTTTGATACTCCCGTAAAATTTGCTTAGAGAGAGAAGGGGAGTCCCGATGCAACATCCGGGGTTTCATCTTCAGCTTGTTTGTTTGCCATGTTGTAAGCTGCTTTGATCAGATCCTCAAGGCCTTCCACATCGGTAGGATCGACGCATTCGGGCTTAATCTTGATCTCTTTCATGTTGCGGTCGCCATCGAGTGTAATGGTGACAAGACCGTTTCCGCTTGTGCCGGTAAAGATCTTATTCTGCATTTCGATGCGCATCTTCTCATACTGCTCTTGCATCTGACGCGCTTGTTTCTTCATTTTGGAAAATCCGCTTCCCATTTTTTAACTCCTAGTATTAGTAACTGTTCCCTCTAACTCCACGGCTGCAAAGCGCATCAATGTATCGTAGCGACTCGGGTGAGCGGCTGCGCTTTGTACAACAGGAGCTGGAGGCGTTGGTTTTGGTTCTTCTTGTTGTTTGACTTCTTGTGGCCTCTCCTCGAGGGCGATTAAGCGCGAGACGAGCTCATCGAGTGAGGGGCGTCTGTAACTGCGCACGAGGTTGAGGAGGAGCATTTCGAGGTGGATGCGCTTGAAAGGGGTCTTGAGGAGCTGCTGTTGCCAGTCGATCAGTAGATCGATGAGAGCAAGGCACTGTGCATTTGTGTAGGCGCTGGCACTCTTCTGGTAGCGCGCCTCTTCTTCTTTGCTCACAAAAGCAGGGGTCTGTTTCATGGTCAGGAGAAGGATGGTGCGGAAGTGGTCGAGAAGGGCGTCGATGGTTGCGCTTAGGTCGCGGCCGCTGGTGAAAAGCTCGTCGGAGAGTGCAAGAGCGGCTTTGGTATCACCTGATGAGATCGCCTGGTCGAGGGCAAAAAAGAACTCCTGCGGGAGAAGACCGAGCAGTTCGCGTGCGCTTGCAAGGGTGAGTTGCGTGTCAGCGGAGAGGAGACGGTCGAGCAGTGTTTCGGCGTCGCGCAGAGAGCCATCGGCGCGCAGGGCAATCAGGGCGAGGACGGGTTCTTCGATCGTTACTGCGAGATCTTGGCAGATGAGCTGAAGTTTATTTTTAATAGCAGCGAGTGGGAGGGTCTTGAGGTCGAAGCGCTGGCATCTGCTGAGGATGGTTGCGGGGACTTTGTGCGGCTCGGTGGTAGCAAATAAAAATTTCACGGTCGCAGGAGGCTCTTCGAGCGTTTTGAGCAGCGCGTTGAAGGCCTCTTTGGTCAGCATGTGGACTTCGTCTATAATGTAAATTTTATACTTGCCCAGGGAGGGAGCGTAGCCGGCGGCTTCATTGAGCTGGCGAATATCTTCGATGCCGCGGTGCGAGGCGCCGTCGATCTCGATGATGTCGAGAGAGTTTCCTCGAAGAAAATCTTTACAGCAGGCGCACTCGTTGCACGGCTCCCCATCCTCGAGATGGAGGCAGTTGAGCGCTTTAGCAAAGAGACGCGCCAAGGTCGTCTTTCCCGTTCCACGTGACCCGCAAAAGAGATAGCCTTGCGACACGCGGCCGAGTTTAAGCGCATTTTTGAGAGTCGTCACGATTGCTTCGTGACCGACCACCTCTGAAAAGCGCTTGGGGCGGTACTTTCTAGGAATTGCTTGATAAGCTGTCATCATTTTCTATTATAACACCCAAATGCGTTGTTTGCTATGATAGGATTTAATGAAAGAATCGTATCAAGATGTCAAGCGCAAAATCCCCTGGAAGGATTGGCTAGGTGAAGGATATTTTGGAAGACGGCTGTTTGTCACTCTTCTCTTTTTCCTCTCACTCGCTCTCTTTTTGCACTTTCGCGAAGTGCGCGTCAATGTGCTCGAGCTCAATACCGTGGCCGAGCGCTACATCATCAGCCAAGTAGATTTTACATTTGCCGATGATGAAGCGACCCTGCTGATCAAGCAGCAGTCTGTGCGCGATATCGGGGCGATCTACCGCATCGGCGAAAAAGAACTGAAAGCTGCGCGCAGCGAATTTGAGCACAATCTGCTCACGCGGCAAGAGTGGCGCGATCAGCTGCAAGAATCGACTTTCGATGAGCTTTACCGCGGTGCTGAAGCGGTGGAAGAGGCGCTCATGCTCTCCCGTTTTGCCAGTGCGCGAACTATGCAGAAGATGCGCGATGTGCACTTCTCGACCTCAGACTATTTTCTCTTCATGCCTTCCAAGGTGCAGCAGCCTATCATTCTCCCAGCAAAATTCTGGCAGGAGATTGCTCAAAAGGTCTTCTCCTCGAGCCAATACCACGCGGAAGCGACCAAGTTTATTTTAGATGCATTCGAAGCGCGTTCTTGGATGCTGGAAGAGGATATTTCCGCAGAGCGCGCACTCAGGCAAACTGTTCAGCAGAAAATTGAGGATCAGTATACGCAAGTCAGCGCCGGTACGCATATCATCGACCCGGGCGAACGCGTGACCGAGCGCCATCTAGCGATGCTCCAGGCGATGAAAGAGGCGATGACCAAAGAGGGGAATCTCTTGGCTCCGCGCACCATAATCGGCAGTCTTCTACTCTCTTTTCTCTTTACTGCGCTTAGCCTGGCCTATTTCCGCGTCTTCCACCCTTCGGTGCTCAATTCTCTGCAAAAGATGGTTCTGCTCGTCTCGATTGTCATCGCGACGCTCGTTTTGTCCAAAGTCGCAGAGTATTTCCTGGTGGGCAAGGAGAGCTACCTCATCGACATCTTCCGCTACCCGATCATCGTTCCTTTTGCAGCGCTGCTCATTTTCACTCTGGTGAGCACGGAAGTCGCCCTCTTTGCAGCGGCCTTTTTGACGATTGTGATCGGTGTCGTGCTGGCGATCAACCACGACCGCTTTATGATCCTGAACTTGATCGCTTCCTGGGTCACGATTCTCTTTGCTCGCCACATGCATAAGCGCAAAGAGGTATTTTCGGTCCTCGGCAAGGTGTGGCTGGTCTGTATTCCCGTCATTATTGCTTTTAACCTCTCGCAAAACGTCTTCATCCGCGCCCACCTGATCCAAGATCTCTTAAGCTCACTCATCTTCATCATCGCCATCGCTATCCTCATCGTAGGACTCCTCCCGCTTCTCGAATCAATGTTCCACGTGATGACCGATATGACGCTGATGGAGTACATGGATCCCAACAACGAACTCCTGCGCCGTCTCAGCGTCGAGGCGCCAGGCACCTATCAGCACTGTCTCGTCGTGGGCAATCTAGCCGAAAATGCTGCGCGAGCCATCGGTGCAGGCGGACTTTTCTGCCGCGTTGCCACGCTCTATCACGACATCGGCAAGCTGCTCAACCCCCACTATTTCACCGAGAACCAGCTGGGCGGCTTTAATATCCACCAGCTCCTCACGCCGATCGAATCTGCTCAAGTAATCATCGCCCACGTCCCCGAGGGCGAAGCCCTCGCGCGCAAGTACCACCTGCCGCAGAGCTTTATCGATGTCATCCGCCAGCACCATGGCAATACGCTGGTCTACTATTTCTACTGCAAGCAGCTCGAAATCGTCGGCAACGACCCTTCCAAAGTCGACGAGCGCATCTTCCGCTACCCAGGCCCCAAACCACGTACGAAAGAGTCGGCAATCATCATGCTCGCCGATACGATCGAAGCGGCATCGCGCTCTCTCGATGAGATCAGCGAAGAGGCGCTGCGCGATATGGTCGAGAAGCTGATTGCGGAGAAGGTCGATGATGAGCAGCTCGACGAGTGCCAGCTCACTTTCGAAGAGCTCGGCATCATCAAGCGCGTCTTTGTCAAGACGCTTGTGGTCACCGGCCACCTCAGGATCAAGTATCCCGAGCGGCGGAGATAGATGGTTTTTTCTCAATCACATGCTTGAGCTTTCCGCTTTTTTGGAGCTCTTTGCGCTGAGCTGTCCAATCCCACCAATTGGTAGGGTCTCCTGTACAAGCTTCATGAGTAATTGCGGCAAACACATCCCAAACGCATGGATCTTGCCGCTGCTGAGTGAGCCGTTCAAGTTCATGAAATAAAGATGTTGGATTTTGAAGCGCTAATTCTTCAACAGTATTGATCTCAAGAAGAGCCAAATCTTTTAGAGTAGCCTTCCCAACATTTTTCAAATCGCTTAATTTTCTCATAAATATTGATGGGTAATATCGGTGAGCAATTGATGGAACCAATCGATGCTTGTCCAGCGAGCAGGTTTTACGAGGAGCAGCATGACATTATTGTTATGACGCCAGATAGCTTCATGCGGCCCAAATTCTTCGCTTAAATAGGCGTGATAAATGTCTATTCCATTAATGGATATCGTTTGGCTGGTGCACTTTTGATCTCCAAGAAATGGAGGATAAGGAATCGAATCGTCAGATCCATACGGAGTAATTAACAGACGTATATAGCTGCCGGGAGAACCTCGCTTTTCATAGTAATATTCTTTTTCAAATCCATTTAAAACAAATAGCGAGTTCAGGAAGTATCCGTGATCGGAAAGATTTATAGGTGCTTTTGTGGAATCGGTTGGAACAAGTGGGATAAGCGTCCACTCCTGCTTGCGAGTATAGCTCCAATAGCTGAGTGGAACAGGGGATGCATTTTTCTGATAGCGAAACGATTGACATTGGTATGCAAAGGGCATTGCGGTAATAGTTGGATCAACGGGTTGTAAATGCCGAAAAATATCAATGAACTCATCATCACTGAAATCACCTTCGATTTCCGTTATTTCGATCGTGGTTCTCATTAAACTTAAAGAACCTGCCCGTTGTCTTCTATAGTTAAGTCCTATCCATGCAACATCTTGATCAACTAAAAAGGGTTTTGGGGCAGGTGTTTCCTCTAGAGGGGAAATCGCAGCATTCCTCCATAGGCTAGGATAATCATAGGCGGGAGGCGCCCAGTCGTATAAAAATTGCTTAAGGGATAATTTTCTATTCGGACCTGCCAGAACGATTCGATAAGTAGCGACTATCTCTGCTGATTCAGTGCGCAACTGGTTATCGACTAGTTCCAAGTCATTTGGAAGTTTAGTCGGCTTAAAAAGCACAAAATTGCATGATTTCTGTGCGTCAATTAAATCCGAATCAAGGGCTGGCATGTAATGTATTCTAATAGAGTTTGCATTAGTTTACTAATCTTTGATTCGATCCTTCATAGAGGCCTTGAGGTATTTTTCAAGGAAGGGACGGGGAACTAAACGAGAGATGAAGACGAGTAGGCGCGTGCGCCAGTCGAAAATATGCACGCCCTTGCCTGTTTCAATCTGCTTCCAGATCTCTGCAGCAGCAAAAGTGGTGGGCATGGATAGATGACTTTTGCCTTTGGAGATGCCTTTGGAGGAGCGGGCTCTAAATTGCGTGTCGACTTGTCCGGGACAGGAGACGAGAACGCGCACGCCTTTTTCGCGGAGTTCTGCATCGAGGGCGCAGGAAAACTGCCGCACGAAGCCTTTGGACGCCGAATAGGTGTTGAAGAGGGGATAGGCGAAATAGCTAGCGGCCGATGAGACGTTAAGAATGGTGCCCTTTTTTTTGTGGGCGATGAGGGCTTTGGCGCCTTCCAGCGAGATCTCGACAAGGGCGTCGATGTTTAGGGCGATCATATCGAGCTGCTCAGCTGTAGATAACGAGAGAGAGTCTCCATAGAGGCCGGAGCCTGCGCTATTGATGATCAGTTTTGGAGCTTGTGCATGGAGGAGAGAGATCAACTCACTGCGCGCCTTTTTGTCACTCAGATCAAGAGAAAGGATCTGGGTTTTATTTTTTAGCGAGGCGGCGAGTTGTTGGAGTTTGGTGAGGTTTCTGCCCGTAAGGATAAGATCGTAGCCTTTTTCTGCGAGCAGCGGAACGAGTGCTTCGCCAATCCCTGAAGTCGCACCTGTTATGAGGGCTTGAACCATGCTTTTGCCGCCTCTAGTAGTTCTTTAAGCGCTTTTGAGCAGTTTGCTCGAGGCTGATTGTATTCTGCCCGTAGGCCTGCATAGATTTTGAGTTTGGGCTCCGTCCCCGAGGGGCGTATGGTGAGTTTGCCGCCGCCGGAAAGACGCATGAGGATCACATCGGATTTAGGCAGAGAATCGATGCCAGTGGAGTAGTCTTCCCACACTTCAACGGTATACCCTGCCACGGTTTTGGGAGGTGCGAGCCGGAGTTTCTGCATCAATGTGCGCATCTTCTCCATGCTCTCTTCTTCCGCCGGAAAATCGATGGTCGCTTGCCCTTCTTCGTAGTAGCCATACTTTTTATAGATCTCTTCGAGGAAATCGATGAGGGTGCGTCCCTCCGTTTTCATGTATAGGGCGATTTCTGCGATGAGGCAAGCGGAGGAGACGGCATCTTTGTCGCGGACTTTGTCGGTTGCTAGGTAGCCGTAGGATTCTTCGGCGCCAAAGAGGAAGGTGTGCGCTTTAGAGGTCTCCCACAGATGGATCTGCTCAGCGATGTATTTAAATCCGGTGAGCACTTCGACGCAGGTAATGCCGTAGGATTTAGCGATGGCGGCCAGGAGGTCGGTAGAGACAATCGAGGTGACGATGGCGCCATTTGCAGGGAGCTTGTTCTGCTCTTCAAGGGTGGAACAGATGTATTCGGCGCAGAGGGCTCCGATCTGATTGCCATTTAGAATGGTGGGGGTGCCTTTGTGCATGACTGCGACGGCAACGCGGTCGGCGTCTGGGTCAGTAGCGAGCATGAGATCGGAGCGCGAGGCTTCGAGTTGCGCCAGGCCCATATGGAGCGTTTCTTTTTTCTCGGGGTTAGGGGAGGCGACAGTAGGGAAATTGCCGTCTGGTACGATCTGTTGATCGACAAGATTGACCTGCGAAAACCCCCAGTCTTTAAAGGCTTTTGGAAGAAGTTTGATGCCTGTGCCGTGGATGGGGGTGTAGGTGATCTTGAGCGCCTGTCCGACTTTATGGTCTGCAAAGGTGCGCATCTGGATGGTGCGGATCGCTTTCAAGTAGGCGTCGTCAAGCATGCCCTCTACTTTTTCGATGAGAGGGTCTTTTTCACTGGCGCGCTTGATCTCGCTAATATCCTTGATTTTGGCCACTTCTGCAACGATGCCCTCATCGTGCGGGAAAACTACCTGTCCGCCGTCGCTCCAGTAGACTTTATAGCCGTTGTATTCTTTGGGGTTGTGCGAGGCGGTGATCATGATGCCTGCCCAGCACTGTTTGGCGCGCACGCCGAAAGAGACGAAGGGTGTGGGGCGGATGTCGGAGCAGAGCAGGGCGCCGATGCCGTTTCCGGCTAAGACGCAGGCGACTTCGCGGGCAAATTCTTCGGAATGGTGGCGTGGGTCATATCCAATAAAGACGGCGCGCCGCTTATCCGGTTGGGGGTGGGCAAGCAGGTAGCGGGCGAGGCCTTGTGTGGCCATCTGGATGGTGTACTTGTTCATGCGCGCAGTGCCGACTCCCATCAAGCCGCGCATGCCGCCTGTCCCAAAAGCAAGCGAAGTACCAAAAGCTTCATTGAGATCGTGGGCGTTAAGGGAGAGGATGGCTTCTTTGGTCTCCTGGTCATAAGGACCATGGAGCCAGTGCTCGACTCTAGATTTGGCTTCGGGAGACAGGCTCATATCTGGAGCCTAACAAAAGAGGGCTCTATTCCTCAAGAACTTGCTTGATGCGTTTTAAAGAGACAAGAGGAGCATCGGAATTGATCCCTTCGCAGCGCTTAGCGGTCCCTTCCCACGCCTCTTTAGTGGCGAGGTTCTCCGGCCAGAAGGGGAAGGTGCCACACTGTTTGGGGCGGGCCTTATAGACGCGGCACTGCTTGCCTTCCAGAAAGATGCAGTCAAAGGTGCGGGGCATTTCGAGCAGAGCGTAATGGTCATCGACGAAACGCGTGTAGCGTTTTAGAAACTCTTGTCTGGAGAGTTTTAGTTCTGTCGAAAGGTTTTCGATATCTGCCTCATCGAGCCAGACATAGCCGGGTTCGCCTGTGCAGCATTTGCCGCATTGGGTGCATCCAAAGCGGAGGCCTTCTTCTTTTATCCATTCCATTTGAACTGCCTCTTATTTGTCTGCGTCCAACCGCCCTCCCACTGGTAGAGGTCGATCTGGACACCTTTGTTGTCGAGGTGGAAGAGGTGGAAAGCGCTTGAATCCTTCTCTACGCTGCTGCCCGTATCGGAGAGGATAGGGAGTTGATTGGGACGCAGGTCGGCAAGGGTTTGGCGATGGGTATGGCCATGCAGATAAAGGACGATGTTGGGATGGCGTGTGATCAACGCCCGCAGCGCTTTGGCGCGCACGAGCTGCTTGTTCGGAGGATCATTTTGGAAGAAGGGGAAGTGGTTGAGCAGGATGATCTTGTCGTGGCTGGGGATTTCGGAGAGAACTTTTTCGAGCTCGGTTTCGATCTCTTCCGAAAACACTCCCTGCGAAGAGATGAGAGAGGTGGAGCGCGCCGTATCGAGGCCCACGATCCAAAATCCGTTGGCCAGCTGCATCGCGGTCACTTTATGGTCGCGCAGATTGACCCGCGCTCTTTCATCAAAGACAGGGGGGAAATAGCGGTAGAAAAGCTGTTTTTTATAGGCAGAGCCCGTGTACTGGTCGTGGTTGCCGGGAATGGCCAGCACTTTTATCCCTGCGCGCGAGAAGTGGGAGAAGAGCTCCGCTGCCTGCTCAAATTCTCTTTCTTGAGCCGTGACGGAGAAGTCTCCCGTTACAGCTAGATAGTCGACTTCGTGAGAGCGCAAAAGATCAATCAGCGGAAGTAAGCGCTCGTGGCAGAAATCCCTTTTCCTCGAGAAAAGGAGGTTGAGGTTTCCTAGCCAGCGCTTAGAAAAAAATTGCGAAGGATTATATGTGGGCTCGCCAAAATGCAGGTCGGAGACCTGGGCAAGTCTAATAACTGACGAACTCTTCACTACTTTTTCTTGCGGAGCTTGGCTGTGAGAGTCTTGCCTCTGGATTTACTTTGGACGACCACAGTTTTTAACCAGCGGACGCCTTCGGGCTTTACGTGGGCAGGAGTTGAGGTATTCTCATCGAACTCAATCCCTGGCGTGGTGCGTTTGGAGTGTTTTGTAATCTTTTTCTTTTTTGTAATCTCCATCTTTTTGACAAGAGATTTGACAGTAGTTTCATCCCCTTTGACTGTCTTTTTAGGATATTTCTTGAGGACGCTTTTTACTGAAAGTTCTTTGGTAGTAGGAGAAGGTTCTTCTATAACGAGATCTTTTTGCGCTTTTTTAATCTCTTTTGAGCTTTTCTTGCGCGCGGCATTAGTTAGTGGCTTGCGATTGTGATTCATTTTTTGTCTCCCTTTCTATTAATAATAAGGTTAAAAACCATTTCGAGCAAGAGAGCTGCCGAGGACAGATGAAAAAAGATTTTTTACCTCACCCCTTTATCTGGACGCCGGTCCTGCTGGTCCTGATCGTCATATGCTATTTTTTTGTTGATAAGCCGCTCGCTTTTGCTCTGCAAGGGGTGCCATTCGAGGGAATTTACAAGGCAACGGATAGGATTATAGCTCCTTCACCCAATGTCCTGCTCTGGCCGATCATTTTTTACATCGTCTTCTTTCTGTTTAAAAAAAGAAGCGCAGGAAGAAAGATTCTATTTATCGCCCTCTGCGTCAACTGCTCCAATCTTCTTGTGGTCATTTTGAAATCAGTTTTTGGCAGATACCGCCCCTCGCTCTTATTTCAAGAAAATCTTTACGGCTTCCATTTTTTTTCTACGCACAATCCCTCGTTTCCTTCAGGGCATTCCGTGACAGTGGCAGCCGTGATGTTTGCCCTGGCTTGTTTAGATCCCAAGCGTCTTTTTCTGTATGTCGCGATAGGGTTTATCCTCGCTTTTGGAAGAGTCTTCGTCGGCGATCACTATTTAAGCGATGTTCTAGGGAGTTTTTTGGTCGCATATTGGGTAGCTCGCCTGATCTATCCTACTGTGGAGGAGTTTCATGAACAAAGACGTCGCGCTTAGACTTTACAATGAGGTCTGGAACCAGAAAAAACTCGCTGTCATCGATGAGATTTTTGCTGATGACTTTGCGATCTTTGCACCCGGAATTGTCGTAACAGACAAAAAAGTGCTTAAGGAGTTCATCCATAGCTGGATGACCTCTTTTCCCGATATTCACCACGAAGTGGAGGATGTCGTCGAGCAAGGAAATAAACTAGCGCTCCGTTTCAAAGGCAAGGGCACACACCTTGGTCAATTTATGGACCTTGCCCCCACGCATAAGGGTTTCTCCTATACGGGCATGAATTTCATGCATTTTGAAGGGGGCAAGATCAAAAAACTCTGGCTCAATTCCTCTATCTTTGAGCTGGTGGCTCATCTTCGGGAGCATTCCCGATAAGGGCTTCGGAAAGAAGCACGATTCCAGCAGCGGATCCCGCGAACTTAAGCGCGCTTTTGACCACTTTCAGCGGATCGATGACGCCGCTCTTGACGAGGTCTTCGACCTTGTCTGAAAGCGCGTTGTAGCCGAATGACTCTTTTTTCAGCAGCACCTCTTCCAGAAGAACGGAGCTATCTTGGCCGCAGTTCTCTACGATCTGTTTGAATGGAGATTCGCAGGCGCGCAGCACACTGCGGGCGCCGATCATCTCTTCAGCAGAGAGTTTTAGAGTATCTGCCGCTTGGCGCGCTGCACGCAGGAGCGCCACACCGCCGCCGGGGACGATTCCCTCTTCTACAGCGGCCCTAGTCGAGCTCAAGCTGTCTTGGAAAAGCTGTTTTTTCTGCTTCATCGCAGGTTCTGTCGCAGCACCGAGGCGGATCACCGCTACGCCGCCGGAGAGCTTGGCTTTGCGCTCATCGAGCTTCTCCTTGTCGTAACCTGTAGCCAGCGCGATTTCAGCCTCGATCTGTTTGAGACGCTCTTTAATGGCTTGTGCGTCGCCTGATCCGTTGATGACGGTTGTCGCATCTTTGGTGACGAGGATCTTTTCAGCAGAGCCGAGCTGACTTGTGTTGGCATCCTTGAGAGAACCGCCGGTCTCTTCAGAGATGACGGTAGCGCCTGTTAAGATCGCGATATCTTGGAGCAGGGCTTTGCGGCGATCGCCGAAGCCGGGCGCCTTCACCGCGCATACTTTAAGGGATCCGCGCAGCTTGTTGACGACGAGTGTAGAAAGAGCATCTCCTTCGATGTCGTCAGCGATAATGAACAGTTCGCTGCCGGTGCTTGCAATAGACTGCAGAATAGGCAGGATTTCCTGAACAGAACCGATCTTTTTGTCGGTGATCAGGATCTGGGGATTTGTCATCTCCACGGTCATTGCTTCGTTGTTGGTGCAGAAATAGGAGCTGGTGTAGCCGCGGTCAAACTGCATTCCTTCCACCATTTCAATCGTGGTGTCGGTGCTTTTGCCCTCTTCGATGCTGATGACGCCCATCTTGCCCACTTTGCGGAAGGCTTCGGCGATCAGTGTGCCGACATCGGCATTTCCTGATGCGGAAGCAGTAGCGATGTGCGTGATCTCTTCGTCTTTTTTCACAGGAATAGCGATAGCTTCGAGTTTGGCGATGATCGCATCGATCGCTTTTTCCATGCCGCGCTTAATCTCGATAGGGCTAGAGCCGGATGCGATGTTCTTCACGCCATTTTGGACGAGAGCTTGCAGGAGAATGATGCAGGTTGTGGTGCCATCTCCGCACTTTTCCTTCATTTTGGCAGCTACTTCTTTACCAATGGAAGCGCCCATGTTGGCGTACTGATCCTTGAGTTCGACGTCTTTGGCGATGGTATTCCCGTCGTTAGTGACGTTGGGGGCGCCCCAGCTAGCGTCGATACCGACATAGCGTCCTTTTGGGCCGAGTGTTACACCCACGACTTGAGCGAGCTGGTCGATACCTTGGCGTAGCTTGTTGCGCGCCTCTTCTTCAAAAATGAGTTCCTTTGGATTAGGTGACATTTGTTTCTCCTTTTAATATTTCTTGTAGTCCGATCAAGGTAAGCGCTGGATCGATGAGATCGACAAGCTCGCTTAAGTCCTCTGAAAAACTCTGCGTCATGGCGCCTGAGGCCACGACTTTTACGGAACTAGGCGACGGGTTGACCTGCCGCAGTTCGCTGATGATGCGTTCGATGGCTCCCAGCAGTCCCCAATAGAGTCCGCCGCTTAAAGGAGACTCCGGCCGCTCTAACAGAGTATCGGGTCCTGGATAGACAGCTCCGCCTATGCAGTGTCCTTGCTTGTCTAGGCAATCAAAAGTCAGCTCTTTGCGCACATTAAGCACGATGCAGTCGTTTTGCGGATAGTGCATCAGGGCTCCGTAGAGTCTGGCGATGCGTGCAGAAGAAAGGGGAGCGTCGCCTTCAATTTTTAATTTCACAGTTTTCGGGTCCAGGAGAGGGAATCCTGCAAATGCGCCTGCAGTTTCATTGCTCTCTGAACAGACCAGTGCCCTGTGGATGGTTAGGGAAGATAACTCTGAGCGGAGAGCCTCTTCTTGAGCGGGGAGTCTAAAGCGATGGACGAGGGTTCCGCCATCGACGCAGGCGCCATAGAGGCTCGGGCGGTCTAATACAACAAGCAGGTCCATAGGGGGCTATTATACCCCTCTTGACCCTTTACTAAAAGTAAATCTCTTTTTTGGAAGTGCCACGGAGCTGGGCGGCCATTTTGATCGCCTCTTGTTTGGAGATGCCATATTCCTTCTGAAGGAGCTCTACGTGCTGTTGTGGCGTTAAGGCCGTGAAATCGAGTGGCGGAGCGGGGGCAATTAAGAGGACGATTTCACCTCTTAGAGTATGCTTAGAAAGCTCTTCGGCTGTGCCCTTTAAGACCTCTTCGTGGATCTTGGTCAGCTCGCGTGCGATGACAAGGGTACGCGTTGGAGCCATTTCTTTAATCAGTTCCAAGGTCTTGTAGATGCGGTTGGGGCTCTCGAAACAGATCGTCGTGCCTTCGTAGCCCAAAGCCTTTGCAAGGAGAGTGCGCTCTTCTCCCGCCTTTTTGGGCAAAAAGCCGATGAATTGAAACATCTCGGTGGGCAATCCCGAGATCGTCAGCGCCATGATGGGAGCGCACGGACCGGGAAGCGCTGAGACAAGAATACCCTCTTTCTGGCAGCGGCTGACAAGGCGTTCTCCTGGGTCGGAGATTCCAGGCGTTCCGGCATCCGAGAGCAGGGCGATCTCTTTGCCTTCGTGGAGCTGGCGAATGATCTCGTCTTCCACCTGGGCGGCATTGAAGATGTGGTAGCTTTTGAGCGGTTTTTTAATGCCGTAAGCTTTGAGCAGAACACCGCTTGTGCGCGTATCCTCGCAGAGGATGAGATCGACGTTTTCGAGGAGCTTGCTGGCGCGAAAAGTGAAGTCGCCAAGGTTGCCAATGGGTGTGGCGATAAGATAGAGCATCAGGTATAATATTTATGTGAAGGTGGCACCCAGATTTGAACTGGGGTATGGGAGCTTTGCAGGCTCCTGCCTTACCGCTTGGCTATGCCACCTTATGGAAGGTCAAATTATAAGAGGTCAATGATTTAAATGATAGATCGAGTTTCTTCCTCAAAGACTCCTCTGCAAGCAGAGAAAGTTGAAAAAATTAATCGTTCTAAAGTGCTGGGCGAAACACCAGATTCCATCACAGGCTGTGAGCTCTATACAAAATCGGGTGTTGCACTGACTCTTGGGATCTTGCCTTTTGGGATTGCCTATGTCGGCAAGCAAGTAATTGCTGGAGCGATCTCGGTTGCCCAGAAAATCGATTTTTACCCGGTGCGCATTCTCATGGGGATTCCCGCTCTTATAGGCGGACTCTTCTTTTTCGGCGGGGCGATGATTTTTACCCTTGCCCAGCAACTAGTATGGAGTAGAGAACTTGTCCTTCACCCGCAAGAAGAGCGAGCCAATACAAAATTGGCTCGCTATGGTGCTGGATGGGGGCCTATTTATGACTTCAAAGCGCTTTTTTTAGCCTTCTTTTCCCCTTGGAGTGATATTAGCTCTTTGTCTCTTGAAGTTTTAAAAGATTGAGCATCTCATCGCTAGCTAATCCATTATTGATCAGCATCTCCACGACTTGTGGACTCTGGCGGCCATACTGCAGTTGTCTTTCCGTGTGGCCAGTTTTGGAGTAGGGCTCGAGGAGGCCTGGAGCGATGTTGAGCTCTAGGAGGCGCTCCCAGAGAAATTCCTGTCTAGTCCCTGGTGCGTAGAGCTGTTTGCCGCCGGTGAGCTCGATGCAAGCGGGGAGGGGATCGAGCGCTGTCTCGGAGGTGGGGTGGATAAAGAGCACCATTGAGAAGCGATCTTTATTGGGCTCGAGAGCCACGACGCGGTGTTTGGCACTTACAAACAAGCCATTGGTCATGTTTTCCAGCATATCTCCGATGTTCACGATGAACGCATCTTCAGGCACGATCACAGTGAGCCATTGTCCGTTTAATTCGACTTGCAGCCCGCGCTCTGTCGCATAAGGCAGAATCGCTAGATAGTCGATATCGGTGTGAGCTGCAGCCCAATAGAGGGGCTGTTCAAGATTCTGGATCTGTTCTTCCGATAGAGCAGGGTAGTAGAGCGCACGCAGCAGAGACTCGCCATTTTTTGTCGTTATATTCAGTATATCGAGCGGAAGTTTTGCTTCGGTGTGCTGATTGATGGTGGCAACGATAGCCTGCTGCAGGGGAATGACATACTGTTCGAGTTCGCCGTAGAGCGTGGTCAGCGCATCTTTGAAGCCTTCTTGCTCAGGCCAGACGTTGGGTACAGAGCTTGTTTCGCGGCCGATGTGATAGAACTCTTTGTAGTCTTTCGCGCGATTGCCTTTAGCTCTTTCACCGGGGACAAAGCCGCGCTGGCCTCTGAGCTCTTTGGAAAAGCTCTGTTCTTTGAATGCGGGGTCCTGTTTGAAGAACTGCTCGGCTTGAGCGTATGCGGTGCGGATCACTTGGCTGTCGACGCCTGTATGACGGACGGCAAAGAAGCCGACGTTTTTCATCGCATCAAAGAGCGTGACGAGGAATTCCTCGCGCTTGTCTTCGTTATAAAAATCGTTCATGTCCACAACGGGAATACGGATGTCGAGTTGCGGTTCTTCAGTTGCAAAACCAGGTACTAGAAAGAGAAGTGAGAGTAGTGATGTAAGTAC
Source organism: Chlamydiota bacterium (assembly GCA_013287985.1). GTDB lineage: Bacteria > Chlamydiota > Chlamydiia > Chlamydiales > Rhabdochlamydiaceae > JABDCT01. The sequence goes on from JABDCT010000006.1 coordinate 43,256, forward strand.
TGTGCGCATAATCCTCCTTTAGAGTTAGAACGGAAGCACTCTAGCGTAAGGTAAATAATTTGTGCAAGTGTGGCGAAAAAAGAGGAAAATCGCCTATATCTTTACTCATGAAAGGTAAAACATTAGAACAGATTGCAGCGGCGCTATCGTTAGCGTGCAGTTCGAAAAAAACCGTCCTCGATTTCGCGATCGATAGCCGTAAGATCCAACCAGGTTCGCTCTTTTTTGCCATGAAGGGTGTCAAAGTCGATGGCCATCAGTTCTTGCGCGATGTCGCTGGGCGAGGTGCGGTTGGAGCTGTCGTCGATCAGCATTATGCAGGGGATGATTTTGGCCTCGTGCTTCTGCGCGTCCCGCACGTCTTAGATGCACTGCACCACCTTGCAAAACTCGTCTTTCAAAAGCGCAAAGAGCGCATTGTCGCTGTGACGGGATCGGTGGGGAAGACGACGACGAAAGAGTTTATCGCCGATCTGCTCTCCGTGCGCTACAGAGTGGAAAAAACGCATGGAAATGCCAACTCCCAGGTCTCGCTTCCGCTCACCCTACTGAATCTGGAAGGCGAGTATGATATTTTAGTGCTTGAGATGGGGATGAGCCTTCCCGGAGAGATCGCCAAGCTCGTCGAGATCGCTCCTCCGGACGTCGCTCTTGTGACGGCAATTGCTCCTGCGCACATCGGCTTTTTTCCCAATGGTTTGGAAGGGGTCGCCGCTGCAAAAGCGGAAATTTTCAATAGTCCGCGCACCAAGATCGGTTTCTTAAGCGCGCAGGCCGCCGAGTTTCCCGCAATCCTCCATACGCGCTGCCCCAAGATCATCTACTCGCTATCGGATCTGCCGTTTATGCAGGTGCCTTTTACAGCGAGCCATCTGCTGGAAAATCTCACGGGGGCGATTGCTGTCGCATGCGCCTTCGACCTGAATTGGGAGGAGATCCAGCGCGGCTGTATGCGCTTAAAGCCTTTTGCGATGCGCTTTGAGACGATCGAACGAGAGGGTGTGATTTTTATCAACGATTGTTATAATGCTAACCCCGCTTCGATGCGCGCAGCGCTCACAAACCTTCCCAAACCTTCTCAAGGTAGACGGACAGTAGGTGTGCTCGGGACAATGGCACATCAAGGCCATCTATCGCATGCGCACCATGCTGAGATCGGCGAGCTGGCTCTGAAATGTGTCGACGAGCTGCTCTGTATCGGTGCGGAATGCGCCCCGATGGTCGAGATATTTAAGCAAGCTGGGCGTCCGGTGGAACTTTTTTCAGATCTAGAAGAAATGAAAAGGAGACTGGGAGGCTTGGTGCAAGCTGGCGACGTCGTGCTCATCAAAGGGGAAAATTCACAAAAACTATGGCAAATTATGGATGATATCTCGTGCTCCTCCTCCTGTTAAAACTGCTCTCTCACTGGGGAATTAAAGTTCCCGCTGCTTTTGGTTATTCCTCGACGCGCATGCTGCTCGCTGCTATCACCACTCTTCTCATCACGATCTTTTTAGGTCCTAATTTCATTCGCAAGCTCTACGAGCTTAAAACCGGTCAGTCGATCCGCGTCGAAGACTGCCCCGTCCTGATCGAACTGCACCAGAAGAAGAAAGACACTCCTTCGATGGGAGGGATTCTTATCCTTTTCTCGATGCTCGTCTCGTTATTGCTATGGATGGATCTCTCGAGCGGGATCACCTGGCTGCTTGCGCTGACGACTGTCTGGCTGGGTCTGATTGGCGGCTATGACGATTATTTGAAGATGAAGCATAAGAACTCGAAGGGACTTCGAGGCAAAAGAAAGCTGGGATTGCAGCTTTTGCTCGGTCTTGTGGCAGGACTCTGGGTGCTATGGCCTCAAACTGCACCTACTGTTAAAGAGACAGTGCAGATCGAGGGCAGAAGCGACCTGGTCACCAAGTCGCTGACCTCGCAAGAGTATATGGGGCGCTACTACTTGCCATTTAAAAAGGCGCCGTTTTTTATCTTAGGCGGAGCGGGCCTGATCGCCGGTGTGCTGTTTACGATGTTTGTCGTGGCGGGCTCTTCTAATGCGGTGAATCTCACTGATGGTCTCGATGGCCTTGCCGCCGGAACGGTGGGTCTTGCTGCGGGAGTGCTTGCGCTCTTTGCTTTTCTCTCCAACAACATCGAATTCTCGCGCTACCTCAATATTTTGTATCTCGAAGGGAGTGGGGAGGTCGCGGTCTATTTGTGCGCCATGGTGGGAGCGTGCCTCGGATTTTTATGGTACAACGGCCACCCTGCTCAAGTCTTCATGGGAGATATCGGCTCACTGACCCTCGGGGGAATCCTCGGAGTTGCCGCGGTGCTGCTCAGGCGCGAATTTCTCTTTGCAATCGTGGGCGGGATTTTTGTCGCGGAAGCGCTGTCGGTTATTTTGCAGGTCGGCAGCTACAAGTACCGCAATAAGAAGCGCATTTTTCTCTGCTCACCCCTGCACCACCACTTTGAATATAAGGGCTGGCCGGAGACGAAGGTCGTCTTGCGCTTCTGGATTGTCGGCCTTATTCTTGCCATGATCGGCGTTATCTCGTTAAAATTTCAGTGATTTATGAAGAAAGCGTTGGTTTTGGGAATGGGGGCGAGCGGTAAAGCAGCCGCGCGCGTCCTTCAGAAGGAGGGCTGGGAACTTCTCTGCGTCGATGACAAAGAGCCGGGCTGGGTGACGAGTTCTGAGGTGCAAAGCGTCAAAGGGTTCGACCTCTTTGTACCCGCTCCCGGCGTTCCGCGCACTCATCCTCTCTATGTATCAGCTTTAGCAGAAAAGCTCGAAATTGCAGGAGAGATGGAGCTGGCGCTGCGCCATTTAAAAGACCATTTCTGTATCGCTGTTACGGGAACCAACGGAAAAACAACCGTGGTCAAACTCATCGAGCATGTGCTGAATTGCAATGGGCATTCCGCGGTGGCGCTTGGCAACGTTGGCGATGTTCTCATCGACTACCTTGACCGCAAAAAACCAGGGGAGATCCTCGTGATCGAGGTGAGTTCCTTTCAATTGGAGACCCTCCATACAAAAGCATTTGATGTCGGTCTTATCTTGAACATCACCGAGGACCACCTCTATCGCTATACTTCCTTTACCGAATATGCACAGACGAAGTGCCATTTGGAGCGCTATTTAAAGAGCGGAGGAAGGTTGATTGTGTACGAAGAGGTTGCAAAACAGTTTGCCAAAGAATTCGATCTGCCGTATGAGGTTTACCGAGGTGAAGAGATAGGAGAGGTGAAGGCAGCTCACGATAGAGAAAATGCCACAGCTGCTTATCTCGCTGTTAAACAGTGGGTAAGCAGAGAAAGTTTTTGCCGAGCATTAGAGACTTTTGCGAAACCAGCACATCGTATAGAATTTGTCGCGTGTATCGGCGGTGTCGACTATTACAATGATAGTAAAGCGACAAACGTCGATGCGGTTGTCCGAGCTTTGGAGGCTATGCCCAGCAGAGTGCTTTTGCTAGCTGGCGGGGTAGATAAAGGGGGGACATTTGCCCCGCTTAAAGCTTTTAAAGAGAAAGTCAAAGAGATCTTCGCATTCGGAGAGAGCAGAGAAAAAATTGTCCACGAGTTGGGTGGAGATTTTCTTGTGACCCGGTGCGAGGGAATGCAGGAAGCTTTAGAGCGAGCAAAAGAGCGTGCCTTGGACGGTGAGGTCGTTCTCTTATCGCCAGGCTGTGCCAGTTTTGATGCCTTTAAAAACTATGCACACCGCGGAGAAGAATTTAAGAAGTTTGTAAATAGGAGAATTTAGTTATGACACGCAAAGATACGATCATCATCGCGGTGTTTGTCAACGCCGCTATCCTGGTTGCGCTGTTTATTAGTGCTATGCGCAGCAATCGCAGCGAAGATCAGCAGCCCACTGTTGCAGTCGAAAGCACACAAAAAGTAGTGGATATTCCACTCGCCAAAACAGATAACAAGGCCGATCCGAAAAGTGCCGAGCCTGTTATCGCAAAAAATGAAATCAAGTCGGCAGAAGGCGACGAGGTGGACCTCGTCCTCAAGCAATTTGCCCAGAGCGCTCCTGCAATTGCAGCAACTCCTACTCCTTCAGAAACAGTAGCGACAGCACAAGCACCAGCCCTCGATTTTGCTGCTGACCTACAAACATTCACACCTGCTGCAAGTGAAGGACAAAACCAAGCCATCGCAGCAATACCTGCAGCTCTTATCGATGTCACAGTGAAGAAAGGCGATGCTCTGGAAAAAATTGCACGCGCTCATCGCACAACTGTGAAAGATATCATGCGCATCAACAATCTCTCTAATGCCAACCTGCACATTGGCCAGGTTCTTAAAGTTTCTCCCGGCACACGCAAAACAGCTACGACTTCTGCTGCGGCTGCTAAATCTGAAGGACCAAAATACTACACCGTCAAGGCTGGAGATAATCCTTGGACAATTGCGGTGAAAAACCACATGAAGCTCGAAGAACTCCTGAAACTGAACAATCTCGATCAGGACAAGGCGCGCCGTCTGAAAGCGGGTGATAAACTTCGTATCAAGTAATGAATCGTTACAGCCTAGGGTTGCTGGCAACAGCAGCCCTTATCTTTTTGCTCGGCATCCTCATGGTGTTCAATACGACAGCCGCCGAAGTGCTCGATCGCTCGCTCGATCGCAGCACGACATATGCTGTTCTGCGCCAGCTCGTCTACGCGCTTCTAGCGGCATTTTGTGCGATCGGCGTCTACGTTCTCGGCTACCAGAACACCGTTAAACTCAGCGGCATCCTGCTGGGAATTTCTACGCTTTTCCTCATCCTCGTCTTCGTTCCGGGTATCGGCCAGCAGATCAACGGCGCTCACCGCTGGATCAACGTCTTTGGCAACTCGCTCCAGCCTTCGGAGTTTGTGAAAATCTTGATTCCGCTCGTCTATATCAAAGTGGCTTCACAGGACAAAAATAGCCTTACCTTCCGCGCATTTATCAAGCTGATGCTGCTCTTCTCCATTCCGCTCGGACTGATCCTGATCGAACCCGACAACGGGACTGTCGCGATTATTTTGATGACGCTCTGCATCCTCTTTATCCTCACGCGCCTCAAGTGGACCTATTGGGTGCTGCCACTCGGGCTGCTCACGGTTATGGGAGGCATTGCTGCCTCGCAAATGAGCCACGTGCACGACCGCATCAACATCTATTTCCATCCGGAACTCGATCTGCGCGGCAAGGGCCACCAGCCGCATCAGGCGAAGATCGCAGCCGGTTCGGGCGGCCTTTTTGGAAAGGGGATTGGAGAGAGCCTGCAGAAGCTCGACTACCTGCCCGAGGCGCGCAGCGATTATATAGCGGCGATCTTTGCGGAAGAGTGCGGCTTTTTAGGAATGAGCGCGCTGATCATGCTCTACATGACGATGGGAGGAATCGGCTTCTACCTCGCTTCGAAAGCGCCGCGCATGGAAGGCTTTTACGTCGCCTCCATTTTGACATTCCTCATCTGTTTTCAGGCTTTTTTAAATTTAGGTGTAGTCTCGGGTCTGCTTCCCAGCAAGGGAATCAGCCTGCCCTTTTTTAGCCATGGCGGATCTTCGCTGATGGGAAACTTTATCGCTTTAGGTTTGATCCTCAGCGTCTCCAGAGATGTAAAACATTATGCAAAAGAATAATCGAATCCTATTTGCCGTTGGAGGAACAGGCGGCCATCTCTTCCCTGCTCAAGCGCTCGCGCGCGATCTAATGGAGCAGAGACCCGATATTGAGCTCTTGTTCGCAGGAGGTCTCCTCGCCTCTAACCGTTATTTTCAGCGCGAGGCCTTTCCCTACCGCGAAGTCGCCAGCGCAACGCCCTTCCGCGGGGGGCTCTTCAAAAGCGTCGATTCCTTCGTCAAGATTGGACGCGGCGTGCGCGAGAGCATCGACCTGCTCAACCATTTCAAGCCGCAGCTCGTGGTCGGATTTGGCAGCTTCTACAGCTTTCCACTTCTGTGTGCGGCCTGGTTAAAAAAGATCCCGATCATTCTCTTTGAATCCAACGCCTACCCCGGCCGGGTCAATCGCTTGTTCGCAGGACGCGCCCTCTTTTCCGCACTGCAATTCGAAGAGACCGCAGAGCATCTGAAAGGGGAGAAGCTGCTGGTGCGCATGCCCTACTGGTGCGAACGCAGCGCTGTACACGCCCTCTCCAAAGAAGAGGCGCGGCGGGCGTATGGCCTCGATCCCTCTATTTTCACTCTGCTGGTTTTTGGCGGATCTCAAGGGGCGCAGGCGATCAATAGCGCTGCTCTCGAGCTCTCGCTCTCCTTTCCCTTTCAGATCATCCATCTCACCGGGGAGGCGAAAAGCGCCAAAGAGGCGGAGATCCACTACTATAAGCGCGGAGTGCGCGCCAAAGTGAAGGGATTTGAAGATAAGATGCATATCGCCTGGCGCGCCGCCGATCTTGTCGTCTGCAGGTCCGGTGCAGCCACCTTGTCAGAGCTGATTATTTTTGAAGTGCCCGGTCTACTCGTGCCCTTTCCTCAGGCGGCGGACAACCATCAAGAAATAAATGCACAAGTAATGGAGCGCATTGGCGGTGCCACGTGGATGCCGCAAGGGGCGCTAACGGCCCAGAGCCTTGCCACTGCCATAGAAGATCTGATGAGTAATAATGGCGAGAAATGGCAAAGGATGAAACAAAAGATCGCAGCGTTTAAAATGGAAGAACACGAGAGAGAAGAGCTCGCACAAAAGGTGCTACAAAAAATTTTATGATTAAACACTACCATTTTATAGGAATTGGCGGAATCGGCATGAGCGCACTTGCCCGGATCCTCTTGAGAAGAGGGGAGAAGGTGACTGGCAGCGACCTGGCTGCTTCTGCAACGGTCGCTTCCCTGCGTGCCGCAGGTGCTGAAATTTTCATCGGACACGCGCGCGAGAATGTGCAACACCCCGATGCAGTCGTCGTTTCGACGGACATCCCGGAAGACAATCCCGAATATCTCGCAACCCAAGAAGCCCACATTCCGATTTTACACCGCTCCGAACTGCTCGCGCAGCTCATGGAGGGATACGCTCCGCTACTCGTGACGGGAACGCATGGGAAAACGACCACTTCTTCCCTGCTTGCCTATGTGCTCACCCAAGTGGGCCTCGACCCCACTTATGCGATTGGCGGGATCGTCCTTGGTCTCAAAACCAATGGCCACCATGGAGAGGGCGCCTATTTCGTCGCAGAAGCGGATGAGAGCGACGGCTCCTTCTTGCACTACCCCTGTTTTGGCGCGATCATCACCAATCTCGAAAATGACCATATGAACTATTGGAAAAGCGATGAGGCTCTCGATAAGGGGTTCAAGCAGTTCGCGAGTCAGGTCGCATCCCACGAGCATCTCTTCTGGTGCCGCGACGACATGCGCCTCACCGCGCTACAGCTCGATGGCTATAGCTACGGATTTTCGGATGAAGCAGATCTAAAAGTGGATAATTTTCAGCAGCTCGGCTGGAAAATGGTCTTCGACCTCACGTTTCAGGACAACCATTACAGCGAGATCGAGATCCCTCTGATCGGCGCCCACAATGTACTCAATGCTGCAGCTGTCTTTGGCATGGGTCTTCAGCTCAATATCGAAGAAGAGCTCTTGCGCTCCGCACTCTCCACCTTCACGGGGGTAGGAAGACGCGTTGAGAAAAAAGGCAATTGCGGCGAAATCGAGGTCTACGACGACTATGCCCACCATCCTACGGAGATTTTTGCCACTTTAAGAGCGCTCAAAACCGCGACGCATCCACGGCGCCTCGTCGTGGCCTTTCAGCCCCACCGCTACACACGCACGCGCGACTGCTTAGAGGAGTTTTCCGAAGCCTTCGAGTATGCCGATTCTGTCATTATCACCGATATTTACGCCGCGCGCGAACCGCCCATCCCTGGAATTACCGCACAGCTCATCCAGAAAGGGGTGAAAAAGCATCGCCCGCAAACGGAATATGTGGACCGCGCCTCTCTGCCTAAATTTCTTGGCGGCTACCTAAAACCAGGCGATATCCTCATCACAATGGGTGCGGGTGATATTACCAATGTCGGACCCCTTGTTCTCGAGGAGCTCAAACACAAGTGAGGCGTTCACTCATCTGGATTTTCGCTTCTGCTCTCTTCACCGGTGGTCTAGGGTACCTCGCCCTGCAGCTTTATTTAGGGTGGGGAGGCAGTTCGAGCCCCGTCCCGATTAAAATCATCGTGCAGACGGGACCCCAGTGCGAAGCGCTGCAAACGACCTATCTCGCCGAACTGATGGAGCTGGCCGCTGATAAGCCGACGCCCAGCAAAGAGTTCAATTGTCAAAAAGCCGCCGCCAAACTGCGCTCATCTCCCGTCATCAAAGAAGCTGACGTGAGCCTCTTGCGCCCAGGGATCGTCTATGTGGACTATGCCGTGCGTCAGCCTGTGGCATTTCTGGCAGACTGTCCCAATACGGCAATCGATGAGGTGGGCACGCCCTTTCCCTTAAGCCCCTTTTTTCCTCCGAAAAACCTTCCAGAGATCTTCTTGGGGCTGAAAGAAGCTCCCGAATGGAACCGCTCTCTAAAAAATGACAAACTTAAAGTAGCTTTTCAGATTCTCGACCTCTTTCAAGACCCCGCTTTTGAGGGGCCCTTTATCTTAAGGCGAGTGGACGTTTCACGCGCGCTCGAGCGCAGCTATGGCACGCGCGAAATCGTCCTTGTCATCGAAGATGAGATTAAAAAAGAGAAAGAGGTGCGCTGGATGATCCCGCGCATTCTGCGTTTGAGCGCGAAGGACTATTCCCAGGAGCTCGCGAATTTCCTTAAGCTGAGGCTCACGCTCCTGGAAAAAGAGCAAAGTCTTTGTCCTGAGCCCAAGGGGCATCAGACGCTCCTGTATTGCCCGCGCAAAGTCATAGATCTTCGCCTTTCCGACCTCGCCTTCGTACAGGAAAAATCCACCACAGAGATCACAGAGACCACAGAGAAAAAAAGAGAGAAAAAATAGAATTTTCTCCTTTTCCTCTATGTTCTCTGTGATGAATTTTTTTTAAAAAATCCTATAGTCTACCAGCAGTTTAATTGTGAATAAATCGAGGGACGTGGTAAATTCAGCCCTGAAAACGCAAATTGCGTGTAGTAAGTATGAAAGAATTTTTTACATATCTCATTAAGAATCTCGTTGATCAACCCGATGCAGTCGAGATCCAAATCGTCGAAAACGAAAAAGGCACTCTGATCGAAGTCCGCGTCTCTCCAACAGATGTGGCTAAAGTTGTCGGACGGCAAGGCAGAATTATCAATTCTCTGCGCACGCTGGCAATGACGATCGGCGCCCGTTTCGGTCAGCGCGTTCGCCTTGAACTGGTCAACTAATCTGAACCTATCTCACTAAAGAGTTTCAGTCGATTTTCGATTCAAATTGCAGGGGTCATGTTGGAGTTAATATTACCCCTGCAATTCGAATCCAAAATCGGCGAAAATCTTTAGTGAGATAGGTTCCTCTTCCCTATAAAAGCCTAAGGCGTTATTTTTTCGCTAAGAAAGGAAGGCTTATTGTGCTAGGCGTTAAGGTAAAAGTAGAAGAGAAAGAGGGAGCTGTTTTGATCCGATTGGAAGGACGCATTGATGCGGCATCCACTCCTGTATTGGAAAATAAGATCAGAGCTCTTTTAGACACAAAAGATCGCATCCTCTTCGACTTTGCAAAAGTCGATTATTTGAGTAGCGCAGGCTTGCGCCTGCTGCTTTCTGCGACCAAGAAATTGAAAAGTCGGGGTGGCCATCTGGTCTCTTGCAACATAGCGGATGATGTAATGGAAATTATCAAAATGGCGGGGTTTGAACGCGTGCTGAGCATCTATTCAACCGAACAAGAAGCTCTTACAGCTCTTGGAAAATGAACACCACTTTCAAACAATTCAGCGCGGGGACACTCCCGCTTCGTGAAAAAATCGCGACTCGTCCAAAGAAACCGCGCGTCATTGTATTAGCAGGGCCAACCTGCGTCGGCAAAACCAAACACTCTCTTCTTCTGGCCCGTCTTATGGGAGGGGAGATTATCTCCGCCGATTCGATGCAGGTCTACCGCGGACTCGATATCGGCACTGCCAAAGCAACGGCTCTAGAGCGCGCACAAGTTCCCCATCACTTAATCGACATCCGCGACCTCATCCAGAACTTTAATGTCGCCGACTTCTATGAAGAGGCGATGCGTGTCATCCACGCTGTTCTAGCCAAGGGACACGTCCCCATTGTAGTCGGGGGAACGGGCTTTTACATCCACTCTCTTATCTATGGCCCGCCGCAAGGACCTCCCTCCGTTCCTGAGGTGCGCCAGAAGCTCGAAGACGAGATGCGCGAAAAGGGGAGCACCATCCTCTACGACAGGTTAAAAGAACTCGATCCCGACTATGCCATGCAGATCACCCACAGCGACCGCCACAAAATCGTCCGCGCGCTCGAAATCATCTCCTTGACGAGCCGCAAGGTATCGGAGTTTCCCAAAATGCAGGAGAGACAGGAGCAGATCGATTTCCGCTGCTGGTTTCTCTATCTGCCTAAGGAGATCCTCTATTCGTATATCGAGATGCGCTGTGATGAGATGATTGCAGCGGGGCTGATCGAGGAGGTGCGCCAGATGCAGGACAAGGGGCTCCGCCAGAACACCTCTTCAGCGCAAGCAATCGGCTACCGCCAGTGCCTGGAATTCCTGGATAGCGCGCAAACGCCCGACGATTTCGATGCCTTCGTCACGGCATTTAAACAAGCCTCCCGGCGCTACGCCAAGAGGCAATTCACCTGGTTCCGCAAAGAGCCGCTCTTCCGCTGGCTAAATATCGAAAACCTCTCAGTCGATCAAGCGGTGGCTTTAATCATACAAGATTATGAGACATAACTGCAGTAAACAGCAGGAGTTCACCTGTTACCTTGTCTTCCAGATCTCTCAAAGTAGTATTTGGACGCGCAGAATACTGCACAAAATGTTCGCCTACACGACGCTCATATAGTGTGAGGGGGGACAGGCATTTTTCGATCTTTTCCAACTCTTCACGACCATGACCAAAAGCGAGTAGCTCCATTTCAAGGTAATATTTAGCTGTAGGCATCATTTTAAAGCGTCCGAGTAAAATCGTGTATTCTTGAGCTATTCTCTCCTGGGGCGTCTTGATTGACATGTAGTTGCCTTGAAATTCTGCGAGTTTGCCTTCAAAAAAACCATTCATGCGAACCTGAGCAGCCTTTGCAAACTCCGCCTTTGCATCTGCTACAGTAAAGCCTTGATTTACTTTACTTTTGATGAAAATTTCTTTAGCGCCTAGAACGTTACTGCCCTCTTTAAGAACTTCCCCCAAAAGCGAGTTGAACTGTGCCAGACATTGAAAGTGCCAATTCACATCATTGGACACCGTATTCCAATAATCATATATCGTTTTTTGCTCTTCGCCAGTAAGACCCTTAGTCGCCGCCCTGACCATCATTTCGTCGCACATAATGTGGAGGTTGATGTTTCCGGGATTAGTGAAAAAGAGAGTATTGACTTCATCAATAGAAATAGGTGCTTGGGAAGAAAAATGTTGAATAGATGGTGCAGCCATAAATACCTCAAATTGTGGTTTTGGTGAAACATTGTACACATAGAACGAATTACTCGTTGGCAAAATCTTCTTCTAAGAGGTAGAATCTTTTAACACTATGACTGAAGAACAAGCCCCCATTCCATTAGAAGAAAAACCCGCCAAGAAGCAGCCCGCTCCCTCAAAAGCGTTTAAAGCTTTTCAGAGTGCAGTTGAAGCAGAGAGTGCACTTGAGCAGAAAATACGCCTGGCGCTCGATTTTATGCGCGCATCCCTGACAGGGGAGAGGGTCGTGTTTCGCGACTTTTGGCAAGCCCAGCGCCTCTGCCTTGCGCTGTTTAAAGAAAATCTTGCTGCCCCGCTCCGTACGACTCTTTGGAACGAGTATATTCAGCTCGCACAAGAGGTGCGCAGACTCAAAGAAGTCGCCGACGAGCAGTCCTCTTTTGCCGAAGAGCAGATCGATCTCGCTCTGAAAGCAGTGGAAGAAGATCTCGCATCGGCAGAGCAGAAGCTCGCTCAGATCGCTCCTGTAGAGTTTCCGGCAAATTCTGCTGTTCTTGCAGAAAATAGTGAATTTTTCCGCACCACTCAGCAGCGCATCGAACTATTTGGCCAGCTCGGCGCGCGTTTGCAGCAGCTGCGCAAAGAGATCCTTAAGAGCCCCTTGCGTGCACCGGTTAAACAGAAACTGCTCGCCCGTTTGGACCAAGTGGGCAATACAGTCTTTCCTGAGCGCAAAGCCTTGATCCAAAAGCTCTCCGAATCATTTGCGCAAGCAGTAAAGGGCTTTATCGACATGAATTTTGGCGCCCAGAGATCTAAACAGCCCTTCTACGTCATGAAAGATGAGATACGCGCCCTTCAGGCGGCAAGCAAAATGCTGACGGTATCCAGTCAGATCTTTCATGAGACGAGACAGTCGCTCAGCGAGTGCTGGGATCAGATCAAAGTGAAAGAAGAGCAGGCGAAAAAAGTGCGCCTTGAAAAGCGCGCCCAAGCGGAAAAGACAGAAAAAGTGGAAAAAGAGGAGCCCAAGCGTCCGGAAAGACCTGCGCCGCCTCCTTCTGCGCTGCCCCAGCTCCAAGAGGAGATCGAAGCCCTCGAAAACAGAGAAGAGGATGTCGAGAGTACAGCTGCCGCTCTTCTGCAGAAAATCCATGCAGACAAAGGTCTGTCTAAGATCGATAAGTTGATGCTCTCTTGCCGCGTAGAAGAGCTCGTCGATCGCTCGTTTGAAAAAAGCGAGCCCGAAGATCTCGCAGCATTTGTCCTGCAAATGAAAGCGCGCGTCAAACAGATCAAAGATGCACTCGAGCTCCATCGCAAGGTCGCAGGCGGCTCGAATCTCAATTTTGCCGAATCGATGCTCTACCAAGAACTGATCGAACGCGAAAAAAATCGTCTCGATCAATTAGACGCTCTGCGCTATACGCTGGAAGAAAAGCTCTATGAAAGACAGCGTTAGCATCAGTGCATTTGATCTGGATTACACCTTGATCAAGGGTAATAGCAGCGCCAATTTTTGCCGCTTTCTCTACAAAGAGAAGGTGCTGCCTTTTTCTGCGCTCATGCACTCCGGACTATACTATTTTCGCTACCATCTCTTTGGCATGTCGCTGAAAGATCTCCACCAAAGTACTTTTGAATGGATCTTGCGCGGTAAGTCTCTAGAGCTTTTGGAGCACTACGCCGACCGCTTCGTCAATGAGTATCTTATGCACGGTCTCTATATGCCCGCTTTCGAACGCTTGAAACAAGCGCAGCAGCTCGGACACTATACGATGATTCTCTCCAACTCGCCCAGCTTTCTCGTTAAACGCTTTGCTAAATGCTTAGGCGTGCAAGAATTTCGCGCTACCGAATATGCTGTCGATGAGGAGAAGCGCCTCGCTGCAATCGATCACATTTTCGAGGGCGAGGACAAAGCCTCTCACTTAGAAAAGATCGTAGCCAAACTGGGGATCATTCGCCAGCAGGTCACCGCTTATTCAGATAGCATTTTGGACCTGGCTTTCCTGCAAGCGGCCGGTCACGCCATCGCCGTCAATCCCGACCGCAAATTACGCGCCTTCTCTCTGAAAAATCAGTGGGGGATCATTTGAGTAAATTTGGGTTTCTCGGTGGCAGTTTTGATCCGATCCATTTCGGTCACCTCAATCTAGCCATCCAGATGCTCGAAAAAAGGAAGCTGGATAAGATCTTTTTCTGCCCCGCTTTTCGGTCACCGCATAAAGAGTCAACAGTGGCTCTCCCGCAAGATCGATTGGCCATGGTTAAACTGGCTATTGCACCCATTCCGCAATTTGAACTGCTCGACTGGGAAGCCATCAAGGTAGAGCCCTCATACACCATCGACACGATCCGCGCACTCGCCAAGAGCCGCCCGGACGCGCTCATTCATCTCATTCTAGGTGACGATCAGCTTCCAGGTCTTGACCAGTGGAAAGAGATCGATACGCTACTCAGAATGGCGCCGCCTTATATAGGAACGCGTCATAGCGCCTCGCTGCCCCCTCAGCTCAAGGAAGGATTTACCCCAATCCCCATCATGGAAATCAGCAGCACCCAGCTGCGCGAGCGGCTTTCAAAAAGAAAGTACTGCGGCCATCTCGTCCCTGCAAAAGTCCTAGACTACATTGAGGCTAAAAACCTATACTTGTAGCCCCATGCAAGACGAAATTATTCATTTTATTGGTCAAACTATTTTTGACAAAAAAGGCTCTAACATCTTAGCTCTCGATGTCAGGGGTATTTCAACTTTAACTGATTATGTCATCATCGCTGAGGGGATGGTCGATCGCCATGTTATCGCCATGGCCCACGAGCTGATGAAGGTGCTAAAAGAAAGGGGCGAAAAAGCGCTCTTTGTTGAAGGTCTTTCCAATGGGGACTGGGTCGTTCTCGACTACGGCGCCTATATGATCCATCTCTTTATGCCCGGCATACGCGATCTGTACCGCTTAGAGGATATCTATCGCGAAGGCAAAATTATCGACTTAGCTATCAAAGTTTAATTTTTTTTCGGGCACGTTTGTGCAGTTGCATGGATAGAAAGTCTCGGGTATACTTTTCACAGATAAATTTTATATAGCGATATGAAGAAAAAACGTGTTGTTGTTACAGGTATGGGTCTTGTTTCCTGCTTTGGAAATGATGTAGACCTTTTTTATCAAAAACTCCTCGCCGGCGAAAGCGGCGTCACTCCGATTGAAAGTTTCCCATGCGAGGAATATCCCACCCGCTTTGCCGGATGGATCCGCAATTTTGACGTAGGCGAATACCTCGATAAAAAACAGGCCCGCCGCGTCGACCCCTTTATCAGTTATACCGTTGTCGCAGGCAAACGCGCCCTTGAAGCAGGCGGCGTCACGCCCGATATTCTACAAAAGCTCAATAAAGAGCGCTGTGGAGTCATCATCGGCTCCGGAATGGGCGGGATGTCCGTCTTCTACGAGGGAGCACAGACCATTATAACAAAAGGGTATAAGCGCCTTACGCCCTTCTTTGTTCCCTATATCATCACCAATATGGGTGGAGCTCTCCTCGCTATCGATATCGGCTTTATGGGCCCCAACTACTCGATCTCGACAGCTTGTGCAACAGGAAGCCATTCGATCTACGCCGCTGCCGAGCATATCCGTAGGGGCGATGCCGATCTGATGCTATGCGGTGGCGCTGAAGCCGCCATCAATCCGATTGGACTGGCGGGATTCGTAGCCATCAAAGCGCTGTCTGAGCGCAATGATGATCCCACACGCGCCTCTCGTCCTTGGGATAGGGATCGCGATGGGTTTGTCATGGGAGAAGGATCCGGTGTCCTTCTGCTCGAAAGCCTCGACCACGCCTTAGCACGCGGCGCAACCATCCTGGCAGAGTATGTCGGTGGTGCTGTCAACTGCGACGCCTACCACATGACAGATCCCCGCCCAGATGGCGGAGGAGTACAGTTCTGTATCGAGCAGGCCATTGTAGACGGCGGAATCTCTAAAGACCGCATCAATTATATCAACGCCCATGCGACCTCGACCCTTGGGGGCGACCTCGCGGAGCTGCAAGCAATTAAACAGACGTTCGGCCCTAAAGCCGCCCAGATCAAGGTGAATGGGACGAAATCAATGATCGGCCACTGCCTCGGAGCTGCAGGCGGTATCGAAGCGATTGCCACAGTGATGGCGATCCGCACTGGCAAACTCCATCCTACCATCAACCTCGTAAACCCTGTGCCCGAAATAGAAGGGGTAGGTGTCGTAGGAGTCAATGCGGAAGAGTGCAACGTCGATGTAGCTCTCTCCAATTCATTTGGATTTGGTGGACATAATGCCGCCCTACTCTTTAAGGCATATGATTGAAGAGTCTTACGGCATCATTCCGCTTAGGTCACATGAAGGAGTGTGGCAGGTCTTTCTCATCTTGCATCGCAACGGGAATCATTGGGGTTTCCCGAAAGGGAAATCCAGTGCGGGAGAAGACCCTAAAACGGCAGCAGAACGCGAATTAAATGAAGAGACCGGACTTGTCATCGAGCGCTTCTTAGAGCACGGATCCATCGATGAGGAGTACCATTTCACGCGTCGTGGCGTCAAAGTCACCAAGCGCGTACACTATTTTTTTGCTCTGGTATCAGGAACTCCTGTGCTACAAGAACAGGAAATACGCGATGGCAAATGGCTCTCTCTGCAAGATGCTCCACGCACTTTGACCTTTGCGGGAGCCCGGGCCATATGCCAAAAAGCAACAGAAATACTTAAATCAAAAGGTGAAAAATGAGATCAATTGCTCTTTCTTCCTCAAAAAGCGCAACTCTTGTACGCGAAACCGCCCTCATTCTCGGAGGCAGCCTCCTCATCGGCCTGGTTGCTCCACTCGCGATCCGCTTGCCCTTTTCGCCCGTGCCTATCGCATTTGCCCTGCAAATGCTGATACTGCTCGCTGCTCTAACAGGCAGCCGCAGAGGCTCGCTGATGGTGCTCGCATATCTGATCGAAGGATTGTGTGGAATGCCCGTTTTCGCAGGAGGGAACTGCGGTCCCCTCTATTTTGCTGGCCCCACCGGTGGCTACCTGATCGGCTACCTCGCATCGGCTTATGTCGCAGGCTTTCTGCTGCAAAACAGACGCGAGATGTCGAACAGCAAGATCTTCCTCTCGCTCATCGGTGCAGACCTGGCAGCCTACCTATTTGGCGTAGCCTACCTGGGATCGTTTATCGGGATGGAAAAGGCACTTCTCGTTGGATTCTTGCCCTTTATTCCCGGAGATCTCTTGAAGCTAGCCTTGGCGTACAGGCTTCTTAGGCGCTAGGGCTTTTTTCTTCTGCTGCAGGATGTTGCTGGCAATTTTTGCAACGAGTTTAGCAGCGGGAGTCGAATCGCGGTTCAGCTTTTTCTGGTAGGTAGGAACAGGAGGGGGAAGGGTCTTCACGGCTTGCTGGACCTTTTGCTTAGAATTCATTACTTGTTTGGATGGCGTACGACCTGTAGGGGCTGTAGTGCTTCTTCCTTGTGATACATTGACTTTGTTCGTCTTCATAAAAGGCTCTCCTT